>CAZRFL010000044.1:0-31168 GCA_964599365.1 uncultured Bacteroidales bacterium
TTTGCGGAGCGATTTATTGCTTCACCAGACCTGTGCCAGTGAAAAAATGTGGTTGTCATCAGCTATTCCTTCACCACCTTCGCCCTCAGCGTTTCCCCTTTTGTATTGGTTGCTATCACAAAATACAATCCGGTAGGATAGCTGCTGATATCGAGATTGGTTTCACCGGTTTTCCGGGTTTGCAATTGGCCTATGCTGTTGTAAATTTCTATGGATTTGATTAAGCCAAATTGCTCAGGAATTTGCATGTGGATGGAGCCGGAGGTGGGGTTGGGGGAGAGGGAGACGGAATAGTTGGGGTTGGGGGTTTCGTTAACAGTTAGTACTTCATCCTTATTTATTCGGTACAAAACAATAGTATCTTGTCCTGTTTCAAATGAACAGAATATATAATTCCCGGACTCAAAGAAAAATCGGGCACCTAGATAGCCTGATGTATCAATTCCATTCATAAAAACCGACCATGTCGCGCCATGATCCAACGAGCGAAATATGTTTTCCTCTGATGCAAGAACAATATTACCGACACTTAGAATATCGATAACACTCTTATTTGTTGGAATATTTGACTGTATCCAGTTGCTTCCGTTATTGGATGAAAAATATAAGCCATCCGGATAAATGTTAGGATAGTACCATAGACCTGTTCCTGAAAAAACATTGTTACCATCCGTTTCTAAACAATTAATTGAACTTGCCGCTGGCATGCCTGTATTAACAGATGTCCAATTTACTCCTGAATTACCCGACATAAAAACACCCTCAGTTGCTGTTCCGGCGAATAAATATTGTCCTTTGACTAAAATGGACGATACATTATTGGTTGTAAGTCCAGCATTTGCAGGTAGCCAACTTGCTCCATTATTGGCTGACATCATAACACCTCCTTCATAGGTAGCGGCAAAAAGAGTGTCATTTTTCGTAACTAAAGCTTGTATCCTATTTGAAGTTCCAAAATCATAAATCTGTGACCACGAAGTCCCGCTATTGTTTGAAAAATATATTAGATAGCCCACCGATGCATAAATACCTGCCGAATTCTTGCCAAAACAAGAAATCATTTTATTGGTTGCATTAATTCCTGAACTTGAATAATACCATGAATTTCCAAAATTATTTGTTGCGAAAACTCCTGTTGCTGTCCCAGCAAGAATAACTCCTGATGATTCCGCATAGCAGATAACTATTCCTAAAGGAAGTCCCGAACTACTCGGTTGCCATTGTGCGCTTGCCTGAAATGAGAACTGTATTATCGCTGCAAAGCAAAGAACCTTTAGAATTGTTTTCATAATGATATGATTTTATCACCACAAATATAAACAAAATAGATTAGCAAAGAAATAATGATAAAGAAAATTCAATACAATAATTGTTCTGTCAATTTAGAGATTAATGAACCACAAATAACAAATCACGAATTACAAATTTCAAATAAATCACAAAAAAGAAATTCAAAAAATCCAAACCTTTGCTAAGCCCGGTTTGGAAATTGATTTTTCGGATTTGGTTATTATTTGTCTTTTGTTTATTTGTCTTTTGGTGTTTTGGAAAATGAAAAGGGCGACCTGCCGGTCGCCCCTACGTTTTATTAAATTTCTACCCTTTTATGATTTCTCTCTAAAATTCCCTCCAGCGTCTGCGGGATATTTTCGAAACGGCTGGCCAGAATCATGGAGGCTATGATATAGGGTTTGAAACCGGCTTCGCGGTAAGTGTCGAGGCGGTACTTCTCGAACACCGAGGCTTCCACTTCGCCCTGGGCGCAGGAAACTCCCGAAATATCGGCGGGCAGGCAGTGCATATACAGGGCCTTGCCTTCTTTGGTCAGCTTCATATTGTCGGGGGTACATTCCCAGTTCTTATAGCGGGCATTGTTTTCCAGACATTCTTTTTCCAGTTTTTTCAATCCGTCGTGGTCGCTGTTGAGCAGGAGTTCGGTGCGGCGTTCCATCACCGAATAGGGTGCCCAGCTTTTGGGATACACAATGTCGGCACCTTCGAAAGCGGTCTCCATACTATTCACCACCTTGAAACTACCCCCGCTGGCTTTGGCATTTTGGGCGGCAATGTCCATCACATCGGGAATGAGGTCGTAGCCTTCGGGATGCGCCAGGGTAACTTCCATGCCGTAGCGTGTCAGCAGCCCAATGATGCCCTGTGGCACCGATAGCGGCTTGCCGTAGCTGGGCGAATAGGCCCATGTCATGGCAATCTTTTTGCCCTTCAGGTTTTCCAACGAACCGAAATAGGTTTTCAGATGAAGCAGGTCGGCCATGGATTGGGTGGGATGATCGATATCGCATTGCAAATTTACTATGGTAGGTCTAACCGGAAGCACATTGTTGGCAAAGCCGTCTTCCAGCGCTTCGGCTACTTCGAGCATATAAGTATGGCCCTTGCCGAGGAACATATCGTCGCGTATGCCTATCACATCCGAAAGGAAGGAGATCATATTGGCAGTTTCGCGCACGGTTTCGCCATGGGCAATCTGCGATTTGCCTTCGTCCAGATCCTGAACTCCCATGCCCAGCAGGTTGCAGGCCGAGGAAAACGAGAAGCGGGTACGGGTAGAATTGTCCCTGAAATTGGAAATAGCCAGACCCGAATCGAACAGTCGTGGCGAAATATTATGAGCGCGCATGGCTTTCAGTGCTTCGGCCACCAGCAGAATAACGTTGAGTTCGTCTTGTGTTTTGTCCCATGTAAGCAGGAAATCTTTGCCGAAAAGCTGGGTTTGATTCTTTTTAATTTCGTTGATGATGTTTTGAATATTTTCCATATTATTTGATTTTTTTACCACAGAGTAACACGGAGTATTTAAAGAGGTACACAGAGTTTTTTAATCATTAAGTACTCTGTGAAACTCTGTTTTTTTCTTTGTGTAACTCTGTGGTTAAATTTATTGAATTTCTAGAATAGCAGTGCGTAATTAGCATAAAATGCCGATGCAATCACCAAATCCTCCACCGGAACCTTCTCGTTGGGTGCATGTGCCAACACTTCATTGCCGGGACCAAAACCTATCACGGGAATGCCATACATACCGTTGATGGTAACTCCGTTGGTCGAGAAAGTCCATTTATCGATAAAAGGTTTTTTGCCGTAAAGCTCTTCATAGGCCGTCACTCCGGTTTGCACGGCGGGGTGGTTTTCTTCAATTTTCCAGGTAGGATAATACTTCTCCATGCCGTATTCCAGCCCGGTGAAAGCTTTGCCGTGGTAATATAAAATCTCTGATGTGGCATCCATGCCTTCAATGATTTGGTTCACTTCGGCCATAGCAGTTTCTTTGGTCTCGCCCCAGGTAAGGCGGCGGTCGAGATGTATCTTGGCATAATCGGCCACAGCACACAAGGAAGGGCTGCCCGAAACAAACTCTGCCAAAGTGACAGAACCTTTGCCCAGAAATTCATCATAAGCCAGACGCTCGTTCAGTTTCTCTATCTCCAGACAAACTCTGGAAGCCATATAGATGGCATTTTTTCCCCTTTCGGGAGCCGAGCCGTGCGAGGAGATACCTTTGAAGCTGATCTCAATCTCCATGCGTCCGCGGTGTCCGCGATATAGGTTGAGGTTGGTAGGTTCGGTGCTGATGACCGTATGAGGCACAATCTTGTCTTCTTCTATGATGTATTTCCAGCACAATCCGTCGCAATCTTCTTCCATCACGCTGCCTACAAAATAGATGGTAGCATCATTGGCAAACCCCAATTCTTTCAGAATTTTTCCGGCGGTAACGAAAGCTGCCGGTCCGCCTTTTTGGTCAACCGTTCCGCGACCGTGTACAAAACCGTCTTTGATCTCTCCGCCCAGTGGATCGAAGGTCCAGTTGGCCATATTGCCGATATCCACGGTGTCGATATGTCCGTCGAAAGCCAGAATCTTTATGCCGTTGCCAATGCGTCCGATCACGTTTCCCAAAGGATCGATGAAAACCTCGTCGAAACCGGCATCCAGCATTTGTTTCTTCAAAACTTCAGCAACCGTTTTTTCTTCACTGCTGAGCGATTTGGCGCGTATCAGTTCTGCCAGGTTGTTGGCGGTATAATCTTTATATTGTTCGGCTAATTCCAGCACTTTTTGGTAGTTCATGAGGTTGTTTTTAGTGAATTAAGGGGGGCAAAATTAATACATTTTTTGATGGTAAAAGACAATATGTTGTGTGAAATCCTCCCCAGATGGCTAAGTTTGGGTAATTAGTTTATTGGGTAGATTAAGTTGATTAAGAAGAAAAAAGACGTCAGATCTTTGTGAAACTTTGAGGTTCTTTGTGAAACTTCGTGTAATAGCTATTTCACAAAGTCACACAAAGGGATTTCACAAAGTTACACAAAGAAGTTTGTAGTTCAAATAACCTAATGTCATTCTACCTAAAAGTCTAAATGTCTAAAGCCTAAAAGCCTTTGATTTTATGACAATGAATGACCTGTCCCTTTATTGAAATAAAATCCCTAATTTTGCATAATCTTTGGATGGATAAAGAAAAATGACAGATATTATAAAGATCTTACCCGATAATGTTGCCAACCAGATTGCTGCCGGCGAGGTGGTTCAAAGACCGGCATCAGCGGTAAAGGAGCTTCTGGAGAATGCGATAGATGCGGGTGCGACGGATATCCAACTGATTATTAAAGATGCCGGTAAAACCCTCATTCAGGTGGTCGATAACGGACAGGGAATGTCCGAAACCGATGCCCGCTTGTGTTTCGAGCGTCATGCCACTTCCAAGATAAACGACGCTCATGATCTTTTCAAACTGATGACCTTTGGCTTCCGCGGCGAAGCACTGGCATCGATAGCTGCGGTTTCGCAACTGGAGATGAAGACCAAAAGGGAGAGTGACGATCTGGGAACCCTAATCGTCATCGAAGGCTCTGACGTAAAAGAGCATACTGCCTGCAGCACTTCAACCGGTACTTCCATTTCGGTAAAGAATCTTTTCTTCAATGTTCCGGCCCGCAGGAATTTCCTGAAGAGCGAAGCAACAGAAACTACTTATATTATTGAAGAATTCAACCGGGTGGCACTGGTATATCCGCATATCGCCTTCTCCTTTTATAACAACAACAAACTGGTAACCCGGCTTGAAAAGACTACCCTTCGCCAAAGGATCAACCACATACTGGGTACAAATTATGGCGAAAGGTTGATTGCCGTGGATGAGAAGACTACGGTAGTGAATATTACGGGCTTTATCGGAAAGCCTGAATTTGCCCGCAAAACCCGTGGCGAACAATATTTCTTTGTCAACAACCGCTACATCCGTCATCCTTATTTGCATCATGCGGTGGAAAAAGCCTTTTCGGAACTGATACCTGAAAATGCGTATGCGTCCTATTTTATCTATCTGACCGTCGACCCCAATTTCATTGATGTGAACATTCATCCTACCAAAACTGAAGTGAAATTTCAGGATGAAAAGGCGGTGTATAGTATTCTGAAAGCTGCTATCCGTAAATCATTCGGAGCTTTCAATATTACGCCCAGTCTTGATTTTGAGACAGAACGCTCCATGGATTTTGGCGATTTTGATAAGAACCGACAGGTTGTAATGCCGGGAATAACCGTAAATAAAGATTATAACCCCTTCATAAACACACCCGCCGATCATTCCAATAGCAGTTATAGCAAACCTGCCGATAAGAACCTCAAGAACTGGGAAGCCCTGTATAATATTGGCAGGGACATCCCGATTCATAACGACAGGGAAGAATCGGGCGGACAATTATTTCATCACACCAAGGAAGAGCCTGTAACAGCATCTTTCTTTATGTACGGGAAAAACTACATTGTAACTCCGGTAAAATCAGGCCTGATGATCATTGATGTGGCCAATGCCCGCGAAAGGATAGCTTATGATAAGTTTTCCAAAGATATGGGGTCGCAGAAATCACAAAGCCAAAGACTTCTTTTTCCCCAGACCCTCACTTTGAATCCATCCGACAGTGAGTTATTGGGTGAAATGCTGTCCGAGCTCCGCAAGACAGGCTTTGAGGTGGAGAGTTTCGGTCAGAATACCTTTGTGGTAAATGCCATGCCTCCCGAAGCTGAAAAGCAGGACGTAAAAGATCTTATGGAACATTTGCTGGAAGCTTATAAAAAGAACATGATGGATGCCCGAATGGATAAAAAGGACAATCTGGCACGTTCCCTGGCCCGCAACCTTGCCATAAAAGGACTTAGAAACCTTAGTAATGAGGAGATGCAATCTTTGGTAGGGGAATTGTTTATAAGTCAGATGCCTGAAACCTCGCCTTCGGGTAAGAAGATAATTTTTATTCTGCCCCTCGATGAAATTGAAAAGAAGTTTAAATAAGTCCGTGCAATTGTATTAATGACTAAAAACGAAAGAAAATGAGCTACGAACAATTCCGCCCGACCGGTTTTAGTATGCTGCCCGTGGTGGTAAAGAATCTGCTAATCATAAACGGACTGTTTTTTCTGGCAACTTTAGGGTTGAAGAGTGCAGATATTATTGACTTGGATAATATCCTTGGGATGCATTATTTTACCTCTCCCTTGTTTAAACCTTACCAACTGGTATCTTACATGTTCATGCACGCGACATTTTGGCACTTGTTCTTTAACATGTTTGCACTTTGGATGTTTGGGTATATTCTTGAGAACGTCTGGGGTCCAAAGAAATTTCTCATTTATTATATGGTTACAGGATTGGGTGCTATTATGATTCAGATGGCAGTCAATTACTTTCAGATTTCTCATCTTGAGGCTTCCATGTCGGCTGAACAGATAAGCATGGTGATGAGCGATGGATATAAGGCGGTATTGCAGGATAAGAATTTTCTTGACCCTATGATGGGAGAATTGAATGGTCTGATAAACGGCACTACAATAGGTGCCTCAGGGTCTGTTTTCGGAATATTGCTTGCCTTCGGGATGTTGTTTCCTAATACTATGATCTACGTATATTTTGCCATCCCAATAAAAGCAAAATGGTTTGTGATCATTTATGGTGCATTGGAGTTGTTTTCAGGGGTAGCTAATTCAGCAGGTGACAATGTGGCACATTTTGCACATTTGGGCGGAATGTTGTTTGGGTTCATTTTAATAATGATCTGGAGAAAGAAGGATAAAAAACGTAATCTTTATGAACCGTAGCAATTTCGGAAATTTCAGCAATTTTAATAATTCAAATTTCAATCAGAGGCCGGCATCGCCCCTTGATGGCATAAAACGTTTCTTTACCGGGAAGTCTATGCTTTCGAGGTTGATCATCATAAATATTGCCGTATTTATTTTGGTCAATTTGATCAAGCTCTATTTCTTTCTTTTTCAGATTGACCCCTCACTTTACGGAGTAGCCGATATTACCCTCTTTACTTATTGGACAGCCGTACCTGCCGATTTACACATGCTGGCTAGCAAACCGTGGACAGCTTTTACCTATATGTTCCTTCACGAAAATCTCTGGCATTTGTTTTTCAATATGATCATGTTGTATTTTGCAGGGATTATTTTTAAGGAATATCTGGGCAATAAAAAACTCTTAATTGTATACATTTTTGGGGGATTATTCGGTGCGGCCTTTTATGTAGCTTCTTATAATGTATTTCCGGCATTCAGCAGTATGTTGCCGCTTTCGGTAGCATTGGGTGCTTCGGCATCCGTACTGGCTGTTTTGGTTGCAATTGCCACCTACATTCCCGATTACAATCTGCGCTTTCCTTTTATTGGTCAGGTCAAATTCAAATGGGTGGCAGTGGCTTATATAGTGCTTGACCTGTTGAGCATAGAAAAAGGAAATCCGGGTGGGCATATTGCACATTTGGGAGGTGCCTTCTTTGGATTCGTTTATATACTGGCATTAAAACGAGGACTGATCTTGACCCAGTTTTGGGCACCTTTCAAGAAGCTTTTTAAGCCTAAGCCTAAAATGAAAGCTACTTATTCGAAGAAGCCTATGACCGATGATGAGTTTAATTACCAGCGTAAAGTGAACCAGCAGCGGATTGATGAGATACTGGACAAGATAAAGAAGTCGGGTTACGAAAGTTTAAGTAAGGAAGACAAGGAATTGTTGTTTAAAGCCAGCAAAAACAGTTAAAGGATAGATTATGGGAAAAAGTAAAAAGGGAACGGGATTTTGGCTCAAAGTGCTTTTGGGACTCAATTTTCTGGTTATTATTGCCTTGCTACTTTCGTATTTGTCTTGTTATGTAAGCCCTGTGAAATTTTGGATACCTGCTTTTGCTGGTCTTGCCTTCCCTTATATTTTACTCGCCAATCTTGTTTTTGTAGTCCTGTGGTTGTTCATCAGAATGAAATTCTCCTTATTTTCTTTGGTAACCATTATACTGGGATTCAACCAGATCATGGCGTCTTTTCAGTTCCATTCAGGCAGTAAAGCCGTGGTGGATAAAGATTATTTTAAGGTGATATCTTATAACGTCAAAAATTTTGACTTGTATAGTTATGATAAGAATTGGGTGTCCAATACTTCCAAGCGCAACAAGATCTTCAAATTTTTGCAGAATGAATCACCGGATATTATTTGCTTCCAGGAATTTGTGCATGATGTCAGTGGTAAGTTCAAAACCAAGGATACACTGGTAACTTTCCTGAAAACAAAGAATGTTCATGCCGAATCTACAGTTGTATCTAAAAAGGTCAATGAATTTGGTCTGGCAACTCTAACTTCTTTTCCAATAGTTAACAAGGGACGAATTAATTTCCCGAATTCACGTAAAAATCTGTGTATTTTTACAGATGTTCTGGTGGGTACCGATACCCTTAGAATTTATAATGCCCATTTCGAATCCATACATTTCAGTGCTCAGGATTTGGAGTTTGCAGAAAAAATGACCAATGCCAAGGCCGAAAAAGAAGAGCAGGTCAAAGAAAAATCGAAACGAATCATGCGAATGATGAAAAATGCCTTTCAGAAACGTGCCGTGCAGGCTGATTTGGTGGCCGATCATATCAAAACATCGCCCTATCCCGTTATTTTATGCACCGACCTGAACGATACCCCCATTTCATATGCCTATCACCGATTGAAAAAGAATCTGAATGATGCTTTTACCGAATCGGGTTCCGGATTCGGACATACCTACACAGGGTTTTATCCCTCTTTCCGTATCGACTATATACTTATCTCTGAGTCATTGCAGGCAGCAAACTTTGCCAGCATTCCTTCCGATAATTCGGATCATTATCCGGTTCGCTGTTTTATCAAAATGAAGCCAAAATCGAAATGAAGATCGAACTGATATCGGACTATGTGCCCACAGGCGATCAACCTGAAGCTATTCAGCAGTTATGTGAGGGGATAGATAGGGGCGATCATGCTCAGGTATTGTTGGGTGTCACCGGTTCTGGAAAGACTTTTACCATTGCCAATGTGATACAGCAGGTTCAGAAGCCTACTCTGATTCTGAGCCACAATAAGACCCTGGCGGCTCAATTGTATGGTGAATTCAAACAGTTCTTCCCAAATAATGCAGTGGAGTATTTTATTTCTTACTACGATTACTATCAGCCGGAAGCTTACCTGCCTGTCACCAATACCTATATCGAAAAGGATCTTTCCATCAATGATGAGATTGAGAAGTTGCGTTTGAGTGCCACTTCTTCTTTATTGTCGGGCAGGAGGGATGTAATAGTGGTTGCTTCGGTTTCGTGCATATACGGTATTGGAAATCCTGAGGATTTTGCCAACAGCGTGATTCGGATAAAGGTTGGCGACAAGGTCGTACTGAAGATGTTTTTGCAGGCGCTCGTAAATATTCTCTATTCCCGAAACGATGTGGTGTTCAATAGGGGTAATTTCCGATTGCGTGGCGATACCATTGATATTTTTCCTGCTTATGCAGATATTTGTTACCGTGTTTGTTTTTTTGGTGACGAAATAGAAACTATTGAGACTTTCAATCCGGTGAATGGAAGAACCATGGATAAGTTGGATTCAGTTGCGATTTATCCGGCCAACCTGTTCATTACTTCTCAGGATAAGATGAAGAAAGCAATAACCGATATTCATCACGATATGATTGCCCATGTAGCCTATTATAAGGAAATGGGCAAGCATCTCGAAGCAAAGCGCATCGAAGACCGAGTTTCCTATGATATGGAGATGATGCGCGAACTGGGTTATTGTTCAGGTATTGAGAACTATTCACGGTATTTCGACGGACGCCGACCGGGAGGCAGACCTTTCTGTCTTTTGGATTGTTTTCCCGATGATTTCCTCATGGTTATTGACGAGAGTCATGCAACCATTCCTCAATTGCACGCCATGTACGGTGGTGATCGTTCGCGAAAACAAACGTTGGTGGAATATGGCTTCCGTCTACCTTCGGCTATGGACAACCGTCCACTCAAGTTCGACGAATTTGAGAACATGCTCAATCAAGTGATTTTCGTAAGTGCAACACCAGCAGATTATGAACTTCAGAAATCAGAGGGTATAGTGGTAGAACAGTTGCTACGTCCTACAGGTCTGCTCGAACCTGTGATAGAGGTGAAACCCAGCCTGAACCAGATCGATGATCTATTGAATGAAATCGACCTTCGTATTAAAGTTAACGAACGTGTTTTGGTAACAACTCTTACCAAAAAGATGGCCGAGGAATTGACCAAGTATATGGCCAAGCTCGACATAAAGGTCAAGTATATCCACTCGGAAGTCGATACGCTGGATCGCGTGGAGATATTGCGTGAATTGAGGCAGGGTGTGATAGATGTGGTGGTTGGAGTGAACCTGTTGCGTGAAGGATTGGATCTGCCGGAGGTGTCTCTGGTAGCTATTCTGGATGCCGATAAGGAAGGATTTCTTCGCTCCGAAAGGGCACTGACGCAAACGGCAGGCCGTGCCGCTCGTAATATCAACAGCAAGGTAATCATGTATGCTGATAAGATCACCGACAGTATGCAGCGCACCATTGACGAAACCGATCGTCGCAGGGCTAAACAGGTAAAATACAATATTGACAATAATATCACACCCACACAGATCATTAAATCGACTGATTCTGTCCTGGGACAAACCAATCTGGCCGACTCCAAACATAAAGAGCCCAGAGCTTATATTGAAAGCGAAGGTTCGGGCATTGCAGCAGACCCCGTGATACAGTATATGAGCAAACCTCAGTTGCAGAAAGCCATAAGCCAGATAAAGTCGCAAATGCAAAAAGCTGTCAAGGCGTTGGATTTTATGGAAGCCGCCCGCCTGCGCGACGCCATGTTCGATATGGAAAAGTTGCTGAAGGAAAAGGAATAGGAAATTACCTTATAGAATTTCAGTGGTTGAAATTTTCCTCCTGCCGATTAATCCATTCTTCTGTTGTCATTTTTTATGAACACTATGTAGCTCTTGCAATATCGGGCCTAACCATGCTACGTTTCTCAAACACTAACTGCAAACAACCCATTAGGACTTAATAGTTTTAAAACTTAGAATTGCAATAGTTCCGACTATGGCTCCTCCCAGTGAAATATATTTCACCATATCTTTTTCTATAAGAAAACTAACTGAAATTATCATGATTACCCACATTAGGGCGATAGCCAGTATTTTAATGCGTAGCCTGATGCCTCTGCGGAGATTGAAATCAGCCAAAATAGGACCAAGCACTTTATGATTTATCAACCATGTGTGCATTTTTTTTGAACTCCTCATAAAAAAGAAAGATGCCAGTAACAGAAATGGTACTGTTGGTAATCCGGGAATAACTATGCCAATTATTCCTAATCCGACTGAAATAATACCAAGTACTATGTATAGTAGCTTCACCGAAAAATATGTCTAATGCAGCTTTTGCTCTATGGTGTTTTGCACTCTCAAATATTCTGACAATGCCGCAGGACCGTACCACTCTAAAATCTCATAATCAAATATCCCCGCAATCACTGTGGGGTCTGTTTTTACCAGCGTCTGCGCTTCGTCCATTGAAGAAACATTAAATATAAATACTCCCCGGTAGTTTAGCCCGTTTTTTTCGAAGGGACCGGCAACTATCAACTTGCCTTCACTGGCCAATCGGTTGATATTTTCCATATGCCCTCTAAATAGCGAATCCTTGACTTTACTGTCGTTTATTACTTTCGCTCCGGTTTTCAAAATCACCATAGTATACATTTTCATTCCGTACTCATCGGCGCCCAGACTGTCAGCTTTTGCCTTATTGTATGTATTTTGTTGTGCTTGCACAACCCAGCTAACACTCAACAATAAACTAAATATCAGTACCCTCATGCGTTATTTGTTGAAATTAGTTTCATAAACAGTTATCCATTGTTCGGCTGTCATTTTTGTTGCCAACTGACCTATCAATTCATAGGGAATATCATTCATCTTCTTAAACCTGATGCAACTCTTGCCCATATCAAGCTTTGCTTTGCTGTGTGTGGGATACTCTGACAGAAACCAATCCATTAAAGTCTTATCGGCATACAGTCCCATATGATAAACAGAAATAAAGTTCTTTTGGGAGGCTACATTGATGAAGGGCAGAGGTAGTATGGTATCGCAATGATATCCTTTGGGATATATAGTGTGGGGCACTACATAGGCAAGCATCCCATAACCTATGGTTTCCTGAAAACCTGAAGGAAGATGCGTTTTTATAGCTTCTCTGATGTTTTGTATGGCTTCTTTTCTGTCTTCAGGCAATAGGTTTACGAATTCATCTGGCGTGATGGATTGATTTTTCATAAAAGAATCATTGTTTTTTAGTGATTTGCTGAGATTATTCTTTTATCAGTTTGTAAATAAAATTATTGTCTCCTTTGATTTTAATAATATAGATGCCATCTGGAAATGAGCCTGCATCTATCTGATTACTTTCATGGATTAGGTTTTGTTGGTGAATAAGCTGCCCAACCTGATTGTAGATTGACACTTCATCTGATGAATTAAATTCGCCATCGATATTGATTATGTCCTTTGCAGGATTAGGGTATATGCTCGGAAATAATTTCAAATCCGAATCCTCTTCACCGGTTGTCAAATTCATTCCAATAAACAGATCATTATCTATCCACACTATCCCACATGCATTACGCACCCAAACAATGATATTTCCGTCTGCCGAAATGGATGGTTGATTATTACTTGAATAGCTGGTGTTGTTAAGGGATGCATCCAAAAGAACAAGACTTGATGTATTAAAAGTAGTAGTAAGCGATGATCGGCTGTATTGAAAGAGTTTTGTTCTATTCTCGGCGGATATGAAAAGTGCCACCACAAACTTCAATCCGTCTTTAGAAAGCTGCCCGGGGCCAGCTGAATAATTGGCAGGAATTTGTAAAGTGTCAGTCAGGTTGTATTGCGTAGCTCCCGTTTTATGAAATCTTATGATGCTTTTGCTGCTGCTGCTGGCTGTCAGATAGAGTTCCTGCTTGTCGGGCGATAAGGAAGGACTGTATATTGTGGTGATGGGATTCCCAAGTAAGGTAATGGTTGTGGGAACAGAAAATGGGCTGCTCAACGAACTTCGGTTGGAGTAATACAAAACGTCGTTGTCCACAAAAAAGATCTCCAATTCATCGTTGGTCAGCCAGCATCCTTTTGCTTGATTGGCTGGGAAAACCGAACTGACTATTTGTTTGTTTCCGAAATAGGAACTGGTATTGCTGCGCGAAACATAATTAAGACTACTACTACCGGCTATCCCTTGTGCAAAATATAATCTGAGTGCGTCAGGCGATAAGTAAGGATAGGCCTCGGCTGTATCAGTTTTATTAATTTCGGTTAATGCCCTGATATTATAGGGTACCAAAAGATTTTGTATAAGCGTATTTTGTTCTGCAGATATATTGCTTATCTCGTCGGATGCTATTAAACTACAACCATTAATATCAGTAATCTGTCCCTTAATGGTATTAATATTTAAGCACACAAGCAAACAAACGGTAACGGTAAGTGCACGTATCATTATCTAATTTGAATTGCAATGAAAGATTAAAAATGTAACAACAAAGTTACAAAAATTAATCCTTTATGCGTGTAAGATTCAAATCAAGGCCCAGGTTTATAGCAAGTGGTATCTTTTCAATTTCTACATTACTGGTATCCAAACCATAGGCTTTTTCGTCAGTAATGCCAATTTTCTTTAATACATCATAGCTATCCATAATGAACTGGCTAAAGGGTTTGAAATCGTAATCATAACCCTGCACCCGCTCGGTCAATACAAATCTGAAATCGCCTGATAGCGCATACTTATGCAATGAGGGATAACGTGATGTAATGTCAACTTCTTTGTTCTTTACCAGATCGCTAACTGCTTTCTTGAAGTACATATAGATCTTGGTAGGAACCTTAAATCCAATTTTAAAGTCTATTCTGATGAGGGTTCCGGGAATCAATGGTGTCACTTTGTACGTAAGTGTATGAGGCTCGTCAACAACATCTACATGTATCAGCCAGTAAATATCGGCTCTCTTGGGTTGTTTGTTAAAGATGGAATAAATCACCTTCGATTCAATTTCATGCATAGAGTTAGCACGAATAAAGTAAACCAGGTTAGTGGAGTATTTAGCAATTGTAGTATCAGCTTTTAGGTCGTTTAGCATTGGAAAATAACTGTCTATCTTCACAAATTCTGTCAGCTTGTTCTTGATCTTGCGCCCACGGAACCACACAAACATGATATAGAAAAGCAATCCTGCTATAAATAACGTTACCCACCCTCCATGAATAAATTTGAAAAGGTTGGCAATGAAGAATGAACCTTCTATGGTTAGATAAAAAGCCAAAAACAGGAAGATCCAAACCCGAGAAGTCCGTTTTACATAAAAATAAAAACTCATCAGCATAGTGGTCATCAACATGGTGATGGTTATCGCCAAACCATAGGCCGCCTCCATATTGGATGATTCCTGAAAGAAAAGTATGACACCTACGCAACCCACAAATAAGAACAGGTTTACGCTTGGAATATACATCTGCCCTTTTATGGTAGTGGGATGGCTAATCTTAACGCGTGGCCAGAAATTAAGCAGAATGGCTTCGTTGATGATAGAATATGATCCTGTGATCAGGGCCTGACTGGCAATAATAGCTGCCGTAGTAGCCAGTATGATACCCGGAAGCAGGAACCATTGCGGCATGATAGAAAAGAAAGGATTGATATCACCTTTCAGGTCATGGTGCATAAGCAACCAGGAGCCCTGCCCCAGATAACTCAATATCAAGGCAATCTTAACGTACATCCACGAAACTCTGATGTTCTTAATACCGCAATGTCCTAGATCGGAATATAAGGCTTCCGCTCCGGTGGTACACAAAAACACAGCTCCCAGCAGTAAGAATCCTCCTTGATGATTAGATAATAATTGTATAGCATAATAAGGATTGAAAGCCTTGATTATTGCAGGGTATTGCACAATTTGGTTTACCCCCAGAACAGCGATCATCAGAAACCATATGAACATTACCGGGCCGAACAAACGCCCTATGGAGTTGGTGCCATATTGTTGGATCAGGAACAGAGCAACTATAATAAGCAATGCAATGGGTATTACCGGCACGTTTTCATTGATCAACTGCAATCCTTCCACTGCAGAAACCACCGTAATGGCAGGAGTGATGATGCCGTCGGCCAGCAATGCTGCACCGCCAATGATAGCCAACACAAAGGCCCACTTTATATGCCGCCTGATAAGTGCATACAGGGCAAATATACCTCCTTCACCCTTGTTGTCTGCCCTCAGGGTAATCAGAATGTATTTAACAGTGGTCTGAAGGGTCAGTGTCCAAATGATGCACGAAATACTTCCCAGAATTACATTTTCCTTTATGCCACCTGAGAAATTCAGTATGGCTCTAAGAACATAAAGGGGTGATGTTCCTATATCGCCATATACTATGCCCAGGGTGATGATCACACCCCATGTGCTTAATTTTGATATAGTATGGTTTTTCATTGAAAAAAAATTCCGGCAAATGTAATAATAATAAAGATTGTTAAATCGATTGTTATCCGATTTATTTCGGCGCATTTCCCATGATTCATATCATGCTTTTTTTGAAAAATTTCCTGAAAGCTATAAGCGAATGCTCAACCCATACCTCAGTAGTAAACTTTCCGCCAGATATTCTCCCTCCATATACCCTTTGGTCTTATAACCTCCTTCGATGAACAACCCCAGTTTATGTGGCAATTTAATGGGACGCAGCATAACGCTGGCTTTGATGGCTCCTCCGGGTAAGTTCCCTGAGCCAGGTAAGGCATAATCCTTCAATTCCAGCTTGGGTTGGTTCCAGAAATCAGCCTGCACATTCAGCGTGATCCATCTATTGTTTAACAGGTTATAGCCTTTGGCTGTGATGCCGTAGAAATCTTTGTAACGATTGTCGCCCACATGAATATCGCAACTCAGCAGCATCTTTTTATAGCGGAAATAGTTCACCAAATGGAACTGGCTGCCAAAAGGTGTCAGCGAATAGTTGAAAGCCGGCAGATACCTCAGCTTTTTCCCCAATGGTATCATCGGGATGCGGTACATTCCCTTTTGTCCTTTGATCAGATAGGCATAAACTATGGAGTAAATAGCATAGGCTTGCATGGGGTTGGCTGTCGATATCAGGCTTTGTTCCGAAAGTGCCTTTATGTCGTAGAGATTATTTATCCCTCTGCCGTAAAGATAATTGACACCCGAAACATAGTTGGCCATATCATTGCCCGGCTTTATTTTCGATGGCGATTGCAGTCGGGTCATCCAGAGGTATAACATTTCGTTGTTTTGCGATATCAGG
This sequence comes from uncultured Bacteroidales bacterium, assembly GCA_964599365.1. GTDB lineage: Bacteria > Bacteroidota > Bacteroidia > Bacteroidales > CAIWKO01 > CAIWKO01. The sequence continues at coordinate 16,721 of CAZRFL010000044.1, forward strand.
TACAGCAGGCCTTGCCTGTAGTGCAAGGTGTCGTTCAGAAGCATTTCGGCTGTCAGGTCGTTGGCCAGCAACATCTCGGCCTGAACTCCTGAAGTGTTCACGGCAATGTTTTCCTGGTAGGTGGGCCATTTCAATCCTGCCTGCAGGGTGCCTCTTTGTGCGAAACCGCTTCCGTCGCCAAAGGGAGGGTAGAGGTTCAGATGGTAAGAGTTTTTCCTGAATCCGTATTCCCTAAAACGTGCACCATGCCCGAATACTTCATGTTGAGTCAGCGCTATCAGGCCATCTAATTGGGCATCCAGAAAGAACAGTTTCACCAATCGGTAGCTGAAGTTTACGCTGCGCTTCAGAAAAGTATTCCTGCGAAGCAAGGTATCGGGCAGATAGCGGTCTTCAAAGCTGTATATTACATGGTGAGCCGTTATCAGGTTATATGAACCGAAAGTTTCTGTTTGTTTGCCATCGAATACCAGTTTGGAATACGATTGTCCCACGGCATGCGAAGGAATGGCCGTTAAAGGAGCAAACAAAACGATACATCTTAAGTATAGAAAGAGAACTTTATGTTTTGTAAGCAAAGCAGGGGTGTTTTAGTTTTCTTTGACAATCTTCCTGACCATTCTTCCATTTTCGTTTTCAATAGTCAGAAAGTAAATACCCCTGGCAAATGCTGAAACAGAAAATGTTTTCTGAAATGATTCGGTAGTAAAAGTAGCTTTTTCTTCAAACATGGTCTGCCCTAAAACATTTTTACATCGGAAAGTATAATCTCCTGCCTTGATTCCCTCGCCTGCGACATTTATTACATCATGGGCAGGATTGGGATAAATCTTAAACTGCGCCGGATCTAATTCCGGGTTTGTTCCTGTGGAGGTCAATATGGTAAAGGTTTGAGCACAGGTGATGCCATTATAAACGGCCTGAAAAGTGTAAACTCCTGCGGTAGTCGGCAGTTGTTTCGACCAGGCCCAGTAACTGGCTTTATAGTTAGCCGTGCTGTTATACGTCCAACTATTAAAAACAGATCCTCCCGGATTTAATATACTTACATTGGCACTCATACCCGTGGTGGCATTCCTGATAAAGATATAAAACTTGGCATAGCCTGCCGGCAATCCCGGCCCTTGAAAAGGAACAGTGTACGAATTGCTCTCATTAGGCGTATCGGTGGTGTCGCAACCGGGCATTTTGGCATCGGTTATGTGCACCGAAGCTTTCAGTATGGATGGTTCCGTATGGGGTTTCTGCATTGTCCACCACGAATTGGCATTGAGCAAATTGCAGCTTCCCGAAAAGGGATCTTTGTAGGTGGCGCTGGTGGTCCCCGACCAAACTTCGAAATGAAGATGCGGCCCACCTGAACTTCCTGAACTGCCCACCACACCCAAATATTCGCCTGTCACCACGGTTTGCCCTACGGCTTTGGTAGTAACCGCTCCCGATTTCATGTGCCAGTATAAAGCACAACTGCCATCGGCGTGCTGAATGATAACATAATTGGCCGGCAGGATGTTCGATACACAGTTTCGGTCGAAATTACCATCGTCTTTTGCTATGATGGTTCCTGCTGCTGCGGCAATCACTTCTACCTGACTATGGTCCATCTTATAAAATCCAAAAGGCCAAACACCAATATCAGTTCCTTTGTGCCCATCGTAGGTAGTAGTTCCGCAGTAGTAATCGTTTATTGAACCGTTGGCCGTATTCTGATCTACATAGGCACTCACAAAGTAGTAGCCACAATCCGTAAACCCGCTGGCTGCCTGCACAGGCCAGTTAAACAAAGTGGTCAGGGTGCTTTTTACCGTTTTATCCAGTCCGAGCTTCTGGATATTATCAGCACAAAGTTTATCCAGCATCGCATATTGCTCTGCTGTGATGCACGGATGGTCAACATTGTTTTCAGTGTCCATATATCCCGAACTTTCGGGAAGCGATTCCTTTATGTCTTGCGAAAATGACAGGTAGGAGGAAACGCAGAACCACAATGAAAGGGCGAAAGTAAGCGTAGTTTTCATAAACTGGAATTTTTTGGCTGTTATCATCCCTAAAACGATAGTTAGCCCCCTAAGATTGGGCAGGCAGGCAAATATCCTGTAATTATTTACTTCCGAGCAGCCATTTCAATGGCTGAATCGGATGTAGAAAGTCTGAATAGTGTGACTTTATATCCCCGTCAGGCGGGTAATAATGTCAGTATGCTGCGGAAACTCCTGCAACAATACTTCTCTTTTGGCCAATTGGAAATCCCTGAAATCGAAACCGGGCGAAACGGTGCATCCCAATAGAGTAAAATCATCCTCGTTTTCAACTGTGGCACCAAACCAGGTACCGGCCTCCACCACATATTGCGGCAACTGACCTGCGCTGAGGTCGCGGCCGATGATAGCGCAGGAATATTCGCCAGCGGGGCTTATCATGTGCAACTTCAGGGGCGAGCCGTCGTAGTAGTGCCATATCTCGTCCTGTTTGATGCGGTGCAGTGCCGAAAAAGAATCGGAAGTAAGCAGAAAATAGATACAGGTGGAGAAATTGCGGCGGCCATTAAAACTCTCGCTCAGGTCGTCTTGTTCTATTTCGTCGGCGCTGCGATAGGTTTCTTTAAAATAACCTCCTTCAGGATGAGGCAACAATCCCAGTGTCATTATAATTTCATCTGCTTTCTTCATTTTGCTTTAATTTTTATGCCACCAAGGCACTATCCGCCGCGGCGGACACCAAATTACACCAAATAATATCTTTATTGTCTTCAAAAATCTTAAATCTTAAATCTCAAATCTGAAATATCTTCAAGTTTACACCTGATGATGTTCCTCAGTTTTTTTCTTACGGTTCATTAAGATATAGACTATGGGCAGTATGCCGGCTGTATTGATAAAGGCTATGCAAATAAACCAGACTTTGTGGTTGTTGCGGGCCGATTTCCACAGGGCAATGGTTTTCCAGACCAGTTCCCAAATGACCAAAAGGATAATAAAAGGCATAAAGCAGCACATAGCGGCGTGGCATTGTTGTAATTCGCACATATTGTTTGGTTTTTAGGTTAGTAATGGATTAATAATGTTTACAAATTTAGTAAAAATCACCATCATAATTTTAAAATCCTCACAAACCCCAAACATCCCATGGTAGGGGCGATTCACGAATCGCTCGTCCTCGCGACATAATGGTCACCCAAGTCCCACAAGTCCCATTTTTTTATTGCCGTTGGCTTCAGCCAACGGCAATAAAAAATCATAATTATCTTCCCACCAAACCCTGTTAGAGGTGGCATATTTGTAGCCCTTATTAATCAGTAATATAACCAATGATTTCACCAAACGCCCCCTAAAAGAGGGGGCGTTTGCTGTTATAATAGGTAGCGTCAAAACCATAATAGACACCGTTTACACACATCCACATCTCAGTACAATTGCATAATGGTATCCGTAAACACTAATAATCACCTCCGTATAACAGCATACTAACATCCGTTGTGCGACATAATGAGAGGCGTTGTGCCATATAATGAGAGGCGTTGTGCGACATAATGAGAGGCGTTGTGCGATATAATGAGAGGCGTTGTACGACATAATGGGTGGCGTTTTAAAAATGTAGGCGCACAAAATCTTGTGCCCATTCTTTACCAACACCCAAATCTCAAATCAAAAATCTAAAATGTAAAATCACAAATCAAAAATCACAAATCTTTTCTCCCCCATTGATTTTTGTCACACTGATATTGTTGGTTATATTGTTTTTAAGAAGTATTTTTGTGCAATAATTCCAACACCCTATGCTATTCGACATCGAACTTATTGAAAACGTCTACCGCTCCCTATCGCAGAAGATAGCCGCAACCCGCCAACTACTGCATCGTCCGCTCACTTTGAGCGAAAAGATACTATATTCCCACCTCAGCCAGCCTTCCGGCAGCATCTATAGCCGTGGTGTGGATTATGCCGACTTCAATCCCGACCGCGTGGCCATGCAGGATGCTACCGCGCAGATGGCCTTGCTGCAGTTTATGATGGCCGGCAAACCTACCACAGCCGTGCCTTCGTCGGTGCATTGCGACCACCTGATTATGGCCAAAACAGGCTTCGCCGAAGACCTGGCCGCCGCCAACGTAACCAACCGCGAGGTCTACGATTTCCTGAGTTCGGTGTGCAACAAATACGACATTGGTTTCTGGCGACCCGGAGCCGGTATCATTCACCAGATAGTGTTGGAAAATTATGCATTTCCGGGCGGCATGATGATTGGCACCGATTCGCATACGCCTAACGCCGGCGGACTGGGCATGATAGCCATAGGCGTGGGCGGCGCCGATGCCGTGGACGTGATGTCGGGCATGCCCTGGGAGCTGAAATTCCCTAAAGTGATAGGCATCAATTTGCGTGGCCGCCTCAGCGGATGGGCCTCGGCCAAAGACATTATACTGAAGATAGCCGGCATACTCACCGTAAAAGGCGGTACAGGCTGCATAGTGGAATATTTCGGCGAAGGTGCCGAGTCGCTTTCGTGCACCGGCAAAGCCACCATCTGCAACATGGGAGCCGAGATAGGCGCTACCTGTTCGGTGTTTGCTTACGACGAAAGTATGGCGAAATATCTGACCGCTACGGGCCGCGAACAGGTGGCAACACTGGCCGGTCAGCACAGCGCCGACCTCAGGGCCGATGCCGAAGTGTATGCCGAACCCGGAAAATATTACGACCAGGTGATTGAGATCAACCTCTCGGAATTGGAACCATACATCAACGGTCCTTTCACTCCCGATTTGGCAACGCCCATATCGCAAATGAAAGAAACAGCTGACAAAAACGGCTGGCCCATGAAGATAGAAGTAGGTCTGATAGGTTCGTGTACCAATTCGTCTTACGAAGACATTTCGCGCGCTGCCTCGGTGGTCAGCGATGCCATAGAAAAGAAACTCAGCGTGAAATCGGAATATACGGTTACACCCGGCTCGGAGCAAATACGCTCTATATCGGAACGCGACGGCTTTTTCGAACTGTTCAACCGCGTCGGCGGCAAGATATTTGCCAACGCCTGCGGTTCTTGCATTGGCCAATGGGCCCGTCAGGGAGCCGAAAAGAAAGAGGTGAACACCATTATACATTCGTTCAACCGCAATTTTGCCAAACGTGCCGACGGTAATCCCAATACTTATGCTTTCGTGGCTTCGCCCGAAATAGTTACCGCCATGGCCATAGCCGGCACCCTCGACTTCAACCCTCTGACCGATACGCTTACCAATGCCGATGGTGAGGCAGTGATGCTGGCCGAGCCCAAAGGTTTCGACCTTCCGCCCAATGGTTTCGGTTCGGTTGACAATGGTTACCAGAAATCGCTCAACTCGGGTGCTGTGCAGGTGCTGATAGCCGATGGTTCGGACCGCCTGCAAAACCTCGTACCTTTCGAAGCCTGGGACGGCAAAGATTACAATCATCTTCCCTTGCTGATAAAAGCCAAAGGCAAATGCACCACCGACCATATATCGATGGCAGGCGTTTGGCTTCAATATCGCGGACATCTGGAGAACATCTCTAACAACTACATGATAGGTGCCGTAAACTTTTTCAACGATGAGTCGAACCGCATACTCAACCAGCTAACTTCGGAATACGATACCGTGCCTGCTGTTGCCAAAGCTTATAAAGATGCCCATATGGGATCGATAGTGGTGGGCGAAGAAAATTTCGGCGAAGGTTCGTCGCGCGAACATGCCGCCATGGAGCCTCGTTTCCTTAACGTGAAGGTGGTGTTGGTGAAATCCTTTGCCCGCATACACGAAACCAACCTGAAGAAACAAGGCATACTGGCCCTGACCTTTGCGAACAAAGAAGACTATGACAAAATACAGGAAGACGACCAGATATCAGTACTTGGTCTTGCCCAATTTGCTCCCGGCAAACAACTGATGGTAACCGTGAATCACTTCGACGGAAAATCGGAAACCATAATGGCCAAGCATACTTATAATGCCGCACAGGTGGAATGGTTCAGGGCCGGAAGTGCTTTAAATCTGATACGTAAATCGAATACTAACAAAAAATAAATAAACAAAAGAAGAATGACAGGAGAAAAAATCACCATCCAAGATGGTAAATTAACAGTACCAAACTTCCCTATAGTACCTTTTATTGAGGGCGACGGAATAGGAACTGATATCTGGAATGCATCTATCAGGGTGTTTGATGCCGCAGTGGAAAAAGCTTATGGCGGAAGCAAAAAGATAGTTTGGAAAGAAGTTTTGGCCGGCGAAAAAGCCTTCAACCAAACCGGAAGCTGGCTACCCGAAGAAACCCTGAACGATTTCCGCGAATATCTGGTGGGTATCAAAGGACCTTTGACCACACCCGTTGGCGGAGGTATGCGTTCGCTGAATGTGGCCCTGCGCCAGGAACTGGATCTGTATACCTGTTATCGTCCGGTACGTTATTTTAAAGGAGTTCCCAGCCCCGTGAAAACTCCCGAGAAAGTGAACATGATCATTTTCCGCGAAAACACCGAAGATATTTACGCCGGTATAGAGTTTATGTATGGCGATCCCGCCGCCGAAAAAGTAAAACGCTTTTTGATAGACGAAATGAAGGTGAAGTCCATCCGTTTCCCGGTAACTGCTTCTATAGGTATCAAGCCGGTTTCGCTGGAAGGTTCGGAGCGACTGATTCGTCAGGCCATCAAGCTGGCTATCGAGCGCAAGCTGCCTTCGGTTACCCTGGTGCATAAAGGCAATATCATGAAATTTACCGAAGGTGCTTTCATGAAATGGGGCTACGAACTGGCCGAGCGCGAGTTTGCCAATGAGGTTTTCACCTGGAACCAATACAACAAGATCAAGAAAGAAAAAGGCGAAGAAGCTGCCGAAGAAGCTCAAAACCTGGCTATAAAAGCAGGCAAACTGATAGTGAAAGATTGTATTGCTGATGCTTTCCTGCAGCAGATACTTACCCGTCCGTCGGAGTATTCAGTGATAGCCACCCTCAACCTGAACGGAGATTATATTTCGGATGCATTGGCAGCCATAGTGGGCGGTATAGGTATTGCCCCCGGAGCCAACATCAACTACGAAAGTGGTCATGCCATTTTCGAAGCTACCCATGGGACCGCGCCCAAGTATGCCGGTCTCGACAAAGTGAACCCGGGATCGGTGATACTTTCCGGAGCCCTGATGTTCGAGTATATGGGATGGTTCGAAGTGGCCGATATGATCTACGCTGGTGTGGAGAAAACCATACAGCAGAAAAAAGTGACCTACGATTTCCACCGTCTGATGGAAGGGGCCACACTATTGAAATGTTCCGAATTCGGCGATACCATCATTGCCAATATGTAATAATTATTAAAAAATAAACAAAACAAAATTATCATGGATACCAACAATTTGATTGCAAACTTAGAAGGTTCGGTTAAAAAAGCCTGCGTTATTGATGGAGAATACTACGAAAAATTTGATGTCAAACGTGGTCTGAGAAACAAAGATAAAACCGGAGTGTTAGCCGGTCTCACCAATATTGGTGATGTAGTAGGCTACAAGAAAGAAGGGGACAGGGTAATGCCGGTACCGGGCCGTTTGATCTATAGAGGTATTGATATAGAAGACCTGGCCAACGGTTTCAAAGCCGACATGCGCCACGGTTTTGATGAGACAGTGTTTTTGCTGTTGACCGGTAAATTGCCTTCGAAAGAAGAATTGTTTCAATTCACCTTTCATATGACACAATTGAGGAAATTGCCTGATTCATTTATCAAAAACATGATACTTTCGATGAAAGGAAGAGATGTGCTGAACATGCTTTCGCGTTCTATTCTCGGTTTGTATACTCTGGATGCCAGAGCCGATGAGATCACGGTGAAAAACATGATTGAGCAGACGCTCAACATTATTGCCAAGTTCCCTACCATTATTGCTTATTCGTATCAAGCGATGAGCCATGCTTATCAGGGTAAGACCTTATCTATTCGTTACCCGAGCACGGTGATGAGTACTGCTGAGAACTTCCTTTATCTGGTGAAAGGCGGCGACGGTCGTTATACCAAACTGGAAGCCGACCTGCTCGACCTTTCGTTGGTGTTGCATGCGGAACATGGTGGTGGTAACAACTCAACCTTTACCATGCGTGTGACCAGTTCGAGCGAAACAGATGTGTATTCTGCTATTACCGCTGCCATTGGTTCGTTGAAAGGACCTTTGCATGGTGGTGCCAACATCAAGGTGCTGGAAATGATGGAAGATATGAAGCGCAATGTTATTAACTGGAAAGACGAAAAAGAAGTGGCTGAATATATCGTCAAGATACTGAATAAAAAGGTAAACGATTTCTCCGGAAAGATCTACGGTATCGGCCATGCGGTGTATACTGTTTCTGACCCCAGAGCTATACTGCTTAGAGAAAGAGCCCGCGATCTGGCCATTGAGAAAAACAAAATTGAGGAGTTCGAACTTTACGAACTTGTTGAGAAACTGGCACCGGATGTCTTTGCTAATTTCAAAGGCAGCGGCCCCGATTCCAAGGTGTGCATCAACGTTGATTTCTATTCCGGATTTGTTTATTCATGCATTGGTATTCCCAAGGAATTATTCACTCCTTTGTTTGCCATGGCAAGAGTCGCCGGATGGTGTACACACCGAATTGAGGAATTGACGTCATCTGCAAAACGTATCATTCGCCCTGGCTATAAGGGTGTTTATCCGAAGCAAGAATATATTCCCATAAAGGAGCGTTTATAATTAGTATTTATTATTTTTACGGTTTTAAAATTTAAAAAACATATTGTATGAAAGAGTTTGGTGATAATCGTCTGGAAGAAGGATATAGCTTGGTTTTAAGCGGCGACCTAACAGGAGCTGTTACTTTTTTCGAAAAGAAATTGGAAGAATATCCTGACAGTACTCACTTGATGATGGAAATCGCAAGCCAGTATTATATACTCGGGGAAATGAAAAAATGTATCTGTACCTATAAAAAGGTATTGGCATTAAAACCCGGCAGCATCTTTGTAAACTATCGTATGGGAGTAGCCATGTATCGTGCTACTAATTTTGCACAGGCAGTGGATGTTTTCAATCAGATCATTGAATCAGGCAAACATTTGCCCATGACCTATTATTGGCTTGGATTAAGCTATTACCATTTGGGTAAAGAAGAGTTGAGCATTGCCAGTTATAGAAAGCTTCTGGAATTAAGTCCTGACACTACCATGGGTAATTATTACCTGGGTATTGCTTTGAAAGCTTCGGGAAGATATGAGGAAGCCTTGCCTCATTTCGAGAAACTGGTGAAGGAAAACCCGCGTCATGCTTCGGCTCATTACCATTTGGGACGTACTTATATGCGCACCTTCAAGTATGATCTGGCCAGAGAGGAATTCAAGAAGGTTCTGGAACTTGACCCTTATAATAATAATGCTCAGGAGATGTATGATTACATAACAGATGATCACTCATTTTAAGGGGAATTGAAATGCAAATAAAAAGGCCGCATGAAATATTTCATGCGGCCTTTTTCGTTTTCAGTACAGTATCCTTCTTACAGGAATCTGCTGATCTCTTTTAACAAAACGTCAGAATCAACGGGTTTTCCGATAAAGCTATCCAACAGTAAGAAGTATGTCTGACCTGAGTCGTTCACATAGTCAACGGCCACAGTGCCATCAGGGTTTTGAATTTTAATTACTTTGTTGGCATTGAAACCTTCCATTCCCGACATCTCGTTGTACATGTCCACTATCTGGTTGCTTGCTGCCATGGTTTCCACACCGGTAAGCATGATGATAGGGGTGGTTTTGAAATTGATATTTAGTCTTAAGCTTTTGTTAAGTTCGAAGCCTGCGCTCTTGGTTTCCATATTTACATCAAGGATGAAAAGATCCGGCATGAAATTCTGTGCCATTTCATAACCTTCTATTCCGCTGTTGGCTATTTTTGTTTCATAACCTTTGGCAGAAAGTATGGAAGCAATTGCAGAAATGAAGTCGCGGTCGTCATCGACCAAAAGGATTTTTTTTGCAGACATGATTTTAATTTTTCAGGATAAAGTTAATAATTTGTTTGTTGTTTGATCACATCCTGAGCGTTTTACTCCTGATATTTTCAGCTAGTAAATTTAGTAATAATAATTAAATATTGACCAAAAAAATGTTGCAATTGATAAAACTCATCAAAGATACAGATATTCGCTTATAAGGGGATATTTCCGTGTTTTTTGGGAGGGTTCACCTTGCTCTTGTTTTGGGTCATTTCCAGCGCCTGTATCAGTTTGAAACGGGTCTGTTTCGGATAAATGATCTCGTCGATATAGCCCAGTTCAGCTGCTTTGTAAGGATTGGAGAAGGTGTCTCTGTAGTCTTCTATGGCTTTTTGTTTCTCATCAGGATCGGTAATTTCCCTTTGGATAATATTTACAGCGCCTTCAGCACCCATAACAGCGATCTCTGCGGCAGGGTAAGCATAGTTGATATCACCACCAATATGCTTGCTCGACATCACATCGTAAGCACCACCATAATCCTTGCGGGTAATAACCGTGATCTTGGGAACGGTAGCTTCAGCAAAAGCATACAGTAGTTTGGCTCCGTGTTTAATAATGCCGCCAAATTCTTGATTGGTGCCGGGCATAAAACCGGGTACATCAACGAAAGTAACCAAAGGAATATTAAAGGCATCGCAGAAGCGAACAAAGCGAGCTGCTTTCACGGAAGAATTGATGTCGAGTACTCCGGCCAGAAATGCAGGCTGGTTGGCCACGATACCTACAGGTTTACCTGCCAGACGGGCAAACCCGATAAGCATATTCTGTGCATAATATTGCTGTACCTCAAAAAAGTTGTGGTCGTCGGCAATGCTCAGAATGATCTCCTTCATGTCGTAAGGTTTGTTGGGATCATCGGGAACCAAGGTCTGAAGTTTTTCATCTTCGCGGCGAATGTTATCCGTGCAGGGCTTCACAGGGGGATCTTCCATGTTGTTGGAAGGCAGGAAGCTCATAAGTTCGCGTAAGGTCATCATGGCATGATCGTCGTCTTCGGCCACAAAGTGTGCCACACCGCTTTTAGAATTGTGAGCCATGGCACCGCCTAATTCTTCTTTAGTTACATCTTCGTGGGTAACCGCCTTGATAACATCCGGCCCGGTAATAAACATGTAGCTGGTGTCTTTCACCATCAGAATAAAATCGGTAATGGCTGGTGAATATACTGCACCACCGGCACAAGGACCCAGAATGGCTGATATCTGAGGGATTACCCCAGAACCCATCACATTCAGATAGAACAGATCGGCATAACCGGCCAGACTTTGCACGCCTTCCTGTATACGGGCTCCACCGGAATCGTTGAGGCCTATGATGGGCGCACCGTTTTGCATAGCCATTTGCTGTACTTTCACTATCTTGTCGGCATTGGCACGGCTCAAAGTACCGCCGAAAACGGTAAAATCCTGGGCATATACATAAACCAGTTTTCCATCGATCTTGCCATAGCCTGAAACTACGCCATCGCCCAGGAATTTCTTTTTCTCCATACCGAAATCGGTGGAACGGTGGGTGACCAGTTTGTCGAGTTCTACGAATGATTCGGGATCGAGCAGGGCAGCGATGCGTTCGCGGGCTGTCTTTTTACCTGCTTCATGATGTTTTTCTATTCGGTCTTTTCCTCCGCCCATTTCGGCGGCATTTTTCAGTTCTTCGTATTTTTGGTATTTCTTTTCTTGTCCGGTCATTGTTTTATTATTTTAGGAGGTCAGAAGTCAGAAGACCGAAGTCCGAAGAAAGGACATGGCTTTTGTCTCATAGCTCATTTGTATTATTAATTCATTATTCGATAACAATTAAGGTCTGGTTGCCATCAACGGTGTCGCCATCGCTGACCAGCACCTCTTTTACCACTCCGTCTTTACTTACTTTGTATTCGCTTTCCATTTTCATGGCAGATACAATAATTACTGTTTGTCCTTGCTGAACTGCATCGCCCACGCTGACAAGAACTTTAACTACTTTGCCGGGCATAGGAGAAACAATGTTGTTTTCTGATAGGTCGAAGGCACCTTTGTTTTTATTTTTCAGGTAGCGGCTTTCGGCATCTATCACTTCCAGCTCGTAAGAAAGGTTTTTGGTGTTGACAAAGTATTGTTTACTGTTCTTACCTTCGATGAGTTCGATATAGAAAGACCTGTGGTTGTAGAGCATGGAATAGGTTCCTTTACTAAATGGAACTACGTCGACCACATATTCTTTTCCATCAACCGAAAAAGTGTAGAAGGATTTGTCTTTGGATAACAATTCAAGTGTTGCGGTGCGATTTCCTATGGTTATTTCGAGAGACATTTGATTTGAGATTTGTGATTTTAGATTTAAGATTTATGATTTATTAGAATCTGAGTACATTCTTTTTACGGCCCAGATCTTTCCAGTTGTTGCCTAATGAATTGTTCATAACCTGAGGCGTAGCGGCTTCCAGTTTTAACATGTAATCAATATACGAGGCAATCATGGCCATATCTTCGCGAATGGGATCATCGGGTTCGGGTTGGAAGAGGAAGTCGTGGTTGTTTTCAATAAAATGTGTGTCGTATTTCCCTTCTACGAAATCAGGAGCCGTCATGATCTTTTTCAGGAATTTAATGGAGGTTTTGATACCCGTGATCTTATATTCTCCGAGTGCTCTCTTCATGCGTTGAATGGCTTCGGCGCGGGTTTGCGACCACACTATCATCTTTGATATCATGGGGTCGTAATGGATGGGGATCTTGTAACCTTTGTAGACATAGCCATCAATGCGCACACCCAGCCCCATGGGCTCGATGATGTGTTTGATGACACCCGGGCTGGGCATGAAGTTGTTGTCAGGATCTTCAGCATAGATGCGACATTCAATGGCGTGTCCTGATTGTTTAATATCCTCCTGTTTATAGGCAAGAGTTTCGCCATTGGCAATACGAATCTGCTCTTTCACCAGGTCTATACCAGTGACTCGTTCTGTAATAGGATGCTCCACCTGCAAGCGGGTGTTCATTTCCAGAAAATAGTATTTGTGGTTGGCATCTACCAAAAACTCAATGGTGCCCGCCCCTTCGTAGTTGACCGATTTGGCTGCAGCCACGGCATGAGCGCCCATTTCGGCACGCAATTCGGGAGTCATAATAGGAGAGGGGGTTTCCTCTATCACTTTCTGATGACGGCGCTGCACGGAACATTCGCGTTCGCAGATGTGTATAACATTACCATGTTTGTCGGCCAATATCTGAAATTCTATGTGATGGGGCGATTCAATATACTTTTCGATGTAGACTGAGTCGTTGCCAAAGGCTGTTTTAGCCTCAGATTTGGCTGCCCTGACGGCGCTTAATATGTCTTTTTCGTGGCGCACCAGTCGCATTCCTTTGCCGCCGCCGCCTGCCGTGGCTTTTATCATAACGGGCAGACCTATTTCGTTGATGGTTTTGAGTATGTCAGCATCTTTATCGATGTCGCCGGGCGAGCCAGGAACTACCGGCACACCGGAACTGACCATCTTCTGACGGGCCGTAATTTTGTCGCCCATGGTGTGCATGGCAAAACTGGAAGGTCCTATAAATATAATGCCTTCCTGTTTGCAACGGTCGGCAAATTCGGCATTCTCCGAAAGGAAACCATAACCGGGATGTATGGCATCGGCACCCGAAGCCTTGGCTGCACATATTATTTTGTCGATGTTGAGATAACTTAAGGTGGATGAAGGCGGACCTATGAAAACGGCTTCTTCGGCATAGCGTACGTGCAGGGACGAACGGTCGGCTGAGGAAAAAACCGCTACGGAGGATATGCCCATTTCGCGGCAGGTTCGCATCACGCGTACGGCGATCTCGCCACGGTTGGCAACTAATATCTTTTTGATCATGTTATTTATTTAAAATGGTATTTATTAACCGGAATGCAAAATTACTTCATTCCAATGTCATAAAAGGGTATTTAACATTTTTTAAAGGTGTCTAAATGATTGATATTTATCATGAAGGCGGTAACTAAAGTGCCCGGAGTACTTGAGAATTGTTTGTTATTTGTTGAGCATAGAACATTTCTTTACTGTTATTGATGGTCATTAATAGTCATTAATGGTCATTGGTGGTCATTCATTGTTATTTATTCTCAATGCATAAGTGCATAGTGGTTCTATTCTCAAATTGTTTATGCATCATTGGTCCCATCGAAACTCCTTTTACCTTACTCCTTGTTTCGGACTAACGACAACGGAACTCCTTTTACTATACTCCGCGCTACTGACTAACCATCACGGAACTCCTTTCACTATACTCAGTGCTGCTGACTAACCATCACGGAACTCCTTACAATATACTCTGTGCTACTGACTAACCATAACGGAACTCCTTACAATATACTCCGTGCTACTGACTAACCATAAAGGAACTCCGAGACTATAAAGTAGATTGTGTAAACAGGATTTCAGAGTCGACACCTTTTATCA
>CAZRFL010000045.1:0-30872 GCA_964599365.1 uncultured Bacteroidales bacterium
AGCGTCAGAAACATTTGGGTGAGAAAAGGTAACTGCTTCAACGGATTCGTAAGATAATGTATGATTCAGATTTTTGCGGCTGTTATCAAACCATACGGATGAGGAAGGCAGACAAATACAGCTCCTCTTGCTGCAGGCGTTGTGCAGGATAACCGTTAGGTAGATTGAAGCAATTTGCGACATGGTTTAGGTGCAAAAATTTCTAAAACCAAAATTAAATGGATTTGCTTAAACCCCGTTTGTCAGAAAGTGAGTACGTTTTTTCAGAAAGTGAGTATTTTTTGTTCAGAATCTGAACAAAAAAAGGTAGAATCGATGTTGGAGACGTAAAATTTTACTTAAAACTAATATTCGTCGGAATTTTGATATTGCAAAAATTGTTTAATAAGGTCAACAATGGTCTTACATTTCATTTGCTTTTTAATACGATACACATCGGTAGATATGGTTTTAGGGCTCTTATTTAATATGGCTCCTATTTCCTTATCGGCTTTCCCATCCATCAAATAGGGATAAACTTGTTTTTGGCTCTCGGACAAGCCATCAAACAATTTATCATAATCGCTTTTATCTATCTGGCTATACATGACATGGGTTATGGTAGAGGAAAGGTAAATTTGTCCATTCATTACCTTTTGTATGGCTAAATTGAATTCGGGAAATGTGACATCTTTGCACAAATAGCCGGAAGCTTTTAGGTCGAGGGCAGTGCTGACATATTGTTTGAGGGAGTGCATGCTGATGATAACTACTTTGGTATTTGGGTTTCTTTCTTTTATATGTTGGAGGACCTGCATGCCACTAATATCGGGTAATTTGATATCGAGGAGGACCAGATCGTAATCGGTTTCGATAACTTTTTGTTTTGCTTCTTTACCGGAGAATGCCTTATCGATATGCATATTTGCATCTATTTTCAGAAACATGTTTTGGATACCGTCGCAGTTAATTTCGTAATCATCAACAATTAATACTTTCATTTTGTTTGCGATTTAATGAGGTATGATTAAAATGATTTTTGTGCCTTGGGGTTTACTATTTGTAATGCTTAGGTTGGCGTTGAGTTTCCCTGCCCGTTTTTTCATACCCATAAGTCCCACAGAGTTTGTGTCCGTTATTGCCTGAGGAGAAATGCCAAGTCCGTTGTCGGTAATTTGGAGCAAGATGTCGTTTGGGGAATCAATAAACTTCAGGGTGACGCTTGAGGCCGAAGCATGCCTGATGATGTTGGTAAGCGACTCCTGAGCTATACGATAGACGTGCCTTGCTTTATCGCGGGGCAGTTGAATGGAATAATCAATGTTGGTTATAATCGGCAGACGTGAGCTTTCCATAAAACTATCTGTCAATGCTTCTATTGCTTTTGCTATACCCAAATGGTCGATGATTTCGGGCCAGAGATTGAAGGATACTTTTTGAACCGAGTCGAGAACTTTGCCTAATAAAATTGAGATTTCATTGCATTTTTCCTGATCGTCGGCCTTGTTGAGTTGTGCTTTCAGTGTGTTGGTCTTACTTTTGATATGAACAATTGTTTGCCCCAATTCGTCGTGAATTTCTGATGCAATTTCCTGTCTTTCTTTTTCGCGGGCCTCGTCCACTTTATCGTTCATGATTATCTGCGTTTCTTCGAGCTGTTTTCGGTCGGTTATATCTTTGTGCATGAAAACATAGTATTCTACCTCGTTGTTTTTATCAAAGATGCAGAAAGCAAAACCGGAAATCCATTTTAGTTTGTCGGGAAATGAGGCATTCAGCAAGTGTGCATTGTACTAGGAATCGTCAAGAGTAATCGAAAAGCCTTGTTTTAATTTTTTGAATTTGGGTCCGTAGCCTTGTTCCAAAAGCTGAGGATCCTCGAAAATTATCCAATCGGGCGGAGGTTGGGCTTCAAAAAGATCTTTGTGTGCCTGATTGGCTTCGATGGTGATGCCCTGTTTGTTGACAATTTGCACTGAAATGGGGTTGTTGGCAATCATATCGCGCAAAAAGCGTTTGCTTAAAAAAGATTTTTCGGGATTTAAGTCGCAGGTGGCATGCATCTCGAGTAATGCATCGCGGTCGTCTTTTACCGCTTGCAATTCTTGAATAAGTTGGGCTTTGGTTTTCTTGATCTCCTCCATGGGATGGGTATTTTATTACAAATATATAGAAATCTTAAAAACAAAAACGATATTAAATAACCCCTGTGCATAAAAAAAACGCATAATCTGCGTTATACACCTATGCTTGCATTAATTTTGTAAAAAACGCAGTGAAAACAATGAGTTTCGGTATTAGAAATCCCAAAGTGGTACGACGCCTGAAGAGGACAGCTATCACACTGCTGATCATCTTCGGGGTGGTAGGATTGATCACTGTTTTTGTTGCCTATTATTACGAAGATACGGTGAAGCACGTGATTATTGACGAGCTGAACCAGCGCCTGAATACCGAAATTGTGGTGGAAAATGTGGACAGAGACATAGAGTTTTCGGTGTTCAAAGATTTTCCGTATGCCTCGGTCACCTTTCATAATGTGGCCATAATGGATGCCATAAAAGACAAGAAGAAGAAAGGCAAGCTGCTGGAAGCCAAAAGTGTTTCGCTGCAGTTCAATATCTGGGATATCATTTTCGGCCAATACGAAATAAAGAAGATAGCCATAAACGAGGCCCGGGTGAAGATCAAGCTGTATAAAGACCGCACAGACAATTACCACATATGGAAACCCTCGACCGACACAGCCTCGTCTAAATTTACTTTCGGCCTGCAGAAGGTGGTGCTGAACAAAGTGAGCCTGCAATATTCCGACTACAGACTGCATCAGGATTTCAAGGTTTTTGCCGGAGATGTGCTTTTCAAGGGAAAGTTTTCGGATGCCGATTTCCTGATGAATATTGACGGCGACATGTATGTCTACAAGATACAGTCGCGCCAAGACGTCTATCTGGCCAATCAGGCTACCCATGTCGATGTGGAACTTTATGTGAACAACAACCAGGATTATGTTGAATTCCGCGAAGGATATGCCGGCATAGGCAAGCTGCAGTTCGACGTGAAGGGAAGGATTACTTATGCCGACAGCCTCACCTATCTGGATCTTTCGGTGGAAGGCAAAAAAATGAAACTGCAATCATTCATCAACGAACTGCCTTCGCCTTTCCGGTCCTCATTCGACGGTTACGCATGTAAGGGTGATTTCGCTTTCCGGGCCAACATCAAAGGCTATTCGGGCGAAAACAACAACCCATTGTTCACGGCCAGCTTCAGCCTGAGCGAAGGAGATATTGTACGCGAAACGACAGGGGAAGCCCTGAGTCATGTGGGATTTACGGCTACCTATACCAATGGGGCCAAACACAATGCGGAAACCTCTGTGCTGAACATTTCGGGGTTTAGCTCGGCGCTGAATGACGGGAGCATTTCGGGCCGATTGAACATCAGCAATTTCAACCGCCCCCAGCTCGACCTGAAACTGTCTGCCGACCTCGATCTGAAAGATGTCTTTCTGTTTGTGAAAGCAGATACGGTTGAATCGGCTTCCGGCCGACTGAAACTGAATACGGACATCAAAGGGGTGGTGGAGAGCATGAACAACTTTACGGTAAAGGATTTTATCAGCAGCACCTCCACGGGAACCCTGGATATAGTGAATGCCGAGATAGTGCTGAAAGGCCTGCAACAGAAGTTTACCAATATAAACGGCTCCTTTGTCTTCAACAACAACGATATTGAATCGCGCAATTTCAGCGGCAATTATATGTCGTCCGATTTTCTGCTGAAGGGCAATTTCCGGAATATTCTGCCTTATCTCTTCCTCGAAAATCAGAGCATGCTCATAGATGCCAGCATTGAATCGCAAAACATAAATGTGGCCGAGTTGCTGGAAGCTAGTCCGGGCAAAAAAGACACGGTCTACCAGGTGAATTTGCCGGGCAACATTCAATTCGACCTCGACATGAAGGTTCATAAGCTATCCTTCAACAAATTTACGGCTACCAATCTCAGCGGTAAGATCACCCTGAAGAACAAACAATTTGTGGCGAAAGACATTTCGCTTCAGGCTATGAACGGGCGCATAGGTTTCACAGGACTTATGGATGCTTCGCAAGCCGGCAAACTGCTGATAAGTTGCGATGCCACCATCAGCAAAGTGAATGTGCAGCGACTGTTTGGCGAGTTGGGCAACTTCGGACAGAAGAGCCTGGAAGATAAAAATATCAAAGGAGTACTTACGGCAACGGTTCAGTTTGCTTCCATATGGTCGAGTAAGCTGAAGGTGGAGAAACCCACCATTTACGGAAAAGCCAACATCAGCATAGAAAACGGAGAACTGATAGACTACGAACCCCTGAACGGATTGACCAAATACCTGAAGGGCCGCGACCTTTCGCATGTGAAGTTCCAGACGCTGAAAAACACCATTGAGATCAAAGATCAGATGATCAACATTCCCGAAATGGAGATCAACAGCAGCGCCATAAACTTCAAGATGAACGGCACCCACGGCTTCGATCAGACCATAGATTATCACCTGAGCGTTCTTATCTCTCAGCTAAGAAACAAAGCCAACGACCAAAACGACGAGATGAAAGATATAGGCCAGATTGCCGACGATGGTCTGCATAAAGAAAAGTATTTCTTCCGCATCACGGGTACGGTGGACAACCCCATCTATCATACCCTGGATAAAGAAGGAATGAAGGCCAATTTCAACACCAGCATTAAGAAAGAAAAAGAAAGTCTGAAAGAGATACTGAACCGCGAATTTGGGTGGTTCAAGAAAGACAGCACCATCAACAATAATCCCAAAGACAAGCCCAAAGACAAATACGATTTTAATGTGATCTGGGACGAAGACGAACCTGAGAAGAAGGATATACCGTAAAGGGATAAGGATGTAAAAGTTGATACTTGTTGCATTATCTTTGTAATAGAATTTTATAGAAGTGCATAAAAAGAAAGAAAATAAGGGTTTAATAGAAGAGTCATTTGTTTTGTACCATTCCAATGAAAACATTTCATTGACGGTATCCTCCATGGAAGAGCAGGACGAAGACAATTACTCCTATTGGCGATCATTAAGCCCCAGGCGAAGACTTGCACTACACTTAAAAATGGCTAAAGAGGTGTATAAGGAAGAGTTGAAGAATACTGTTGCCTATGATAAGATCTATTTCTCTGAATGAATATAATTTTTGAAAATCACAAACAATTCTTATTAGCTCTTTTGGAGTCTGACATTGAATTTATTTTAATCGGTGGATATTCGGTCATATACCATGGGTATGCAAGGACTACAGGGGATATGGATTTGTGGTTAAAACCGGATGAAATAACCAAACAAAAGCTGATGGTTGTTTTGAAAAATTTCGGTGTAAAAGACGCTGATTTGAAAAAACTTTCTAAACTTGATTTTACAGAAGTTTTAGCATTTCATATTGGCAATCCACCGGAAAGGATAGATTTCCTGACCAAGATAGCCGGATTGGAATTCGATTCATCTTATCTAAGATGCAACAAACTACCACTTAAGAATTACAACATTCCCGTTCTTCACCTGGATGACTTAATTATAAATAAATTATTAAGCGGTAGAATGAAAGATAAAGCAGATGTAGAAGAACTGAAAAAGATAAATAAACGGAAGTGGTTTAAGCGTAAATAATCTGCTATTAATTATCTTCTAACTAAAAGTCACCAGCCAGTTCACCACAAAGTTCCAGATCAGTACTACGCCAATTGCGAAAAGCTTCGAAACGTAGAAGTTCAGTTTAACTTTGCTCACCAGCAGCCAAAGTATGAGGGTATTTATCCCCAACCCTATTAAAGAGACAACAAAAAAGCGCAAAAACTCAAAGCCAATATGAGGATTGTGGCTTTCGAAGGTCCATATGCGGTTGAAAGCATAGTTCCAGCTGGCGGCCAAAACGAAACCCATGGCATTCGCAATGTATTTGTGAATTTTCAGTTTCTCCTTGCAGAGATAAGTGGTAGAAAAATCGATGATCATCCCCGACATGCCCACTACCCCAAACTTCAGGATCTTTAGCAGCATGATTTTGGTGAAGAAGGACTCCATATCGGGTAAATAAAGCTGATTACTTATTCAAAACATTCATAGCCTTTTCGAAGATCACATCCACAGGCAGGACCACGGGATAAAAAGCCGCATCATCATAAATATTCCGGCCTATGCCACCTTTGATCTGAGCTTTCAGGGTCTTCTCGGCCAGTTTGATGCCATCATCGTCGCGCTTCACGCCTTTGGCTTCTGCATAAGCAACGAAACTATCAAATATCTGGGGCGTAATGGTAAAATAAGCAATGAATTTTTTTGGCGTACCATAAGCATTAAGCGATAGGCGGTTTTTGTCGGCATAATCGAAAGCAAATTCGTTGATCAAACCCTTGTTGAGCACCTTGCGGTAATACTCGGAAATGAATTCGGATTTCATGGGAACATAGATATCGGGCATGATACCGCCGCCGCCGAACACTACCTTGCCTTTCGGGGTTTTATATTTCACCGTATCCGAAAAATTGAGACTGTCGATAAGTCCGGCATCCTCTTCCATGAGTCGTTGATAGAATTCCATGTAGTACTCTTCCGAATTGCCGGTATAAGGTTTCTGAATGCAACGGCCGGTTGGGGTATGATATCTTGCAACAGTCAGGCGCACCGCCGAACCGTCGGCCAGATTGATCTGTTCCTGCACCAGCCCCTTGCCGAAGGATCTTCTTCCAATGATAAGTCCTCTGTCGTTATCCTGAATGGCTCCCGAAACGATCTCGCTGGCCGAAGCCGTAAAATCATCAATGAGTATCACCAGTTCATTATTTTCGAAGATGCCGTCGCGGGTGGCATAATATTTTTTCTTGCTGCGGTGGGTGCCTTCGGTATAGACAATAAGTTTTTTGTTATCCAGAAATTCATCGGCCAGGTTGATGGCGGCATCCAGATATCCTCCTCCGTTGCCCCTGAGGTCGAAGATGAGTTTGTTCATGCCCTGGTTCTTCAGTTTGTTGATAGCGGTCACCATCTCATCATAAGTGGAAGCAGAGAATTTGCTGAGCTTGATGTAGCCAATGCCGGGCGAAGGCATAAAGGCAATATCCACCGAATAGGTCGGAATCACATTGCGGGTGATGGTATAATCTTTTAATTTTTTCTGTCCTTTGCGGAAAATACTAACGGCAACCTGAGTTCCTCTGGGTCCCTTAAGCTTTTTCATTACTTCCACATCCTTAATCTTAATGCCGGCTACGTTTTTCCCGTCAATCCTGACAATGCGATCGCCGCCCTTCAGTCCCAGTGCCTCGGAAGGACCACCCGGAACGGTATTAATAACAGTGATGCTATCGCGTATCACGCGGAATTGAACGCCTATTCCGTCGAAATTGCCCATGAGGGGATCATTGGCCTCATTGAATTCTTCGGCACTGATGTAGGCCGAATGAGGGTCGAGGCTTTGCAACACTCCGTTGATGGCTTTTTCGGTGAGCGATTTGCGGCTGATGGTATCTACATAATCGTTCTCAATGTAGTTCAACACATCATTCAGCTTGTCGTAGTTTTTCGAGCCAAAGGAAAAAAGACTGCCTTTGCCCGTAAAAGCAGGCATAAGCAAGGTTCCCAGAAAAATTCCCACAATGAGTGTCAGCGAAAAATAGATAGGCAGGTAAATATAAGGGCGTTTGTTTTCCATAATTTTTTTCTAACGCTAAGGTTAATTGTTAAAGCGGTTCATCGCCTTGTCGGCACCTTCAAAAATGAAGCTTTTGATAGCTTCAACCGCTGTCTTTATTTTTTCTATCATCACGGTTTCTTCGGCCTTGGTCCATTTGCCCAGCACATAGTCCACCTGATAGCCTTTGGCAAAATCGTTGCCAATGCCTATCCTCAGCCGGGGAAACTCTTCGGTGTTGAGGTTCATGATGATATTGTTGAGGCCATTATGGCCGGCATCCCCGCCTTTTTTCTTCATGCGCAGGGCGCCCAAGGGCAGGGCTATGTCGTCCACAATCACCAGCACGTTTTCCAGAGGGATGTCTTCTTTGGTCATCCAGTATTTCAGGGCCTTTCCGCTCAGGTTCATATAGGTGTTGGGTTTCAGCAGCAGCAGGTTCTTTCCTTTGAAGCGTGCATTGGCCACTGAGGCCAGTTTGCCCGGACTGTAACTCACTTTGAGTTCGGAGGCCAGGGCTTCCAAAACCAAAAATCCCACATTATGGCGGGTATTGGCATACTCTTCGCCAATGTTTCCCAGACCACATATCAGAAATTTTTTTGATTCGGAAGAGAACATAGTTTATTCATATTAAAAAAGCTGTCGGGTGTTCAAAACCGGACAGCTTTTTCTTATTGAGGATTCAGATTATTTTTTTTCTTCAGCCTTTGCAGCACCGGGAGCAGCAGCAGCCGTAGCAGCAGCTTCTTCCACCGCGCGGGTAACAGATACTCCGATGATCATATTGTTCTTGTTGTCAAGAATGGTATATTTGTCAAAAGAAATGTCTCCAACCTTGATCACCATACCGATTTCCAACGAATTGATGTTGATGTCGATGTTTTCGGGCATATCGCCGGGTAATGCTTTTACTTTCAGTTTGCGGAATTTCTGCACCAGTTTCCCCCCTTTTAAGATACCGGGAGCAACGCCTGAGATCTTAACAGGAACATTCATAACTATGGGTTTGTCGTCGCTGAATTCCATGAAATCGGCGTGATACACGATGTCGGTGACAGGATGATACTGAATATCCTGCAGAATGGTGTTGTATTCTTTACCATCTACATCTATTTTAACAAAACAAACTTCCGGAGTGAAAACAATCTGCAGGAAGCTTTTTGAATCTGTGGAAAAATGAATTTGCTCTTTACCACCGTAAATCACACAAGGAACTCCACCGTCATTACGGACTTTCCTAGCATCTTTTTTCCCTACGTTCTCGCGAAGAGAACCGCTCATTGATACTACTTTCATAATTTGTACTTTTTTTTAATTAATATTAGTTGTTTATTGTAATGTTGTAAATTTAAAGTGCGAACTGATGGATTCGCAGTTGACCACACTGTCGATAACATTGGCAATGAGATCGGCTGTGGTGAGTACTTTTATTTTGCTGCTTTCCTGGCGCAATGGCAAAGTGTCGGTTACGATGACTTCGGTAAGAGCCGATTTTTCGATCTTATCATAAGCCTTGCCCGACAACACGGGATGGGTGCACAAAGCGCGAACGCTGGCAGCACCCTGCTCCATGATGAGGTCGGCAGCTTTGGTAATGGTTCCGGCGGTGTCGATGATATCGTCGACCAGCACTACATTTTTCCCTTCAACATCGCCAATGACTATCATATTGCCTACCATATTGGGTTTGGGTCTTTGCTTGAAACAAATTACCAACTCGGCATCCAGAAACTTGGCGTAAGTTCCGGCACGCCGTGTTCCGCCGGTATCGGGCGAAGACATGGTGAGGTTTTCGAGATTGAGGCTCTTGAGATAAGGAACAAATACCGAAGAAGCATAGAGATGATCGACGGGTACGTCGAAATAGCCCTGTATCTGATCGGCATGAAGGTCCATGGTTATGAGGCGGTCGATGCCTGCGGTGGTGAGCAGGTTGGCCAAAAGTTTTGAGGTGATGGGCACGCGGGGCATGTCTTTACGGTCCTGACGGGCGAATCCGAAATAGGGGATGACGGCGATGATGTGGCGGGCCGAAGCACGTTTGGCAGCATCAATCATCATAAAAAGTTCCAGCAGGTTTTCGGCAGGCGCAAAGGTAGATTGTATGATAAACACCTCGTTGCCGCGTATGGTTTCGTCGAAGGAAGGACGAAATTCGCCATCGCTGAAACATGCAAAAGACACATCACCCAGTTTTTGTCCGAAACTGGCAGCAATTTTTTCGGAAAGATAACGTGTTGCCCTGCCTGAAAAAATTGAAACAGCTTTAACCATAAAGTTTTGTTTGAGGGTGCAAAAATAGGTATTTTTTTTGAAAAAGGCTTTTTATCAGGATATTATTTTGGAGGAAATGATTCAAGCCCTCGGTGAAACTAAAAAAGGCACGCAATTTCCATCGCATGCCTTTTTAAATGAGGTTAAATAATATTAAACAGCGGCTCCCGGAGTCAGCGGATTCACAAAAACCCGCATCTTCAGTTCGCGGTCGAGCAGCAATAGTCCTTGTCCTTTGCCTTCCACTATTTTCAGATGTTCGAGAATTTCAGAGGCATTGGCTTCTTCTTCCACCTGTTCGGCCACAAACCATTGCAGTTTGTTGTTGGTGGCGTGGTCTTTTTCTGAGATGGCTACATCCACCAGGTTGTTCACAAGCCCTGATACCATTTGTTCGTGTTTCAGCACGGCTTCAAACACCTTGATGGGGTCGCTCCAGTCGAGATCGGGTTTGGCAATGGCCTTGAGTTCGGCGGTGCCGCCTCGCTCGTTGATATAATTGAAGAACATCATGGCATGGGCTGCTTCTTCCTGTGTCTGCACATACATCCAGTGTGCAAAGCCCGGCAGGTTCTTGCGCACAAAATAAGCCGACATGGCCAGATATAAATAAGATGAGAACAACTCGGCATTCACTTGGTCGTTCAATGCTTTTTCCATTTTTTTGGTTAACATGGCTTTGGATTTTAGAATTAAGATTTATGATTTTAGAATTAAGAATTGGTCATTTGTTGTCATTAATTGTCATTAGGTCATTGGTTGTCATTTTTTCTTTCAACAATTTAGCAATCCGCTGCGGCGGAAACAATGTAACCATTCAACCCTCCATCTATCCAATCTTCCAACTATCCTTTCAACGCATTCACTCCGCTCACGATCTCAATGATCTCGCGTGTGATGGAAGCCTGGCGGGCTTTGTTGTAGGATAGCTTCAGCGATTTGATCAGTTCGTCGGCATTGTCGGAAGCTTTCTGCATGGCCGACATACGTGCACCCTGCTCCGAAGCCCATGAATCCAATATGGCTTTGTAGATCTGTATCTTTAATGATTTCGGCACCAGGTCGGTCAGAATCTCTTCCTGCGAGGGTTCGAAAATATAATCAACGTTGGTTTTTGCGGTATTGGCCTTGGTTTCGGGTTTGCGTATGGGCAGAAAAGGTTCCACCTTTAATATCTGGGTAACGGCATTTTTAAATTGGTTGTACACAATATCGATACGGTCATAAGTTCCTTTGGCGTAGAGGTCCATCAGCTTTTGAGCTAATTCTCCGGCGCTTTCATAATGGAGTTTATCGTAAATGCTATCCACGTTTTCAGTAAGATTGTATTTGCGTTTGGTGAAAAACTCGGTTCCTTTTTTACCAATAGTGATAATATCGAGGGTGCCACTTTGATAATGCTGGCTGAAATTGGTGTTGATATGAGTTACCGCAGCCTTCATGATGTTTGAGTTGAAAGCGCCGCACAAACCACGGTTAGAAGAAATCACAACCAGCAAAACCTTCTTTTCGGGACGGATTTTAAAATAAACCACATCGTCTGAAACATCAGCACTGCTGCTTAAGTTTGAAATCAGCTCGTTGAGTTTGTTGGCATAAGGACGCAGCTTCAGAATTGCAGTCTGCGCACGGCGAAGCTTGGCCGCAGAAACCATCTTCATGGCGCTGGTTATCTGTTTGGTGTTGTTAACAGATACAATTCGTATTCGTACTTCTTTTAATCCCGGCATTCGATATTAAATTAACAGTAGATGTACTCTTTTCTGGTAAAACTATTTTTCGTATTTGGAAGCAATTTCTTTGGCAACTTTTTCCATGGTTGCGGTCATTTCGTCGGTCAAAACTCCTTTACGCAGATTTTCGAGCACATCCTGATGATACACATCCATAAAATGTAGAAAATCGTCCTGAAAATTGATGATGCTTTTAACGGGAACCTTTTGCAACAAACCTTTGGTTCCGCAATAAATGATAGCCACCTGATGTTCTACCAGCATAGGCGTGTATTGTGGCTGTTTCAGTATCTCCACATTACGGGCACCTTTGTCCAATACAGCTTTGGTAGCTGCATCGAGGTCGGAACCGAATTTAGAGAAAGATTCCAGCTCGCGGTATTGTGCCTGATCGAGTTTCAGGGTACCGGCGATCTTCTTCATGGATTTGATCTGGGCACTACCTCCCACACGGGATACCGAAATACCTACGTTGATAGCCGGACGAATACCCGAGTTGAAGAGGGTGGTTTCGAGAAATATCTGACCGTCGGTGATGGAGATCACGTTGGTGGGAATGTAAGCCGAAACGTCGCCGGCCTGGGTTTCGATAATGGGCAAAGCAGTGAGTGAACCGCCACCTTTCACCAGATGTTTGATGGACTCGGGAAGGTCGTTCATTTTTTTGGCGATCTCATCCGAAGTGATGATACGTGCAGCACGCTCCAGCAATCTTGAGTGGAGGTAGAACACGTCGCCAGGATAAGCTTCGCGACCAGGAGGACGACGGAGTAATAAAGAAACTTCACGATAAGCCACAGCCTGTTTCGAAAGGTCATCAAACACGATAAGAGCTGAACGGCCCGAATCGCGGAAGAATTCACCTATAGCGGCTCCGGCAAAAGGTGCATAAAACTGCATGGCAGCAGGATCGGACGCTGTGGCTGTTACCACAACGGTATAAGGCATGGCACCTTTTTCTTCCAGTGTTTTTACTATATTGGCAACAGACGAACCTTTCTGACCAATGGCCACATAGATACAATAAACGGGTTCGCCTTTTTCGTAAAACGATTTTTGATTGATGATGGTATCGATAGCGATAGCGGTCTTACCTGTCTGGCGGTCGCCGATGATAAGTTCGCGCTGTCCGCGGCCGATAGGGATCATAGCATCAATGGCTTTGATACCGGTCTGCAAAGGCTGATTTACAGGCTGACGGAAGATAACGCCGGGAGCTTTGCGCTCGATAGGCATTTCGTAAAGTGTTCCGCTAATAGGACCCTTGCCGTCGATAGGCTGGCCAATGGTGTTGATAACACGGCCGAGCATACCTTCGCCAACAGGAATAGAAGCGATCTTGCGGGTACGTTTCACTACATCGCCTTCAACGATGTTTTCGGATTCGCCCAACATAACCACACCCACGTTGTCTTCTTCGAGGTTGAGCACCACGCCCATCACACCTGTTTTTTCGAACTCGACCAATTCGCCCGAGCCCACATTGGACAAGCCGTAGATACGGGCAATTCCGTCGCCTACCTGAAGCACCGAACCTACTTCTTCGAGTTCGGTTTCGTAATTAAATCCTGCTAACTGCTGACGTAAAATTGCAGATACTTCTGCCGGTTTTATTTCTGCCATTATATTTTAAAATTTAGATTCGTAAATGTTGATATTGTATTCTTTTTTCAAGCGGTTGATGTTCCTGCGAATGGAGGCATCGTATTGCTTATCTTCGTAGGTAAGCACAAAACCTCCCACCAGATTGGGGTTAACGGTTTCAACCATCTCTATATTTGCCTTCAGTTGCTCTTTTAAGATGTTTTTCAATTGAACTACTAATACGTCATTGGCTTTGATGGCTGTTTTCAGCACCACGGTCTTGATGTTCAGGAAGTCGTTATAAAGATTAATAAACTCCTGGGCAATTTCTGCTACCAGCACCTCGCGACGTTTCTTTATGATGATCTCCAAAAAACGATACGACATCAGGTTGATATTGTCGAAAAAAACGGCCTTGAAAACAGCTGTCTTTTTCCCCTGACTTATGATAGGGCTTTCGAGCAAATGCCTGAAATCCTTGTTCGACTCACAAATATTCTTCAGTTGGACCATATCATTATGAACCGCCTCGAGAAGGTTTTGCTCCCCTGCAAGTTCGAACAATGCTTTTGCGTATCGGCCGGCTATTCTTCCTGGTCTCATTGGTTAGGCTATAGGTTAATTGAAATTAACTTCG
This sequence comes from uncultured Bacteroidales bacterium, assembly GCA_964599365.1. GTDB lineage: Bacteria > Bacteroidota > Bacteroidia > Bacteroidales > CAIWKO01 > CAIWKO01. The sequence continues at coordinate 13,902 of CAZRFL010000045.1, forward strand.
TCTAAAAACTTTCCGATCAGCTTATCCTGTTTATCGTCTTTTTCCAGTTCCTGCTGAATGAGTTTCTCAGCGATCTCAATAGATAAGGTAGCAATCTGGTTTTTAAGTTCGGTAAGAGCCTGCATTTTTTCGTAATGAATGCTTTCCTTGGCCGATTCAACAATGCGATTGGCTTCTTCGGTGGCTTTTACGCGGGCTTCTTCGATAATTTTTTCTCTTACTTCGCGCGCATTACGCAGCAAAGCGTCTCTTTCTTCTTTGGCTTCTTTCAGCAATTCTTCGTTGCTAAACTTCAGAAGTTTCATTTCTTCACGTGCTTTATCAGCTTCATGCAATGCTTCATCAATCTTTGTTTCACGTTCCTTCAGCATTTTCATGATGGGCTTCCAGGCATACCTTCCCAGTATTAAAACAAGGAAAAGGAAGGCCAGGGTCATCCAAAATATAAGTCCGATTCCGGGTGTTACGAGTTCCATAGTTATTATTTTAAATGGTACTAAAAATCTTTATCCGGCAACCAACCGTTACCGGATAAAGATCCATTCTGTCTTATTAGATAAATAATATCAAAAGACAAACAACAATTGCAAAGAAAGCAACGCCTTCGATGAGAGCTGCAGCAACAATCATATTCGATCGAATGTCGCCAACTGCCTCAGGCTGTCTTCCGATTGATTCCATGGCTCCTTTACCGATGTTACCAATACCAAGACCTGCTCCGATTGCAGCAATGCCGGCACCAATTCCAGCTCCCATTTTTGCGATAGGGGCGAAATCTGCGGCTGCTTGTAATAAAACTGACATGAGTGACATAATTTTGATTTTTAGTTTGTATATAGTGAGTGATTAATGCGCTGTTTCGTGATGTTCGGCCGAAGCCATTCCAATATATAAGGAAGATAATAAAGTAAAAACATAAGCCTGAATGAATGCAACCAAGAGTTCGAGCAGTCCCATAAAAATATAGAAGAACACCGATACTATGGAGAATCCGTAACCGGCCCACTGATTGATGGCGCCGAAGATAAATATCAGGCTGATAAATCCCAAGGCAATGATGTGTCCTGCCGTAATGTTGGCAAAAAGACGGACCATCAATACAAAGGGTTTTGTAACAACACCAATTATTTCCACAAGGGGCATCAGCGGAATGGGGAATTTAAGCCACCAGGGAACGCCCGGAGCGTTGTAGATTTCTTTCCAGTAATGTTTGTTGGCGCTGAATGTTGTGATGACAAAAGTAAACATGGCCATGACCATGGTCACAGCAATATTTCCTGTCAGGTTGGCTCCGCCCGGGAAGAAGGGAACCAGACCCAATAAGTTATTGAAGAAAATAAAGAAAAAGATCGTTAGCAAAAAGGGCATGTATCTTTCGTAACGTTTTTCCCCAATGGATGATCTGGCAATGTCGTCGCGGATAAACAATATAAGGGGTTCCAACATGTTTTGGAATCCGCTGGGGGCCGAATTAGGATTTTTTTTGTATTTGCGGGCCATGGAAATAAATATCCATGTCAAGAAAAACACGCTGATAAATAATGAAAGCACCAATTTGGTTATCGAAAAGTCTAATGGCAAGGAGGCGTTTTCTAAAACATTACCGCTTTCATCCACCTTAACAATTTTACCCTTATGTTTTCCTTCCAGTTCAAGTTTGTAACCCTTATAGGTTTCCGCACCATGATGAAAACGGCTCGACATAAAAGTAACGATCTTCCCGTCATCATATAGAATAATAGGAAGGGGCACGGTAATGGGTTTATTTCCGATTTCAGCAATATGCCATTCGTGATTATCCACAATATGTTCGATGATCATTTCACCGGCATTGAACCCCTTTTTCTTTTCACCCGAACCCTCTCCGTTTTCAGAAAAAGCTGGTTTTGAGAAAGAAAATAGTATAATTGTTAAGAATAAACAAAAATAAGCAGCTGATTTAAAGGTTTTTGATTGCATCTTCTCCTCAAAAATTTAGAAATGCAAATATAAGATTTTTATAAAATCCAGCCGTAAAAAAATTAGGAGATTCATTAGTATGGTAAATCTGGACTCTAAATTTCATGAAATGTGGTAATTGAACTGCATTGATATTTATCTTTTGGGCAAACCATACAATAAGAAATAAACGTCAAAGATCAGATAAAGGAAAAACAGAATAAAAAAGGTGATCAGAAAATTTACGGCATCGCTTCTGAATAAAAAGACATAAGCAGCAATGATGATAATGTACAACATAAACCTTAAGAAAGTCGTCATCATAAAGGCCCTCACAAATTTGTTGGGGTTTTGTTCCGTCGACATTCTCAGCATATAATTATTCGCAAGAAAGGAAGCAGAAAAAAAGAAAGGAACCTGAAAAAGTAATGTTTGCGAAATGTATTTTACCGGCATGAACGCATTAATAACTATGGCAATAATTTCGAGAATAGCAGAAAAGACAAGAATTTTAATGAGTAATGATTTTTGCATGATGGTTTACTTTTTTAGGAAGTCTTTAATAGAAATATAAATTGCCAGAGAAACCGACAAAAAGGAAAACAACACAGTAAAGACAGGGAACTTTATACCAATCCACTTATCCAGATAATATCCACCCACAACACCCCCGGCAATTATAACCAGCATCTGCAGAGCAATGCTGGAATACTTTGCATAGTTATTAAGCGGGTTGCTGGGTTTTTTCATTAACGATTTGAGGTTCGGCAACTATTTTGCCTGCAGGGGCATTCATATTGCAGCTTCCTGTAAATTTTGCCCCGGGCTCGATAGAAATTTTTCCGGTGGTAATGTCGCCGGTCAGATTGGCCGATGCTTTCATAGCCAATAGTTCTGCAACCATTACCTTAGCCTTAACGTTACCTGAAAAATCGGCGCTCTGACAAATAATTTCGCCTTCAACATTTCCTGTGGTGCCTACCACAACCTTGCCTTTGGAAGTCACAGAACCTATTAGGGTTCCATCGATTCGCATATCTCCGCTGGCTTTGATGTCGCCTTTTATAACGGTTCCGTTGCCAATGATATTGATAACGGGTGATTCTACTTCAATGTTTTTTGCCATAATTTTGATTTGAAGCGTTATACGTAAAAAGGAATATTATTGTTTCGTATAATTTTCCTCATAAAATTTCAAGTATTGTTCAACGTCTTTGTTTTTATAAAAGACGGGGTAATTAGCTGCAGAGATAACAAAATGCTGATATTGGGTTTTTCCCAACAAAGCATTTATCTCAGGAGAATTTTCAACCGAAAGCAAATAGCTCAGGGCATCATCTTTGTTTTCAAATCTGCTCACATTCAGCACTTCGTTTTTATCGTTCAAAAACAAGGTATTGATAGTGAGTTTTCTCGATGAAAATGTTTTAGAATTATGATTGGAAAACTTGTTTTTCATATCATTGATGCTGATGTTCTTCACGTCGAAAACTACAATATAAAAGTGAAAAGAAGTAGGATCGAATTTATAAAGCTGGTCTTTGGATACAACCACCACTGAACTGTCTTTTTTTGCTGAACCATCATCGGTGGTAACTTTATTGTCAGACACAGTTTCATAAAAATCAAGGATTTTCTGAGCCTCAGTTTTAACTTCGGTTTCAGGATAGTTTTTGACAATATCCTTCAGGGCCAGAATAAAGGTGGGTTTGGGTTGCGTTTTTCCAATGCTCAGGCACTTGAGAAAATCAAATTTCGATGTCAATATCTTTTCCTTTTTAAGTAGGATAACACTATCGGCAGTATTTATTACCTGAGTATACTTCCCGTCTTTGAAGGCCAGGTAGGTGTTTTTATAAACCAAAGATAAACGACCTTTAATCTCTTCCAGTTTTTTATAATAGTCCGGATCGGATATCATATTAGCAAAATCGCTGTCTGGAAATTTGGTAAGTATAAGATCCTTATAATAATTTGCTTTGGGCATCTCGTCCTTCTCTTTATAAATTTCGTACAAATTATAATAAGTTGCCAAAATTTGCTTTCCATTTGGAAACCGAGATTCTAGCTTAGAAAATGCATCTATCGATTTGTCTAATTCGTTAAGAGATTCCTTGTAAATAACACCAATATTGAACAAAGCCTCGCTGATCTTCTTATCCGAAACTTCAATTGCCTCAGGGGTCAACGGAATTTGTGCAAGATAAGTCTTAGGGTCTTTCAGGTCTTTTTCTTTTTTACTTTCTTTTGAGTCGCTACTGTCAGCATCATCTGTAATATCATTATAGCTAAACTCGGTAACTGTCTTGTTGCTAAGCCTCCATAGATCCTCATACTTTCTTGTACCCCATTTATGAACAAACTCGTTAAATCCAAAACTCATGGATGAGGGGTTATAAAAATACCATGAACCAGCAGTTTGATTATTGGTCCCGTTCGTTTGCTGAATTTGAGCCAGTTCGGTTTGTCTTTGAAGTTCTGCTTGCTTTATGCGATCTTCTTCTTTTTGGAGTTCAGCAATATGTTCAGTAATTTTCTGATTTCGTTCGGCAGGCGACAGTTTGGCCAGCATTTGAAGGCTGTCTTCTAATGCAACAATATCGAGGTTTTTTACCAGTTCGTTCAGGGTGTTTTTCTTGTTTTCTATTAGCTGGTAATTAGGAAAATCTTTTGGAAGCGTAATGATACAGCTGTCGTAATATCTCTGTGCATTTCTGTAATCGGGTTCCGCAAAATACAAATCACCCAGTTTCAGATAAGAGATCGATTTCTGATAATTGTTGGAAACACTTTTTTGGGCCGATTTTTTTAACTGTTTGATACCATTTTCCACATCATTTTCTTTCAGATAAACTTCAGCCAGGGCATAATGTATTTGATCCAGGTATTCCTTGTTCTTTTCGTCTCTGATCATGCGGTTCAGCTGTTTCTTTATATCGCCGCTTCCCCCCATGGTAACATCATAATTCTTGGCAAGATTGATCTTTGTGGCAAACTCCATATCATAGGTCGGGTTCATGCCCAAAACCTTTTTATAATATTTATTTGCTTGCTGGGCATTTCCACTGCGCTGATAAGCCTGAGCCAGGATAAAATTAAGCCGGGTTCGAACATGCTTGGCCCTGTTAAGATGCAAAGCCTGCTGTAAATAGTCGATTCCCTGCTCATATTTTTGTTGCTTCAGCAACACATCAGCATAGGCCAAGGGATACAATTTTTCGGCAACACGGTTGGCCTTATTCTTCTCTATTTTCTTTTCAATGGAACTCAGCAAAGCTTCTGCTTCCTCGGTTTTACCCTGCTGGGTCATGACCCGGGCCTTCCAAATGATGGCTTCATATTTGGAATCACTATCCTTGTATTTGTTCAGAACATAATTGAAGGTCTGCAGGGCCAGATCGTATTCCTGTTTGTAATAATAAGACTTGCCAATCATCATAAAGGCATCGTCAATCCACTTGATGTGTTCAACTCCTTTGATAAAAATAGAATGCCGCTGAATAATTATCGACGCCTTTTCTATGGCTCTATCCATAAAATTATATACCGACTGGGCATCCGTTTTTGTTCCCAATTCAAAAACCGGAATTACATTGGTAAAATTGTCTTTGTTCTTTTTGATCAATTCCGTCTTGCCCTCATTCAATGCTTCTTTTCCATTAAAATAGGCATTATAATGTGCGGTCAGGTTATGATAGACTCTTCTGGTAAAGGTGTTCTTTTTGGTCGAGCAGGAAAAAAAGAATACCGTCAGGCAACAGAAAATTATGGATACAGCTTTAATTGAATATTTTTCAGACACGTTAATGTTTTTAAAACTCAATAACTTATTTTTTACAAAATTATTTTATTTTTTCAAAAAACCCCTACTTTTTAGGTTATTTTACAAGGTTGCTTTCTTTAAATTACACATTGACACCCAATTTGCAGTTATTTGTTTTATAAGGTGAATGACCATGCTTGACCATAATTATGAGTTTCATAAAGTGGCAAATCGATTAATTCAAGTGAAATAGGGGCTGAAATCGACTTTTATTTCGGATATTTGCAGAATTATTTAAAAATGGAATCGAAGAAACCGACACGCTGGCAGGCTTTTAAGAAAAAACTTCATGATAAGTACCGTTTGGTAATCATGAACGATTCTACTTTTGAGCGCAAAATATCGTTCCGCCTTACCCGCATGAACGTATTTGTAGCCGGTGGCGCTGTTGCTATATTTTTGATTTTTACCACAAGTATCATTATCGCCTATACTCCCCTCCGTGAGTTCATCCCTGGTTATGGTGATGTTAATATGCAGCGCGAACTTTTCAAACTGACACTGAAAACCGATTCCATGGAAAAGGAGATCGTTAGAAGGAATCTTTATCTGGAGAATTTACGATATGTTATCGAAGGCAGAGATTTCCCTCAACAGGATATGACTAAGCCCAGTGATAGCAGTATTACTAAATACAAAAATCTGGATTATAAAATTTCCCCTGAAGATTCTGCCTTGCGCAACGAATTCGAAAGTATGGATAAGTACAACCTTACTTTTTCATCCGAAACTGAAGGAGCCGGTTCTATCAGCAGTTTTTTCTTTTTTACTCCCATCAAAGGCATTGTAGTTAACGGTTACAATCCCGGCAAAGGACATTTTGGTATCGATATCGCAGCCAAAAAGAATGATGCTGTCAAGTCGACTCTCGACGGAACGGTGCTTTTTACAGGATGGACTTTAGAAACAGGTTACATCATTTCTATTCAACATGTCAATAATTTGGTGTCTGTTTACAAACACAATTCGGTTTTGTTGAAACAGACCGGCGATTATGTTAAGGCCGGCGACCCTATCGCTATTGTTGGCGAAACCGGTGAAATGCAAACAGGACCCCATTTGCATTTCGAACTATGGCATAATGGCAGTTCGGCAAATCCCAAAGAGTTTATGTCCTTTTAGTTTTAAACAATCAGTGAAAAAAAGAATAGCCATATTAGGGTCAACAGGTTCGATAGGAACCCAAACACTGGATGTGATTCGTCAGCATCCGGATAAGTTTGAAGCTGAAGTACTGACCGCTCACGACAATTCGGAGTTACTGATAAAACAGGCCATAGAATTTCAGCCCAACGCGGTTGTTATTACAGGATGCGATCAATACCCTATAGTGAAGCAGGCGCTGGTAAATCACGATATTAAAGTTTTCGGCGGATTTGACTCTCTGGAACAAATAGTCGAATCCGAAACTATTGATATAGTGCTGGCCGCCATTGTTGGATTTGCAGGACTCAGATCAACACTCAACGCCATCAAACATAAAAAACCGGTGGCTCTGGCCAACAAGGAAACTCTGGTAGTAGCCGGCGATCTCATAACCCGCACTGCCCGTGAAAACGCAGTGAATATTTATCCTGTTGATTCGGAACATTCAGCCATTTTTCAATGTCTGGCCGGTGAATTCCATAATAAGATCGAAAAACTCATACTGACGGCTTCCGGGGGTCCATTCAGGAATCATAGCTACGAATCATTAAAAACTATTACGAAAGCCGAAGCCCTCAACCATCCCAATTGGGTCATGGGCAACAAGATCACCATAGATTCAGCTTCAATGATGAACAAAGGACTGGAGGTAATTGAGGCTCGCTGGCTTTTCAATGTTCCTGCCGAAAAGATAGAGGTGGTCATCCATCCTCAATCCATAGTTCATTCCATGGTTCAGTTTACTGATGGGTCCATAAAAGCACAAATGGGGTTGCCCGATATGCGCCTGCCTATCGTCTATGCCTTGAGCTATCCCAACAGGATAGAGACTTCCTTTCCCCGCTTCGACTTCAGTGTGGCCTCGCAGTTCACTTTCGAACCGCCTGATACCAAAAAATTTCGTAATCTTGCACTCGCTTATGAAGCCCTTCAAAAAGGCGGAAATTCGCCTTGTGTATTGAATGCTGCGAACGAAGTAGCCGTTAATGCGTTTTTATCTGATAAAATAAGTTTCCTGGAAATTGCCCTGACCAATGAAAAGTGCATGGAAAAAGCAAGTTTCCTGAAAAATCCCTCCCTCGAAGACTATTTCGAAAGTGATAAGGAAACCAGAATATTGTGTAACGAAATAATAAATAATAAATAATGGGAACTCTGATTATGGTCGCCCAACTGATTTTGGGCCTGTCGATATTGGTTTTTATTCACGAGCTGGGGCATTACATGGCCGCAAGAGCTTTTAAAATAAGGGTCGAAAAATTCTACCTCTTTTTTGATGCATGGGGATTTAAACTTTTCAAATTCAAAAAAGGTGATACCGAATATGGTATTGGCTGGTTGCCTTTCGGTGGTTATGTGAAAATTGCCGGGATGATTGACGAATCTCTGGATAAAGAAGCCATGAAACAGCCCCCACAGCCCTGGGAGTTTCGCTCCAAACCGGCCTGGCAACGTCTGATTGTTATGGTAGCCGGTGTGGTGATGAACCTCATCCTTGGTATCATCATTTTCACAGGGGTTATTTTGCATTACGAAAAAGAATACCTCCCTACTTCCCAGATCAGCGATGGCATTTATGCCTATCCTTCGGGTCGTGAGATTGGTTTTGTTACAGGTGACAAGATCGTTAAGATCAACGGAAAAACTCTCGAACGCTTTAAAGATGTTACTTCGGCCAACGTACTCATGGGTTCTACCATTACCGTCGACCGCAATGGAAAGACAATGGACATAGCTGTTCCCGATACCCTCTATCGCATTTATAACAAAAAGATACGCGACTTCTTTATCGATGCACACAATTTTACTTATAAGATCGACAGCATCATCCCGGGTATGTCAGCCGATTTGGCCGGACTGAAGAAGAACGATAAAGTACTATCGCTCGATACCAATAAGGTTACCACTTACGGTTCGTTCAGAGAAATTCTGTGGAACATGAAAGGCAAAACCTGTAAGATGATAGCCCTAAGAAACAACGACACCGTGAATCTTTCGCTCACAGTGGATTCAACAGGTTATATAGGGATTTTCAGCAAGGCTCCCTACAAGTTTAAAGAATACAGTCTGATGGCCGGCATTCGTTATGGTATCAAAGATGCCATGGGCAATCTGTGGGCCAATGTGCGCGGACTGGGCAAGATATTCACCGGCAAAGAAAGCGCCAGCGAATCCATACAGGGACCCATCGGTATCATGAAGATATACGGCGCTATCTGGGACTGGCATCGCTTTTGGGTCATCACAGGTTTGATTTCGGTGGTACTCGCCTTCATGAACATTCTTCCTATTCCTGCCCTCGATGGCGGACATGTGATATTCACTACCTGGGAACTTATTACCCGCCGTCCCGTAAGTCAAAAGATACTCGAACGTGCACAGGTGGTCGGAATGGTTCTGCTCATCGCGCTTATGGTCTTTGCCGTATTCAACGACGTCTGGAAGAACTACATCCGTTAACCTGAACATTGAGAATTGAAGCACCAAATAACAAATAATAAAAAACAAATAATCATCAATTTTTATAAAAACCAATTTTCAAAACCCGTGTAACCGGCATTTGAATATTTGAATTTAAATCTTTTGGAATTTATTTGTTCTTTGTGTTTTGATTTTTGTGATTTTATTACATATTGAGCATTAACTTTTCTCTTGGTTAAATTATCATGAGCGATGTCAACGAAAAACTCTCCGGCCTAAAAACCATACTTACCAAAGCGCAATCTTTTTGTGCTTACCAGGATAGATGCTCTGCCGAGGTAATTCAAAAACTCCGCGACTGGGGCGTTGATGAGGCGCGCATTCCCAAAATAATTGCATCACTTACCGAAGATAAATTCCTCAACGACCGCCGCTATGCCGAGTCATTCGTGAGCAGCAAATTCCGTCTGAAACACTGGGGCCGCAACAAGATTGCCTACGAACTTCGCGGGAAGAAAATTCCTTCAGAACTGATTTCCGACGCTTTGGAAAACATAGACGAAGAGGAATATGCCACCACACTTAAAAGCCTTATTGCAAAAAAATCTAAAGAAGTGAAAGACTCCGACCCATACCGCAAAAAACAAAAGGTGGCCCGCTTCCTCATCTCCAAAGGCTTTGAATCGGAACTGGTGTTTGCAAATCTTAAATCTTAAATCAAAAATCTTAAATCAAAAACCTGCCCGAATGCATAAGCAGGCGGGTCTAAAATTCCCCTTCCGGCTGCTCCCCGAATCCCTTCTTGTCGTCAGAGTTTTTCCTGCCAAAGCTATAGCGAATGTTGATGCCGAAGCGCTGGTTGTCGGTATAGCGGTCGCCGGTAATGATCATGCCCTGCTGTTCCATTTGGAAGCGGGTGAGCATGGTGTGCAGCAGATCGCGGGCGCTGAGGGTGATGCTGAGGTGCTTGTGGAAAAAGGTTTGTGTCAGGCTCATATTCAGTGAGCCGAAGTTCTTCAGTTCGTAGAAGTTCATCTGCCCGTTTATCATCATGAAGCCGCTCAGGGTGAATTTGGTTTGCTTGAAAAGGCTGAGCGAATGAAAGGTGAAAAAGCGCCAGGACCCGCGTTTATAGGCAAAATACTCGTTCATGTACACTCCTTTATAATTGGAATAGTTGTACTGAGCGCCCAGCGCGAAAAAATACCTTTTGCCGGGAGGTATACCTATCATCAGCCGGAAATAAGTCTCTCTGTTGCGCCCCAGATTATCGAAGGTACGAATGGCCACATTATTATGAGCCGCATCCCTGTAGATAACGTTAGAGAAAATGTCTTTGGTGAAGTTTTGCCCGAAAGCCAGCACAGGCATATCGTTGAAACTGATATTGAATTCGTAGTTATCGGTAAACTGGGGTTTCAGGGCCGGGTTCCCGGTTTCGTACAGGAAATCGTCGAACACCTTGATGTAGGGGTTCAGGCTTTGATAATCGGGTCGGGTGATGGTTCGGCGGTAGATAACGTAGGCCGAAAGTTTGATGCCAAGTATCTTGGGCAACTCGCGGCTGAGGTACACATAAGGGAAGAGGTCGATGCGGTTGATCAGGAAATTGGTGTCGGCCGGGATGATCTGATGGCCTTTCATATAAGTGTGCTCCAAGCGTACCCCGGCTTTCAGCGTAAACCATTTGCCAAAGGTTTTCGAGGCCTGGGCATAGGCAGCATTGATGTTCTCCTGATAGTTAAATTCGTTGGTCCGCAGGCTGTCGTTCACAGGGGTTCCGCCCTGATCGATAAAGTATTTCGATTCGCTGGTATACAGCTGATACGAACTCTTGATACCGGTTTCCAACTTATACTTATGCGGAAGCAGATAGGTAAGGTCCGATTGAAAAACAATGTAATGACGCTGCTGACGGTTGGTTCCGTTGCCTTTAATGTCGGTGACAAAAGGATAGGTATAGGCTGAAACATAATCCTGTTTCAGGTTGTTGCTGTTGAAACTATAGTTGAGTTTGGTGTCGAGCTCCGAACCCAGGGTATCGAACTTGCGTTTCACACCCAGGTCCTGCTGTATGTTAAGGAAATCGGACTTATTGTTGGTTTGGTTGTTGTTTTCGAAAAGCAGGGAATCGAGGCTGTTTTGCACCCGGCTGTTATTTTCTGTAAAGGATTTGGGGAAGCTGGCATTCACGCGGCCATCGTAGCTCAGGCTGATGCGTTTTGTGGCGTCGAAGTTGATGCCATAGCCCAGATATCCCTGTTCGCTTTGCTGGCGGCTGACCACGGTTTGATGCAGGGCGGTATCCGCAACCAGCGAACGCATATTGTGTGTTACTTCGCGCAGGTCGTTGTGATTATAATTGATGTTCAGATAACTGGTGGTTTTGGTGCCGCTGTTGTTGAGGCTGAAGCCGGCGAAGCGGTTGCCGTAAAACCCCTGGTTCATGCCTACATTCACTGAGCCGGTAAGGCCTATCTTCACTCCTTTTTTCAAAACAATATTGATGATGCCCCCGGTGCTGGAAGCGTCGAACTTGGTGGAAGGGGTGCGCAACACTTCTATGCGTTCCACGCTGTTGGGCGGCAGGCTGCGCAGCATGGTGGCAATGTCTTCGTTGTCCATTTTCAGTTCGCTGCCGTTGATGTAGATGGTGGCCGACATGGTGCTACTCAGGTAAATGCTGCCGTCCTGATCCACATAGAGGCCGGGCACTTTTTCCAACATCTCCAGGGTGTTGGTGCTGCTGTTGATCAGGGGCATGGGATCCACAATGATCTTATCGTCTTCCTGACGCATCAGGGGGCGCTGGGCTGTGATGGTGGCGGCACCTATGGTAATGGCATCTTCCTCTAATCTGTATTCGGCTTTCTGATGATCGGTTTTCAGGGTGAGGGTGTCCTGCAGGGTTTTAAATCCAAGGTAGCTGATCTTGATGGCATAATGATGGTTGAGTTTGGCGTCGAACTTCACCACACCCGACTGGTTGGTGATGTTGCTGACGAAAGAGGAATCTTTCAGTTTCATGAAATGAACCACGGCTCCCGGAAGCGGACCATTGGCATCTTTCACCGAGATGCTGAAGGATTGGCCCCAACACATACCGAACCACAAGGACCACACAGCTATGCCGGAAAGGATGGTTTTGAAAACGAACTTCATGTAAGATTATGGATGTTTATAAAACAGTAAGCTGCAACAAAGGAAAGAATTCTTTTGAAAAGGTTTAACGGAAAAATATTGTGGATTATTTTCTGAGGCGAAAAATTTCTACGCTCGACTAGGTGAAACAAGGAATGCCACCAAGACACAAAAACACCAAGAAACACCAAATGGGGCCACTCAAATTCTTCACAATTCAAATGTAGGGGCGATTCACGAATCGCCCGTCTAAAAATATTAATTCCTCCAAACCCTGTAGGGGTTTAATATTGGTAGCCACGGGCTTTGCCCGTGGTTAAATTCCAACCCACCACCCACCAACCCCGTCAGGGGTTGAACATCAATGATCGAAAAAAATAAAAACTTAAATTATTCTTGCCAGATAATTCTAATTCTTTTATATTTGTCGTTTAATTAGTTTCTATAACCTAGATATTATAATCTTTGTCTCAGTCATTAACCCGCTAGAACCAAAGAAAAATGAATTCTATAAAGAAATGTTTCCTCAATGATTTTTGCATTTTATTTTTAATAATTGCGAATGCACTAATTATCTTCATTCAGGAATTTCAATTAAAAGGAAACATTCTTGATTATTTTGAGCCGGTTTTTACAATTTTGTTTGTCATTGAAATGGCAGTAAAGATTAAAGAGTATGGCTTTTCAAAATATTTTTCCAGTGGTTGGAACAAGTTTGATTTTTTTCTTACAATAATTTCCATACCATCATTGGCCGTTATATTTTATCATGATAGCGGATTACAATTGAATGTTTTTTTGACATTAAGAGTTTTCAGGGTTTTCAAATTCTTTAGATTAATTCGTTTCTTTCCTAATGTAACTTCCCTGGTTTGCTCTGTTCAACGTGCTTTAAAAGCATCTTATATCGTAATTGTAGGATTTTTCTTATCAGTATTTGTAATTTCACTACTATCTTGTTCCTTATATAAGGATATCGCACCTGAATATTTTGGCAATCCATTAAATTCCTTCTATTCCATTTTCAGGCTTTTTTCTGTTGAAGGTTGGTATGAGATCCCTGATCTAATTGCCAGTAGGGCAAATCCTACAATAGCTATTTTTTCCAAAATATATTTTATGATTCTATTGCTTGGAGGTGGGATTTTAGGATTATCTTTGGTGAACTCAATTTTTGTCGATGCAATGGTAAGCGATAATAATGATGATTTAAAAGAAGAAATTTCTCAATTAAGTAAGAAAATAGAAACATTAACTGAAAAAATAGAAGAATTAAATCAAACAAATAATAAGATTAAAAATTAATATTATGGACTTCAAAGATCAAATCAAACAGCTTGGCGAAAGAGTAGTAAAACTTAAAACCCAAATCACAACTGAAGAAGCAACAAAAAATGCTTTTATTATGCCATTTATTCAAGCATTGGGATATGATATCTTCAATCCACTCGAAGTTATTCCGGAATTTACAGCAGATATCGGAATAAAAAAAGGTGAAAAGGTTGATTACGCAATTATGAAAGATGGCCATCCCATAATACTAATTGAATGCAAATGGTGGGGTGAAAACCTCGATGTTCATAATTCTCAATTGTTCCGCTATTTTCATACTACTAAGTCAAAATTTGGGCTATTGACAAATGGAATTCAGTTCAGATTTTATACTGATCTAAACGAACTCAATAAAATGGATGAGAAACCATTTTTGGAATTCGACTTTACCAATATGAAAGAACAAGTGGTAGCTGAATTGAAGAAATTCCATAAATCATATTTTGATTTAAGCAGTATCGTAAATTCTGCTTCTGAATTAAAATATTCGAATGAGATTAAGAATATTTTTTCTAACGAATTCAATGCGCCAACTCCAAATTTTGTAAAGTTTTTCGTTAGTCAGGTATATCCTGGTAAGGCAACTGAAAAAATAATGGTTCAATTTACTGACATTGTAAAAAGATCATTAAACCAGTGGATAAGTGATAGTATTAGCGATAGACTAAAATCAGCTTTAGAAAAGGAGAATGTTAAAGATGCTGAACAGTTAAAAGCAATTGAGGAACAGCAAAAGGTAGATGACAATAAAATAGAAACCACAGAAGAAGAAATGGAAGGCTATTTTATTGTCAAATCAATATTGCGTTCTAAAGTCGATAGTAAGCGGATATGCTTTAGAGACTTTCAAAATTTCTTTAGTGTTTTACTCGATGATACAATCCGTCAAACAATATGCAGACTCTATTTTAATGGCGAAAAAAAGTTTATTGCTTTCATTGATGAAACAAAAAAGGAAACCAAATTTGAATTAGAATCTTTGGATGATATTTATAAATACTCAGAACAGATTTTACAAGCATCAGCTAAGTATGTTAAAAAATAAATGATGCCGTTTTTGACATACTGATAGCTTTCTTCACGAAGTTTGGGGATATTTCGGGAGGGTGATTATTGAAAGATTAGAAAAGATTTTTTGGTCAAAAAAATAGAAAATTATTAAATTTCTATTCTAGTGGACTGCAAATGAATAGGCAGAAAAGTATTTACAATTGACAATAAAAACATATGAAAACTAAACTGTTCATCATTTTCCTAATGTTTTGTGGTATTGTAAACGCACAAATAATTTCGACTGTTGCTGGAAATGGCACATTAGGTTTTAGCGGAGACGGAGGTGTAGCAACTTCAGCTGAATTAAACCCTTTTGGTGTAGCTACTGATGCTTCAGGTAACATCTACATCGCTGATAAGAATAATAATAGAATACGCAAAGTAAATATCTCCAATGGTATTATCTCCACTTTTGCTGGAAATGGTACTGCTGGATTTAGCGGAGATGGTGGAGCAGCAACTTCAGCTGCATTGAATTTTCCGTGTGGTATAGCTACTGATGCCTCTGAAAATATTTATATTGCAGATGCAAATAATCATAGAATACGCAAAGTAAATATCTCCACTGGTATTATCTCTACTGTTGCAGGCAATGGTACAGCTGGGTTTAGCGGAGATGGTGGAGCAGCAACCTCTGCTGAATTATATGCCCCTATGGGTATCATTACCGATACCTATGAAAACATATATATAGTTGATAAAAACAATCATAGAATACGCAAAGTAAATAAATCCACAGGTACTATCTCGACTTTTGCTGGAAATGGTAATGCTGGATTTAGCGGAGATGGTGGAGCAGCAACTTCTGCTGAAATGAATCTTCCTTGGGGTATCTCCAAGGATTTTTCTGGGAATATTTATATTGCAGATTCATATAATAACAGGATTCGCAAAGTAAATATCTCTACAGGTGTCATCACTACTTTTGCTGGTAATGGTACAGCTGGGTATAGCGGAGATGGTGGGGCGGCAACTTCAGCCGAATTGAGTTTTCCGTGTGGTATAGCTTCTGATGCTTCTGGAAACATTTACATTGTCGATAAGAATAATAACAGAATACGCAAAGTAAATATCTCTACTGGCAATATTTCCACTTTTGCAGGAAATGGGACTGCTGGGTATAGTGGAGATGGCGGGGCGGCAACTTCTGCTGAATTGAATCTTCCTTGGGGTGTTTCCGCGGATGCAGATGGAATTGTATATATTGCAGATGTGGGGAACAGCAGGGTTCGCAAAATAACAACAACAGGGAGTATTATTGAAGAACAATATACAAAAAATATTGTTCTAATTTCCCCGAATCCTTTTTCTAATCATACAACTTTGCTAACAAATATGTCTTTAAATTCCGCAAATCTAACTTTTTACAATTATCTTGGACAACTTGTAAAAGAAATAAAAAATATTTCTGGCCAGACCATCACTCTTTATCGTGACAATCTTTCAAGCGGACTGTATTTCATGCGCTTGACAGAGAATAACAAAACATTTTCTATTAACAAAATATTAATCGTTGACAACTAATAGTAATGTAAAAAGACTAATTAGGCGGCCTGTAATCGACTGGATGGTTACCCCGCTCGCCCCGTTAGGTGTTAAATATGGATAGCCCCTGACTTTCACATTTTTAATATTATGAAATGATTTTTCAATAAATTTGTCGAGTGGTTACGAAATACAAAAATCCAATATGTACTCAAATTTATACAATGAAGGTAATGCCTTTTTTGACCAGAAAGATTTTATAAGAGCTATTGAAAAATATAAGCAAGCTCTAGCAGTTAATCCTTATCACTCATCATCAATGCTAAATATTGGCATTGCTTACAGTGAATTAAAAGATTATGATTTAGGTATTAGTTGGATAAAAAAATGTCTATCAATTAATCCTTCAGATGAGAATGCATATTTTAATTTAGCTAGAATATACGAAATGCAATCATTATTTGAAGATGCATTCAACTATTATAAAGAAGCAATAAAAATTAACCCCGATTTTGTCAAAGCTCAAGTTAATTTAGGTTTTAATTATTTTGATCGAAATCTAAATTTGGAAGCGGAAAATCAATTTTTAAATGTTATTATCACCTTTTGAACCTATCAGTTGCAATTATATG
>CAZRFL010000046.1:0-16381 GCA_964599365.1 uncultured Bacteroidales bacterium
AAAAAATCTTCAAAATGATTTGCTTTTTCAGACAGTACCTATCCGCTACCATCCCTTGCGCGGGCAACCATCTTCCTGTCTTTCTCCGTTCGGCTTAGGCTCCAAGCCTAAGTCGTTTCTATTCTTTCAGGCTCCGCCTGAGTATTCAATCAAATAAATCATTTAATCAGTTTCATCAGCGCCTGCCTGCCGTAGGCAGGGTTCAGACAATATTCCCATTTGTCAAATCCGACGAAATTATTGCATAAATGGTGGTGAATTCACGAAAAATCCTCCTTTGGGTTTTCTCCTAAATAAAACCATTTTCACAAAATGCAGATAAACAGCTAAGTGTATTCACTACTCAGATATTGACTGCATGAGTCGTGAAATTTAATGTAACAGTCATGAAATTGACTGCACGTGTCATGAAATCGACTGCACGGGTCGTGAAATTGACTGCATGGGTCATGAAATTCATTGCACGGGTCATGAAATTGACTGCACGGGTCATGAAATCGACTGCACCTGTCCTAAAATCGACTGCAACTATGACAAAATTTCCTGTAACTATGACAAAATTTCCTGTCGGTATTCAAATATTTACTGCGCCTATCGAAATATTTCCTGCACACAATAAACTGTAAAATCCGTAGTACGGCTCCAGACCGTGCTACAGATAAAAACTAAATCCGCTATCAATAATTTCGTCTCCCGATACAGCTGACTGATACGGGATAAACCTCTGGGGCTTTTCCGTCGTTCGAAGTTTATCTTCGAACAAATAATCTGCGTTAATTTCTTCTTTAAATGTAATCTGTGAACGGAGCGCAGCGACCTCACGAACACAAATAAATAATAATGTATTCTGTGAGTAATCTGTGGCAAATAATTATCCGCGGCTATTCTTTTAATCAGGGCTAAAGCCCATAGATTGATGCTACGTTCTTACCCCCGCCATAAATGGACGGGGCTAATTATAATTTTTCTCCGTGTCTCCGTGGTTTCTCCTCTAGGAATAAAACCCCTCAATATTTTTCCACCTCTTATGCGACCACAGCCAGTATTGAGGCGTGCGCAGTATGGTGTTTTGCAGGCATTGGATGTAGGCCGACATAATGAAACCGTATTCCGTGTCTTTGGGTTGCCCGGCAATGTTGATCAGGTGGAGCTTGTAATGTCCGCGTTTCACCCTTTCGATATCGGCATAAACCACAGGGAAATTATACTCCCGGGCGTATTTCTCGGCCCCGTACATAAAATCGGTTTCCTTGTTCAGGAAGGTGGTGGGATAACCTTTTTTCACTCCTCCGGGATATTGGTCGGCCAGAAAAAGGCTGGCGGTCAGCCGGTCCTTATCTTTGGCAAACTCTTCCTTGATGTTGCTGGCATTGATGATCTTCATGCCCGTCTTGCTTCTTTTGTTGTTGATCAGCACATTCAGGGTCTGGTTCGATAAGGGTTTCCCCACGCCAATGGCCAGGTGAGGGAAGAGGAGGTTTAAAGCATAGATAAGCATTTCCCAGTTGCCGTAATGGGCCGACATAAAGATCACGCTGCGATTCTCACGGGCATAAGCCTCCATGATCTCCGGATTGTCGCAGGTCACTCGTTTCAGCAGGTTCTTTTCGCTGATGGTAAGGCATTTGATGGTCTCGAAAAACATCTCCGAAAGGAAAAGATAAAACTGACGGCTTATCTTGCGGACATCGGCACCTTCGGGCAAGCTGCCTTCGAGGTTCTTTCGCACCACTTTTTTGCGGTAACCGAAAACATAGTACAACAACAAAAAAAGAAAACGCGAAATGCCGTACAATACCCACATAGGCAACAGGGAAAACCCCAGCAGCAGGTAAAAAAGGAGATAATTGGCAGCTTTTACTATTATTTTCATAATTGCTTCCCGAAATAGCCTGTTTTAAACTTATTTTTGCAAATATAAGTATTTAGCGTCATGGTCATTTTCAGAAGTTTTATTCTTTCGGTTTTTGTGGTACTCAACCTCAGCGCCTGCTTCGCTCAAAGCGAAAGCAAGGCCGATTCAGCCATAGTGGTGTTTGGCGATACCCGCACCAATCATGAAGTACACAGGGCCATCGTAAAAGATATCATGCATTACAAGCCCGTGGCGGTCTTTCATACCGGCGATCTGGTGTTCAACGGGAAAAAGAACTCGGCTTGGTCGCTCTTCCGCGAAATTTCAGCACCTATCATCGACAGCAGCAAATTCTATCCTTCGTTTGGAAATCATGAAAGGCATTCGAAAATGATGTCCGACGACTTTTCCTTACCCAACAACGGTAAATGGTATTCGGTGAATATCGGCAAGGTTCATTTTACTGTAGTCGACAATTATTCTGATTATGCTAAAGGTTCGGAGCAGTATACCTGGTTGGAAAACGATCTGTCATCATGCGGCAACCGTTTCCTTGTTGTAGTGATGCATTTACCGGTATATAGCTCGGGACCTCACCAAACCAGAGTGATGAAACTGAAAAAGACATTAATCCCTTTGTTTGAGAAATACGGGGTTGATGTGGTGTTTAGCGGACACAACCATTGCTACGAAAAAGCCTTTGCTAACCATATCTATTATATTACCACTGCCGGCGGTGGCGCACCTTTGTATGCCAAAACAAAGAACCTTCCCGAATCTCAACTCTACGTCAGAACTTATAACTTTTGTATGCTGACAGTAAAAGACAATACGCTCAAGATTCAGGCACTGGATATAGACTGTAAGGTTTTGGATGAGTTCAGCATTAAAGCCGACAGTAAATGATGATGAAGCTAAAAGCAGAAGTAATTTTTTTTCTTCTTGGGTGGGCATGGCTGCTGCCGTTTTCTTCATATTCCCAAACCATTTCTGTTTCCTCACCCGATAAAAGAATAGAGGTAAAATGTCATATTGGCAATGGAGTGGCCACTTATGAAGTGTTGTTCAGGAACAAGACCGTGATCAGGCTTTCACGCCTGGGGTTCCTTATCGATAAGGAAGCCTTGGGACAGGTTTATTATGCTTTGGGCGATTCGGTGAAAGATATAGGCGGTGCCAAAACAACTGACGTTAGCTGGAAACCTCTTTATGGAGAATCTTCAGAAATCACCGACCATTACAACCAGATCGCCATACCCCTGGTACAGATGCATCCCCCTATTTACGTCTGCTACCTGGTCCTCAGGGTTTATAACGACGGAATGGCTTTCCGATATAACTTTCCCGAACAGGATAACCTGAATCAGTTTACCATTACCGACGAACTCACCGAATTCAATTTCGCCAAAGACCACACCGCCTGGTGGATGAAAGACGACGGGGGCATTTACGAACAGATATTTCAGAAATCACCTCTGAGCAAGGTGAAAGACATTTTCACTCCTGTTACTTTGTCCGATGGCGACAGTTTGTTTATGGCCGTTCACGAGGCCGCCCTGATAGATTATGCAGCCATGTCGCTGTTGCGATCCTCCACCGATTCCTTAAGCTTGAAATGCGATCTTCCTCCCTGGCCTGACGGAACCAAGGTTAAAACTTCCGCACCCCGCAATACCCCCTGGAGGTATATCTTGGTCTCGGACAAACTTTCGGACATTGTCGAAAGCAAGATGATTCTTAACCTGAATGAGCCTTGCCGATATGAGGATGTGAGTTGGATAAAACCACAGAAGTTCACCGGTATCTTCTGGGGAATGCACACACGAAGATGGACATGGAAAGAAGGGCCGCTGCACGGAGCCACCACCACTCATGCCAAAAGGCATATTGATTTCACGACGGCCCACCATATGGACGGCTTGCTGATGGAAGGCTGGAATAAGGGCTGGGAAACCTGGGCCGTGGGTGATTCGTCGGTGCAGGATTTTACCAAAGCCTGTCCCGATCTGGATCTTCCGCAGATTGTCGCATATGCCAAAAAGAAAGGGGTGAGCATCATTGGCCATCACGAGACCGGAGGAAACATTCCTTTGTACGAAAGCCAGATGAGTGCCGCTTTTAAATATTATTCTCGGTTGGGCATACATTCTGTGAAGACCGGTTATTCGGGAACCATGATACCCCGGGGCACAGACCGACACGGACAGCAAATGGTGAATCATTACCAAAGTGTGGTGGACACGGCCGCCAAATATCACATCATGATCGACTCTCATGAACCCATCATGCCCACCGGGTTGAGCCGCACTTATCCTAATTGGATGACTTGGGAAGCCGTGAGAGGCATGGAGTGGTGCAATTTCGAACCTTTTCCTCCTTCGCATCTCACCACCTTGCCTTACACCCGCTCACTGGCAGGGCCTTTTGATTTTACTCTCGGAATTGTAAAACTGAAATACGATACCCTGAGGCCCTGGCTTAGGGTGAATACTACTCTGGCCAATCAACTGGCCTTGTATGTGGTGTTCTATAGTCCCATGCAAATGGTTGCCGACCTACCGGAGAATCTCTCAAAAAGCAAGGCCCTTCCTTTTCTTTCCAATGTGCCTGTCAGCTGGGACGAAAGCAGGTTGCTACAGGGGAAAATAGGTGAATATACCATCATGGCCCGACGGAAAGGTGAGGAATGGTACCTGGGAGCCATCACCAACGAACAGTCCCGTTCCCTCAATATTCCTGTGAGTTTTCTAAAATCGGGTACCGCCTATACAGCAGAAATCTATTCTGATTCATCAGCCACTGATTGGTATCATACCCCGGAAGTTTTATCCGTTCAAAAATATTCTCTTGATGCTAATGATACATTGCATGCCGCATTGACCAAAGGCGGAGGAATAGCCATTCGCATAACTCCTGTACATCATTTTCAGTGGCCCCTTATTTCAAATTTTAATAAAGAGCAAAAGAGCAAAATGAAAGTCTTTGCCAATGGCACGGATTATGGCTTTAAGAATACAATTAAGCATTTGGGTGAGGGCAAAAAAGTGATCTATTCCCATGCCTATAGTCCCGATTATGCCGCAGGAGGCGACAGTGCGCTTACCGATGGTGTCATCGGCACTCAAAATTATCGGGACGGCAACTGGCAGGGAACATTTGGAAAGGATATGGTGGTTACAGTAGATTTATCTGAGGCGGTGAATATACATTCGGTAACCGTTCATTTTCTTCAATATCTGAAAGACTGGATCTTTATTCCCAAAGAGGTCAATATCTATGTTTCGGAGGATGGGAGATCTTTTGAAAAGCTATCTTCCGCAACTTATGAAACCATACCCAACGACGACCGACCTTTAATCAAAGATTTTATCGCAACTTTTGCTGAAACGAAAGTTCGTTTTATAAAAGTCGAAGCAAGAAATGCGGGACTTCTTCCCCAGTGGCATCATGCAGCCGGAAACGATAGCTGGTTGTTTTGTGATGAGGTGATCGTAAAATAAGGAGGTTTGAAGACGGAAGTCGGAAGACCGAAGTAACCCGTCAACCCAAAAACCTTTCCTTTTGCTCAGGCGTGGGAACCATGCAGGTATCGCGCCTGCCAAAGAACTTGTATCTTGAATGGGCAACCAGGTCATAAACAAAATCGCGGAGGGGGCGGGGAAATATTATCAGGGCATAAAACAATTTCCAGACACCCCCAAGAGTTCTCAAAACATGAAGTCCAGCTGAGGAACGCAAATAATATTTGTTGCCTAAGATGAGAACAAAAGAATCGAAATTGTCAATTGGCAAGCCCACCTTTTTTAACAGTGTCTGGCCATAATCCGATTGCAAAGAGGCAAATCGGAATTGGGCTTTAGCGTCTCTTTTTATAACAAACTGTACAGTATGATTACACAGATTACAGACTCCGTCGAAAAGCAAAATATAGGGAGGATTAGAGCTCAAAGCGATGTTTTTTTCTTTGCATTTTTTCCGGCAAGTTCTTTTTCTAGGTTTTCTTTCACCCTGAATTCTATAATTTCTATGATCAGTTTTTCCGGTAAGGGTTTGTTGTATGGAAATCTGATGGTCCCCTTACTTAAGCTGTAAGGTATGAGTTTGTCTTTAAACGCTTCTATCACGTTAGCCTTAGGATAGAGTGCAAAGTGGTTTTTAGCTGCAGCGAACCAGACCAATAACCCGTGAAACTTATAGGCAGGCATTTGATAGCTGAAAGTTTCTTCGGCTTCAGGGGCTGCCTTTTTTATTAATTGTCTGAGCTGATTCAGGTTTTTTTGTGCAAATGGAGGCAATAATGCAATATATTCATCAGTAGATTTTGGTGTAGGTACTAATTTACTTTCCATGATTGATGTGTAATAAGAGTAATTGTCTTTACAAATATAATAAAAAACAAGGAATAAAAAAAGTAAAAAAGTTGTGAGTTTAAAAAAAGTGTTTATTTTTGTCTGCACAATTAACAGTATTGTAGATTATTACAGTGTTGTTATGATTTTATTAAGAACTCAGACATGTTTTAGTAAGCAAATTAAACAAACAAAAAATAAAATTTATGAAAATGAAAAATTTACACAAAATGATTTTGACGGTCTTATTGATAAGTCCGTTATTTGTTGGAAGCGGAGTGTTTGCTCAAACACCCGGAACCTTAACCTGTTCCTACACTACTACTTTTACCGGAGGTGGTTGGGGCACAAAGAACTGTTTAGCAGCTTGGATTCAAACCAGCAGCGGAACTTTTATCAAAACAAAATTCAAATATAGCAAAACCAGCGATTTGGATCATTTGGCTACCTTTACAAGCAAACCAAACTATAATAATTATGTAGATGCTATAGCGAGTACTAGTAGAGCCACTAATGGTCTTATGACTCTTATATGGAATGGCACGGATCTTTCTACAGCAGTAGTGGCTGATGGTGTATATAAAGTTTGGATAGAAATGGCCTGGGGATCGAGTCTTACTACCGGGAAAACCGTTCAATCGTTCAGTTTTACCAAAGGCACTGCTACCGATCATCAAACAGGCGGGACTACTAATTTCACCGGGGTAACTCTCGACTGGGTTCCTACTTATGTCGGTATAGAAGAAAATAAAAGCGAGTTGAATTTCTCAGTAACCCCCAATCCGGTTACCAACCAAAGCACTATCAATTATTCGTTGAACGACCTTTCAGATGTCACTATCAGTCTTTACGATATTAACGGTAAACTGGTCAGAGTATTGCTTGATAAAAACCAGAATGCCGGAAATTACAGCTTGCCTTTCCATACTAATGTAAAACCCGGTGTGTACTTTATAAAAATGTATACCGGAAACACACAACATACCGAAAGAATTTTAATCTCAGAATAAACTTATTTCTTTAATACTGAAACGCCGCTGATTTTCGGATCAGCGGCGTTTTTTTTAGAATCGTATGAGGTGCGTCCATCCATAAAAAGAACCTATCCTTTTTTAAGGGTAAATCCGAAAGTAGTCCCTGCACCCATGCTGCTGCGGACATTAATCGTCTGGTGGTGTGCTTCGATAATGTGTTTCACGATTGACAGCCCCAGGCCGCTTCCGCTGTTATTTAATGCGCGACCATTGGCCGATCGGTAAAAACGTTCGAAAATACGTGGGATATCCTCTTGTGAAATACCTATACCAGTATCAGAGACCTCTATTAACAATTGTTCGTCCATGTCGTAGAAAGATATCTTGGTTCTACCATTCTCGTTGCCGTATTTTATTGAATTTTCAATAAGGTTCGACAAGACCTGCCTTATGAGTTCCTTGTCGGCAAATACATGAAAAGGTCCAAGAGTATTTTGATTGAGGAAAACATTGATATTTTTCTCTGCTGCCTTGATCTCAAAAAACTCTTTAAGTTCGTTGCACAATCCCACGATATCGAATTTTTCGTAATTCAGGGTTAGGGCATCTAATTCCAGTCTTGAGATTTCATCCAGTCGGTCGACAATGGTGATCATACGGTCAATGCTCTTTTCGGCTCTTTGTAAATATTCGCGGTTGATACTGGCATCTTCCAACCCTCCGTCAAGCAAAGTTAGAACATACCCTTGTATGTTGAAAATAGGTGTTTTTAGTTCGTGGGAAACATTTCCTAAAAACTCACGCCGATAAGTTTCCTGTTTTTTCAGGCTTTCCATTTCTTCTTTTTGATCTTCCGCCCATTCTACAACCTCTTTTTCGGCAGTGTCTAACCAGTTAGAATCCATCGCGATCTTTTGCTTGGGCGATTTTAAATTATGAATATTCTTGTATAATACTCTTATATTCTTGTAGATTAAATTTTCAATGGCTTGCCAAACCACAGCATAAACCACTACAAATAAAATGATACATGATACAATTAAAAACAACCAGTTAAACGGTTCTTTTGAGAAGAATATAAAATAGGCCAGGTCGAAAATCAGGTACAAAAGCAGCAGAAAAAGAGCGATCCTTAAAGAAATGGCCCTTGGGTTGTTCTTTTTCATTTCACCTCAAACTTATAACCTACTCCTTTAACGGTCTTGATGTTATTTATTCCAATTTTTTCGCGCAATTTGCGGATGTGAACGTCAATCGTACGCTCGCCCACTATGACATCATTACCCCAAATCCGGGCAAATATCTCGTCACGGTTAAATACCTTGTTGGGTTTGGAGGCCAGCAAAAGTAATAATTCAAACTCCTTGCGGGGCAGAATGATCTCCTTATCGTCCCTTATTACCAGATAGCGCTCCGGGTCGATTATCAAGTCTTCGATAGTTACAGACAGTTTGTCTGGCTGTTGTGCGGTCTGGTATCTGCGCAGCAACGCATTGATGCGACTTACAAATACACGCGGTTTTATAGGCTTGGAGATATAGTCGTCGGCTCCAGCATCCAGTCCTGCTATTTGAGAATAATCTTCACCACGGGCAGTGAGGAACATAATCAGTGTATTCTTGAGGGCCGGCATTTTACGTAGTTCAATGCAGGTTTCTATTCCATCCATACCGGGCATCATAACGTCAAGCACTATGATGTGTGGAGCGACTTCTTTGGCAATTTTAACCGCATCTTTTCCATTGCCCGCAGTGAAAACTTTAAATCCTTCCTGCTTCAGGTTGTAGCCCAGAAACTCAACTATATCAGGTTCATCGTCGACAAGAAGTATGTTATACCCGTTTTCCATAATGTGCTCTTAAGTGAACAAAGATAGAAAATTAAAAATCTGCAATTCATCTTTTATAATAAGATTTATCGGAATTCATATAAAGTTAACCCCGACTTTACAATTTCTTAATTTACGAGGTTTGTTTCAGCCAATCGCAAGCCAACTTACCTGCTTCGTCCATATTGCCTCCCAGCGAAACAAAACCATGGGCTTTTATCACAAAAAAAGTATTGTCACCCAAAATCGACAATACACTTTCGGCCAATTCGACGGTACCGTAAGGCACTTCTCTGGCAGTTTCAGGAATGTTGAGTAAAGCTGCATTTTCCGTGATCTGCTGGTTGTGTCCGTGAAAGATGGCTTGCACCTCGGGTCGGTTCTGATAAATGATGTGGTGCATAAAAGTTTCGGATGAAGGCGGTCGGTTTCCTGTTACCAGAATTTCTTTTGTATCGGCATTGCAATCATGTATCTCGACAAAACAGTCATTGCCCAGAGTGTCTTTGAGCCCTATGCAGGTTCCTGTGATGATGAAACTATTGCGTTCGGTACGGAAACTCAGATTACCATAAGAGCCACCTGGATAGGGAGGGGCAAGACCCTTATCGTGGAACAGGCGGCACCATTTCTTCAGTTCCTCCAAACGGGGATGCTGAGGAGCTATTTTATCTTTGTATACCGTGGTGAACTTCACCCCTACATAACCTTCGCTCATAGTACAAACAATTTTGCGATCTCATCAGTATCGGGTTTAACAATACCGCGTTCGGTGATGATGCCTGCTATATATTTGGCAGGAGTGACATCGAAGGCAGGATTGAATGCTGAAGAACAGGGCGAACAGACCAATATCTCGTGCATGTTGCCGTTTTTGTCGGGTCCTGTCTGATATAATACTTCATCCTGGCTGCGTTCTTCTATGGGAATATGGGTTCCGTCGGGGCATTGAAGGTCGAATGTGGAGGTAGGGGCTGCCACGTAGAAGGGAATACCGTATTCTTTGGCCACAATGGCTTTTTCGAGGGTGCCTATCTTATTGGCGGCATCGCCATTGGCGGCAATGCGGTCGGCACCTACTATCATCATGTCAATTTTGCCCTGCGACATCAGATGGGCACCGGCATTGTCCGGTATGATGATGTGGGGTATGTTCTCGTTCTTCAGTTCCCAGGCCGTAAGGCGTGCACCCTGGCTGCGAGGACGTGTTTCGTCGGCATAGACGAATACCTTTTTGCCGTTTCGGGCTGCCACATATACCGGAGAAAGAGCCGAACCGTAGTTGGTGAAAGCCAGCCAACCGGCATTGCAATGGGTTTCTATATTAAAACCGTCCTTGATCAGGTCGTTGCCGAATTCGCCTATCATACGGCAGGCGTCGACATCTTCCTGGGCCAATCGTTCCGCCTCTGCAACTGCTTCTTCGAAGCATTTCATACCGGCTTTGAATACCCTTTCGGTGGCGTAAAACAAATTGCGGGCTGTGGGGCGGGTGGCTTCTATCTCGGCTTTGGCGGCAGTAATGAACTTTACGTAATTAATGCTCCCTGCCTCTATGCAAGCCTGTGCCATGGCATATCCGGCCGTGACGCCAATGGCTCCGGCACCCCGAACTATCATGGTTTTTATGGCTTCGCAGGTTTGTTTATAGTTTTTGGATTCGTAGATCTTGAAGGTAAAGGGCAGCAGGTTCTGCTCTATCATGAACACCGAGCTTTTCTCCATCCATACGGTGCGGTAGTTGGTTCCGTTTACGTGCATATTGTGTTTATAGGAGTATAAAGGTACGATTTTTTGAAAGGAAGGCGGGGAGTTGTATAATTTTTAAAAACACTCAATATGTAAGACGAAAATTCTAATTTTACCATCCCTTATTACAACTTTGAACTCACAGGACTGACAAAAAGATTTTTACGCACAGGGCATGTTATTTAATTCGGTACAATTTCTGTTTTTCTTTGTCATTGTCACAATAATTTATTTTCAGCTTCCGTATAAATTTCGGTGGATACACTTGCTGCTGGCCAGTTGTTATTTCTACATGGTTTTCTTCCCGGTGTATATACTGATATTGGGATTTACCATCGTTATTGATTATTTTGCGGGAATCTACCTCGAGAAGCTGCAGGGAAAGAACAGAAAGATATTCCTTATTGTAAGCCTGATAGCCAACATAGGGGTGTTGGCTGTGTTTAAGTATTACAACTTTCTGAACCAAAACCTGGGCGAACTGCTGGGCGTATTCGGGCATCAGACGCCCATGCCCATACTGAAGATTTTGCTTCCGATTGGCCTTTCGTTTCACACATTTCAGGCTATGAGCTATACCATCGAAGTATACCGCAACAACGTAAAGGCGGAACGCAACTTCGGATTGTATGCCTTGTATGTGATGTTTTATCCGCAATTGGTGGCCGGGCCCATAGAGCGTCCGCAGAACCTGCTGCCTCAATTGCGCAACAAGCACGACTTCGATTTTGAAGAGTTTAAGGCGGGATTGATGCAAATGGCCTTTGGTTTCTTTAAGAAGGTGGTGATAGCCGACCGTCTGGCCATTGTGGTGGATGATGTGTATGGAAATGTCGCCTTGCAAAATGGAAGCACGCTGGTGGTGGCCACAGTGTTCTATGCTTTTCAGATCTACTGCGATTTTTCGGGCTATTCGGATATTGCCATTGGTGCGGCAAGGATTATGGGCATCAAGCTGATGACCAACTTCAATGCGCCTTATTTCTCCAAATCCATTGCTGAATTCTGGAAACGATGGCATATATCCTTGTCGACATGGTTTAAGGATTATCTTTACATCTCGCTGGGTGGCAACCGCGTTTCCATTCCCCGCTGGTATATCAACCTGTTACTTGTTTTTTTGATCAGCGGTTTGTGGCACGGAGCCAATTGGACCTTCATCATATGGGGAGGTCTGCATGGTTTTTATATGCTTTTCGGGATATGGAAGGACCAACTGATGAAATGGATGAAGATACCTCAGTTCAGTGGTTTTCCGATTAAGGTGCTTAATGTTTCCGCCACGTTTATGTTGGTTTGTTTTGCGTGGATATTCTTCCGGGCAACTAATTTTACCCATGCCCTGCAGATCATCAGGAAAATTGGGGACATTTCGGTGTATGATACCTGGCACTTTGCGCTGAACGGGGTGGAGATGTGGTTTTGTGTGCTGCTAATCGTGTTGCTTTCGCTCAAGGAGAAGTACTATTTGAAAATACAGACTAAGAATACCGCATGGTTCTTTGTGCTGATAGTGGCTATTGCTTTTGGATCGTACCTGTTAGGGGTTTTTAATAACAAACAATTTATTTATTTCCAGTTTTAGATGAAGCGCCTGTTTGCCTATATTGCCCTGTTTGTTGCTATGGTGTTGTACGCCATCAGCTGCTCCAATAACTGGACGGAAGAATTTACCGATGCACGCTACGAAGGTCCTCTGCCGTTTTCTTACGATAAGTTCCGCTATGGCGACCTCTTCGGCATCTCTTTTCTTCCGGAATATAAGTTCGAACTGGCTAAAGAACCCTCTTATGTGAAAAAGCAGAAATTTGATATTCCTCCTGAAATCACCCTGTATATGACCCACGACAGCTATGTGGGATTTCATCTGGGCACGGATACGAATTTCTATGGCATCAGTAAGATTATCCATAAAGAATGGTTCAAAGGGGAGCCCATACAGGCGGTGCTCGATACCAGCCGCATCAATGTGCTGATGTTCGAAGTGAGTGAGCGCTTTTTCCGCTATATTTCTGATTCCATCACCCTGAAAAAGGAAGTGGAGGTATACAAAGACTCTTCGCAGCTGAAGCAAAATATAAAGCCCATGATAGAAAAAGAGCCGGGCTTTTTACAAAGTACCTGGGACTATATCTTCAATCCGCAGACCAACGAAAATCTGGAATTCAACGCCTTCGACTACCATTTCATCACTCCATTGAGGGAGCTGAAGGCACAATTGAATTATAAACTGTTTGGCCGCATCAGTAAGGAAGTGGTGGTTTCCAATCATAACGATCATTTGTATTATGCCGAAACCATTGATACGGCACAGAAATCATCTTCGTTCAATACCCTAACTGACGACGAAGTGAAAAACTCCATAGCTTATCTGAATGCCACGTATAAGTATTATAAGGCACTGGGTTTCGACGAGGTGTATATGACCATAGTTCCCAACCCTATCTCGGTGCTTTGTCCCGAAAGGGATAAATACAACGGGCTTCTTCCTCGGGTGGAGAAAGATAGCAGCCTGCGCATGCCCATGATCAGGCTATATGATATTTACAGGAAAAGCCCGACGTCGGTGTATTATCGATCGGATACGCACTGGAACGACGATGGCTTTACGATATGGCTGAACGAGTTTCACGGCAGGTTGGATGCGCTGGTGAAGGAGAAGGACAGGAAATAGCCTTCAGTCGGCAGTCTTCAGTCGGCAAGCAGCAAACGGCAGAGGAGACCGAAAAATACCCTTCCGAAAAGGCAAAAAAAGCCTATGGGTACACTTTTGTATACCCATAGGCTTTGGTCAAAGTTCAATGAGAAACGAAAAAACTTCGCTTATCTTTTGCTCAGTTCCTCGGCTATTCTGACGATGTTGTCGAGGGTTTCTCTGTTGAGCGAATAAATGCTCATTTTACCCTGTCTAACTTTCTTCAAAATACCAAACTCTCTGAGAAGAGCTAAGTGATGTGAAGTTTCAGCCTGAAGTATGTTCAGCTTTTCGTAAATCTGAGTCACATTCAGCTTTTCGTGTTCCTCAAGCAGTTTGATGATTTGAACTCTTGACGGATGTGTGATGGTGCGAATTTTCTTTGCTGCAAATTCGACTTTTTGAACATCTAGTTTCATAGTTTCTTTCATTTTGTTTAAATCTTACCACAAATATAACTCATATTTAGTGAAAATTTCACTTTTTAGAAAAAAAATTTTTTTCCCCGTTGCACTAAGCAAAGCGAAGGAAATTTTTGTTACGATATTGTTTTTTGCCGCAACATCATGTATGTATTTGTCAATTTATAGATAAAAAACAACCCCACATTGTTAAAGATATTTGTAAATCATACTGCTTTTTGGCGATAAAGCCCACCCAATAAGGGGCACAGAATTGTTTTCAGGAAATTCATCATGGTGTTGACGGGATTACAATATTATATATTTTTGTATAAAATAATGTCTGTATGGAAGATTCAGAAAAGACCAAAGAACAACTATTAGCCGAACTTAAGGAAATGAGGCTGAAAAGCTCCGCTTGCGAGACCAACCTGTCGGTTAGCCGCATGACCGAGATGTTTCTGGACGACATCATCGAGAAGAATCCTTTATCGATACAGATAGTGAATAAGGATGGCATCACCATCAGGGTGAACGAGGCACACGGAAAACTATTCAATGCCAAACCTCCAAAAACCTTTTCTATTTTTACCGATCCGCAGTTTAAAGAACAGGGGCTGGATGTAGATTTTGAACGTTTGCGAAAGGGAGAAGTGGTCAACATCACCCATTCTACCTTCAACACCAGTCGGGTGAAAAAAGGATTTCCCGATGTGGAATTGTGGATACACTCGGTGTGTTTCCCGATTTTCGACAAGGATGGCACCCCGGTGCGTTATGTGATCATGCATGAGAACATCACCGAGCGCAAGCAGGCCGAAGAAAAACTAAACCGCCTGAACCAAGAACTGCGGACCCTCAAAGAGAATATTAAACACAGTATGGAAGAAAGCAAAAAATCGCTTTCGCAGGAGTTGCACGACAATGTGCTTCAGGATATGGCCGGCAATTGCTACAAGCTGGATGGCGTAAGCGCAGAGGTTGAAACCGACAGACTCAGAAACGAACTGAATGCTATAACTGCCGACCTGAGACGATTGCTTGACATCACCCGCGATATTACTACCACACTGAGGCCAGAGATGGTCGAAATACACGGAATAGGTACGGCGATAATTCATCTGGCCGAAAAATTCTCGAAAAAGAACCAAATTGAGCTGAAGTTAGACGTGAACAGCGGGATGCAATTGCCCGGAAATGTTTCGTTGCAGTTGTATCGCATATTGCAGGAAGCCCTGACCAATATATTGAAACACTCGAAAGCTTCGAGCGTGAGCATCAGCCTGAAGAAAACCAATAAAGAATATCATTTTGCCATTTCCGACAACGGACAGGGTTTTGCCGATGAAGATCCCATTACGAATTCGTCGTTTGGCCTCATCATCATGAAAGACCGGGCCGCATCGCTGGGCGGCAGTTTCGACCTGAAATCGAAGAAAAACAAAGGAACCACTATTACCATCAGTTTACCTTTAACCATAGAGAACTTATGAAAATATTGCTTTGCGATGATCACGATGTGGTGCGACAAGGCGTACGCCGCGTAATTGAACCCCTGACCGATGTGAGCCTGGTGGTGGAAGCCGCTACCGGGGCTGAGGCCCTCGAACAAATGGAAAAACAAGCTTTCGACATACTGCTGCTCGACATTTCGCTGCCCGATTGCGACGGACTGGATATGGTGCATGCCATAAAGAAAAAATGTCCCGAAACCCGTATCATCATTTTCACTATGCACTCGCCCCTGTTGCACGGCTTGCAAGCCATACGCTCGGGAGCCATGGGCTATTTGTCGAAAAACGTAAGAATGGACGAACTGGCTCTGGCCATTCGCTTCGTGGCCGAAGGCAAAATGTATATCACCCCCGAACTGGCCGCCTTGCTTTCGAAATCGAAATCGGAGCCCGAACCGCCTTTGCCCCACTTATCGCTTTCGAAACGCGAAATGGAGGTGGCACTGCTGCTGGCCAGGGGTGCAACTTATAAAAATATTGCTGACCAACTGTTTATTTCTGAAAAAACGGTGAGCACCCACCGCGACAAGATTATGGGAAAATTTGATTTTAATAAAACCCCGGAACTCACCCGATATTTTATTGAACACCGCCTTATCTGAGCCACGGCAATTTTTTGGAAATAGCGTTTAAAAAAACGTTTAGAAATAGTATCTATATCGTATAGTCATTGACATCTGATCAAAAAAAATCAGGATTTTTCCTGACGTAAAATCAGGATTTTTCCTGACAAGATCATGGTTTAGCTTGCGTAATTTTGTAGCGTACAAATTAAACTGTCCATTCGGTGTTTAAACTAAGCTGCATTTCCGAAAATTCTATCAGTCCCCATTTGGGGAACCCTTATGCAACGAAAAGTGCTTTGCTTTCCGGATTGTCGGTAAATGACTGTAAAATTATTACTTACAGCTCGTCCTCAGGCTTTTTTAGTGGCTATCCCGCATCGCGGGAAATGATTCCCGGTAATGTCGGAACGATTCCGCTTAAAGGTGGAACGATTCCGCTTAAAGGTGGAA
>CAZRFL010000046.1:16481-18255 GCA_964599365.1 uncultured Bacteroidales bacterium
GGAACGATTCCGCTTAAAGGTGGAACGATTCCGCTTAAAGGTGGAATGATTCCGCTTAGTCGCAGATCGATTCCTGTTGATCGCGGAACGATTCCTGCTAATCGCGGGATGATTCCTGCTAATCACGGAATGATTCCACGTAATCACAGAACCATTCCTGTTGATCGCGGAACGATTGTTCGCGAAGGCGGAATTGTATTTACGAAAGTAAAAATAGAAATCGCGCAGGCAATAATAAAATGTATCCCGACGAAAACTTAAAATATTTCTTTTATAATTAATCATATTGTTTCACTAAAAATTTTACAAAATGACACAGAAAAAATTAAACAAGAAATTAGTGGTTGTTACTAACCAAAGTGGTTTGACAGAATCAGAAATGGTTCAGGATTCTATTGACAAAGTCAAGGCTCAGGAAGAATTTCCCACCATAGTGCCCGGCATAACCCCGACGGCAATTGAGGTGCAGATAATTATTACTGATACGCAAAAAAACATCAACGACCGCAATTTGCTGCTCGAAGAGGCCAGGGCCAAAACCGAAGTCATAAATAATGACATTGAAAAACTAAAAAATATTTTTGTCGACAAATGGGCCAAGCAAATACAGGGTACAGCCGGTATAGATGTGGCCAAGGTAAAACAACTGAAGTTTGGAGTAAAAGGTATTTACGATGGGCAAGCCGAACCATCGGTTACTTTTGCCAACAGTAACCCATTTATTACTGAGGTGAATGCCAGCCGTCATTTGGTTCACACGCTTACCATTTTTAATAATGTCACCGGCAATATAGCCCTTCCTGAAGATGTTATGGGAACAGATGTTTTCATGTTTATCGGCAAAGATGAGCCTGCAGATTTCCGCAAATCATGTATCTATCTGGGCCGCGCCAAAAAAGGTAAAATTACCCACAAATTTAGCGAAGACCAAATGGGGTCAATGGTTTGGTATTATGTAATTTATGTTCCACGTAAGGCCAGCAGTGTACCCGAAGTGGCTTCGAATAAAAAAACCGTGGTAGCCTGATATGGTTGGCCACAATGCCCAAACATCAGCACTGGGTGTTTCAAGATAATTAGTTGGCGTTCTTTTCGTTGTTAATTTTGTTTTAGTTTTGAATCCCTCATCCGGCGGCCTTTACAACATATTCTTTGCAGATTAAGGAGGTTGCTGGGTGGGTTTTTTTTAAACAACATAAAAATACCTAATGCTTATGGAGATCGATAAAGACATACTAAATAATACGGAAGGATGTGAATTTGGTTTTGCTTGCCTGACTAATGAAAACCAACATTGCTTTCATTGTATTAAAGAAGTTGCTGCCAACGGAAAGGTGCTTTTTATCAATTGCGCACACACCACATGTGGATACTTGACTCATTTCGGGTCCGACAAAATATGTGGTTGTCCTGTCCGAAACGAAATATACCGAAAATACAAAAAGTAATCACACACCATGCGCATCCTCTTACAAATACCTCTCATTTTAATCAGACTACTGCTATTCGTAAGTTTTATTTTCATTGCAATTATTGGCTGCTTTTATGTATATTTATGGTCAAAATGTGATCCCTCAATTTTGCAAAATGAAATCGTATAAATGAAATAAAAAACAGACTCTTATGACCCGAAATACCCTCCTGGATAGTTTACTATTTGCCTCACTTTTTTTTATCGTGTTGTTTTTCGCCGACATGGTCTACACCGGCTATTTTGCATGGCACCATGTATTGCGCGATGCGGTAGTAGCCGTGGCCAGCGGTATTTTGTTTT
>CAZRFL010000046.1:18355-21702 GCA_964599365.1 uncultured Bacteroidales bacterium
AGGGAATAACGAATAGTGAATAATAAAGGAATTCTTGGTGTAACTTGGTGCCTTGGTGTTTTAGTGGCAAAAAATGGATGAATGGAAAGGGAGATGGATTTATTGCTAGATGGTTGCCATGAAGTGGCTCTCGGCTTTTGACTTGGTTCTTGGCTCTTGGTCCGCCGCGGCGGATTGGGCCTTGGAATTTGGTTCTTGGGATTTGGAACTTGGGACTTGGAACTTGGGGCTTATAACTCCCCTTCCTCCTTATCATACCAACTGGCGTACATACTATAATTCTTCGAGATGCGGTTCACTTGCCCTTCAAGCAGGGTTTTGTCTATGCTCTTGATCTTTTTGGCAGGCATACCTGCATACACGCTGCCTTCTTCCACTACTGTGTTTTCTAAAACAACGGCTCCGGCAGCTATGATACAGTTGCTTTCTATCACGGCCCCGTCCATGATCACGGCACGCATGCCCACCAGCACATTGTCGTGAATGGTGCAGCCATGAATGATGGCCCCGTGAGCGACCGAAACATTGTTGCCAATACTTACTGGGGCTTTCTGGTAAGTGCAGTGCACAATGGCCCCGTCCTGAATGTTCACATTGTTACCCATGCGAATGGTATGCACGTCGCCGCGCACCACCGCATTGAACCACACGCTGCAGTCGTTGCCCATCACCACGTCTCCGGTAATGGTAGCATTATCAGCCAGAAAACAATTATCGCCCCATTGAGGAGCCACTCCTTTTACTTTTTTGATCAGTGCCATATTTTGTTGTTTTAAAAATGCATGAAGTCCAATTTGCCCATACTTGTCTTCAATCTTCCATCCTTTTACTTCGGTCTTCGGTCTTCCGACTTTCCCGTAGGGACCCCTCTGGGGCGGTCTTCACAAGGATAATCCAGTGAATAGTGCAATCCGCGGCTCTCTTTGCGCAGCGAAGCCATTTTGATGACCAGGTAAGCCACGTTGATCATATTGCGCAGTTCGCAGATCTTAACGGTCAGTATGGACCTGTTGTAAAGTTCTTCTGTTTCACTATAGAGAATCTCCAAGCGGTCCATCGCGCGTTTCAGGCGGAGGTTAGAACGAACGATACCTACATAATTGCTCATGATCTCGCGCAGTTCCTTGGTGGTTTGGGTGATGAGGATCATTTCCTCATTCAGTACGGTGCCTTCGGCATCCCATTCCGGTATTTGAGTATTAATGCTAATGCTCTTTACTTTATCCATAGCATCCAATGCCGCTCTATGTGAAAACACTACTGACTCCAGCAATGAGTTTGATGCAAGACGGTTGGCGCCGTGCAGGCCCGAGCAGGCAACTTCGCCCGTAGCATAAAGGTTGTGAATAGAGCTTCGCCCAAACTCATCTATTTTGATGCCTCCGCAAATGTAATGAGCGGCGGGAACCACCGGTATCATTTCTTTGGTGATATCAACGCCTATGCTCAGGCATTTGGCATAAATGGTAGGGAAGTGGCGTATCAGTTCGTTCTTGTCCAGATGACGGCAATCGAGGCAGACATGCTCGTCACCGCTGAGTTTCATTTCGGTATCAATGGCGCGGGCTACAATATCGCGGGGAGCCAGGCTCAGCCGTTTATCATATTTCTGCATGAACTCCTTGCCCTTAATGGTCTTCAGTATGCCTCCGAATCCACGCAGCGCCTCAGTGATCAAAAAAGAAGGTCTCTCTTTGGGATTGTATAAAGCCGTTGGGTGAAACTGCACAAACTCCATGTGTTCTACCTTGCCTTTGGCACGATATACCATGGCAATGCCGTCGCCGGTGGCTACTTCGGGATTGGTGGTGTTGCTGTAAACATTGCCTATGCCACCACTGGCGATGAGGGTAACTTTCGAAAGAATGGTATCTATGCGGTCCTCTTCGGGATTCAGCACATAGGCGCCGTAGCAGGTGATATCGGGAGTGCGTTTGTTCACTTCTACCCCATGATGATGCTGGGTGATGATGTCCACCGCAAAGTGGTTTTCCAGTATCTCAATGTTCTTATGGCTTTTCACCTGCTTGATCAGCGCCTTTTCTATTTCGGCCCCGGTCTGGTCCTTGCTGTGCAGCACACGGTATTCGGAGTGTCCGCCTTCTTTGGCCAGATCGTATTTCCCCGACTTGTCCTTATCGAAGTGAGTTCCCCAGCGTATGAGTTCCTTAATTCTGGCGGTTGATTCCGTAATAGTGAGCCTGACAATTTTCTCGTTGCACAATCCCGCTCCCGCATTCAGCGTGTCCTGCACATGTTTCTCGTAAGAATCGGGTTTGTACATCACGGCGGCAATACCTCCCTGTGCGTAGTTGGTGGAAGACTCTTCCGCTCTGGCTTTGGTAACAATGCAGACCTTACCTTTAGAGGCCACGGTGAGTGCATAGCTTAATCCGGCAATGCCCGAACCAATAACCAAAAAATCAACCTGTTTTATCATAGCGATAGGTTTCAACCCAGAAGGTCGTCAAACTCTTTCAGGCTGGTAAGTCCGCTGGTCAAGGGGTTTTCCAGATATTCTTTCACCTTTACCACAAAGCCCACCGATTCTTTTCCGTCAATCAGACGATGATCGTAAGATAAGGCAATGAACATCATGGGTAGTATTTCAATAGCTCCTTTCACTACCATGGCCCGGTCGCTGATCTTGTGCATGCCCAATATAGCCGATTGGGGAGGATTGATAATGGGAGTAGACATCATGGAGCCGAAAACGCCTCCGTTGGTAATGGTAAAAGTGCCTATGGAAAGGTCGTCCATGGTAATACGGTTTTTGGCTGCTTTGGCTCCCAGTTCTTTAATATGAAGTTCTATTTGCGGCACATTAATTTCGTGAACACTGCGTACAATGGGTGTGAGCAATCCCTTAGGGCTGCTGACCGCGATATTGATATCCACAAATTCGTGCTGTACTATGTCCGTTCCGTCTATCATGGCATTGATCACGGGAAAATCTTTCATGGCCATGGCGCAGGCTTTGGCGAAGAAAGATACCAGACCCAGAGAGAAACCGAATTTTTGTTTGAAAGCCTCGTTATACTTGCCTTTGATCTGCATGATCTCTTTCATGTTCACCTCGTTGAAGGTGGTGAGCATGGCTGTATTCTGCCTGACCGAAACCAACCTTTCGGCCAGTTTCTGACGCAAGGGCGACATTTTGGTACGTATCACGCCGGGTCGTTCTGTGGGTTGATTCTGTGCATCATTTCCGGCAAGGAAATCCAGAACGTTTTTGCGAAGAATGCGGCCGGCATTGAATTTCTTCGATATCTCTGCCGAATCCAGATGCTTTTCTGCAATGATATTTTTCGCCAAAGGAGAAATGTGAACCTTTTTCGCGGGTTCGG
>CAZRFL010000046.1:21802-26927 GCA_964599365.1 uncultured Bacteroidales bacterium
GGGCTGGGAACTTTTATTTCGATGGTCATACCTTGCTATTTTAAATCCAATGAACACTTCATATCACATTCTCTGTCCTTGTTCTCACAATGACATTCGCCAAAGGCTTTCTCAATGATCTTCTTCTGACTGTATTTATGCGTCTGGCTCGAACCCGTGGCCGGGCTTCCGCTTTCGTGTCGTGCAATAATAAGAGGGTTGAGGTATCCCAGTTTTTTACGGATAAAAGGCGCTGCCCCCATATTGGTAGGCTCTTCCTGTACCCAATAAAACTCTTTGGCGTTGGGATAAGTGGCTATGAGTTGCTGTATTTGTTTCAAAGGGAAGGGATACAATTGCTCCACCCTGATGAGGGCTATATCCGTGCGCTTCCTGTTTTTCTTCTCTTCCGAAAGTTCGTAATAGATCTTTCCGGTGCAAAACAAGAGTCGTGTAACGGCATCCTTATCGCTGATGTTATCATTAATTACTTCCTGGAAAGTACCCTCTGTAAATTCACTGACTGGCGAAACACATTCGGGATGCCTCAGCAAACTCTTGGGAGTAAATACAAACAGCGGCTTTCTGAAATCTCTCAACACTTGTCTGCGCAACAGATGGAAGTAATTGGCAGGAGTGGTACAATTGGCTATCTGAATATTGTTATCGGCACACATGGTAAGGAATCTCTCCATTCTTGCACTCGAATGTTCCGGACCCTGTCCTTCGTAACCGTGAGGCAGTAATACCACCAGCCCGTTAAAGACATTCCACTTTTCTTCGGCGCTGACAATGAACTGGTCGATGATGATCTGTGCGCCATTGAAGAAATCCCCGAACTGGGCCTCCCAAATGGTAAGAGCATTAGGCGATGCCAGAGCATAACCGTATTCGAATCCCAGCACCCCGTATTCCGATAACAAGGAATTATGAATGCTGAAAGGTGCCTGATCTGGACTAATATTTTTGAGTGGCGAATATTCTTCCTCCGAGTCTTCTACCGTAAGCACAGCATGGCGATGCGAGAAGGTTCCCCGCTTCACATCCTGTCCACTCAGGCGAACAGGTATGCCCTGATGCAGCAAAGTGCCGTAAGCCAGCAATTCACCCATGGCCCAATCCAGTTTGTCGGTAACCGTCAGCATGTTCTCCCTGTCCGATTGCAACTTGGTGACCTTTCGGAAAAATGCCTTATCCGCCGGCAGGGTGGTTAGCTTTTTTCCTATCGCTAACAGGGTGTCTTTATCAACAGAAGTTTTAGTAGTTGATTCAATGGCATGATGATCCGCCTTTTTTATGTCCTGCCAGATATCACTCAAAAAGGGTTTGATGCTGGCATTGGTCTTTTGTTTGGCTAAGGCCAGATCCGCTTCAAGGGTCTCGAACAATTGTTTTTCGTAGGCCGTAACGTCATCCGGCGTAATGATTCCTTCGTTAAGCAATTTGTTGCTGTATATCTTCAGAGGGTCCGGGTGCTTTTCAATGATCTTGTAGAGCAGGGGCTGGGTAAACCGCGGCTCATCGCTTTCGTTGTGTCCGTATTTTCTGTAACCCAAGAGGTCAATAAATACGTCCTTGTGGAATTGTTCGCGGAATTCCATGGCCAGCAGAATAGCATATACTACTGCTTCCAGATCATCGGCATTCACGTGGAAAATGGGTGACTGAACGATCTTCGCTATATCTGTACAATAAATGCTCGAACGGGCATCCAGATAATTGGTAGTAAAACCTATCTGGTTGTTCACCACCAAATGTATGGTACCTCCGGTCTTGTATCCGGCCAGTTCCGACATTTGTATTACCTCGTAAACTATACCCTGACCGGCAATAGAGGCATCGCCGTGTATCAGAATGGGAACGATATTGTTGAGCGAATCGTTATCGTATAGGTGGTTCTTGGCTCTAACCATTCCTTCCACCACCGGACTGACGGCTTCCAGATGCGATGGGTTGGGGCAGAGCGTAAGATGTATGTTCTTTCCGTTGATGCCGGTATAGTCCGACGAATAACCCAAATGGTATTTTACGTCGCCTAACAAAGTTTCCTCGTCAAAAGGCTTCCCTTCGAACTCGGCAAAGATCTCGTTGGTGGATTTGTGCATGATATTGGCCAGCACATTGAGCCTGCCGCGGTGAGGCATACCAATGATGAACTCCTTATAGTTGAGTTCTGCTCCCTTGTTTATCACCGCCTTTAAGGCAGGGATGAGTGATTCGGCGCCTTCCAGCGAGAAGCTTTTCTGTCCGGGAAACTTGGTATGAATGAACTTTTCGAAGTTTACCGCCTGTGCAATTTTTTGCAACATCACTATCTTTTCTTCTTTGCTGAAGGAAGGGGTGTTCTTACAACCCTCCATTTTCTGCTTCAGCCAGTTGACGATCTCGGGCTTGCGGATGTACATGTATTCCACGCCGAAGGATTGGCAATAGGTCTGCTGCAGGGTGCTGATGATATCCGAAAGTTTGGCTTTGCCAATACCTATCTCATTTCCGGCAAAGAAACTCTGCTCCAGATGAGAGGCATTCAGTTCGAAGTTCTCAGGATCGAGGGTGGGAGTATAGTTCCGCCTTGTACGCACGGGATTGGTCTTGGTGAAATAATGCCCGCGTTCGCGGTAAGCATTGATCAGATTCACCACATTGAATTCGTCGGACATAACCGAACCC
Organism: uncultured Bacteroidales bacterium; assembly: GCA_964599365.1. GTDB lineage: Bacteria > Bacteroidota > Bacteroidia > Bacteroidales > CAIWKO01 > CAIWKO01. The sequence goes on from CAZRFL010000046.1 coordinate 24,452, forward strand.
GACAAGCCGTTGGGACCCACCTCTTGTTTGGGATCGGAATGAGCCAGTTCGAAACCCTTGAAAAAGTACTTCCAACTGGGGTCTACCCCCTCGGGGTCGGCCTTATATTGTTGGTACAATTCGTCAATCAGCGTGAGGTCGATATGATTAAGATCAGAAAGGTTATCCATGCAATCTTTACTAAATGAAGTGCAAAATTACGATTTTTGAATATAATAAAGGGCACAAAAAAACCCTTCCTGTTGGGGAAGGGTTTTTCGAGTAAAATGGTAATGATTATTCCGGGTGAATTGCTTCTACCGGACATACATCAGCACATGCGCCGCAATCGGTACATACGTCAGCACTGATTACATAGATATCACCTTCAGCGATAGCTTCAACAGGACATTCATCGATACAGGTTCCACATGCTGTGCAATCATCAGTAATTTTATAAGCCATAATAATTTTTATTTTTGGTTAATACGGGTGCAAATATAAAGGGATTAATTTAAATGGAATAGAAAATATTGAAAAATAATTTTTTAACCTCTTAGCCTTACACGCAATCCTTTGGTTTTTTAAATTTTCCGTATTCATTCTGGAAAAGCATTCGTACCTTTGTATTCTAATTTAAAAACTAATAATCATGGCTGACGAAACTAAAGACAACAAACCTCAAAATGAAAAACCTGCCGAAGCTCCTGTTAAATCAGGTTGCGGATGCGGATGTGGCACAAAAAAATAACAATTATTATCTGCCGATTTTATACAAGAGCCGAAACTGTTTTCGGCTTTTTTGTTTTATAAAGTTTCAAATCAGCACGAAGTGAGTATTTTTGCAGCATGAACATCATAGGTATCACAGGTACGCTCGGAGCCGGAAAAGGCACCATAGTCGATTATCTTGTTAAGAACAAGGGGTTTGCTCACTATTCCGTGCGTGCTTATCTGATAGGCGAGATCGAATTGAAGGGAATGCCTGTGAACCGCGACAGCATGGTGAGTGTGGCCAATGAACTCAGGGCAGCACATGGTTCTTCCTATATCATTGAGGAACTCTATAAGATCGCCCGAAATCATCAGCAGAACTGCGTGATCGAAAGCATACGTACCCCCGGTGAAGCCGAATCCCTGTCGCACAAAGGCAACTTCTGCCTGATAGCCGTGGATGCCGATCCCGAAATACGCTACCAACGCATCAGCCTGAGGGCTTCCGAAACCGATCATATCTCCTACGAAACCTTTCTCGAAAACGAGAAGAGGGAATTTACTTCGGACGACCCCAACAAACAGAACCTGAAGAAATGCATAGAGATGGCCGCTTATGTGGTTTCGAACAATGCCGAACGCGAAGACCTCTACCTTCAGGTGGAAGAAATATTAAACCATATCGAAAAGTAAGATGATGGAAGAAACAACAGAACCCAAATATCAGCGCCCCAGCTGGGACGATTATTTCATGGGCGTGGCCGATACCGTTTCGCAACGCGCCACCTGCGACCGTGGCCGCAGCGGCTGTGTCATCGTCAGGGACAAACAGATACTGGTGACCGGTTATGTGGGCTCGCCCATGGGTTTGCCTCATTGCGACGAGGTTGGTCATTTGTTCAAGCAGGTGACTCACGAAGACGGCCGCACCACCAATCATTGCATGCGTACGGTGCATGCCGAGCAAAACGCCATTTGTCAGGCAGCACGCCGCGGCATTTCGCTCGACAAAGCAACCCTATATTGCCGCATGACCCCCTGCCGCACCTGCGCCATGCTCATCATCAACTGTGGAATTGTGAGGGTGGTGTGCGAAAAGAAATATCATGCCGGAGCCGAATCGGAAGAAATGTTCCGCATAGCCGGTGTGGAGCTCAAATACATGAGCGAAGATCTGATGAATTACAGCAATCAATAAAGAAATTATGATAAATAAAGGATGGAAACCTATGCCGGTGATCTTAAAGATCATCTGGATTTTACTAATTGTTGAAACATTTTTTGCCGTGCTCACCGTGGCTTCTATCTATGGTAACGGATTCGAGTTTATGGGCTTCTCTCTGGCCGGCATGTATGCCCTTGACGTGTTCTTTATTGCGAAAATAGCCCTTCCCATAGTTCTCATCATTGGTATGCATCAACGCTACGGATGGATATGGATGGTGGCCCTTGCCTATTACCTTTTGTTTGCCGTGAACGGATTTGCTTCCATCACCAATATTGCCGAGGTTGAAAACAAGATACTGGAACAAATGCCCGAGATACCCGAAGGCATCACCGAAGAGATGTACTACCAGATCATTCATTGGACACTTATCACCTCCCTGGTCATGGGTTCTCTGTTCAACATAGCTATAATGATACTGATCTTTATTAAAAGAAAGTACTTTATCGTGGTTCGTCACGCGGAACCACCTGCAGAGAGTGAATTGCCGGAATAATTGAACACAAAGGGTGTTAAATTCCAAATAGCAAATAACAAAACTCAAATAAGCTCCAATAA
>CAZRFL010000046.1:27027-30827 GCA_964599365.1 uncultured Bacteroidales bacterium
TAAATTCCAAATAGCAAATAACAAAACTCAAATAAGCTCCAATAAAATAAAGTTCAAAAACCCAAACTCGGGATAAATCCGTTTGAATAATTGTTTTTTCGGAAATTGTAATTTATTTGTTATTTGTCTTTTGATTCTTCTTCTCGCAAATTCAAAATCTCAAACAAAGGATAACCCCGTTTGTAATTTTGGTAATTAAGAAATTGGTATTTATTTGTCCCGTAGGGATGCCTTCGCCATTATTTGTCTTTTGAATTTTGGTGCTTCGCCATTTACCGTCTCAATTCAAAATTCTTCCCCAGATAAACCTTTCTCACCTGTTCGTCGTTGGCGAGGTCTTCGGCGCTGCCGGCCTTGAGTATGGCGCCTTCGAATAGCAGGTAGGCGCGGTCGGTGATGGTGAGGGTTTCGTGAACGTTGTGGTCGGTGATGAGCACCCCTATGTTTTTAGTCTTCAGCTTGCAAACTATGCTTTGAATGTCTTCCACCGCAATGGGGTCCACTCCCGCAAAGGGCTCATCCAACAGAATGAAGTGAGGGTTCACGGCCAGTGCCCGGGCAATTTCCGTACGGCGGCGTTCGCCTCCCGACAAGGTATTTCCCATTCCTTTGCGCACGTGCTGCAATCCGAATTCCTCCAAAAGCATCTCCAGCCTTTCTTTTTGTTCCAAGGGTTTGAGCCCTGTAAATTCCAGTACAGCCCTGATATTGTCTTCCACGCTCATGCGCCTGAACACCGAAGCCTCCTGGGGCAGGTAGCCTATGCCTTTTTGTGCACGACGATACATGGGTTCGCGGGTGATGTCCTGGTCATCCAGATACACCATGCCTTCGTTGGGTTTGATCAGGCCTACTATCATATAAAAGGAAGTGGTCTTTCCGGCACCGTTGGGGCCCAGCAGACCTACTATCTCGCCCTGTTTCACCTGCAGCGAAACATCGTTCACCACCGTTCGGGAGCGGTATTTTTTCACGAGGTTTTCAGCCCGCAATATCATACTTTTGATAGGTTCCATGCCAACAAAATTAATTTAAAAATTAAAATCCAGCGAAAACATCAGCATAAATTTGCGGATGTTAGGATGATCCAGGTAGTTTAAACGCCAAACTCCGTCGATTCGTATAACTTTGAGAATATTTTCTATTCCTATCCCCACTTCCTGGTAAGGTCCCTTGAGGGTATACACCGTTTCGGGGAAGACACTGAAGCCCTTGTTGCGGCTGTTCATGCTGCCAATGAGTCCTTTGTAATGAATCACTTCGCGCCAGCGCAGCTTTTTCAACAGGGGAATGTGGTTGAAGAGCAGCCCATCGAAATGATGGGTATAAGAGAGGCTGAGGTACTGATCGCTTACGAATTCGTAATAGTTCATGGTGTTGAAGGCCATCTGGTCGAGCACATAGGTCTGGTTGCCTTCGTGTATCTTCAGCAGGGGATAAGGCAGGGTGCCCCAGATCTTGCCCGCATTGATGATGTATTTCGACCAGCCCAGGGTGCTGATGTTGAACCAATGTGTGAGTGTCATATCCAGTTTGTGATATTCATAATCGCTGTGGAGGAGGTCTTTGATACCGTAAGTATAGGCAACCCCAAAGGCGGGATATTTGGTTCCCAGGCTCAGTCGGGTGAACTCCCCGCTGATATATTTTTCGTTGAAAGCAAAGCGGGTGTTCAGCTGTACCTCGGTCAGGGTGAGGTTGGATTTGTTGGTGATGCCCCCGTTCTCGTTCAGCTGGAAGAAAGCATCGTTGTTGATGGGGAAGATCACCTGATTGCGGACATAGAGATGATTGGACAAACCTATGAACCACTCCTTTTCGAAGGAAGCCTCCACGGTGCGGCACATCGAAAGTTTCGAACCTCCGTTGCGGCTCACCACCGAGCGAAACACAAAATCGTTGGACAGGGCATTCACGCTCATCCCCAACTGTTCAATATCTTTTGAATACAAGAGGCTGATGCCCATGTTGGGGTTCTTCTTAAACAGAAAACGCCCCGAAATGCCGTATTTGAACTCATCGTCTTTGGTGCCATAGGCTCCGTAGACCGTCACCATCAGCTTTTTGCTAAGCTTGTTGGCAGTGCGCAGACCCAGTTTGAAACGCTGTCCCTCTATGGAGTTGAAGCTGTACATGGACAGTATGGGCCCCAGTTCGAAATAGCCCATGCGTATGTGGTTGGTGAAGAGGGCGAAAAAGATGTCGGTATAGATCTTATAGGCCTTCAGCGACTGCACCGTGTCGACCATCTTGTAGATATTCTTTTCCTGAACGGTGAGGCTGTCGGGGCGGTTTTGCAGCCAATAATCATTGGAACGTGTCAGGGCGCTGTCTTTCACCACAATGTTCACGGGGTCCTTGTAGAACTTTTCGGGAAGCACATGGTTGATGATGAAGTTTTTGTAGGTGGTCGATTTGTGGAGGTAGAGGCCTATCACCTTGCTCGAATTTTCGGTAAGGTTGAGGTCGGCTATCATATTGTCCACCGTGGGCATCCAGTATTTGTTGTCCACCAGTTTGAATTCCTGATTGAGTACAATTTCGTTGATGATGTTGATGTTGGCATCTTTCACCACGCGCATGTCCACCTTCACCACGCCATAGGTGGTATCGTGTATCCAGATGTTGCCCGTCCAGGTGAGCTCCTGGGTGCGGCGGGGCTTGAACTTGATGTGGTAGCACTTCTGTCCGTTGATGAACAGGCTGTCGATGAGGTAGTATTTGTAGTACGACAAGCCGAAATTGGCAATGGGACTCACAAAGTTCTTATCGAACAGAGGGGTGTAATTGTCGTAGACGTTCACTTTCTGGTACGAATCGCCTACCAGTTGAGATATGTTGGAGTTATCCATACCCGAAGCACGGCTGGCGCGGATGATCTCGCGGTAGGTCTTGGGCTGATGACGATAATAGATATCCGACAAGACCTCCGTAAAGAAGACCGGCAGATATACCTTGCCGTTGATGGTGGAGGTGTCGGCGTTTTCGAACACAAAGGCAAAAGGCTTCAACAGTATGTTGTGGGTGATCTTTTCCGAATAGTTGTTGGCGTCTATCTGCACCTTGTTGTAAGCCTCATACTGAAAGGCATCGAAGGCTTCGCGGTTGTTCAGGTCCTTGTTCTGAATCACTTTTTTCAGTATCACCTCGGCGGGATTCAGGCCGGGCAATATCTCCACCTCCGACAGCTCGAATGAGAGAGGCTTCAGCTCGAAGTCAATGTTCTGAAATTTGTTCTTCACCACCACTTTGGCCTGTTTTATATAGCCCATATACTGCGCATACAGCGAGTCTTTGGGAGTTTTGGTCTCTATGGCGAACTTGCCGTCGAAATCGGTGGTAGTGGCTACATCGGAGTTGGGAAAATATACGTTGACAAAGGGAATGGGGTCTTTGGTGGCGGCATCTACCACTGTGACCATGATCCTGGTCAGATTCTGCCCCATGCCCAAAGCAGGCAGCAGCAGTATCATCGCAAAAAGCAGGTAACGATAGACGGAGGGTTTTATCATGAAGAAAATAATTGACAAAGATACGAAATCTTACTATATAAGGAAGGAGGTTTGAGATACATCAGTTGTTTGATTCGGTTTGGGATTCGCAACCGAATGTTAACTGTGTTTTTTGGGATTATTTTTTGCGCATGGTGGGTTTGAATTGAAGGGGCGACCGGCCGGTCAGCCCAAATCCTTCACCACCCCATCGTAGGGGCACAAAACCTTGTGCCCATTTTTCCTAACCACAGAGGGGTTAAATATTGGTAGCCACGGGCAAAGCCCGTGGTCAAATGCCAGCCCACC
>CAZRFL010000047.1:0-28828 GCA_964599365.1 uncultured Bacteroidales bacterium
GTGCGTCCATCAGAATGAATGAAAGGCGACATTTCGGACATCTCGGTATTGATAGAATCTCCCAGATTTACCGGGGACATCCAACTGCCATTCTCATCTTTTGAGGTTTTCCAAATATCCATTTTCCCCTTGCCACCTCCGCGGGCACTGGCAAAGTACAAGGTTTTTCCATCGGGTGAAATACTGGGTTGCGAATCCCAAACACCTGTATTTACTTTGATGCCCATATTTATAGGCGCAGACCATCCCTCACCTTTTCGTTGTGAGATATACAAATCGCAGCTTCCCAATCCATCCGAACGGTTGCAAACGGTAAAATATAAGGTCTGTCCGTCGGGAGCCAAACTCTGTGCTCCTTCATTGCCATGGGAATTGAGGGGCGCAGACATACGGACCATTTCGGACCAGCTACTGTCGGGCTGCTTTTCGGATATATAGAAGTCTTCTTCGAAGGGTTGCTGATGCACGGTGTTCTCATCTCGGGGGACCAGGCGGGTGACAACCAGAGTTTGCTCGTCCACGGTTAGTGAAGGAGAATATTCACTGTATTTCGAATTTACATTATCCCCTAAATTGACCGGAGTGAAAGGTACCGGATTTTCAACCGCCTCAACAGCAAAATTGCAGCACTTCAAGAGAAACTGACCTCTGGCCTTTAATTTCGGTGGTAACTTTTCGTAAGTTAGGAACTGTTTCAGATGAAGCTGGGCATCGTTGTATTTCCCCAAAGTGAACTCGTCGTCGCCCATGCTGAAATAGATATTGGGAAAGAAATCAGGGTCGATGTCAATAATATTGTTGTAAGATTTTATGGCCAATTCGTATTTCTTCTGCTCGTCATAGATCTGCGCCAGCAAAAGATGGGCCTCGGTAAACTGGTCGTCTTCTTTCAGGGCTTTCAGCAGATTTGATTCGCAATCGGTCATTTCTTTGGTCTGAAAATACTCCATGGCCTGATCGAAATATTTTATGGCCTTCTTGTTCTTAGTGGAATAATTGATCTGCGACCACGACATCTGGGCCAGAAAAAGAAAGGCGAAAAACAAAAGAGCAGATTTAAATCTTATCATAAGGATGGGTATTGGCATGAAGGTATAACGTTACAAATATACTTTTTATTTCACAATTACCAAGCCAAACCACGGCAGAGAGAAAAGTAAGGATGAGATCAGGGGATGCGCATGAACTTATGAGCCTGAAGGGAAATAGTCCATTGAGGATGTTCCAGAATGTAATCCACTATAGGCTGTATCATGCGGTTGTATTTGCTCCATTCGGGCTGCAATAAGAGTTTGCACCCGGCATTCACCTGAGCAGCATTTTGTTCGGCCCAGGCAAAATCATCTTCATGGGTGATGATCACTTTTAATTCGTTGGCTTTGGCTAATATTTCCTTAGTGGGAGGTGAATTGCGCTTGGGAGAAAGGCAAATCCAATCCCAATGTCCGCTCAGAATCTCACTGCCCGAGGTCTCCAGAAAGGTCAGAATACCCTGTTGATGAAGCTGCGAACAGAGATAATCCATGTTGTATTGCAAGGGTTCGCCGCCTGTGACCACCACCGCTTTGGCGGGACAATCAGAGGCATTGCTGACAATAACATCGGTAGAGGTCAGAGGATGCAGATCGGCATTCCATGATTCTTTTACATCGCACCAACTGCAACCTACATCGCAACCACCCACGCGTATGAACCATGCCGCTTTGCCGGTATGGAATCCTTCGCCCTGGAGGCTGTAGAATTCCTCCATCAGTGGAAGCAACTTGCCTTGCTGCAAAAGTTGGTTCTGATCCAAAATTATTGAATTTTGTTTTTGGCGGCCTGCAAGGTATTCATCAGCAAACCTACTATGGTCATCAAACCTACACCGCCCGGCACAGGAGATATGTAAGAACATTTTCCGGCTACCTCGTCGAATTTCACATCACCAATGAGGCGAAACCCTGATTTCTTGGTGAGATCATCTATTCGGTGTATGCCCACATCGATTACCACGGCTCCTTTTTTCACCATATCGGCCGTAACAAATTCGGGTTTGCCAATGGCAGCGATAAGAATATCCGCCTGCAGGCATAGCTCTTTTAGGTTTTGGGTCTTGCTGTGGCAAAGGGTTACCGTACAGTTGCCCGGATTGGAATTTCGCGAAAGCAACACACTCATGGGAGTGCCGACAATATTGCTGCGGCCCAGCACCACACAATGTTTGCCTTCTGTTTCTATGCCCGAACGCTGGAGCATCATCATGATGCCATAAGGAGTGGCGGGCAGAAAGCATGGCAGTCCCAGCATCATTTTGCCCAGATTGATGGGATGAAAACCGTCTACATCTTTGGCAGGATCGATGGCTTCGAGTATTTTCTGAGCCGAGATATGTTTTGGTAAGGGAACCTGCACGATAAATCCGTCTATGTCTTCGTCTTTATTCAAAAAATCAATGGCTTTGAGCAGTTCCGCTTCCGAAATGGTGGAGGGATAACGGTATAAGGAAGAAATAAAACCTACCTCTTTGCACGAGCGTTCCTTGGAAGCCACATAGGTTTGGCTTGCAGGATCGTCGCCGACCAGCACGGCAGCCAGGTGAGGTGTGCGATCGTAATCGGACAGCATTTTCTTTACTTCAGCAGCTATTTCGTCTTTTATCTTTTCGGACAGTAGTTTCCCGTTGATGAGTTCCATGGTGGTGAGTTTTTTTTGCAAAAGTAACAAATAGTTCGGAGTTCAAAGTTTGGAGTTGGGAGTTTGAAGAGAAACCACTAAGACACTAAGAGCACAAAGAAACACTAAGAAAAAAAATGGAGATTGCCGACTAATGTCTTGGGGCTTGAAGCTCGGGGCTTGAAGCTTGGGGCTTGAAGCTTGGGGCTTGCAATTTTGGGAAATGTATCATGCTCTTCCCTTCATTTTTTTTTATAATTTTGCAGCCTTAAAAAAAACACATCATCCTATGTTTGAAAACCTGAGTGAAAAATTCGACCGCGCGTTTAAGATACTGAAAGGCCAGGGCCATATTACCGAGATCAATGTGGCGGAATCGTTGAAAGAAGTGCGCAAGGCGCTGCTCGATGCCGACGTTAGCTATAAGATAGCCAAAAGTTTTACCGAAGATGTGAAGGCTAAGGCCCTCGGTCAAAATGTGCTTACGTCAGTTTCGCCGGGACAACTGATGGTGAAGATAGTGCACGACGAACTCACCGACCTGATGGGAAGTGAAAAGGTGGATATCAATATCAAATCCAATCCTTCCATTATTTTGATCGCCGGTCTGCAAGGTTCGGGTAAGACTACTTTTTCGGCCAAGCTGGCCAATTATCTGAAAACCAAAAAAGGGAAACAACCCCTGCTGGTTGCCTGCGACGTATATCGTCCGGCTGCTATAGAGCAGTTGAAGGTGCTGGGACAGCAGGTGGAAGTGGAAGTGTTCAGCGATATGGAAGATAAAAAACCCGTTTCGCTGGCGCGCAAAGCCATCAGCTACGCCAAAGAAAAGAACTATAATGTGATCATCATCGATACCGCCGGCCGTCTGGCTGTTGACGAGGCGATGATGGACGAGATATCGGATATCAAACAGGCCGTTTCGCCACAGGAAATTCTGTTTGTGGTGGATGCCATGACCGGACAGGATGCCGTGAATACCGCCAAAGCTTTTAACGACCGCCTGAACTTCGACGGGGTGGTGCTTACGAAACTGGACGGCGATACCCGCGGTGGTGCTGCCCTTACGATTCGCTCCGTGGTGGAGAAGCCTATCAAATTTGTGGGTATAGGCGAAAAAATGGAGGCTCTGGATGTGTTCCATCCCGAACGTATGGCCAGCCGTATCCTCGGCATGGGCGATATCGTTTCGCTGGTGGAGAAGGCACAGGAGCAGTTTGATGTGGAAGAGGCTCACAAACTGCAAAAGAAGATAGCCAAAAATACTTTCAACTTCAACGATTTCATCAGCCAGATAGCCCAGATCAAAAAGATGGGAAATGTGAAGGACCTGATGGGTATGATCCCCGGCATGGACAAAGCCATGAAGGATGTTGACATCAACGACGATGCTTTCAAAGGCATTGAAGCCATCATTGGCTCAATGACCCCCGGCGAACGCGAAAACCCCGATATCATCAACGGCAACCGCCGCAAACGCATAGCCCTGGGCAGCGGCAACACGATTCAGGAGGTGAACCGCCTGATCAAGCAGTTTGAAGATACCCGTAAGGTGATGCGCACGGTGAGCCAGGCCGGCAAAAACCCCGTCCGCCAGATGAGGAATATGAGGCAGATGATGAAGAATAGGTAAGAGAATTTTTGATTTTTGATTTGAGATTTAAAATTAAGATTTTTGATTTTAGAATTTGGCCGAACGTTTGGTTGACTATTTTTCTGCCTCACTAAGTCCGGCTTTCTTTCTCATTTAAACAAGATTGAATTAGGTGCTTTCGAGTACCTCAATAGGTGCATTACCTATCTAAGTTAGTGCTTTAGAGTACCTCAATAGGTGCATTCGATTACTGAGTTAGTGCTTTAGAGTACCTCAATAGGTGCTTTCGAGTACTGAGTTAGTACTTTCGAGCACCTCAATAGGTGCGTTCGAGTGCTGAGTTATTGCTTAAGAGTACCTCAATAAGTGCATTCGAGTGCTGAGTTAGTGCTTTAGTGTACCTCTTCAGGTGCACTCACGTACTGATATAATTTTTCACCGCAGCTGTGCCAGTGCAAAAATGCTGTCGACTATTGGCCATTAATGACTATCAATAAAGCGACCTGTCCCGAACACTGAGCCTGTCGAGGTGTCGGGAAGCAAATGACAATGTTTAACAAAAGAAAATTACCTATATTTGCCTTGCAATAAACCCCTTTCATTATGCAGGAAGAGCAAACGCATTATATCGATTCGCCTCTGGGCACGGTGGCCATCAGTGGCACCAAATGGCATATCACCGGCGTAAACTTTGTGGAGCATGAGCCCGACAAAAAAGCTTCGCCCCTGCCCCTGCTCAATACCTGTGCCACCCAACTGAAAGAATATTTTGCCGGAAAAAGGAAACAATTTAGCGTGCCGCTGTTGATGGACGGCTCCGAATTTCAGGTACGTGTGTGGCAGGAACTGCAAAAAATACCTTTTGGCCACCTGATCTCATACGAAGACCTGGCACTGCGCATACGCAACAAACTTATCACCCGCGCCGTGGGACATGCCAACGGCCAAAACAAAATATCCATCATAATCCCCTGCCACCGTGTGGTAGGCAAAAACGGCCAGCTTACCGGCTATGCCGGCGGCCTCTGGCGCAAACAATGGCTGGTGGAACATGAGCAAAGCTATACTTTAAATTTCTGATTTCAGATTTATGATTTCAGATTTTTAATTCTGGATTCCCCGAAGGGGCTCCTTCGGAGCAGTCGGCAACCTTGAATCTGCAAACTGAGGAATGCAGACTGCGGACTGAGGACTGCAGACTAAGGACTGAAGACTGAAGACTGTGGACTGAGGACTAAAGAATTAATTCACATCTTAGATAGAAATCTTACGCGGTTTAATAGAGCGTATGATCTTTTCGCTGAAGAGCAGTATCATTACCGGAACAGTCACATAAAGTACCAAGGGGTTGATGGCAGGCAATTTGATGCCTTTGAGGTAGTGCAGAGCGGTCATAATAAACTCAGGCATCTGAATGCCCGGGCCGGTGCCGGGACCTATGATCAAACCCAGGCAGAACATAGCACCCAGAAAAACCAGCATGATGCCGGCAAAGCGGAAGGCAGTGCGGCGGCTTTTGGCCTTGCGCAACATGATATGCTGATGCAATTCCACCTGCTGCATCACCCGGTTGGTCATGGCAGGAGGCGCCATCATCACCGGCTCTTGCTGCATAAGCACCGAAAGCGAGCGGACCATCTCCAACTCTTCGCGGCACGATGGGCACTGCTCCAGATGCAGTTCCGTTTCTTTGCGCTGATCGGGCGTCAACAGTCCGTCGGCAAATTCTATCAGTATGTCTTCGCTAATATGGTTCATAATATTGCGTATAAATCTTCTTTTAATAAACTTTTCAGCATTTCTGCCATTTTTTTGCGTGCGCGAAACAACTTCACCTTGGTATTGCTCAGGCTGAGATTGACCACGCGCGATATTTCGTCCAGCGATTGATCCTCCATATAAAAGAGGGTCACAATAGCTGCTTCGTCTTCGGGCAATGAATTGATAGCCTTTTCGACATAAAAAGAACGTTCGCTTTTTCGGGCACCCTCATTATCCAACGCCGTCTGCAAATTCAGATCGTCAATGTTCTGATGAGGTTCTTTTTTGCGCCTGACCTTGCTCATAGCCAAATTCAGAACAATTTTATAAAGCCAGGTGCTGAATTTCGATTCGCCTTTAAATCCCGACAAGGAAGTATAGGCTTTTACAAATGCATCCTGAGTAACCTCCTCGGCATCTTCCGCATTTTTGGTAATACGAACCGCCAGGGTATACGCCAGATGCTGATACTTATCGACCAGCAACCTGTAGGAATCTGCATCTCCCTTCAGACAATCAGCTATTATTTTCTTTTCGTCTATGTTCATTACTCAAAACATCGGACGCCATTTATAATGCAAAGGTTACAAAAATTTCAGAAATTCGCAAAAAAATGTTGGAGGAGGTATATTGTTATTTTGTTACATTGCTATATTGCTGCATTGACACATTGCTTTATTGTTGGATTGTTATATTGCTAAATTGTTACATTGTTTTATAGCAGGATTATTAATTGACGAATGAACTGACTCAATCGGGCAGGACGAAAAAACCATTTAACAATAGAACAATAGAACCATATAACCATCTATCCTTCCATCATTCCATCTTACCCTGCCCGAATGAATCCGGCAGGCGGGCAATCTTCCAATCCATCCATCCATCCATCCATCCATCCATCTTTCCCTGCCCGAATGAATCCGGTCAGGCGGGCATCTTTCCAATCTTCCAATCCCCCATTTATCCATTCCTAAATTTTTTTTTCCTTACTTTGTAACCGATTCGTAAAACGTGGCGTCATACGGGTAAACAATTTAAAACTTTAAAAAAATGGAAACACTATTCGGAGTTATGGTACCTATCACAATGTTCTTAGGAATGTTCGTCACCCTGATCTTTCTCAGAAAATACACCAACGATGAGCGTATGGCCATGATAGAAAAAGGCATGGAACCCAACACACGCAAAAAAGGTATGGGATTCGGCACCCTGAGGATATCGCTGCTGTCAATAGGTGTTGGTTTGGGAATTATTGTAGCCCTTATCATCATGCAGTTTGTCCCCGTATCGCCCGACGATGCCATGAAGATCATTCAGGAGGGCGAGTCGCAGGTAGAAATTCACGGAGGCGGAGGCATAGGCGGAGCGGTTTACAGCGGATGCATTATGGTCTTTGGCGGCGCAGGCTTACTATTGGCCTACATGCTCAACAAAAAGAAAGAAGAAAAGTAATTAGCTTACTTAGGGGGTTAGGAAGAGGCCGGGCAGATGTGTCCGGCTTCTTTTTTTTATACCTTTGATGAATAAAAATCGGATTGTTTTGAAGAAGTATCTACTGTTTTTGGTTTTCATGGGGTTGACGGTTTGCGGCTTTCCGCAATACAAGTATTCGAGCCGCAATGGCACCAGCATTTCGCCCAGGGCGAAGATGCGTATGCTGAACCTCTTCATCAACATCATCTACGACCAAACCCCTGATCGCGATCCGGAGAAGAACAACACAAAAAATACCAGACAAGCCGGAAAGCCCAATTCGGTCAACGTCAATCCTCCTCCCAATCTATCAGGATTTATGGAACCCGATTTTACCGGGAAGCCCCTGAAAAGTATGATCTCAGGATTTTTTTATGAATCAAGCCTGGGAAATTTCATTTGCCTTGGCGATTTTGTGGTGATAGACATTGCCCAATCAAGGATTACTCCCAACAACCCGGGAGGGAATTTTTCGCAACAGGATATTATCAGTCAGGCGATAAAAATAATCAACGAAAGCGGGGGACTCAAAACCATCTACGGTCATGATTCCATTAGTGATTATGATTTTCTGGACAAAGGAACTGCCGGATTGCCGAAGAAACTCGCCCCTAACGGGAAAATTGATTTTATACAGGTGGTTTTTCGCAATACAGGCCGCATTATGGAGAATGGGAAAATGGTAGCCAATTACGGACAAAATAACTCTGGAGAAGGTTATACTTCAGCGGGATTGGTATGTGGTGATTGTAAGATAAAGATTGGGAATAAATATTACGAGAGTGACTTTCATTCGGTTCAAAACCTGAGTTGGGACGATTTTGTGCATGCTTCCAAAAATATAGCGGTACACGAATTTGCTCACCTCTTTTTAGGTGGAAATGATTTTCATACTTCCGGCGGTAATCATTACGGAACCTCTTCGGCCTGTCCCTTTATGGGTTTGCAGGGAGGATGGGGAATCATTGGAGGTTACAATTCCAGCCTCATCAGTTGCAATGCCTATGAAAGATGGAGACTGGGCTGGACCGACAGCATTTATAATCCCCAACATTATGATATTTCAGCCTATGGCAACAACGGGGATATCACCCAAGAGCAAGGCGAGCAGACACTGCTGTTGCGCGATTTTGTCACCACAGGCGATGCCCTGCGCATCAAATTCCCCTATGTGGATGCCGGAGCTTCGCATCAATACCTATGGCTGGAGAATCATCAGGTTGGCAGGAACGGGAAAATGGATTTCATGAGTTATTCGAATTCGTCAGAGTGTCGTGATATGGGCAGTCCGGGAATCTATGCCTACATTCAGGTAGGCAGAGATATTATTGAAAGCGATAACTATTCGGACATTTATATAAACAGCGAAACCGACAACCTGAAAGTAGTCTCCGCCAAAGGCAACTGGGACCGCAAGCTGGAATCGCTGACCGACACACTGAACTGTGTTGCCTGGAGGGCCATAGTAAAATCAGAATCTATTGATCAGCCCAATCCCTTGTCAGGATACATGGACCAGCAAACCCACTTTTTCGACATCACAGGCAATACCAGGAAATTCACCAACCAGAGTTCGGCGGATTATCCTTCCATAATATTTAAGAAAGGAGAACAGTATTCTAACCTGCCTTATCTGGGCGATAATCTGGAAGCATTTACCGATGGGGCTGTGATGGACCTCGGAAGCAATCCGCCTCCCGTAAACGCGGTTACCTGGTATGTAACTCAGTCCGGAGGGAACTACAATACCTATAATAAGATCAATACCCGAAACATTTATCTGACCGGCCTGAGCATACAAATGACCGACCTGAAAGACGGCAGCTTCCGGGTTCATATCCGTTGGGATGATTACAGCGTGAAAAACAATGTGCGCTGGACCGGGAACATACTGCTGAAAGAAAAACTGTTACTGAAAAAAGGCAAAACCATCACCCTCGATAAGAACTATACGCCCAGCCAATTGGATAAAGACAGTTTGTCGGGAGTGTTTGCGCCATTGACCACATTAACGGCCATAGATTCCTCCCGCATAGAACTTTTGCCAAATTCCAAAATAATTATTGATAATGGCAGTTCTTTCATATTGGAATCTTCCGCCAAACTGACCATGGAAAAAGGCTCTCAGATCATATTGAAAAACCGGGGCAACCTCATCATAAAGAAAGGGGCTGAGTTGATCAATCATGGTGGAAAGATCATCAACAAAGGCAAAGGCAGGATCATAAAAGGAGCCGATTAGCGCATGAACTCACTTCCGGATTTTTATAAAATACTTTCCGTTTCCGCTGATGCCGATGCCGAGCAGATAAAAAAGTCGTACAAGGAAAAGGCTTTACAATATCATCCGGATGTGAACCCTCACGAAAAAGCCGTTGAGGTTTTTCAGTTGATCAACCTTGCCTACCGAACCTTAAGCGACCCGGAACTGCGCAGGAAGTACGATTTCAAAATGAAATACGGGCAATCGCCCGATACACAATCTTACGATGCACGTCGCCGCCATCCTGCCGATGCCGAATATTATCGCAGACGTCAGCAAAACGCCGCCTACGCCCGACCCAAAAAGGTGAGCAAAAGCATGAGAATATTAAACCTTTTCATCTTTTATTCTATCACCGTCATTCTTTCTTTAGGCATTATTTACGGAATGATAGACCTGTTCGTAAATTTTAAGATCGGAGGCTTATTATTTAGTCTCATCTCCATGATTGTGATCTTTTCAGGAGTCAGGATCATAAAAAGAGAAAAAAACGAGAAGTAATCCAACTAATTCCCAAAACAATAATAAATTTGTCCCAATCAACTTAAAACAATAAAATTATGACACTAATACTCAACCGCAGCGAGGTAGCCTCGGTGCTTCAAATGAAAGATTGTATGAATGTGGTAGAAGCTGCTTTTTCAGAACTGGCCGAAGGAACCGCAGTATTGCCGCTAAGAACAGCTATAACACCTCCTGATGGGTTGTCGCTTTATATGCCTGCTTATCTAAAAAAGATGGGTGCCCTGGCATGCAAAGTGGTTACCGTATACAAGAACAATCCAACCCTGCATAATATGCCGACGACCATTGGCAAGGTACTGTTGCAGGATCCTGCCACAGGCAATGTGATCTGTATTATGGATGGAGGTTATCTTACTGCCGTTCGTACCGGAGCAGCCAGTGGAGTTGCAACCCGTTATCTGGCCCGTAAAGATGATGGACAGATTGCCGGTATCTTTGGTGCCGGAGTTCAGGCAAAAATGCAGTTATGGGCTGTTGCCGAAGCACGCTATCTGAAAAAAGCTCTGGTATATGATCTTTCGGACGAAGCCGTTGCGAAATTCATTAGTGAAATGAGTGCCAAACTGAACATAGAAATTGTGAAAGCTGCTTCTGCAGAAGAAATTTTGCAGGCAGATATCATTTGTACTGCAACCTCGGCCTCTAATCCTATCTTTGATGGAAAAATGGTAAAAGATGGTACCCACATCAACGGTATTGGAAGCCACACACCCGGTCAGCGTGAACTGGATACAGAAATTGTGAAACGCTCAAAGTTTATTGGCGATTCCCGCGAAGCTTGTTTTAAAGAAGCAGGCGATATCATCATTCCTGTGGCCGAAGGTGCCATTACCGAAGCTCATTTTTATGCAGAACTGGGTGAGATCATTACCGGACGTAAGGCAGCCCGTGAGAATGAAAAAGAAATTACCCTATTCAAATCCAATGGTCTTGCCATTCAGGATGTCGCCACTGCCAAGCTGGTTTACGAAAAAGCACTGTCAGCAGGCATTGGGGTGAATGTGGAAATATAGTAAGACAAAAGAATGGTTTTCATTCCCTTACTATTTATTCCTATTTTTCTGGCCTGGATATTATATCGTCTGCTGATTAAAAAGGACCTGATGAAACACAGGGAAGAACTGAGCTTTGGTTTGGTCTTTATTATAATCTGGGTCATAATTTATATTTGGCTCACCCAGGTCTAGTGAAGAATATGGGATGCTCCTGAAAAGATTATGATTGAATAAGAACTTAGGACTTTACTCAATTTAAGTCAATGAAACAGAACCAGCACATAAGAATCAACCACGTTCTGATAACCGCTTGCGGTAGTTTGTTCGTTGTTTTATTGCTTATTCTGAGTTATTACAACCGCTTTGCGGTGGATGATTATTACCATATTCACGCCGTTGCGCAAAAGGGCATCACGGCAGCCGCTCTGGATGGATATTATAATTATGGCGGACGATGGACCTCTTATTTCTTATGGGGGGTGGTGTATCATTTTTATAATGTGCCACTGTTCACGGCTCTGTATTCTTTTCTTGTATTCTTACTGTTTGCATTGTCTGTGTGGTTACTTCTCAGGAATATGATCCGCACAACAGGTCTTTCTTCCATCAGCACTTCCCTACCAGTTTACTCAGTTTTATTGACGGCTGCTTTCTTTTTTGCCTGTGAGTCAAAGGGCGAGATATGGTTCTGGGTAGTATCCACCACCATGTATATCAACAGCCTCACCGCATTTATTTTCATTCTGTCGCTGCTGCTTTCATCCAGGGGGAATATTGGGATTTATATGCTGCTGGCAGGATTTGGTATTTTCGCCGGAGGCGCAGCCGAGACTTATGCTGTTGTTTTTCTTGGAGGTCTGATCCTACTATTTATATTAAAATTTAGTGTGAAAAGGGAGATTTTCAGAAGAATATCCACCGTAAAACTAATTACTGTAATCGCATTTATGGCTGCCGCCTTTTGTATATCTGTATTTGCACCGGGCAATTCAGTAAGAGCAGGATGGCTGCCCGAAAGATCTTTGACAGGAACTTTCCTGACTACTTTGGTTTCACTTAAGGATTTGGTTTTTAACAAACTTATCTACGCCATACCCTATATCCTTCTGTTTAGTTTACCATGGTTGGCTGCCGGACAATTACTTTCGACAGCAAGTAATAAGATGCCATTGCGTAAATTTATACTCAGATTTATTATTTCCGGATCGGTATTGTTGGCTGTTTGCTACGTGATCATGTTCCCTACCTGCTATCTTCTTTCAGAAGTATGTCCTGATCGGGCTTTATCCCTTGTTTTCTTTCTTATTATAGTTTTTGCAGCTTGCTGTTCATTTTTAGCGGGTTATTATAAAATTATCCCTTTCCATCCTGAAAGATACTTCCAAAAGATAGTGTTAATTATCATTGCAGGACTTTTCATTTATTCCATCATCACGCAATATAATTCGGTCTCGGTTTATGGCCTTGCCGTAGACAAACGAATGGAATTTCTCAGAAACAATCCCGCAAAGGATAAAAACCATATTGAATATCTTGGTCCCCTGCCCTCATCAGGGTTTCTTTATTCGGCAGAGATCAGCGAAGATACTGCCAACTATAAAAATGTTCAGCTCAGAATGGGTGCCTTTATCAACTATGCTGTGGCTGTAAAAAGATAATCTCAAAAAAACACTCCTTTAGAAAATCTGACCTGGCTATTCACATCGATCAGGTAAATACCTGCGAATGTATCTTTTTTGTAACTTAGCAAAAAAATAATGGCCATGACCCTCCAACAGATACTAACCAAGTATTGGGGATTTTCGGGTTTCAAACCCCTGCAGGAAGATATCATCAACTCGGTGATGGCGGGCAATGATACCCTGGCATTGCTGCCTACGGGCGGCGGTAAATCGCTGTGTTTCCAGGTGCCCGCCATGGCAAGGGATGGTCTGTGTCTTGTGGTTTCACCACTGATAGCCCTGATGAAGGATCAGGTGGAAAGCCTAAAGCGAAAAAATATCAAAGCCATTGCCGTTTATTCCGGCATGACTGCCGAACAGATAGACATTGCTCTCGACAATGCCGTTTTTGATAAAGAAGTCAAGTTTCTTTACGTTTCGCCCGAAAGGCTCATTACCGACTTGTTTCGCGAAAGGCTGAAACGCATGAAAGTAAACCTACTGGCTGTGGATGAGGCCCACTGTGTGTCGCAATGGGGCTACGATTTTCGTCCGCCTTATCTGAAAATAGCCGAGATCAGGGAATACCTGCCTGGTGTTCCTTTGCTGGCACTCTCGGCCACAGCCACACCTCAGGTGGTCAAAGATATTCAGCAGAAGCTGGTTTTCAAGAAAAACAATTTTATCCAGGGGAGTTTCGAACGTAAGAACCTTTCGTATTTTATCCGAAAAGAAGAAGACAAGCAGGAGGTTCTGCTTCGCATCATACGAAAGGTGAAAGGCTCAGGCATAGTGTATGTAAGAAACCGAAAAAAAACCAAATTAATTGCCGATTTTCTGAACAAGAACCGCATAGGCGCCGACTTCTATCATGCCGGACTGGATCACAGGACCCGCGATGTGGTGCAAAAGAATTGGACCATGGGATTGAAGCAGGTGATTGTTGCCACCAATGCTTTCGGCATGGGCATTGACAAGCCCGATGTGCGCTTTGTGGTGCATATCGACCTGCCCGACTCCATTGAATCTTATTTTCAGGAAGCTGGAAGAGCTGGCAGGGATGGCCGGAAATCATTTGCCGTGCTACTTTACGAGAATTCAGATATCATTGACCTCTACCAACATTTTGAGTCGTCGTATCCCGATAAGGAAATCATCAAAAGTGTGTATACTTTCCTGTGCAACTATTTCCAATTAGCCATGGGAACCGGTCGCGACAGTAGTTTTGTGTTCAACATCAATCAATTTTCAGAGCACTACAACCTTTCGCCTTCGGTGGCCTATAATTCTATCAAGTTTCTTGAAAAAGAGGGCTATGTGGCTCTATCGGAAACTTTCAACGAGCCTTCGAAGCTACATTTTCTACCCAATAAGAACGATTTATATAAATTTCAGTTGCAAAACCCACGCTACGATAACTTTATCAAGCTGATTTTGCGCTCCTATACAGGGGTTTTTAATGATTTTGTAAAGATAGACGAGAATGAGCTTGCCCGACATGCTAATTTAACGACCGAACAGACTTTAAGCATGCTAAAAGATTTGGCATCAAAAAATGTGCTTAAGTATAGCCAAAGGTCCGACCTGCCATATATCTTTTTTACCAGCGAGAGGCAGGAAACCAGAGATATACTGCTGAGCGACGAGAATTATGCACTGCTGAAAGAAAACGCACTGAAACGTATGGAAGCCATGACCGATTTCATATCGGGCTCGGCCAAATGTCGCAGTCGTTTCCTGCTCGAATACTTTGGCGAGACCGACACCAAACGTTGTGGTATATGCGATGTTTGCCAGAAACGAAACGACCTGGGTCTTACGGAAATGGAATTCGATAAGATTGTAGATCAGATCAGGCCCTTGCTACAGGGTAAGGCCATGGAACTAAAAGAGATCATCAGTCTGGTGAAAGGCGTTACCGATGAAAAACTCACCAAAGTACTTCAATGGCTGACCGATAATGATAAGATCACGCTCGAAGAAGGCGGGAAATACAGGTGGTATTAGGGAGTTAGGAGTTCGGAGTAATTTTGCGTTAGTGCTTACTTGCTGATATTGTTCCATTGTTATATTGTTCTATAGGCGAACTTTTACTATATCCCGCTACAACTATGTTGGCATAGTACAAACTTCTGTACTATCCTCCCACAACTATGTTGGCATAGTACAAACTTCTGTACTATCTCCCCACAACTATGTTGGCATAGTACAAACATCTGTACTATCTCCCCACAACTATGTTGGCATAGCGCTAACTTTCGCGCTATCCCGCTACAACTATTTTGGCATAGCGCCAACTTTTACTATATCCCGTTCGGCGGTGGTTGCACCACCGTCCAAATATCATATGAGGCTCCATCTCCGCCATAAAATAACTTTCCTTGGTTTTGGATCTTGGAATTTGGATCTTGGGTCTTGGATCTTGGGATTTGAGGCTTGGAATTTAATTCTTCCCCATCATCCCCTCGCTCACCAGTTCCGCAATATCGGCCACGCGGCAGCCAGCGTATTTCACAAAGGTCTTTTTGCACAGAGGACAGGCAGTAGCAATTACATCGGGGTCTTTGGCCGAGAGTTCGTCCACCACCTGTTGCGAAATCTTATCTTTTCCTTCGTTATAATGAGTATTGTTGCCCAGCGAACCTCCGCAACAAAGGCTATTCTTACGTTCATGAGGGTTTTGCAACAACTCGCCCAGGCTTTGCAGCACACTGCGGGGTTCGTCGTAGATATCCAGCCCGCGGCCCATCTCGCAGGGATCGTGATAGGCTATTTTCAGACCATTTTTCAGAGGGGCTATCCTCCCCTGCTTTATCAGTTCATCAATGTATTGCGAATGATGAATTACTTTTAGGTTCAACTGATAGTCTTCCTTAAACATGCGCAGACAGATGGGGCAGGAAGTCACCAGGGTATGTGCGCCACTGCTCCAGATAGCTTCTTTATTGGCATTTATCAGCTTTTGGGCATCCTTAATGTTTCCCGAAAGCATCATGGGGCGGCCACAGCAAACCGAACCATCTTCGTCCATAAATTTAAAATTATCGCCCGAAGCTTCCAAAATACTGACCATAGCCTTTTTGATGGAAGGTGTCAGATGCGTCATACATCCGGCGAAATAGAGAATATAGGTTTGGGCTGAAGTGGCAGCAGGCAGATAATCATAAGCGGCTGTTTCCTGATTTTCGTAAGTCATACGTTGCGAAAGCCGCAGATCATCGGTCCGGATGCCTACGGGACAATACTCCTGGCAACGTCCGCACATCAGGCAATTCTGAACGATATCTTCCTGTTGGTTCTTTTTACGAATAGATTTGATGAAATAAGCCGATTGTATGTTGGTGACACCGGCCATGGTGTTCAACTGGCAGACATCAATGCAGATTCCGCATCGCGAGCAGGAAAAAACCTCCACATCTTTGAACATATCGTAGCCTTTGGTGCGACGAATGCCGAAGCGGCGGAAGGCAATGAGCACGATCTCGGTAGGAATGTGCATGTAGCGCGAATAGGGCAGACAAACGAAAAATATGCCCAGCGCAAAAGAATAGGCCCACCACATGATATAGGAAATATGCTCCAAAGGCACGATACCTGCAAGAAAATTGCCAATAGGCTGTGTCATGAAACCGCCCGTTTGATACATGCCTGCCGACATGCTTTCGGCCAGCAATCTCAAAGGGAAAATAAGCCACAAGGATAGCATGGCAAAAATATCGAAAGGCTTTAGTTTGGTGGTGCGCTTCATGCCAACTGCACGCGAATAAATTCTTTTGGCAAAAGCCAGTGCCACGCCCGACAATACATAGAGCAGGAAAAAGTCCATCAGGAAGGTAAGTATCTTTGCCCCGGGCATGACCATGGGCTCGGTCAGAAAATACTTGAAGAAAATGGCATAATAAGGCAGGTTGAGTTCGGTACCGGAATGAATACGGGTTTCCACA
Source organism: uncultured Bacteroidales bacterium (assembly GCA_964599365.1). Taxonomy (GTDB): domain Bacteria; phylum Bacteroidota; class Bacteroidia; order Bacteroidales; family CAIWKO01; genus CAIWKO01. The sequence goes on from CAZRFL010000047.1 coordinate 16,872, forward strand.
TTTCCCAACACTATGAGCATAAACCACCCGAAAGCGAAACTCATATGCATATAGCCCAGCACAGGGTTGATTTTATAGATGCGGCGGTGAAACAAACTTTCCATGATCACTTCGCCCATCACCTTAAAGATTTTTCTGCTGAAAATACCCTTATTTAAAGATATGCGGTCGCGAAGCGGCAACTGCCGAACCCAGAAGGATATCTTGAACACCACCAATATGAAAAGTAACAGAAGCCCAATGCTGAAAGGAAGTACAAAAACATCGAAACTCATAATCCAGCCTCCAGTCCTTGTTTGATAAGCATGATCACCTTACGGGTATTGACGCCGCGCGGACATACCAACTGGCATTTACCACACAACATACACTGGGCTATCTCTTTCCTGACATTTTGGGTTTCGCCCCGGCGTATCATCAGTTGCATTTTGCGGAAATTCATGGGGGTAAAGTTTCCGGCCGTGCAGGTGGAGGTGCAACCTCCGCAGGCTATACAGGTATTGAAGGTCGGCTCGTTCTTTTTAATGAACTCTGCCAGCCTTTTGTCGGTCTTATCTAGATCAATTTGCCGGTCCGCCTGTATTTTATAGCCAAAGTCAACCATCGTTTGAATTAATTATTAATTTCATTAATAAATTGATTCAAACAAATCCCAATGAACAAATTACAAAAAACAAATAAATACCAAATACTAAAATCCAAAATACCAAACATACCCAACCGTGGTTTGGAATATTGATAATTATAAAATTGGAATTTATTTGTCATTTGATAATTGTTATTTGTTATTTGAGTTTATTATTTGTCATTTGATGCTTGTTGTTTGTTATTTGAGTTTGTTATTGAAAGAATGCCTTGGTTCTGACTTCCAGGTCGTAGCCTTCAAGATAACTGGCTACCGTAGTAGCAGCCGCCCGGGCATCGGTAATGGTATTGGTGATGGTCTTGGGACCGGTACATGAACCGGCAAAGAACACCCCACGGATATTGGAAACATTGGTCAGGGTGTGCTGGTCTTTAGTCTTAAAGAAGTGGTTCACTCCAAATTCCAGGCCCATCATCCCTCCTATCTTTTTTGTTCCTTCGGATGGAACAAAACCCACCATCAGCACCAGCATGTCGACCGATAACTTCATGGGTTTCCCGGCCAGTGTATCTTCTACTTTTACTAAAATAGAATGATCCTGGTTTTCGCAGGCCTCCGACAAACGTCCACGCACAAAGTTCACGGAATATTTCTCCTGAGCTTCTTTGTATAAAGCCTCGAAGTGCATGCCGTACATACGCAGGTCCATATAGAAACAATAGACGGTGGCATCAGGTAGTTTTTCCTTGATCTCAATGGCCTGTTTCACTGCCGTAACACAACAAACTTTGGAACAATAAACGTGGCCAACCTTCTCATCACGAGAACCCACACAATGCACAATACCTATTTTTTGCGGAACTTTACCCATAGGATTCACTATAGGGCCGCCTTTCAGAAATAGTTGCTCGAGGTCGGCAGAAGTAACCACATTATCGTAGATGCCATAGCCGTATTCTTCCTTTTTGGTAGCATCGAACACATCGTATCCGGTAGTCACCAGCAATGCATCGGCAATAAAACTGGCTCCTCGGTCGAGCTCTACCTGAAACCGTTTCTCAATAGGATTGATTTTGGTAATGTTGGCGTTGCGAATCACGTTTACCTTAGTCTCCACTCCCAGTTTCAGGAACTCCAACACCTCGCTGCCCAAGCGCATGGTAGGAAATAGCTTTTCCCAGTTGCGCAAATGTCCGCCCAAGCTTTCTTCTTTTTCGAGCAGGGTGACATCATAGCCCATTTCGGCAAGATAAGCGGAGGATTCCATGCCGGCAATTCCGCCTCCTATAACAACAACTTTCTTTGCCATCTATTTGGATTTTGTTTTACTACAGCTTTTTAACGATCTCTTCATTCTTGGGTTCCCAGGCACCGGTCTCGTTGGAAACGATAAACTGACGGTTTACGTCGCTGGTATCAATCACCTTCATACCGTTCAAGGGAGGTGCGTAGAAATGCAAGGTTACAGAATAATCGGCTGTAGGATTTTCGATACGGTGATAAATACCTTTAGGCACTTCAACAAATTCACCTTTATTCAATGGTATAGTAGCAATATAACTGTAATCCACATCGTAAGCTACATTATTTCCTCCATCCGTAACCACGTAAACCACTCCAAAGGAATTGCCATGGTCATGAATATAACTGCTCTGACGAGGCTTCCAGTTCATCAGAATGGCTTCAAAATTATCGCTGCGGAAAATCACATTGCGTCCGTATGGCAGATCCTCAGGAAATAAGAGATCTTCTTTAAGCTCTTCATAGGTAAAAGTAAAGTCCTTTAGGATATTGATCAGATCAGCTGGATGATGGATGTTTTTTTTGTTCTGAGTAAACAGTTTATCAATCTCAGACAGTTTTTCGAGTTTGTTCATTATATAAAGTGTAAAGATTTAACAACATTTCAGGTTTACAGGCAATTCGGGTATGCCGAGCTTTTGCCTGTCTATTCCTTCGTATTTCATTTCAGGATTGTAAGGGACACCCATTTTATCCAACACAGGTTCGCAGGAAACCTGATGCAATTGAAGTCCCAAATCCCAGGGATCATATCCCAGAACCAAACCGGCCAGTTCTTCGTATGTGAACACTGGAATACCTTTGCCGTTCTCACCATAGGTTTTTCCTTCCATTTCGGCAATGGCATATTGCCATTTATCCAGAAACATCGGGCAGCCCGGACAGTTGGTGATGATCATATCAGGTTTATAAGGTTCCATAGATTCGAATTTCTTGTGCGAACAGGCAATAGAATATCCGCGATTGGCCTGAACCAGATACTGACGGAATCCAAAACCACAACAATGCCTGCGTTCAGGATAATCAATAACTTCGCCTCCCCACTCTTCTATCATTCCCACCAAAACATAAGGATATTCAGCGCCACCTACCCCCTTAGATGGAAACATCTTCGAATAATGGCAACCAATGTGCTCAACAACTTTCAGTGGTTCTCCTGTGGTTTTATTTACAAGTTTATACTTGGCTTTGGCTGCGATTTCTTTACGGAATTTATAAATAATATCGCTGGCATGGGCCAGGTTTTCAGGAATATCAAATTCACGACCTGTGGCTTTCCTTAGGTTTTCGCGTGTTTTGGCAAGAGTTTCTGGAAAATGATGCCAGATGTCGAGTATTTCGGTGTATAAACCGAAAGAAGTCACACAACTGGGAACATAATTCTTGTAGCCGGCTTCGGTCGCCAGAGCAAACTGACGGGCCACCACAGTCATGGTGGTTTCAATGGGAACAATATCGCTGTGATAACCAATTCCTGTGCAAGTCGTATGGCAAGGGTGTTCGTAAAGATCTTTACCCAGATCATTGCGCATGATATTCAGGAAGGCAGTCTCCGAACCCGGAAAAAAGCTCTGCCGTATGCAAGAACGCACATAGAAGTATTTGTCGTCGGCTATTTCTTTCTGGTAATCTTTCCAGAGTGCCTTTTTACCTTCAATCTTCATCGCGGTAGTGGGTTTGTGAGTTATATTTATAAATGTGACCGAAATATTCGCTGGAAATCCCCTTTTCATCCAGGTTAAGGTTCATCTCAGCAGCTTTTTCCTTAGAACAGGATTCAATCTGATCGAATCGTTTCATACCCCCTGTAACGCGGAATATTTCTCTGATCTCTTCCAGAGTTTCTTCAGGTATTTTTCGAAGAATGCCTGGACCATCACCTCTATAGTTGGCGCCAAGACGTTCGAATACCTTGTTCCAATTCTTTTGCTTCCAATCCCAAACCGGGCCCTGTTCGGGATGCAGGTCGGTGCCTACCCCTTCGAGATATACACAGTAACCTGTAGTTAAGATCCATTCGCCTATGGTCCGTTTCAATGCCAGTTGCTGACGTCCTTTTTCGGATTCTACAAAATAGCCCATATCCTGCGATAAGGAGCGCAAAGCCATAATAATAAGTCCGGGAGCATTGGTACGCGGACAACGTGTTTTGCACGACATGCATTCGCCACAATACCAAATGGTGTCACTTTTCAATAGTTCGATGATTTTTTCGTCATCTTTGGTTTGCACTGTATCAACAACAGAGCGGGGATCATAATTATAGAATTCGGCAGCCGCACAAATGGCTGTACAAGTGCCGCAATTGATACAAGCATTGAGGCCTTCCTCGAAGCGAACATCCTGCATTAACTTGTCGTAAAGTTGACCCATAATTTGTATTTCAGTTATTTACACAATACTCTACCAATTCGGTATAGATTGTAGATATTGCCGCAAAAGTAAGTAAGAATGTTCAAATATAAGTAAATTCGGCAAGAAATTTTGCAATTAATACCAAGACAGATTCGGACCCCAATGATAATGAGTCAACAAACAAATCCCTATGAGAAATCAAGCTTATGTATTCAACTTTCAGAAGGAACGTACAGCACGTACATGGAAGTCATAAATAGAAAGGGTTTTACTATACTGCCCCTGTGTTCCTCCATTGAAAAACTGCCCCCAGGCAAAATCAGCTCCTGACTCGCTTGAACTCCAATAATAGTGATCATTAATCAAGGAACTTCCAATTGTATAACGGTTAGTATATAAAAGATTTAACTCATCCTTACTTGGCAAATACCAATCGCTGAAACCATTTAAAACAAGAACATCACAAATGTCGGCTGCGATCCCCGATTGGTTACACCCATTCTTTATATAGTTTGTATTGCCTTGTCCACTTCCCAAGACCGTTGAAGTATTCCCAATTAAAGTACCCATACATCCCCAATTAACTATGGCACTTTGATCTTCAGGAGTAACAATCAAACCATGGTATTCACCACTAACATAATTGGTATCCCAGGGCTGCAAAATATAAGCGACTATGCCTCCCTGATAATTATCGCCGATATCAAGACCGGTAGTAAAATATAGCTGATTGCCATAACCTGTCCCTGCACTGTTGGTAGCATAAGCACGAATAAAATAATTAGTGAAAGGTTGCAATCCGGTTATTTCGCTGGTAAAACCCAAACTGCCAACCCCATCAGAGGTTTTATTATCATGAATGGTTGGAATGGAAGTAGTACTCCAACATACTCCTTTTTCCATAATGGCGTCTCCCCCATCATCGCTTATACTCACCTTGCAACTGGCTGTAGTACTGGTTATATTGCTGACGAGGTCTGTTGTCAGAAGCGGAAGGTTGACTTCTTCTGTTTTCTTACACCCTGTAAATAACAGAATCGTTAGGACTGTAATTATAGGCAGGCATTTCAGGTAATAATTAATTTTCATGATCAATCAAGTTTAATTAATAATATCTAATGTTTTACTGACCAAATAAGGAATTTGGTCAGTAAAAAAATCCATTCCTTCAGAACAGTATTAACTGAATAATACCGTCTTTTCCTGAAACCATAAAATCAAGCTGCCGAACACGCCTAGCTACTGGAGCTATTTAGGCTGCCAGAAACAGTTCTTTGGCGAAACTATTGCCTGCTCGGCTTTAAGTTTTGTCATAGCCTTGTCCACTTCTTTGCGCTCCAGGCCGGTGAGTTCTACAATTTTCCCTGCGTTCAAAGGCACGCCTGCTTTTTTCATTGCATCCAGTACTTTTTCTTTTGGTTCCATGAGTTGAGTATTTGTGATTTATAATGTTTTTCTTTAGCAAAACTACAAATAATCTCAAAACATCAGATTGCTGACAAGAGAAAAAAAAGAGTTCTGATAATGGGTAAGGGGCACTTTGGGATGCCGATATTATTTCTGCATCCTCTTTTCCAGTTCGTCCAGACGATCATTGGCCGAATGAACCATCATAATGATGCGAACAAAAGGCATCGCCAGTAAAAATAATGCTATGGATGTTATTAACCCCAACCAGTTGAAGTTTATACTGTTTCCAACAATTCCGGTAATTCCGAGCAGAACAGCAATAATTCCGGCAGGAATTCCTATAGGACATCTGAGTTTTTTCTTTTCTTCCATTTTATGTGTTTTATGATTAATAAGAGTTTAATTTTTCAACAAGTTCTTTTTTTGTCGGCACACTTCTAAATACCAATTCGTTGTCAATAAGTAAGGCAGGTACCGCATGAATTCCCAGTTTCATACTGCGAATCATACCAACAGGCATACTGGCATTAGTTCGATGAAACTCGAATTTGTCGCCAAAGCCAGAAAGCAATTCGTCAAGCATGTGCTTCAGTATCCTGCAGTTTGGACAGGTAAGTGTAAAAAACATTTCAACTTTAATAGATTTCTTGTCCTTCATTCTGTTCAGTTAAATTACGCCAATTTTCTGTAGCCTTCGGCTAGCAGGCCCAGAGTTCAGAAACCTCTCATTGTGATTCCGAATCATTATTACTACAAAGTTACTTCATTCCCATTAGCCGCACACTATTTTTTTTCCGACAATTTCGCTATTATCTTTTCAAGGCCTGCCTTTTTATCGTTAAAAGAAAAATTGGTAAGAGAAACTCTGGCCAGATCAAGAGGTGTAGAATTAGCCGGATAAGGATTCTGCATCATATTGGTCATCAACTCCCATTGCTTTGTTGTCTGGGCGTTAGGATCAGCACCCAAGGATAAAAGACAGACTACCACTTCGAAATTGCCACCGTAAGCAGCATAATGAAGGGGTGTCCATCCATTGGAATCTTTATCCGAAATATTAGCCCCCTTTTCGAGCAGGTATCTGACCACTTCAATGGGAGAATCTGAAGATGCCAGATGCAATGCGGAAGACTGAGAACAGACATACAAAATGTCATTCTTTGATTTCAGGTTTACATCAGCGCCACTTTCAACGAAGAGTTTTACCAATTCAAAATCGTCAATAACGAGAAAAAACATTGGATTCCCATATTCGGTGGTGGCATTTACATTGGCACCCTGTTGTATCAGCTTATTAAGTATTCCTGCGTTTCGCATCTCAGTAGCTCTTTGCAGGGCACCATCGCCTTCCGTGGTCTTAAGAAGGGCATATTCTTTTCGGCACAGTAATTCATAAGCCACATCCTCCAGCCCAAAACCTATGGCAAATACAAGGGGCATTATGGCTTCTTTTTTGCCAAACACAATATTATCTGCTCTTAAATGCCGGAGCTCCATGTAGTGGCAAATGGAGGCCGAATCTTTTTGCAGCAAGGCATTGGCCAATTCTTTGGTATAAAGTTTTTCCGATGTCTGCCCAAAGATAAAAGAATGACACAAAGTCATTAGTGTCAATATTAAAATGAGGGTAAGGTTTCTTTTCATCTTTGGATAGTTCAATGTGGAATGATGACTTTATTGTATTTTGATAAATAATGATTGAGGGCCTAAAATATTTGCCATCGCAGATTTGTCAATTGTCCCATGTGTTAAGTAAATCGACTACTCTTTAATAAACTTTATGGTTTGCCTGACCTCATCAGTAGTCGTAAGCACAACAATATAGAGCCCGGATGAAAATGAACTCAGATCAGTTTCGATGAAGTTTCCAGTCGTTACTAACTTCAATTGCCCCAGATAGTCGAAGATTTCCATCTTTTTCAGCTCCCCAAATTGTTCAGGAACCTGAAGGTATATCTTTCCAGGAGTTGGATTCGGCGATAATATGGTCTCAGACAAATCTGAATGATCTGTAATTCCTGCTGAACTTTGTATTTGACAATTGGTCAAATAAGTGCTATTATCTGCCATAATTGGGTAATAGCATCCTATGCCCTGATAAAACCAACCGTTATTGGTGGAACCACAAGGATAAGACTGTCCTGCTATCGTGGGTATGCCTACCGCTTTGAATTTGACACTGACATAGGATTCGTAGCCTGCGTAAGATAGATGAATGGTATCCAGCAAACCGGTTGACAAAAGCAACATAGAGTCCCCCAAACTCATGATTTGAGTATTAGACCCATAACGGAGCTTATAAGTGTGTGAAGGATTTGTTGCGAAGTCGATCACCACATAATAATTTATTCCTGAGACCTGAGGCAAGTCCAAACGAAACTCACATTCCTGGCCGTTTGGATAATTCAGGCTATCGCAGAAATGGGTGGTAAAAATATTATCCGAATAGTCGATGATAGTTCTGTTGACAGGTATCCCAACAGTCCAGGTTTGCGCATTTAGCTGGTAAAGCACAAAAAATGCGAACATAAAGAGAAGGTACTTTTTCATAGTAATTATTTAAATTGCCCGTAGCCAGATTGTTTGCTTCCAAAAATAGCAAATTAAAATCACATATTGGTTGTTTGCCGCAATTTATACTGCTTATTACCTGATTGTGATTATCCCGAACTATAAGACCGTCAGTAAACTTACAATAAGTTATAATGCAATGGCAATGGATGCCATTACTCGTTTAATCCTTTTCGCTCCAGAATCGGTTGAATGCATTTTTCAACTCTTGACTCCCTGGTCTTGGATTGTTTGGGCTGTGAAAAATAAAAAAGGTAGGCTCTTTGCCGTCCAGGTGTTAATGCATTAAAGGCAATTTTTAAATCAGGGTTTTCATCTAATTTGCTTTGAAATTCTTGTGGAATGGGATATTCTGACAACTTTTTCAGAAGCACTTTCTTACCGGCTTTTTCCACTTCAATGGCCTCATTAATATAGGATTTCAAGACTTTTTCCCTCTCAACTATTTCGTGAAGATCGGTAAATCTAATCTGACGCGAAGCCTGCTCATTTTCGGTTTGACGTATAAGAATGCCATTGGGATCCTGAAGCAAGGCACCTTTAAAAAATAATAGTGCACAGTATTCCTTAAATCCGTGAATTAAAACCACGTTGTTGTTCTGATAAGTGTAACATGGACACCCCCATTTCAATTCTTCGCTTAGCTCATCATGGTGAACAATGGACCTCAGTTTCTCAAATTCTTTCTGCCATTTTTTGGCTTTACTTATAAATTCATCAACTTTTGTATTCATTTTACTATCTATTCTCATGATTATTTTCCTTCGAAATGCTTCACATCATTTTTATTAAGCTCAATCATAGGCAGTCTGATTGATCCAGTTTACTACCATTTCGTCCGACATCAGTTTCCCAATGATCCTATATTTGGAATCTTTAAATGGGCTTTTGTCGTCAATATCCTGTTTCATGACCCCTATCTCCGGTTGGTAGTAATTGGAATGTACAAAACTTATTGACTGATCCTTAACCACAATAAACCCCACATGAATATCCAGACCCACCACATAGAGTCCGTCGCCGCTGGTCAACAAATATTTTTCCACCTCGACCAGAGGACGGTTAGAGAATCGCTTGATATTATCAGGTGCCAACTTTTTAATAAATACCTCAGAGGCAGATTGTGCCCAGCCGGTTCGTGGAATTTTAAAGCCTACATCTTCGAGAACCGTTGTCACAAAATATCCACAGGCAATCTTGCCCTTTTGGGGTGTGCGGGTGGTACCGTTGAAGTCCCATGGGGTACCATACCAATAAGGAAATACCTCATCGGATATGGTGTTTACCAGATAAGTCCGGGCCTCATTGAGGATAGAATCTTTGGCAGGCCCAACCGCTTTGTCGTAGGCAAGTTTATATTCATTTCTTTGGGCCAATACCCCTTTGAGAAAGGCTGGATAATCTTTTCGCTCAGGCTGGCTCTGGCATGACGTTATGGCCAAAAGCGTTAATAGGGTCAAAAGGGCTCTCATAAAATTCTTATTATACCACATAACGCTCCATACCCTCAATTTGTTGTTTCAAAAATAATACGTTCATGATAAGACTACTCAGACAACAAACTTCCTCATATCTGATACCAGCGTTACAACTATTCCTTTACAAACTTCTTCACCACATTCCGCTCTCCATCCGAAAGTTCAATCAGATACAATCCCTTAGGCAGATCGCTAATATTAATTATAGTATTTTCCTCATGTAAAGCCTGTTGCCGCAAAAGTTTTCCCAAGATATCAAACACCGAAAGGCAGACGTTAACGTTGCTTTTGTTGACAGGGATCTTGACATTTACATATTCGGAAGCAGGATTGGGATAAATAGAGAAATCCGGTTCTGTATTACTATGTGATATTATTCCTGTAGTAATAATGGGATAAGTTGAAATGAAATTCCCTATAGAACCGGGAAATGAACCCACGGGAATAGTTGCTGTGATGGTATTGGTGGCTGTATTAATTACCTTTACGCTATTAATATTATAACAAGTTGCATACAACTTGCTTCCATCGGGAGTTACAGATAAACCAACCGGACTTGCACCCATTGCTATGCTGTTAATCACAGTATTGGTTGCTGTATTTATTACCTCTATCGTATTGTTCATGGTAGCTACATACACGGAGCTCGCATCAGGGGAAATTGTGATTCCTTGCGGATAGAGACCTACAGGTATGGCAGTAATGACAGTATTGACATCGGCATCTATCACACTTACAGAATTAGCATCTGTATTGACCACATATACTCTGTCGCCAAGGGGGCTAACTGCTATGCTAAAAGGCGCCAAACCCACAGCAATGGTGGCTGACACAGTATTAGTGGATGTATTTACCACACTCACTGAATTCACAGCATTATTTACTGCATAAACCTTGCTCCCATCGGGGCTTACAGCAACTCCCAAAGGACTATTGCCTACTGCAATGGTGTTGGATACTACATTCGTAGATGCATTAATAACACTAAGAGTATTACTAACACTATTTGCCACATAAACCTTACTTCCATTAGGGCTAACAGCCACACCATAAGGACTGGCACCTACATTTACTGTCGCCAATACGGAAGCTGTAGCTGTATTGATTACACTGACGGAATTCCCGCTAGAATTGGCCACGTATACTTTGCTGCCATCCGGACTCACGCCTACAGCCACAGGCTCAGTGCCTACAGCAATTGTACTGGTTACCGTATTGGTCGCAGTATTAATTACCGAAACATTATTGCTGCTATAATTGGTTATATAGGCAGTTTGAGTCAGTCCTTTTGTAAAACAGCTCAGGAATAATACTGAAAAGAGAAAAGCGCTCAAGGAACTCATTCTTAGGCAGGATCTTTTGATTTGCCATTGTTTTTTCATGATGGTTGAATTTTAATAATTAAACAAAATGGTATAATATTATTTGGGATAATCTGTCTCTATAAAAAGCATACAAAAACTCACAAAAATTCACCTTTATCAATACCAAAAATATAATATTTTTCGATTAACCTAAAATAATTAACAATTTTTCTGTGATCTTTTTTGTGGCAAGATTCTAAAAGGTTTCTGATCTCTATGAACGGGACATAATGCCAGCCACTTTCCGCCGCGGCGAACTCAAAGGCACTAGAATCCACTAAAAATTAAATGTAAGCCGGTGCGCGCCTTGCTACCCATGAAATTTCTCGCCTTTTGCGAGAGCTACAATGATTTGCTGTATTCGTTTTTGCTTGGTTTCAGGTTTTTTGGCGGTTTGAAGGCGAAAGACTATGGAAAACACATTGCTTCGGTTGAGTGTCTGGAAAAAGGCATGTGCTTCTTTGTTTTTGCTGAGGGCTTCCAGAAATTCTTCCGGTATCACCATATTGCTTTGCGCATCGTAAGCAGCATACCAACTGCCATCGGCACGGGCCCTTTCGATGGAGGCAAGCCCTGCCCTCTTCAAGCGCCCCTGCTCGGACAGGCGTTCGACACGGGCAATATTCATTTTAGACCATACACTTTTTGCACGACGCGGACCGAAACGCTGCAGATAAGCTTTTTCGTCCAGCGATTTCATCTGGCTGTCTATCCATCCGTAGCACAAGGCCACATCAACAGCCTCGGTGTAACCTATGGTGGGAATACCCGAGCCTTTCTTATAAAATTTGAGCCATATACCCTTTGACTCCTGATGATGCTCAAACAGCCAGTATTCAAAGCTATGGGCGGATTCGAAGGCGATGACGGGCAGATCGGGAGAGGTTGGGG
>CAZRFL010000048.1:0-28149 GCA_964599365.1 uncultured Bacteroidales bacterium
GAAGCAGGGTGCCGCGCTTGATGTTCACAGCCTCGCAGTCGGATACGCTGCCATACAAGGCAATTTTATCCAGCAAACGTTTTGGCTCCACATCGCCATGATCATAATTCATAAACGATTTGATCAATAGCCTATGCTCATCCTTGATCTCGGGGGGACAATGACGCTTATCGGCAATCTGAGCCATATACTCGTCCGACTTATCCCGAGTTTTGGTTACAAATTGGCTGTCGGCAAGTACCCATTTAAAATCTTCCCATTTTTTGGTACCAGCAGCTATACCATCTGAAAGTTGAAGGTTGTCGAGGGTTCTGATTTGCTTTGCAAATTTTTCTCTTGCTGATGAAATTCTTGAATCTTTCATAGTGTTTAATTTTTTAATGAATAATTTATTTAATATCTATAATTTTAAGTGGCTAATTTTTAATTTTCTATACTTAATCAGGTTCATTTATCACTTCGCCACGGGTCTTCCTCAAAAATTGTAGGGCGTTCCTAAAAAATTGTAGGGCGTTCCACAAAAATTGTAGGGCGTTCCTAAAAAACTGTAGGGCGTTCCTCAAAATCTGTAGGACGTTCCACAAAATCTGTAGGACGTTCCTCAAAAACTGTAGGACGTTCCTCAGAAAATGTAGGGCGTTCCTCAAAAACTGACGAAGACCCGACGAAAACTGAAGAATTGGCTACCCCCCTTTTCGAGGCTGCTAATTGCTTCTGAAAGCCTCCCTCAATTTTAGCTCATTCGCTGAAAACTTTTTTCGAACGACCCCGGGCAATCTATACTGAAACCATGTGAAAGAACGCTGTCTGTTTTTGCCTATAAGAATATTCAACATTTATACCAAAGTCAAGCCTAAGATTTACAATCACTTACAAAATCACTTTTTAGGAGGTTGCTCAAAATGGCTGTTCAATTTTGAGCAGAGCTGCGCAAAATTGAGCAAATGAGGTAGATATTTCGCTTTGATTTTACTTTTCCGTAAAAAAAAAGTAGTACCGCCTGACGTTATTGTCTGCCAGCGCCAATAAATCAATACAGGATCAGAATTTTATTTTCGTAAAACAGCATCGTATTGATGACGCGGTAAGTGGAGTATTCGGGCGGCAGCCGATTTGTTGTTTTTCTGACGATCCAGCGCTAAAGCCTTGAACCATTCTTTCAGTTCGGGCAAATCGAATAAAGGGGGTATATCAGCGCTGTTTTTGCCCTCGTGCAATTGTTTGTAGAGTTCAAATATTTCAACCACCTCAGTCCTGATATTCTCCTTTTTCCTTTGAATTTTCGCCTCAATGGATTCTTCAACAGGCAAAGTATGCTCTGTGGCAGGGCTTTTACTATCTATACTCATAATGTGCCCCTTCTCTGCATTCGCAAACACCGAAGCCAGGGTAAACATATTTTCCATTTCGCGCACATTGCCCGGATAATCGTAGTTCAGCAAAAAAGAAAGCGCAGGGGGATCCAGGGTAATATCGGGAAGCAAATCATAGTTGCGGATATGTTTTTCGAACACGTGTTTTATCAAAACCCCAATATCTTCTCTACGCTCCCGAAGTGGACTTATATGAATTGGGCATACATTGATACGGTCATACAGATCGCTCATAAAGCGCGCATTTTGGCAAAGCTCAAACAGGTTTTGATTGGTGGCAAAGATCATACGACAGTTAACATGCTCTATGGCTTTAGCTCCTATGGGTCTGATTTCGCGGGATTGAACCGCACGAAGCAATTTTCCCTGTATATGCATGGGCAAAATGCCAATTTCATCCAAAAACAAAGTGCCGTCCTGAGCTTGCTTAAACACACCCTCGTGGCGTGTTTTGGCATCGGTGAACGATCCTTTTTCATGACCAAACAAAACACTCTCGCAGGTTTCAATAGGCAACTCAGCACAATTGATACACACAAATTTCTTTTTGTTGCGAACATACACCGAATTATCATGAATCAGGCGGGCAATCACTTCCTTGCCTACACCCTTTTCGCCGGTAATCAGCACAGTGTTTCCCAGGTGGTCCAATGCAAACATATAAGCACGATAACGTAAATCTATGACTTGTTGACTAATACCTTTAAAGTCAGCAAACATCGTTTCGCTTTCCTTCTGTCGCAACATTTTTATATTCTCATCGGCTTTTTTCATAGCTCTGATGGTTTAGTAAATAGTTAAGGTTACTTAGGCTTAATTATATAACGTAAAACCCAAACAAAATATTGGGTAAAAACTAAAATAATTAGAAAAAAATTCTTTGTATTGAAAAGGGAGTGGAATATTTTTTACTTTTGATTTAATAAAGGACCATGTTTATGGTACCTAAACTCTCCAAAAGCAGGCGGGTTTGTACAGTTAAACCTTACCTTTAACGAGTTATGCATCACCCTAAGAGGACAGTGCATCTAGCAACTTGAGATATAAAAATGAGATTAATAACCTGGAATTGCCAAGGAGCATTTAGAAAAAAGGTGGACATCATTCTGTCCCAACGACCAGACATTTTGGTTGTACAAGAATGCGAGCATCCAGACAAATTGGTTTTCAATTCTTCCACACATCAACCAAATGACTTTCATTGGTATGGCGACAGCATTAATAAAGGACTTGCTATTTATTCATTCTCGGACTACAAGTTTGAACTCCTACCTGACTTCAACTCCGATTTTCGTTACATTTTGCCTTTTCGTGTAACTGGTCACGGACAGACTTTTACTTTGTTTGCAATCTGGGCAATGAGCAACAAAGAGAACTACGAAGCCCGTTACATTGGACAAATTTGGTTGGCGATAAACCACTATACAACTTTGCTTGAAAGTTCAATCATTTTAATAGGCGACTTTAACAGCAACAAAATATGGGATAACAAGGCCAGAGTTGGCAGCCATTCTGATGTAGTTCGAAAACTTGCTGATAATAATATTCACAGCGTTTATCATCGACACTTTAACGCTGAGCAAGGTAAGGAAAAACACCCGACTTTCTTTTTGCAACGTAATCATAACAAACCATACCACATTGACTATTGCTTTGCATCTGCTAACATTGCGGACAAAGTGCAAGAAGTAGAAATTGGGACCTTTGAAAATTGGATAACACATAGCGACCATACACCGCTAATTATTGACTTTGATTTATGTCAACAAAAAAAGGGCGAACGCTTAACAAAAGAATTCATTTAAAAAGAACCAGATAATCACAAGGTAAATCCTGTAGGGGCGTATTGCATACGCCCGGCAAATATTCACGTTATTATCCACGTTTTTAATAAAGGGGGTATGCTCCGAAGGAGCCCCTATGGGGCAATACGCCCCTACCCCTATCCTAATCCCAGCTCTTGCTGGCCGGTCCTTTGATAGGAATCTTATCGCCACCGAAAATGGGGTGTGCATCAAACATCACCTCCAGATAGGCTTTGATATTGGCAAAGCTCTCGCGAAACAAGAGGTAGGGCATGGAAGTATAACGTCGTTTATCGGCACGGTAGCCGTTCACCACCAAGCCTTTGTGGCGGGCAATATAAATAGCGCGGCGCAGGTGAAACTCCTGCGTAACTACGATCAGGCTGTCCACCCCAAATATGTCTTTGGCTCTCACCATAGAGTTATAGGTATCGAAACCTGCATGATCGGTAAAGATCACTGAGTCGGGAATGCCGCGCTCCACCAGGTAGGCTTTCATATTATTCACCTCATCGTAATGCAGTTTGGCATGGTCGCCGCTCAAAAGAAAACGCTTAATCTTTTTATGCTCCCACAGTTCAATGGCTTTGTCCAGACGGTCGGCCAACACTGCCGAGGGCTTTCCGCTGGAAAACACACTGGCACCGGGCACCAGAGCCGTGTAACTGGCAGGGATAAGGTCGGCATTCGAATACATGTAATCACGGGCCTGCACAAAGATCAGCAGATTGATGAAGATATAAATGGCAAGAAAGATTACAAAAAAAAGAGCCGTTGCCCGTTTCAGTCTACGGAACAACGTGCTCTTTAATGCTCTTTTCAGTATAGCGAGAATTCTCTTCAATATAGGCTATTAGGGTTTTAGGAGGAGGCCACGAGCCTTGGTCCATTGGGAACACCATCCCTTGAAAATTGATCCGCCGAGGCGGATTGAAAATTGCTTATTGAACATTAAACAATCAATAACAACTAATGACAACTAATGACTATTAATGACTACAAAAACTCAATTCTCAATGCTCAATGTTCAATGCTCAACTTCGAACTCCGAACTCCGAACTTCCTTATGCCAACGTAGCCACCATCACCGCCTTAATGGTATGCAGGCGATTTTCGGCTTCGTCGAACACCACAGAAGCTTTCGATTCGAAAACGTCCTCGGTCACTTCCATGCCGTCCAGGCCGTATTTCTGGAAGATCTCCTCTCCTACTGTAGTTTCCCTGTTATGGAAAGCAGGCAGACAGTGCAGGAACTTGGTATTGGGGTTTCCGGTAGCTTTCATCAGCTGGGCATTCACCTGGAAAGGTTTCAGCAATTTGATACGCTCAACCCATACTTTTTCAGGCTCGCCCATTGATACCCAAACATCGGTATAAATAAAATCAACACCTTTCACGGCTTCCTTGGGGTTGTCGGTGATGGTGATCTTGGCACCGGTTTCTTTGGCTATTTTCAGACATTGGTCTACCAGTTTTTTATCAGGCTGGCACGATTTGGGAGCGCCTGCGCGGAAATCCATACCCATCAGAGCAGCGCCTACCATAAGCGAATTGCCTACATTGTTCTTGGCATCGCCCACAAAAGCAAATGACATTTGGCTCAAAGGCTTGTCGCAATGCTCCATCATGGTCAGGAAGTCGGCCAGGATTTGTGTTGGATGAAATTCGTTGGTCAGTCCGTTCCAAACGGGAACACCCGCATATTTACCCAGTTCTTCCACAATGTTCTGTCCGTATCCGCGATATTCGATACCGTCGTACATGCGTCCCAAAACGCGGGCAGTATCCTTCATCGATTCTTTCTTTCCCATCTGCGAACCTGAAGGTCCCAGATAAGTAACATGTGCGCCCTGATCCAAAGCGGCTACTTCGAAAGCGCAGCGTGTGCGGGTCGAATCCTTTTCGAACAACAGTACGATGTTCTTGCCTTTCAGCAATTGCTGCTCGGTGCCTGCATATTTGGCACGTTTCAGGTCAGCCGACAGGTTCAGTAAAAATTTCATCTCCGCGGGTGTGAAATCCAGTTCTTTTAAGAAATTTCTGTTTTTTAAGTTAAAAGCCATAAATCCTCCGTTAATTTTGTTTGTTATTATTAATTAGTAATTAAGTTATTTGATTAAAGTGTTCTTTTGGGCGGGATAATTTTATCAAAAAATAAAACCGCCAGCAGAAAGATCACCGAAAAAGCCAGGCAAAGATACGCACCATACATTACATTAAACCCATGCCAAAGAATAAAAATAAGGGTCAACAGCACCGCGGCACCGGCACCGGCAAGCGGTAACATGCTTACGAAAGGCTCCTGAAGCCTGATATATTTATTGAACAGAAGCACTCCTATCACTGCTCCCAGCACCAGGAATACAAGCCATCCGAAAAAGAAATGCAAGCCAACGTCCATAGCCTGAGCGAAAAAACCAACCGTAACATCTGCCCAGGGCATAAAGGTGGTGCACAAGCCCAAAAAGGCTAAAGCCGCGAGCACATAACTCTTAAGGGGCAAGGAAAGAAAATAACTCGTCTCTTCCTTTTGCCACTTCTTTACTTTGCTGCCAACTTGATTCAGATCAGGTATGTCCATACAGAAACAGCTTAAAGAATAGAGCCAACTGCAAAAAATATTGCCCAAAAAATAGTCTTAAATATCCAATAAACTGAAAAGAATATTCCATACAAAAGACCGATTGAAGTGAAGAAATATCCAATCTGTGTGTTTTTTGGTGTTTTAAGGATAATCGGTAATCCTATTAGAAGAATAAATACTCCATACAAACCAATCAGGTAAACTAAAAATGAAAGAAGTGGAATAATAAATAAAGCACCTCCAAAAAACATCGGAGTAAAAGAATAAGTTATTAATTGCATTGCTCTTCCTAAATTCTTTTCGGTTTTAAATGAAGGAGCTAACATATTAACAATAATACTCGAAAATATAATTGCAGCAAAAGTTGCAATCAAAAATATAGTACCATTTACGATACCTTTAAGCAAACTGGTATTCCAATAATAATCAAAGAAATAAATATTGCGTTCTCCAACCAATCCATAACCAACAATCAAAGAAAATAATGGAATTACTGAAAAGATCAGTGCATAACCCAGTATTAACATAGGAATGCGTGGTTGCTCTTTAGCCACAGCTTCCCACTCCTGCCTGGGTTTGAACATGATATTGATAGCACGTTTAAAGATATTGCCGCTTTTCACTGCTTCAAACACCTCATCCGTTTTCACTTCGGTAAATGTTTCCACATTAATAGGTTCCTCTATGGGCTCAGCTTTCTTTTCAGGCTCAGGCTGTTCCTTTATAGGTTCTTCAGCAGGATGCACAGATTCTTCAGGAACTCTGTAACCGCAAATATGACAGAAATTCGCACCTTCCTTGAAGGTGGTACCGCACTGGGGACAAATTAACATGTTCATGGCAAATTATTTATGTTTAACAATTTTGGTTCCGCAATTGGGATTCGAAAGTTGTGATGCCTCAGTAATGATGGCCTCTCCTTTTCCGTTCTCAGTAAAATTGATGGCTGCACGTACTTTCGGAGCCATACTTCCTTCGGCAAAGTGACCTTCGGCCAGGTATTGTTTCGCTTCCTCTATAGTAATTACATCGAGTCGCTTCTCGTCGGGTTTATTAAAATTAATACAAACCTTGGGAACATCAGTAAGGATGTAAAACTCATCAGCATGAATCTGAATGGCCAATAAGGAAGAAGCGAGATCTTTATCGATAACTGCATCAATTCCTTCCAGGAAGTTAGGACGTTTGTAGTACACAGGGATTCCACCTCCGCCTACCGAAATAACGATTTGTCCATTGCGGGCAATGCTTTCAATAGTATTTCTATTAGCAATCATCAACGGCTGAGGCGATGCAACTACTTTTCTCCATCCACGGCCGCGTGGATCTTCAGCAAAAACAGAACCTGTTTCGGCAGCAGTTTTATCGGCAACCTCTTTAGTATAATAAGGACCAACCGGTTTGGTAGGATTTTTAAAAGCAGGATCATCTTTATCAACCAAAACCTGTGTAACAATGGTTATCACGTCCTTCACCAGACTTTGTTCTTCCAGAATATTGCGGAATTGTTGTTCAATAATATATCCAATGAACCCTTGCGAATAAGCTCCGCAGATATCCAGAGGCATTTCTGGTAGTCCGTAAACCGTGGCGCCGGCATTGTTTTGAAGTAAAATATTTCCGACCTGAGGTCCGTTTCCGTGAGTAATAACGATATTGTAATCGTTCTTTACGAGTGGTATAAGATTAAGACAGGTTTCACGGGCATTTAATTCCTGTTCACTAATAGTTCCTTTTTGATCTCCTCTTAATAGTGCATTACCACCGAATGCAACAACAGCTAATTTTTTCATAAATTTTATTTGCAATTTTCTGCAAAACTATAAATAATAATCAAATTACCATGACATTGTAATTATCTTGCTCTAAAAAAATAAAGCAGAAACCAAGAAAAATAAGGAATCAACAAATCAATTAAAACCGCCGCCTACAAATAGATCCCGCTGATTGACACACAATACAGGTATTTTTTTAGGGTTGAAGATCAGATTAAAGTCAAGTTGCCGCATCGAATTGAAGATCTTTTTCGGGATCATAATTATATACAGATCAGCGCTAACCTTTTCTGCGTATTTAAGGATATCATTATCAAAATCGTTATAATTCCCCTGTGAAATTTCAGATTCATAACTCACATGATTTTTGGCGAAGAACTGTTCTACAGTATCAATTACCTTGAACTGCTTGCGCTCTTTTTCCTTGCTGTTTAGCGAAGCGGGGTTTACCGAAAAAATGTGTATGATAGCATTACTTTTTTTTGCGAATCTCAAAGCCCATCCAGCTTTCTGACGACTTGAGATAGAATCGTCTAAAGGAAATATAATGTTTTTAAAAGGCTTGTAATCTACTCCGTTTTGAACAACCAGTGCAGGTACAGGAGAAGTAGTAACTACCTTCAATATTCTAGAAGCCATTTTCTGAGGTTCATTAATGGCCAAAAAAGTAAAAGACACCTTCTCTCTTTCAGATATCTTTCTTATTCGTTTTATGGGTACATTTTTAACAAGATAAGTAGCAGGCACACCATGATTTTCCTGGAATTCATTTGACATCTTTGCAACTCTCTCTATCAACCCTGCTTTGGATAAATTATTCTCCCTCATATATTTTCGTGTACCCGGATCAAGAATGTTCAAAATTTCAATTGAATAATTAAAAACCTTAGTCAAACCGATAAGATATTGCAATGAATAATCAGATTCAGGTGAGAAATCATAAGGAAATAGAATTTTTGGTCTTTCTTGCTGGTCCATAAAAAACAACTTTGGTTAAATATATATTGAAACCTGTAAAAATTTCTTTTTTGTCAGAATTGTCTGCGACAAAGATAATACAGCTTTTCCAAAAAACCTAATTTTACATACAGTAATATTATCTTAAAATTTCGCTCTTAATTTACTTTATTGGCTGCATCATCTATTCATTATTCTATGATAGGAGCCCAAAAATGTCAACATCTCACAGTTTCACTTAAGGTCAGTATGTTTCAGAAATTCATTAAGAAGACGACGAGTAATCTACCAACTCTACTTCCGCCTAATATTAAAATTTTGCCTAATTAAATCTAATTTACTGACAACGAATCCTCAAGTTTGAGAATCCGTATTTGCTTTTATAATAAATCGCAAATACGAGCTAAATTACCTACCTCTAATGAAGTAAAATTACCGCATAAATTCAGGTCTTTTGAGACTTGCTACAGGGGTAGATCACATAGTACTTTTGAAATGTGAAATCAACAACACAAAAACTGAGAAACTGATTTAAATCCACAAACAAAATTTAACAAATATTAACAATCATAAAAATGACAACCCTCAAATCGAAAATCAGTCACTTATTGAGCAAAGTAGAAGGAAAAATTATCTCGCATATCACGACATGTGACCAATTTTCAACGACGAAATACAATTATTATACAATAAAGCTTGACTTTTGATTTTTATTTATTATCTTTGCAATGCATAAAACAATATTTTGACGACGAAATAAAATAATAACAACACAAAACACCATATAGAAATTTCATCCTTAAAAATAAATTCCATGAAAAAAGTAATTTTACTCACAGCCATTTGCCTGACAGTCCTCATCGGTTGCAAAAAATCAGGATACAATTGTCAGCAAAAAGTTACAACGACCATGATCCCTGACTCAGCTGGATTTCCACAAATACAGTTCTCAGAGTTTCAGTTAAAAGGAAGTTCAACTTGTGTAATAGGGACATCAAGTTCAGAAACAGTTCTTGGAAACAGAATTAAAGTGATTAAGTACGAAACCACTTGCAATTAACTCGTAAAAACCCGAAGTACAAGATATCAGGTGAATTACCAGGTAAGTTTAAAGTACTACATCTTCCACTTCGGCAAACATCGTTTTAGAATTCACGTATTATGCAACATTTATAGATAATTATGTAATGAGTTTCGGAGTAAATTGAACAACCTTTGTACAAAATAAATTCAGCAATTAATTAAGACAAAGCATTCGATTTTCCAAGTAATATCAACACTATGAAAAAATATACCCTCCTCCTATCAATTATTATTTTCCTATTCCAATCCACCACAGGATTGTCGCAAAGTATTGGGAATATCTCCCAAAACAATGAAAACAAAATAAGCAGCAGGGAACTAATTAATCCTAGTTCCGGTCTCCCTCAATATCAGATAGAGAAAATTGCTCAAAAAACACCAGGGACACTTTCAGTTACCCCCTACCTTACAAGTGGTTATACGCCATCAAGCCTTGTTCAGAATGTTCTGGTTTCAGGATGCTTGGTTGCCTCAAATGTAACTTTTACTGGTGACAATGCCGCTCTAGGCTCGTTCGATGCAAATGGCTCTGGCTTTTCATTAGCCAATGGAATAATAATCTCAACTGGAAATGTAACAAATGCGATAGGTCCGAACCAGTTTACCAATGCAACTACACAATTTACCAATTTTGGTGATCCTGACCTCAATATAATTACTGGTTCAAATTCCACCCGTGATGCAGCAGTACTACAATTTGATTTTGTTCCCGCAAATAATACAGTAGAGTTCAAATACATTTTTGCCTCAGAAGAATATCCTGAATGGGCTTGCGGAACCTTTAATGATGTTTTTGCTTTTCTCCTGAGCGGACCAGGGATAAGCGGAGGACAAGGATTTAGTAATGATGCAAAAAACATTGCACTTTTGCCAGACAATATTACTCCTGTGACAATTAATAATATTCATATTGGAGGATGGAATCAGGGGATTTCTGAAACAAGTCCGAATCCTGTTACATGTCCTGATATTAATCCGACATATTATATCGACAATATCGGAAGCACTACGATTGAATACGATGGAATGACTACAATCCTGACAGCTCACTGGACAGTTATCCCTTGTCAAACCTACCACATAAAATTTGCGATCTCGGACGTAGCAGACAGAAAATGGGATTCAGGTGTTTTTATAGAAGGCGCCAGTTTTACATCAAATCCAGTAACCATGAATAATTTCAATCTGAATGGCACAAATAGTAATGATGTTTATGAAGGTTGTAATTATAACTTTGAATTTTCTAGGAATAATCCTGACAATTCCAGCCCATTAACAATTCACTATACCGTGACTGGGACATCTAATGCTCTTGATCACAATTTTCCTACGGATTCAGTTATAATTCCTGCCGGTATAAATTCTATTACCGTCCCCTATTCAATAATTGCAGACGGAATTGCCGAAGGTGCCGAAACACTCACAATTTCTATTGGAAACGGATGTCCTTGCAGCGCTAATGCTATACTTAAAACCCTAATCTTACATGATCCACTTACACAGACTACGAACGCAAGTGAAATTACATGCCATGGTGCTAATAATGGATTATTAACGATTAATGCCACTGGCGGATCAGGAACCTACCAGTATTCATTAAATGGAGGACTATTTCAAGGTTTAAATTCATTTCCGAATCTAGGACCTGGAACCTATATTACTACAATTGATGATGGAGAAAGTTGTTCAACTGTTTCTGATACGATTGTTCTAACAGATCCGGTTTTGCTGACATTAAATGCTGTAATCAGTACAAATATTTTATGCAACAACGGGCTTGGAGTTATTACTGCTTCTGCTAACGGAGGCTATGGAAGTTACCAATATAGCTTGAACGGTGGTCCAGATCAATCTTCAGGAACTTTCAGTGGATTAACTGCCGGAAATTATATTGTTACTGTCATTGACCTGAATGGATGCACACTTAGCGATACATTAACTCTTACAGAACCTTCACCATTGACAACACTTGTTACTCTGGTAAATGATGCAAGTTGTAACAGATTTTTCGATGGTTCTGCAATTGTAACCGCTTCTGGAGGAACACCGGGTTATTCTTACTCATGGTCAAATGGAGCAACTACAGCCAATAATAACTACTTAAGTGCAGATACGTATTTTGTCACAGTTACAGATAATAATGGTTGCACCTCAACCAATTCAATAGTAATCAATGAGCCAACATTATTAACAGCAACCATTACCTCAACAACCAATGCATCCTGCAATGGAGTTAGTAATGGATCAGCAACAGTAATAGGTGGTGGTGGTATACCTCCCTATTCTTACTTATGGTCAACGGGGAGCACAAACACTACCGTCACAGGACTTTCGGCTGGAACTTATACTGTTACAGTAACCGATAGCCATGGTTGTATTATTTCAGCACAAGTAATTATTTCTCAACCCACTTTGATTGTACCTCATACAACAGTTACATCTCAGGTTTCCTGCTTTGGAGGAAACAATGGCACAACTACTATTAATGCTACAGGAGGGGTTGCACCTTACAATTACAACTGGTCAACAGGATCAACTAATGACACCTTGACAGGTCTGACCGCCGGAACATACACTGTTACGGTTACTGACAATATAGGTTGTACAGTTTCCACATCGGTAGTAATCAATCAGCCATCACTACTAAATGTTTCAATTACTCCAACAAACATCAGTTGCTTCAATCAAAATAATGGTTCAGCAACTGCATCTGCTAATGGAGGAACTGCTCCCTACAATTTTCAATGGTCAACAGGGAGTAACTCTAATACTATAACGAATCTTGCAATTGGTTCTTATACAGTTACCGTTACCGACCTCAATGGCTGCACAGCAACTGCATCAGTAACAATCACCCAACCTACCTTATTGACAACCTCTATGACGCCACCCACCAATGTTGCCTGTTTCGCAGCCAGCAATGGTTCTGCTACAGTGATTCCAAATGGTGGAACAAGTCCTTATAACTACACTTGGTCAAATGGAAGTCATAATGGTACCGCAACCGGATTGGCGAGCGGCACTTATACCGTTACGGTAACCGACAGCCACGGATGTACTGCGACTAATTCGGTCATTATCAATCAACCTCCACAGCTGACATCAACAATTTCATCTACAACTAATATTACCTGTAATGGAGCTGCTAACGGAACCGCTACCATTACTGCTAACGGCGGTGTACCACCCTATTCATACACATGGTCAAATGGACAACATACTACCACTATAAGCAATTTAACACCAGGAACTTATACAGTAACGATTACTGACAATAACGGATGTACCGCCACGAATTCTGTGACCATTACTCAGCCGGCTCTTCTACAGGCAACGATTACTTCAAATAATGTTGCATGTTTTTCCGGTAATAACGGTTCTGCCACAGCATCTGCCACAGGAGGCACACCTCCATACAGTTATCTTTGGTCGAATGGCAGCAGTACCCAAACTATTAATAATCTGACTACAGGAACATACACAGTGACTGTTACTGATCTTAACAGTTGTACCGCCACCGCTACAGTATCGATTACGCAACCTACTGTATTAATCACTTCTATTACACCACCTACCAATGTTGCCTGCTATGCAGGTAGCAATGGATCTGCAACGGTAGTTCCCAATGGTGGGACTAGTCCTTATAATTATACTTGGTCAAATGGAACCCATAATGGCACTGCTACCGGCTTAGCCAGCGGGACTTATACTGTAACTGTAACTGATAGCCATGGATGTAGTGCAACCAATTCAGTAGTTATCAATCAACCACCACAATTATTAACTACAATATCATCAACATCAAATGTATCTTGTAACGGAGCTGCTAATGGTTCTGCTACAGTCAGTGCAAGCGGTGGTGTTCCGGCATACTCATATAACTGGTCGAACGGACTTCAAACAACTACCATCAATAATTTACCGGCAGGAACCTATACGGTAACTGTTACGGATAATAACGGTTGTACTGCTACAAATTCTGTTACTATTTCTCAACCTAATCTACTTAGTATTGTTGTCAACCGTACTAATGTATGGTGTAATGGTGGAAATAACGGCACAGCTAATGTTGTAGCCTCCGGTGGATCACCTCCATATTCATATCTTTGGTCAACAGGAAGCACCAGCAATGCTATCTCTAATCTAACTCCTGGTAATTATTCAGTTACTGTTACTGATGCTAATGGTTGTACTGCAACAGGGTCAAGATTAATAACTCAACCAACTCTGCTAACTACGACAATAAATCCTGCAAACAGCACTACTTGTTATAATGGGAACAATGGTTCAGCAACCGTAATACCAAGCGGGGGCGTAGCACCTTATTCCTATACATGGTCGGATGGTACACAAAATGGTACAGCAAGTGGTTTGACAAGCGGAACATATACGGTTACTGTATCGGATCAGTTTGGTTGCTCTGCAACTAATTCGGTTTTTATAAACCAACCAACACAAATTACTTCAACGGTTCTTTATGCTACAACCGTTTCGTGCAATGGTGGCAACAATGGAACCACAGCAATTTCAGCTGCAGGCGGAATTCCGCCATACTCCTATTCATGGTCGAATGGGGCAACTACTTCAGCGCTTACAGGTCTGACAGCAGGTAATTATACTGTAACTATAACCGATAATAATGGATGTACTGCTACTAATATGGTGACTATAAACCAAAATGTGGTTCTGGTTCCTGTAATTGCCTCAACATCTCCTACCGGTTGTTTTGGCGGAAGCGACGGATCAGCTTCTGCAACTGCAACAGGCGGGACACAGCCATATTCATATAGCTGGTCTAATGGAAGTGTAATCAATAGTATATCAAACGTTGCATCCGGATCTTATACGGTCACCGTTACCGACATCAATGGTTGCTCCGCTTCAACAACAGTTAATATCCTCGATGCCCCTCAATTGAATCCTGTTATCACATCAACCAATATCTTCTGTTTCGGAGGAAACAATGGTTCGGCAACTGTAAATACTTCTGGTGGAAACGCGCCTTACTCCTATGTATGGTCAACTGGATCAACAGCAAGTACTATAAGTAATCTTATCACAGGCACCTATTCTGTTACAGTAACTGATAATAATGGTTGCACAGCAACCACTTCAATAAACCTGACACAGCCTACCCTTCTAATCAATATTAACACAGGAGGAACTGATGTTTCCTGTTTTGGGGGCAGCAATGGTACTGCATCTGTTTCTGTTACCGGTAATACAGGACCTTATGACTATGACTGGTCGAATGGTGGAACAACAGATATTATTACCGGACTACCCATAGGCAACTATTCAGTAACGGTTACCGATAGCTATGGTTGCGCTATTTCTTCTTCAGTTCTGATCAATCAACCTCCTTTATTGACTGTTATAGCAGTGGTTGATTCCAATGTATCGTGCTTCGGAGGAAGTAACGGTGCCGCGACAGTGACTGTTAATGGAGGCGCCACACCATATTCTTACAATTGGTCGAATGGTGCAACCGGGGCAAATATTACCGGACTAACTGCAAGTATTTACAGTGTCACGATAACCGACAATAACGGATGTACAGTTACGACTGGCATTACGATTACTCAACCTACACTACTGACAGCCACATTGAGCTTCACTAATGTATCATGCTTTGGAGGTAATAATGGTTCGGCAAGTGTTGTTGCTAATGGAGGAACTGGTCCTTATACTTATATGTGGTCGACAGAAAACATCAATACAACCATCAGTGGTCTGGGAGTTGACACTTATGCAGTGACCGTTACCGATAATAATTATTGTACAGTTTCAGATTCGGTAACCCTGACTCAACCTTTGGGTCTTGCATCCACTATTTCAGCAACTCCGGCAAGCTGCAACGGAAATAGTAATGGAACAGCAACTGTTGTTGGCAGCGGTGGTGTTTCGCCTTATACTTATATTTGGTCGAACGGACTGACTACATCATCTATTTCAGGATTGGCTGCAGGAACTTATTTGGTAACCATTACTGACCAAAATGGATGCAACGGAACCAATACAATGGATGTAAACCAACCCTATGCTATTTCTATTACTGCTCAATCGCAACAAAATGTTTCTTGTTTTGAAGGCAACAATGGCAGTGTTGCTGTTGTTGTATCAGGTGGTAGCACACCCTACAATTATTTATGGTCAAATGGTTCAACTAATAACACAATAGGTGGCTTGATCGCCGGAAACTATCAGGTTACTGTTACCGATAATAACGGATGTTCAGCAACCGCTGCAGTGGTAATTATCCAACCAGCATTGCTTACATCGCAGCCCGGAACCATAGTAAATGTCTCCTGCTTTGGAGGAAATAATGGTTCGGCAAGCGTATTGCCTTCAGGAGGAACTTCACCATATAATTATAGTTGGTCGAATGGAACAACGAACCAAACTACCAATAACATGACAGCAGGAAACTATACGGTTACCATTACCGATTTCAACGGCTGCTTTACTACCAATTTTGTCTCGATAGGCCAGCCTACCCTTTTAACTTCTTCTATCACATTTTCAGGTAATGTAACCTGCTTCGGCGGCAATAATGGCTCAGCTACTGTTGCAGCCAGCGGTGGTACATTACCTTATTCTTACTTATGGTCGGATGGTTCATCGAATGCAACAGCTTCGAACCTGACAGCCGGAAACTACACTGTGACTGTTACCGACTTTAACGGTTGCACGACCACTTCTTTGGTAAGCATCAGCGAACCTCCTTTGTTGACCCCAACCATTACAGCCATAACACATGTTTCATGTTTCGGCGGAAACAATGGAAGTGCTTCGGTTGCTGCAAACGGTGGTGTAGCCCCCTTTACCTATCTCTGGTCGAACGGATCCACAAATACCAGCATCAACAATCTGATTGCCGGAAGCTATACGGTTACTGCGACAGATAATAACGGATGTACTTCTACAGCAGTTGCCACAGTGAACCAACCTTCGCAAACCATATTTATTATACTGGCATCAACCAATGTTTCGTGTTTTGGTGGAAATAACGGTATTGGAATAGCTTCAGGAAACGGAACCACGGGTCCATATACTTATCTGTGGTCGAACGGTGCAACCACCGCCAGCATAAATAATCTGATAGCAGGAAGTTATTCGGTAACGGTAACTGATGCTGCAGGATGTTTTATGGATACTACTCTGGTTATCACCGAACCCAATCTGTTGGTTTCGAACATCACTTCAACCAATGTATCGTGCAATAATGGAAACAATGGAACAGCAGGTGTTGCTGTTACCGGCGGAACAGCTCCTTACGCGTTTATTTGGTCAACTGGTAGTACTTTACCTGCAATTTCAGGGCTTACAACAGGCATATATTCTGTGACCATAACAGATCCAAACGGTTGCTCAGTTACTTCTTCGGCCACCATCACTCAACCAACTTCGCTAACCGCTACTTTATCGAACACCAATGTTTCATGCTTCGGAGGCAATAACGGAGCAGGAAATATAGTGGTTTCGGGAGGTACCATGCCATATAGCTATGCATGGTCGAATTCGGACATTACTCCTTCCATTAATAACCTAACGGCAGGAAACTATACTGTAACTGTGACTGATGCGAACCTTTGCAACATCACTGGAGGAATAAACGTAACACAGCCAACCCAACTCATTTCTCAGATCACAACTTCGCAAAACGCTACTTGCTTTGGCTACAGCAATGGCAGTGCAAGTGTATTGGCCTCAGGTGGAACTCTTCCATATTCCTATCAATGGGATGTTACGGGCGACACCACAGCTTCGACTTTAATGCTGAATTCAGGTCTGCACCAGGTGGTTGTCACTGATGGTAATGGATGTACATCGACCAGCAATGTTACGATTGGCCAACCCACTCAGGTTACCATTACTACCTGGGGCGATGCTACCCTTTGTCAGGGAAATTATACTACCATTGGAGCCAATGCTATTGGCGGAACCGGACACTATTCTTATACATGGGATCCTTCTTCGGCAGATACTAATGTGCTGAATGTTCTGGTTATGGATTCGATAACCTATTTCGTGTTTGCTACGGATTCGAACGGTTGCACCTCAAATACAGGAGCTATTGTTCTTGATATGCAGGAAAAACTGAAAGCGGCTATTAGCGGAAATGCAGATATTTGTCTCGGCGAATCAGCCATTCTCAATTTGGTGATTATTGGAGGAGTGGCACCTTATACTTATATCTGGGATAACGGTATAGGCATTCAGGCAGTTCCTTTCTCGGTGACACCTACTGCAACAACTACCTATATGGTGACGGTTTTTGACGCCTGCAACTCGACTCCATCTTCGTCTTCTTTCACAGTTACCGTGCACGAAAAGCCTGTTGCCAATATTAGTGCTACCGATATGAAAGGATGCGGCACGCTGACTACATCTTTTGTTGATCATAACTGGCTTCCCAATAATACTTACGTATGGGATTTCGGCGATCCTCAGGCTGGAGCAGATAACCACTCGAACGATAGTACCCCTACACATTTTTATAGCGAGATGGGTGTGTATAATGTGGCTCTGACCGTGACTTCGGAATGGGGATGTTCGGCATTCTACAATTATCCGCAACTGATAGCTGTTTTTGACAATCCTGTGGCTTCGTTCAAAACAGACAACCTGGCTGTAAATTTAGATAATCCTATAATTCGCTGCATGGACGAATCGTATGATGCGGTTAATTGGTTGTGGGATTTTGGCGAACCATCTTCAGGAAATATGAACAGTTCGACCGCTGTGAATCCTTATCATAAATATCAGGATATTGGAACACATACCATCTGGCTGCTGGTTGAAAACGAACATGGCTGCAAGGATTCGACATCGCATGACATACAGGTACTGGATTATTATACCTTCTATGCTCCCAATGCTTTCTCGCCAAACGGCGATGGAGTGAACGACGAGTTTACCATTAAAGGCTCAGGGCTAATGGAAGACGGATTCAGTATTATTATTTACGATCGCTGGGGCGGAATTGTGTACGAAGGCAATGACATCAATCAGGGTTGGAACGGCAGTGTGAAGAACAACGGGAATATTTGCCCCATTGGCACCTACACATGGTCGGTGACTGCAAAAGACGAACTGAACCGTAACCATTTCTATACGGGCAGTGTGACGATAATAAAATAGGCCTTGACCGGGCTGCTGAAACCCGGATTTATCAGGCTTATTTTTTAAATTAAGTGCGAAGGCTGGAGGGACTTCGCGCTTTTTTTATTGCAACAAATCGTGCTGACCAATCTTTTGGCCCATGAAATCCCAAAAACACATGGGGCGATAATTTCAAAAGTTTGTTTAATTTCTCGTTTTCACGACTGAACATTTTTTTATGTTTTAAAATAAACAAATGCCAATTCGGGATCTGCCCGGAGTAATTAAGAACCATGCCGGTGCAAATACTATCCGGCTTATTGCCGCTCGCTCGTAAATTTTCAGCATTCGGCCACCCGAAACGGAGGAATTTCATTCAACATAACATTTGCTGACATGTCGCAGAGCTGACATTTCCGAAGAAAAACTGGTTCTCCGGCATTTTGGGTCAGTTTTGTTCAAATTTTATCTAATTTTCCGTAAACAACTAATAGAAAGATTGTAAGCAAGACCAAAACTGCCTTGCGGAAGCTCAATTCGCTGAGCGAATCGGTCGTCCGCATGAGCGAATCGATTGTACGCATAAACGAATTGGTCATACGTTAGAGCGAATCTATTGTCCGCATGAGCGAATCGGACGTTCGTTTGAGCGAATCGAACTTACGCTAGAGCAAAATGATGGATTTTTGGGAATTTTCGTGAAAAAGATGATTAAAGAAGACCGAAGTCAGAAGACTGAATTCGGAAGACCGGAGACGGAAGACCGAAGAGAGTAGAAAGAAATCTTCAGTCTGCCCCGAAGGGGGCCCCTTTGGGGCAATCCTCAAACTGCAAAATGGTCTTACCGACTGCCGGTTGCCGACATGCATCTTGGAATTTGGAACTAGAATCTTGGTTCTTAGTTCTTGGAATTTGGTCCCTGGATCTTAGATATTGATTCTTGGTTCTTGGCTCTTGGAATTTGGTTCTTGGAATTTGGGTATTGATTCTTCCCTCTTACCGGCACTGCTCCTCCAGCACTTGCTTCGCCGGCTGATATCCGAGGTTGAAGGAGGTTTGCATGTCGGCGCAGAAACGGTCGTGCTGCAGCAGTTCCTTATAGCTTAGGGCGCGGTTGAAATAATAATTGCCGTTTTGTGGGTTCAGCGTAATGGCTTTTTCATAATCAGCCAGAGAAGCCTCGTAGCTGCCCATGAAAAAGCGGGCCACTCCCCTGCTGCTGTATGCATCGGAGAATTTAGGATTGAGAACGATGGTAGTTTGGTAATCTGCAATTGCCGCCTCATACTCGCGACAATTGGTGAGGGAGTTGCCTCGGTTGTAGTAGGCAAGATACATCAGTGGGTTAAGCTTTATGGCTTGCGAATATCCGGCGATGGCCTCTGTGTAAAGCTGCATCTTCGCCATGGCAAAGGCCCTCAGGTAATGTGCATCGGCAAAGCCGGGAGCGAAGCACAGGGCCAGTGTGCAATCGTCTGCGGCCTTATCAAAAATGTTCATGCGCGAGAAAGAAAGCCCGCGGTTGTAATACGCCTGGTAGAACTTTGGGTTGAGAGCTATAGCCTTATCCAAATCTTTAATGGCGATAATGTAATCGGCTTTATTGATAAAAAGTGTCGAGCGGTTCAGATAAGCCATGGGATATTCGGGATTTTTGCTCACCTGCTCGTCGAGCAATGTAAACTCATCTTTCCAGGTATTCAGTCCGCGATAGCTGATCCAATAGAAAACCATAGACATCAATACTCCTATAATCAGACCGGCAGGCAAAATACCTATCATCGGTTTTTTGATTTCGCCCAGCAATAGTCCGATCATCAGAAAAAGTCCGAAATAGGCCAGGTAGGTATACCTTTCGGCCAGTATCACGCGTCCTTCGATGGGGATGAGGTGCAGCACCAGAAAGATATTGATACCGAAGAATAACAAACCAAACGTCAGCCGTCGCCGCAGATGTTTCATCCTAAAGATTAGCCAGAGCAAACCTGCCACCATGAAAAGGGCAAACACACTCAGTATATAATAAGATTTCGGCAGATGCACCGCCGTGAAATCGGGATAGGGCCGCAAAGTCGACAACTCCAGCGGGAAGATGGCATAAACCATATACCAAAACAGGGAATAGCCCGCCATGAATATCTGATCGATGGCCGAAAACTGTTCGGTGAATTCCTTGTTCCATAATGGGAACATGTGGACACCATAAATAAAAAAGAGGAGCACTCCGCCCGCCAACATTATTATTGACACAATCCAGACCTGGTATTTTTGAATAAAAAGGATGGATGGTTTTTCGGTTTTCCATGATTTTATCCATTTTTCAATGCCGAACCATATAAGCCATCCAACCGCAATTATCATCGTCAGGTAATAAGACATGGGCAGAAATTGCGACAATATTGCCCTGAAAAGCAGGGAATAGATGAACCAGAAGAGGAAAAGTATCAAGGCATATTTAAGCAGCATACTGAGTGTTTCCTTTCCTGGATTGGCTATATACTTTTGCAGGAACCTCATGCGGGGCAGGTAGCTATCGCGGTAGAGGAACATCAGGTAGAACATCAGCAGAGCCATGATATCTGCAAAGTTTAAGTAATTGAACAAAACCACCAAAGCGATCAGGAATTTTTCAAAGATCATCATCACACTCAGCTTTCGCTTGAAATACAATTCCACCAGCAACAGCGTCGCGGGAAGTGTCACCGCCTGTATCTTCGACTGGAAAGCCAGCCATGCGAGGATCAGCACCAGCAGAAACCACAGCAGTCGCTCTTTCCGGAGATATTCGATATAGAACAGTATCGCCATCAGGAAAAAGAAAGTGAACAGCAAATCCTTACGTCCGCTCACCCAAGCCACCGACTCGAGGCGGAAAGGATGAAAAGCAAACAGAGCGGCAACCAGGGCGGATATTTTAACGTCTTTCAATAATTTAATTGCCAACAGGAATACCAGCATTACATTCAGCAAATGAAGTATCACATTTTCGAGATGATACATCCGTGGGTTCAGTTGCCAGAGTTTATAGTCGATGGCGTATGTTAGAATAGTAAAGCGGGGTTCGTTGATAGGTGTGTTTGATGAAAAAATGGTTTTAATACCGTCGAAACTCAGGTTACGGATATAAGGATTGTTCAGCACATTCAGGTTATCGTCCCACACGCTGATAAATCCATAGGAACCGGCTTTCACATACAGCACAAAAGTGAGCAACAGTATCAGCGCCAGGTAAAGGTATTTGGTAAGATTATTTTCGGATAATTTGGTCATTTCGTCATTGAGTTTTGCAAATCCTCTCTGGTATTGATGTTAAACAGAATGCTGGGGGTGTCCACTTGTACCACATTCACACTGAAATTGTCCAGAAAGGTTTTAAAATTACAACTATTTTCGCTATGACCAAGTACCGCCTGAATAATATCGGCGGACAAAAGCACGGGATGCCCCCTGCGGCCTTCAAATTCGGGAAGCGTTACCGCTCGCGGAACAAAACCCAGCAGGAGTTTCCTCACAACATAGTCCTCCACAAAAGGGTTGTCGCAGTTGTGAATAAAACATTTCCCCATACCTTCCACTGCCGACAATCCGCATCGTATAGAATAGAAACGCTCCCACTCGGGATGAGGATTGAGCACAATTTGCACCCCACTGTACTTTGCCGCCTGTAGGGAGGTCTTTATAGATATCTCATTGTCGCGGTTCACCACCACTACCATGCGGTCCACGCCTTCATTTGCATAAAGCGAAACTATCTTTTGGATAAAATCATTATCCTTATCGAACCTCAATAAAGCCTTGTGCGAACCCATTCGCGATGAGTATCCCGCCGCAAGTATCACCGCGGCTGTTTGCGTATCTAAATGGAAATCTCCAAACATTTTCACAATATTAGCTAATTTTGCAATAACTGAAAAACTTTTTACATGACCGACCACTTTGCTCCGGTGACTGCCGAACAACTCTATAACTACATTTTCTCCGACGACCTTCATCACAACTTACTGGGCATACCCCCTCAATTGTTCTTCGATGCGCGCAAGCAAAAAGACAACCTCACTGAAATATTTCAAAAGACTATTTCCACTCCTTTGGGCGTGGCAGCCGGGCCTCATTCACAGCTGGCGCAGAATATCATTGCTGCCTGGCTCTGCGGTGCCCGCTATATAGAGTTAAAAACCGTTCAGACGCTGGACGAACTTTCCATCCCCAAGCCCTGCATCGACATGCAGGACGAAGGCTACAACTGCGAATGGTCGCAGGAACTCAAAATAAAACAATCTTTCGATGAATACCTCAAAGCCTGGATATTCATACATCTGATCTCTCACAAACTGGGCTTTGGCGAAGATCCCCAAACCATTTTCAACATGAGCGTGGGCTATAATTTCGAAGGCATCTGCCAGGAAAATGTTCAATGGTTCCTCAGGAAAATGGCAGATTGCAAAGAAGAAAAGGAAGCCATGATCAGCGAAATTGCAAAGTTCTATCCGGAAATCACTTCACTGAACATCCCCGACAGAATATCCGACAATATCACCCTGTCGACCATGCATGGCTGCCCGCCCGAAGAGATCGAAAAGATAGGCAAATACCTGATAGAAGAAAAGAAACTGCACACTTTCATAAAACTCAACCCTACCCTGCTCGGCCCTGAGAAACTCCGAAGCATACTGAACGATCATCTCCATTACAAGACTATAGTCCCCGACGAAGCCTTTGAACACGACCTGAAATTCGACAAAGCCTTTGAGATCATTCAATCCCTTACGGATGCCGCTGCTAAAAACAAAGTTTTCTTTGGCATTAAGCTCACCAACACCCTCGAAAGCATGAACAACCGCAAGGTGTTCAACCCAAAGGAAAAGATGATGTATATGAGCGGACGCGCACTGCACCCCATTTCGGTGAACGTGGCTTACAAACTGCAGTCGTATTTCAATGGCAGCCTGCATATTTCCTTCTCGGGAGGTGCCGACTTCACCAATATTGCAGATATTCTCAATTGCGGCATTTACCCTGTCACAGTATGCTCTGATCTATTGAAACCCGGTGGATACGGAAGGATGAAACAATATACCGATACCATTACATCATGGATAACAGGAAAGGCAAAGGATGTTTCTGATTTCAATAAACAACTGACCCGGGAAGCACTTCTGGCCAATCTGAAACAATATGCCGACGATGTGTTGGCCAATGCTTATTACCAAAAGGATATCTTTTCTGAACCCAACATCAAATCAGGTAAAAAGCTGAACCTCTTCGACTGCATAGCCGCGCCCTGCATCAGCACCTGCCCTACCAACCAGGACATTCCGGAATACCTCTACCATACCGCGCATGAGGATTTCAACAAAGCCATGGAGGTCATTCTAAAGACCAACCCTCTGCCGGCAGTTTGCGGTATGGTTTGCGACCATGATTGCCAGACCAAATGTACCCGTATAAACTACGACGATCCATTGATGATCAGGGAGGTCAAACGCTTCATCACCGAGCAAAAGACAGAGAACCGCCTGAAACAGGGCAAAGGAAACAAGCTGAAAGTAGCTATTATAGGGGCAGGGCCTTCGGGTTTGTCGTGCAGTTTCTTTCTGGCACTGGCAGGCTACGAAGTGAAGATATACGAGACAAAAGCCATCGCCGGCGGCATGGTGAGCGATGCCATCCCTCAGTTCCGCCTTACCCGCGAGGCCATTGAAGCCGACATTGAACGGGTAAAAGCACTGGGTGTCCATATTGTTTACGAAAGCAAGATAGACCGGGATTCGTTCAGGCAACTGCAGCAAAAAAACGACTACATTTATGTAGCAGTGGGTGCACAGAAGGCAAAAGCTTTCGATATTCCAGGTAAGGATGTTAAAGGCGTGATTGATCCGCTGGTATTCCTGTCGGAGATAAAGAAGAATAACAACCTGCTGCAGGGCGATCAGATTGCCATAGTAGGCGGGGGAAACACCGCTATGGATGTGGCCCGAACGGCAAAACGACTTGTGGGTTCCAATGGTAAGGTCAGTATTCTTTACCGCAGAACACTCACCGAAATGCCGGCCGATGTCGAAGAAATTAAGGCCGCCATACAGGAAGGAATTGAAATATTGGATTTCACTCTTCCCTTCGAAATTGTTTCCGAAAACGGCAGCATGACCGGCATGAAATGTTGGAAAATGAAAGCCGGCGAACCCGGAGCCGACGGAAGAGCTATGCCGGTTAAGATTGAAGGTTCAGCGTTCATTCTGGACTT
Organism: uncultured Bacteroidales bacterium; assembly: GCA_964599365.1. Lineage (GTDB taxonomy): Bacteria > Bacteroidota > Bacteroidia > Bacteroidales > CAIWKO01 > CAIWKO01. Next base: position 24,927 of record CAZRFL010000048.1, read on the forward strand.
CGATACTGTTATTCCGGCTCTGGGCCAGGATATCGTTATGGACTTTCTGGAAGAAAAATTACTACAACTCGACCGCGACAGTCACCAAACACAGCATCCCAATATCTTCTTTGGAGGAGATGCCCTGCGTGGCGCTTCCAATGTGATCAAAGCCATTGCCGACGGACGCAAATCAGCCGCTGAGATCATCAAAGCCTCTATTGAGGATTATGACCTGACGCCTGAAAAACCAAAAAAACATGAGTTCAACGAACTGATGACGCTGCGCTCACAAAGGGAATTCCGTAAGGTGAATTTACATCAGGCCGATAGCAACATTTCGTCGGATGAGCAACCCCAGCGTGGCTTAAACCGCGAGCAAGCCATTCAGGAAGCTTCGCGCTGCATTCATTGCGACGAACTTTGCAATATCTGTGTCACGGTTTGTCCCAATCGTGCTAACTTCTCCTACCAGGTGAAACCTCAGACCCTTTTGTTGCAAAAAGCAGTGCTCTCGGCTGGAAATGAGATTATATTTGAAGACGGAAGCGATATTCACATAAAACAGGAATATCAGGTATTGAATATTGCCGACTTCTGCAACGAATGTGGCAATTGCACCACCTTTTGCCCTACTTCGGGCAAACCCTTCAAAGACAAACCCCGCTTCTTTATCAATATCTCGAAATTTAAGGACGGAGAAGGCGGATACTTCTTCAATATAAAAGACGATAAGACCATATTGGTTAAAAAGACCTTTTATAATTTCAGTACCCTAACCCTGGAAAATGACAGGTTCGTTTATCAGAACGAAAAGGTATCGGCTTATTTCTTACCCGATTTCACCATGGTTCATGTGAAGTTCCACGATCAGGAACTCACAGCATATGAATTCGACGAAGCCGCCGAAATGTATGTTCTTTTTAACTCTCTGCGACATCTGCCGTTTTTCAGAGGAAACTAAGTCAAACAAAAAATGCCATGGTCACCCATGGCACTTTCTTATCCTTAAAAAACATTATTGTATAACGATCTTGCTCATGAGTTTGGAAGTGCCAGCCTCAATTTCGACCATGTAGATGCCGTTAGGCAGATGGCTCAGGTCGATATCTTCGGATATTTTCCCGCTCAGGGTGATAAACGAACGATTGTAAACTTCCCTACCCATCATATCATTGATGTGCAGCACCACAGAGTTTTGATTATCGCTGTTCAGATTGAGATGGAATTTTCCGTCATTTGGATTTGGGAATATCTGTAATCCGCTTATGCCGGAGTTTTCGTCAATACCAAAAGTATAAGTGGCGAGTACCGTATCGGAAGAAGTGGAACATCCGAAGAAGTTGCTGGCAATAACAAAATAATGCCCTGTCTGAGTAAATGCATAGGAAGCACTGGTAGCATTGGGAATAAGATTGCCTTCGAAATACCATTGCAGATCCACACCGGTAGCATTGGTGTTGAGGGTATAGCCCGTGATCCAGGTGCCCGGTTTGGAAGGATTGTCAATTACCACAATCTGTCTCATATTCGAATTGGTGCGGCAGCCGTTGGCATTGGAAACTTCGCAAAGATATTTTCCACTGGTGGTAGCAGCATAAGTTGCGGCATTGGCATTGTTTATGGCATTGGTATCGTTATACCATTGGTAAATGTTGCCGTTGGTGGCCGTTACCGAAAGGAAAACGGTATCAGTATTACAAACGGAATCATTGGGTGCCACAGTCAGTGAGTTCACAGTTGGGCTCTGATATACTTTGATGGTATCCACATCGGTATAAGTAGCAATAGGATGTGTTATGGTGTAGCTGATTACGGTGTTACCTGATGTCAGCGTATAGGTTCCTGCCGTATGAGCAGGAATGGTAAAGGTGGCACACTGATCGTCAGCACCGGCCAAACCTCCGTCGCTATCCCATGTTTCAATATAATATGAATTGTAAGGAAGTACTATAGGCGAAAATGAAAAGGTGACAGGAGCATCTGTGTTATCAACATAGGGTGCTGTGTAAATAGTGGTACTTCCATATTTCAACACAAAGTAAAAATCGGGCGATCCAAAAGGATTATCGTTACAATCGGGAACTGCATTGAAAGTAACGCTCGAAAGATAATAAGGCAGGGTGTCGATAACCGTTTGCAAACTCACTACATAGTTGCCGGGAGTAGCGTATGTTTGCGCCACCGGTGTTTCCTGATTACTCAGGTTGCCGTTTCCAAAGTTCCAGTTGTAATGATAATTGGGATTGCCATTGCTGTGACGATTGGCAGTGAAACCTGTAGTCAGGGGTGCACATCCGTAGGGATTCAAAATGCTGAAACCATTATTGGCAACCACTGCAGGAAGAATGGTTATAGGAATATCGAAGGATGAATTAGAGGTAGAGGTGATACCACCGAGGCTATTCACCGTTACATGTGCCAGCACAAATACGGTTATGGTATAGCTGCCGGCCATCAAAGGCGTACCGCATATCTTTCCGCAGCCATATTCCGAAGTGGGAGGATTGCTGGTGGGGTAATAGATATTGGAAGGGGAAGCATTGGTCTGAAAGCTCAATCCGAAAGGCAATCCTACCACATTCAGCACATCGAGCTGGGTAAGGTCGACATCATAGCCTGTTCCCTGATCAATAAAATTATGAGGCAGATAGAAGGATACATCCTGATTGTAAAGTTGCATAGCTACTCCATCAGGCATCACTGCCGGACAAATGGTGGGTTGTGCCGGACTTGAGGTACAAGCGCCTATGGCACAATTAGGACATTGCGCCATAGCCACGCTGCCCGACAATAATACTAATGCAATTAAAGCATAGATTTTTTTCATAATCTTCGTTTTTTTGTTTTCCGGACAAAGGTAGGTTTAAATGCAATAAGCAGAATTATGAAATTGTTAAGAAAAGTTAACAAGAGCCATAAGCCATGTCGTGCCAACCATATAGGAATAGGGTTATTGAGCCGGCATGATATGTGTCAGTTGGCGGACGCGAAGAAGATTCACCGCAAAGGTCCGTAGGACTCCTTCGGAGCGCAAAGGACACAGAGGAAGAGCTATTACACAGAGAGGCACAGAGAAGCACAGAGTTTCACAGAGAAACCCTAATTAATATCACCGTAAAAATCGAAAAAATACAACCAACCCCAAACTGGCAACATATGTAGGCTCTTATATTTGAGATTTTTTTATTATTTCTCAAATTCTCTTTTTATTTCATTGTTTAAGTATGAGTTAAACCACCTT
>CAZRFL010000049.1:0-27947 GCA_964599365.1 uncultured Bacteroidales bacterium
GAGCTGGGTTGGTTTTGTTCAACGCGGTTTTCGGGGTAGTTGGTCACCACATCATTGTTCTCGGCGTCGTTTCCGGCAGCGTGAACCAGCACCACATCCTTGGTTTTGGCAATACGAAGAACCGAATCAACGAATTTTTTCTGTGGAGAATAGGATTTGCCGAAGCTCATATTGATCACCTTGGCACCATTGTTAATAGCATAAAGAATTCCGTTGGCCACATCTTTATCGCGCTCGTCGCCATCGGGCACCACGCGCACTATCATCATCTGAACACAATTGGCCACGCCGTCGGCACCTTTTTTGTTGCCGCGCACAGCGCCTACATTACCGGCTACGAAAGTTCCGTGTGAAGGGGTTGGGCCTACCACATCGTTGTTGCCATAGTAAGGGCTTGAATTCACTTCGTAGTTGTCGCCCACTATACCGCGGGGATCAAAATCAACATTATATTGGAATTCTGATTCGGCTTTTAGTTGGTTTTTATACCCCACCAGGTCATCGGCTGTTACGCCCATTCCTACCCAATAGGTAAGGTTGTCGCGGCTCGATAAAATAAGAGCATCTTTCGATTTGATCTTTTTCAGATCTTTGGCGGTATAATCTTTTTTGTGAAGAAAAGCTACAATGATGCTGTCCGAAGCATGTACCTTGTCAGCAATTTTGCAGAATTTGGGATATTGTTTCTGAGCGCCTTCGGCTTTCTCAAGATATTTGGCTTTCAGATCCAGAAATTGTTTGTAATCAGCGTTGCCATCCATGGTTTTGGGGTCAACGTCTTTATATTTTGCACTCAGCTTGCGATATTGACGGGTGATCTCCAGATTGTCTTCTTTCACACTTTTGCCGTCTTTTCCGCCAATAAAGTTCCATCCGTGCAAATCGTCTATATAACCGTTGTGGTCGTCGTCTATACCGTTTCCGGCAATTTCGCCTTTGTTGGTCCATATCACACCCTGAAGATCTTCATGGTTGATGTCGGTTCCGCCGTCTATAATAGCTACTACCACGGGTACCGGGGTTTTGCCTTTCAGCAGTTCTTTATACGTTTTTTCGGTGCTGATACCGTAGATTTTGTCTGATTTAAGGTCTTTGTTGTACCAGTCTAATTGTTTGCTTTTGGTTTTTTTGTTCTGAGCGCCCAGTCCCCCGACCAGTGCCAAAACAAGAATTAAGGTGAGGAGTTTTTTCATGTGTTTTTCTAAATTAATTTTTCACAAAGGTCAGAAACAATTTATTCATAAAAAAATATTTTCTACAAAAGGGGGTATTTATTCGGTAAGAGGGGTTGTTTTTTCGGTGAAAGCACTTTTCGTGTCCTCAAATCAGCCCAGCCAGTTCTTCAAAAGGGGTACCCCTGATGCACTGATATAGGATTCGGGATGGAACTGCACCCCCCTGATGTCGTATTGTTCGTGAGCCACCGACATAATGCAGCCGTCCTCACTTTTAGAGGTTACTTTGAGGCAGTGGGGCAGGGTGGCTTCGTCAATCACCCACGAATGATAGCGTCCTACCGCTGAATCAGAAGGTAAACCGCGAATTATTAACTCATCCGTATCTATAATGGTCAGGGCAGAAGATATGCCATGAAAAGGTTGCGAAAGGTTGATAAGTTGTGCGCCGTAAAAACAACCTATGGCTTGATGGCCAAGACACACGCCCAAAATACTTTTGCTCTGCTGATACCTGTCTAAAATGGCAGCCATTATAGGAACTTCAGAAGGTATGCCGGGTCCGGGCGAAAAAACGATTTTGTCGAAGTCAGCTACTGCTAACAGGTCCACCTGATCGTTCTTAATAACGGTTATATCACCGCATCCTGCTTCCCTCATTGATTGACAAAGGTTGTAGGTAAAAGAATCATAATTATCGACGATCAGCAAGCGCATTGTTGTATTTTTGTACAAAGTTAATCATGCCATGGAAGAGTTTGTAAAATAATTTCCATTGGGATGGAAAGGCGGCTGGCAACTCTTTGTATTTTCTTAATGTATCTTAGAGTTTTGGTGCCTTCGTGGCTAATTTTTTTTATCTCTAAATAAATTAAACCGGAAAAACAAAACAAGTGGATGCTTTCGCAAAAATGAACCTTCTCGGAACACAAAGGACCCCCTTTCTGTTCATGATAGATTTCGAGATGAACCACCCTATGGTCATTCCTGTGGAAGAAGTGGAAGCAAACGTTCTTCTTTACGATATAGAAGGTTTTAAAAATTACACCCCCCAACGAGCTGATAATCCCCAGTGTTTTTTCAGGCTTAAAGAAGCTGTTTCCCGCGAAAGATATAGCATAGCCTTCGACTATTGTCTGCAACAACTCAGGCTGGGCAATTCCTATCTGTTGAATCTTACTTTCCCCTCAGAGGTAGAAACCAACCTCACACTGAAAGACATTTTCTTCCAGAGTTCATCCAAATATAAGGTCTGGTATCAGGATTCCTTGGTTTGCTTTTCGCCAGAGACTTTTGTGAAGATATCCGACGGCAAGATCTTTTCTTTCCCTATGAAAGGCACAATAGATGCCTCCATCCCTAATGCCCGTGAAATAATTCTGAACGACCCCAAAGAGACCGCCGAACATTACACCATAGTCGATCTCATCCGCAACGATCTCAGCATGGTGGCCCAAAACGTCAGGGTCGACAATTTTCGCTACATCGATCATATCTCTACCAACAACAAAAACCTGCTTCAGGTCAGCTCTCAGATCTCAGGCCTGCTCCCCGAAGATTATGCGGCGGGCATTGGCGACATACTGCGCGCCCTGCTGCCTGCCGGTTCGGTAAGCGGTGCTCCCAAAAAGAAAACTTTAGAGATCATTCAGCAGGCCGAACAATATCAGCGAGGATTTTATACGGGTGTTTTCGGTTATTTCGATGGAACCAACCTCAACAGTGCCGTCATGATACGATTTGTCGAAAACATAGAGGGCAAACTCTTTTATAAAAGCGGCGGCGGCATCACTACCAGAAGCCAGCAGGAAGACGAGTACAAAGAATTATTGGACAAGATATACTTATCTGCATAGTTTTTCGTTATACTAATGAAAGGATTATTTGCCGAAAATGTCTAATTTTGGCCTGTCAAATACCCTTTACTAACACCATTGAATGAAGAAGATAATCAATATTTCGAATGCACCCCAACCCATTGGGCCCTATAATCAGGCGGTAAAAAAAGGTAATACCTTGTTTGTTTCAGGACAGATTCCCATAGTTCCCCAGACAGGCGAACTGATTACTGGCGACATCAAGCCTCAGACCATTCAGGTGATGGAAAATCTGAAAGCCTTGCTCACCGAAGCTGCTATGACTTTCGACAATGTGGTTAAAGCCAGTATTTTTTTGTCGGATATGAATAATTTTGCCGCTGTCAACGAGATTTATGGAAGCTACTTTACAGGCGATTATCCTGCCCGCGAAACGGTGCAGGTAGCAGGCTTGCCGAAAAATGTGGATGTGGAAATATCGCTGATTGCAATGGATTAGTTGTTTTCAGTGTCTGGGTAAATGGAATGAACCAATAATATCAAACTACTAAAATGAAGAAACTTTTATTCGCAATAGTCTTATTATTATCCACCGGTTGGAGCAAAACCTTGCTAGCCGACGAAGGAATGTGGCTGCCTATATTTTTAGCTCAAGGTCCCGAAGCCGAAATGAAACGCCTGGGCATGAAGATATCAGCCGAGGATATTTTCAGTATGAACAAGCCCAGCCTTAAGGATGCCATATGCTTGTTTGGTGGCGGTTGCACGGCCGAGATCATTTCCGATAAAGGATTGATTCTTACCAATCATCATTGTGGTTATAGCGCCGTACAGGCACACAGCACAGTGGAGCAGGATTACCTGACCGATGGTTTCTGGGCAAAGTCATTTGCCGAAGAACTTTCCAATCCGGGTCTGAAAGTTTCCATATTGGTAAAAATGGAAGATGTTACCACACAGGTTTTGGATGGGATTCCGGCAGGACTTACTCCCGACAAACGTCAGGCCCTCATCGACATGAAAATTGCAGCCCTCGAAATGGATGCTTCCAAAGGAAGCAAGAATAAAGTAAACATCAAGGCCTTTTATTCAGGCAACCAGTACATCAAAGCAGAATACCTGGTTTTCTCTGATGTACGTTTGGTTGGCGCACCTCCCTCACGTATTGGTAAATTCGGCGGCGATACCGACAACTGGATGTGGCCGCGTCAAACAGGCGATTTCTCTTTATTCAGAATCTATACCGACAAAAATAACAACCCGGCTGAGTATTCCAAAGACAATGTACCCTACACACCACCTTATCACCTGACCATTTCATTGAAAGGGGTACAACCCAATGATTTTACCTTTGTTTTCGGATATCCCGGAAGCACCCAGGAATATTTACCCTCCTGCGCCATCGACCGCATCACCAATTTCGAAAATCCTGCTACCATCAGCCTGCGCGGCAAAAGACTTGAAATTTACAGGAAATATATGGAGCAAAACAAGCTTACCCGTATTCAATATTCAGCCAAATACGCCGGTGTCGAGAACTATTATAAAAAAATGATAGGGGAAAATAAAGGTGTGAAACGCACCGATATCATTGCCAAAAAGAAATTACTCGAAAAGCAGTTTGTGGATTGGGCCAATGCCGACGAAAGCCGTAAAAAAGAATACGGCCATATCGTTCCCGATTTTGAAGCTTTGTATGCTAAGTACGCCGGTAACAGCCTGGCATTGGAATATCTGTACGAAGCCGGCTTGGGGATTGAAGTGGTGAAACTGGCACGAGGATATGAAAAACTGATCACCCTCAGCCAAAACAAAAAGAAGAACGATGAGGAGTTGAACAAATATATTGATCAACTCAAGACCGGTTCCAAAGGCTTCTTCAAAAACTATGACAGCCGCATTGATAAAGAAGTGATGGCTGCCTTGCTCTCCATCTATTTCAATAACCTCGATCATGCCTCCCTCCCTGACGAGGTGCTTAAAATAGGCAATGATTATAAAGGTGATTTTAAAAAGTACTCAGAGGATGTTTTCAAAAAATCGATTCTGGTCGATCAGCAGCGCCTGTTCGATTTTCTCACCACCTATACACCATCCAAAGCGAAAGTATTATTGAACGATCCTGCCTACAAGCTTGCTATGAGCATAGTTGACTATAACAAACGCGTTTTGAATCCTAAGAATGAAGAATTCCAGGATTCATTTTCTGAGTTATACCAGTTTTATATAAAAGGGTTGATGGAGATGATGCCCGACAAGAAATTCTATCCTGATGCCAACTCTACCCTCAGGGTTGCTTATGGCAAGGTCAGCGGTTTCGATCCCCGTGATGGAGTGGAATACAATTATTTTACCACACTGAAAGGTGTAATAGAAAAAGAAGACTCCACCATTTATGATTATGCTGTTGACGAAAAACTCAAAGGCCTTTACCATAGAAAGGATTATGGCAATTATGCCGATAAGGATGGCAGCATGCACGTGGCTTTCATCGCTACCAATCATACCACCGGCGGAAATTCGGGAAGCCCGGTGTTGAATGCAGACGGACAACTCATTGGCATCAATTTCGACAGGGTATGGGAAGGAACCATGAGCGATATCGTTTACGATCCGCAGATTTGCAGGAATATCTCACTGGATATACGTTATTGTATGTTTATTATCGATAAATATGCCGGGGCAGGTCGCCTGATAGACGAAATGACCTTTGCAAAATAAAATAATTAGTGAGGAACTGATTTTATATGAATGAATAAAACTGAAAGTAATTGGCATTTTTACCTGAGAAAATATCACTGAAAAAGCTAGACGGATTTGTACTGAAGTCCTTTGTTGGTCCTATGGTGCTAACCTTTTTTATTGCTTTGTTCATCTTGGTGTTGCAGTTCGTTTGGAAGTATGTCGACGATTTTGTAGGCAAGGGCTTCCAATGGTATATCATCATGGAATTGTTGTTCTATGCCTCCCTCACTTTTATTCCCATGGCATTGCCTCTGGCAGTATTGCTTGCCTCTTTGATGACTTTCGGCAACCTGGGTGAAAATTACGAATTGGTGGCCATCAAGTCTTCGGGTATTTCTTTCCGAAGAGCCATGTTTCCTCTCATCATTTTTATTGTGGTTTTGAGTGGATGTGCCTTTTATTTCTCTAATAATATACTGCCCATTGTCAACCTGAAATACGGCACTTTGCTGTTCGATGTACGTGAAAAGAAACCAGCCCTGAATATCAATGAGGGTATGTTTTATAAGGAGCTCGAAGGATATGTGATCCGTGTTGGAAAAAAGGAACAGGATGGTGTTTCAATTAGAGATGTTATGATCTTCGATCATACGGAAGGCATGGGCAATAATAATATGACTGTTGCCGAAAGCGGTAAAATGGAAACCACGCCTGACAAGCGATTTTTGATATTCACCCTATTTAACGGAATAAATTATTACGAGCCTAATTCTGATCAGGGTTTTACTAAAACCCGGCCTATGCAAAGAACAAAATTTGATGAAGAGACGCGAAGGATCGATCTTACAGAACTTAATATGATCCGCAGCAAGGAGGATCTTTTTAAAGATAACTACCAAATGCTCGATTTGCATCAGTTGTCTCTACAGAAGGATACCCTGATTATGGAGCTAAAGACCCGACAAAAAGAAATAGCTGATTATCTGGGCCGGAATTTCTATTACTACAGTGTTATGGATTCGGCAAAATATGATCCGAAGAAGAACCCCAGAAGGTTGGAAGATGATTTTATCTCTAATTTTGAGATGAAAGACCAGAAAGAAATTGTAAGTATAGCGCTTAATAATGCCAGAGGAGTTTCACAGCAAGTGGAGTACATGAGCAAAGAATTGGATGTTAAGAACCAGATTATCGCCAAGTTCGGTATCGAATGGCAAAGGAAATTCACATTGTCATTTGCATGCCTGATATTGTTTTTTATCGGAGCTCCTTTAGGCGCCATCATACGCAAGGGTGGATTAGGACTTCCGGTTGTTTTTTCAACTCTGTTTTTCATTGTATTTCATGTGATCTCAATAACGGGTGAAAAATCAGCACGTGAAGGTTTGCTAACTCCTTTCGAAGGAATGTGGCTTTCGTGTCTCATCTTTCTTCCTATCGGTATACTGCTGACCTATTCTGCAACCACTGATTCCAGAATATTGAATGTCGATTGGTGGTTTATTATGCGCGACCGATTGTGGACATTATTTAAAAAGAAATTCCGGTCGAAAAAAACTGTAATCCCTGATGAACATTCTGCAGATCTGTAATAAATCTCCTTATCCTCCTAAAGAAGGCGGCCCTATTGCCATGTACAATTTGGCCGAAGGATTGATTGATGCAGGACATAAGGTTACAGTACTTGCAATAAACACTCCTAAGTACTTTGTGGATATTAACGGGTTGCCTGAAGATTATCGAAACTGCACTTCCTTTTCGGCTGTTTATATTGATACTTCTCTAAGATTCTTAGGAGCATTTATAAATTTGTTTTCTTCCGGTTCTTATCACGTCGAGCGGTTCGATTCTCAAGCCATGCATCAGCGAATTGCTGAAATACTACAGGAAAAGAAATTCGATGTTATTCAACTGGAGACAATTTATATCGGACCTTACATAGAGACCATTCGAAGATACTCCAATGCCCGTATCGTTCTAAGGGCTCATAATATTGAACACCTCATCTGGCAGCGCATAGCCAAGACTACAAAAAATCCTTTGAAACGGATGTATCTTTCTTATCTGGCAGATAAACTTCGAAAATATGAGACCAGCCTATTTCGCAGGGTGGATGGAATTGCCTGTATTTCAGACATCGATGCTCAATTTATAAAAGGAGTATGGAGCACTGTCCCGGTCGAAACTATTCCTTTTGGAATGAAAGTTCCTGAGAAAATGAGTGCACAGGAATACTTTGGCGACCTTACTTTTTTTCATTTGGGTTCCATGGATTGGATGCCTAATCAGGAAGGTATCAGATGGTTTCTTGATTGTTGCATGCCCTTATTGGCAAAGGAATTTCCGAACAACAGGATTAGGTTGGCCGGGCGAAATATGCCTGCCTGGGTGTATGATTATACCTATTCGAATCTGGAGATAGTTGGCGAGGTGGATGATGCTCTAGCGTTTATTGGTAAGCAGCATGTAATGTTTGTGCCATTATTTTCAGGTAGCGGAGTGCGCATCAAAATTATTGAAGGTATGGCCATGGGTAAAGCAATTATTTCGACGATCATTGGTGCCGAAGGTATTGAATACAAAGACGGAGAGAATATTCTTATCGCCAACACTCCTGAACAATTTGTTGAAAAATTCCGGTTCTGTATCAATCACCTTTATCAATGTAAACTAATTGGGGCCAATGCTTCCAAACTAATATACGAGCGACATAATTTGGTCAAAACCACTCTGCGGCTTACTGACTTCTATGATACTCTTTCCTAAATCAATGGGCAAATTTTAAATTATTTGTTATTTTTCAAATAATTGAATAATTTTACCAAAAAAAAACGCATGAAGCTTTTCGTTCTGCTATCGAGAGTTCCATATCCTCTGGAAAAAGGGGATAAGTTGCGCGCGTTTAATCATATAAGGTACCTTTCTAAATTTCACGAGATACACCTTTTTTGTATTAACGACTGCGATTTGCATCCTGAAGCAAATGAGATTTTGTCGCAATATTGTAAGTCTGTTACTATTGTCCGAATAAGTAAGTTTAATATTTATTGGGGTATGACCCGGGCCTTATTTAGTGGTTTGCCTTTGCAAATTGGCTTTTTTTACCACCCATTTATAAAACGAAAGATACTGGATAAAATTGCCGCTATCAAGCCTGATCATATCTTTTGTCAATTGATAAGGGTAGCGGAATATATTAAAGACCTGAAGATTCCGAAAACCATCGATTATCAGGATGTGTTTTCTAAGGGAGCTGAAAGAATGTCGACTCAGGCCTCTTTCATAATGAAACCTGTTTTACAAATGGAGGCAAAAAGGGTCGAAAAATACGAAACCGATATTTTTGACTTTTTTGATAATAAGATCATAATTTCCGAACCTGATCGTGATGCTATTAATCATGAGAATAATAATAAGATTGTAATCATCCCAAATGGAGTAGATGCTGATTTTTTTGCACATTATACTTTACCCAAGGAATATGATGTTTTGTTTACCGGCAATATGGCATACCCACCGAATATTAATAGCGTAGAGTATTTGGTGCATCAGGTATTGCCTGAACTGCAGAAAGTAAAACCCGGAATTAAAATACTTATTGCGGGAGCTTCACCTGATAAAAAGGTACTTAAACTCGCTTCTGAAAATGTTACTGTTACAGGCTGGGTTGAGAATATTCGCGATTGTTATGCTAAATCAAAGATTTTTGTAGCTCCTATGCAAATAGGAACAGGTTTGCAGAATAAATTACTCGAAGCAATGGCCATGAAACTTCCTTGTGTTTCTTCAGGATTGGCTAACAATGCTCTTCATGCATTGGAGGATAATGAAATATTGATTGGCTATTCACCGGAGGATTATTCAGCTAAGATCATTGAGTTAATAGATAACCCTGCAACTTATAAAAAGATAGCTGAAGGCGGTTCCCAGTTTGTTCATAAGAATTATAATTGGGATGTTCAGGTGGAAAAACTGAATAAATTAATTTTGGCTTCTAACCGATAAAATGCCTTCAAAAAATAAATTTCGTTCATTTACTGAATGTTAAATAAAAAGTGTTTACTTTTGTGAAATTATAACCAATTAAAAATAAATTATCGAATTATGAAAATTTACGCAGGAAATCTTCAATATGCTATGTCTGAAGATGAATTACAAAAGATTTTTGAAGAGTATGGTGAAGTAACTTCAGTTAAAATTATAACTGACAAATACTCTGGAAGAAGTAAAGGTTTTGGTTTTGTTGAAATGCCTAACGATACTGAAGCTCAACAAGCTATTGAACAGTTAAACGGTCTCGAAATTAAAGACAGAGCCATGACTGTTAACCAATCAATCGAAAGAAAAGAAGGCGACGATCGTAACAGGAACAACCACAGAAGAGATAATAACTACCGCGGTAACAATAATTACGGGTCAAGAGACTAGACTTTTTTAAGAAAGAGTTTTATGAAGCGGCTAACTGGCCGCTTTTTTTATGACTATTAATCCCTGATTTTATCAGAGTATTTGCTAATACCAGTCAATTATTTTGTATTGTTTGCGATAATTGTTTTCTAATTGGCATAGCATATCCCTCACCATGTCGAGATCATTCACAGGAGAATGTTCGAATGAGAATTGTTGAAACATTGTCTCATGTGTTTGGAACAATTCATTGTGGAATAATTTCAAATATTCAACAAGATATTCAGCTTCGTTATCTGAAAGTTTCTGTTTCGATTTCAGATATTGTAAAATTCGCAGGCCATCAACCTTTTCGCAGCACGACCTCCTGAATAAAGCCAATGTTTTAAAATTGTCGCGTATGGGTTGCCAGAAATTCTTTGTATTAAAAGCTGATTCAAGGAAATTTGTCATAGGAGTTTCTATATCCTCAGTAAATAGATCATCAAAAAAATCGTAGGTTTGTTTTATCGTATCGAAAAGCTGGTAAGAGTAGAGTGGATAGCTTTCCCATTGATCTTTGCTTCCTTTTATCAGTGCGGGCCCAGTTCCGAAGAAAACTCTTTCAGAATATCGGGTGGCAGGATAGGTACTTTCTTCGTTCCAAACTATCAGGCTTCCGTGTTTTCTTAATTTCTGCAGAAAGTAGAAATCTTCCCCGCTAAGTTTCGGAGCGATGCCTCTTACGGCTTTGTAAGTCTTTACTGTTGTAGCCATAGAGGAACCAATGGCTGTAAAACAATAGGGATTATGTATTCTGAACAGATTTAAGGTGTAATAGCGCATGTAGATCTCGTAACGCAAAACGGCTCTGTCGAGAATCTCGTCGCCAGTTAGCCGATGGTAGTAGGGGAGTGCCATACCCACTGCATCTTTATTTGATTGAAAGCCTTCAACAATTGACGCAATGAAATCTTTATCGAAAGTAGTATCCGCATCCATACAGACGATGATATCCTCATCATTTGCTATGGCAGCAATGTGATCCATCACTGTTTTTCTGGCCCAGCCAACTCCATGTTTTTTACCTGTCCATCCCAGACCTACAGACGATCGATCGATTATTGTATAGGTCTCATTTTTTAAAGCATCAAGAAATTCAAGTGTTTTTTTATTATTGATACAAACACTGGTTTTCGTGCTGTCTGCCCAATATGCCTCAGGCTGATTCACGCAGATCACAACTTTGATATTGCTGTAAGTTTGCTTTTCTATACATGAAATACACAGAGGTAGGGTATCTGCTTCGTCCATTACAGGAATGGCAAAGTATATCTGTGGGTTGTTTTGCATAGCCTTGCAAGATAGGAATATTTCCTAAAAATATTCTTGAGGATATAATAAAAAACTCCCGAAGCCAACGAACGCTCCGGGAGTTTTTATATTTAGAATTAAAGTTGTCTATTTGTTTTGTGGAATCAATTTGTTTTTAGCCACGGGAAATACTGCCCCAATAAACATAGCAGAATTGTTATCTATAAGCCCCATGTCAACAACACCAACACTGCCATCTCCATCAATATCCTCAGGCAGATAGCCTGTTCCAAAGGCTGCCGATTGGTTGTCAACCATGCCCATATCAGCAATTCCTACACCGCCATCCTGATCAACATCTCCGCAATAAATGGCAAAATTCCCATCGGGCATTTGTTTCAGATTATCCCCATAAGCCTGCGAAGCAGCCGTGCTGAAATCGTAACTGAAAGGTCCTGACCCGCTGAAATCGTAGGGAAGGGCACTCCATGTTTGTATACTGTTGCGGTGTTTGATAGCGATATAAAACAATCCGGAAATAGTTCCCGGCAGATTGCTAACAACAGCTGTCCCATTTGTGCCGATATCGATATTGTTGAACTCATACAACATCCCATAAGGTGAATTGGTATCATGAAACTCAACTATAGCCTGATCGGCAATCCCATTTGCAAATTGAGGCCCGGCATCACTCTGTGCCTGATTCATGCTGCCATTTCCTGCATAGAGGCCTTCGAGAAATAGCTTTATAGTAATAGTTTTGGTTGTAGGTGTAGTAACTGTTAATTGTAAAGTATAAATACTATCACAAGCATTTTTTGAAGTGTAATTTGCAAAATAGGTTCCTGTAGTGGTATAGGCGTTTCCTTGCCAGATATAGGTTTGACCGCTGTTTATCGTATGGTTTTCTGTAAAGTGATAGGAAGGATAAATCATGGCAGTAACTTCCAGCCTTGAGGTGCTTTCGCATCCGCCTATGGTTTGGCTGGCATAATAAGCGATTGAACCGGACAGGGCATAAGAGGGTTGAAGAAAATTTCCGCCTGTAGAGGCATCATACCATTTAATATTATTCCCTGTAACAAGCAGGTCAGCTATTGTGGCTTCATCGCAAAACGATTGAATTGGATCTCCTGTAGGAGCATTGGCAAGATTTACTATAATTTCTACACTTCCACAGCTTCCTGGTGTGGCACATCCGCCTTCGCCTCTCACATAATAGGTAGATGTGGAAGACGGTGAAACCAATACAGAGGGCCCTGTGCCAATTGCGGTTCCTCCGCATGAACCTTCATACCATTGCCAGGCTGCAGCACCGTTAAGATTACCGGCAGCCACCGTTAAGGTTACTTCTGAACCCAAACAAATTGAGTTTGATGTAGTACTCAGGGTAGGAACATCAGGTTGTGAACAACCAATTTCACCCAGCTGAAAATCGCCAAACGATGTTGCTCCCAGAATTTGTGTACTGTTGGATGTTTTGGTTCCTACCGTAGGATAGGTCCAAGCTGATGGGATATATTTACCGCAAACTAGGTTGGCTGTATTTGTGCCTACATCCAGATCGCTCGTTAGGAAATTAAAAACGCCGTCATAAGTAGTAAATACAGTTCCGGTATTACCAATTGACCAGGTGCGGTTCACACTCTTGAGATTGTTGATTTGTGAGGAATATAAAACCACATGGTCGCCGACAGCGGTCGTAGTCATAATATCTCCTGAGGTGGTTATGCTGGCAAAAGTAAGGTTAACAGGAGTGTAGTTTGCAGATGATGCATCACCCACTTCAAAAGCCTTGGTAACATTGCTACCTGTAGGAAGTTTTTTCTGAAAATTACCGTATATGTGGCCCGATGTACGTGAAACACTGGCACCGGTAATAAGAAGTATCATCTTATTCGACCCCGTGCTGATTACTCCTGATGTCAGGGTCAGGATATTTCTTACACTGATATTTACATTGCCGCTTAATGTCAAGCCTGCAGGATTATTAAGGGTAAAATTGTAAAAGGTAGAACTACTGGTGCCGCTATGACTCTGTGGTTGGGTTCCGTTGAATGTGATTGAAGAGCCCGTGGCGATAGTTCCGTTATTAATCAAATTACCGGCTAGCGACAAGGTAGAACTTATCCAAAGGCTTCCGCTGTTGATAGTGACTTCATTTTTTACATGCAAGTTCGTGGTGATCACATTGGCAGTCGGAGCTCCCGTGGCATTAACCAAAAGGTTATACACAGGAACTGTACTATTGATCTTTATGATGGGGTTTGCCGTAGTAGTAGCATCACCGATCTGCAATGTGCCGCCAGTGACATTATGAGTGGTGGCCAGATTTTTATAATCTCCCGTAGCATTGGTCGAAGCTTTGGGGATTATGATGCTGCCTCCGCTCATGGTGAAGTTTGATGTAGCTGAAATATCAATAGGAGCGAGTGTAGTTGAGGTTGACCCGTTTCTGATAAGGGTGATGGCGCCGTCGGATTGATTGTAGGTCATGGCACCGCTGCCATCCAAACGTCCGGCCAGATTTACGTTTCCACCTTCGATGGTTATAAAAGAGCCATTTGAATAAGTGACAGAACTGCCCGATAGAGCGCAATCGAGATTGATGGTTCCGGCTGAGTTTCTGAAAAGTCCGTTAATGGTCCATTTAAAACTACCTGCCGGGTGGTTAACGATCCCGCCATTGTTCCAGAATCCTCCTATGGCAGGGATGGTGACTGAGGAGGTAAATGGTGTAATGGTGGATACACTGGAAAGTTTGAATGTGCCGCTGGTCAGGGTTAATGGGTTTGTTGCAAAGGTTAACCCGATTACAGATGTTACATCCAGAATTCTGTTTTGAGCACCTTTAGCCAGAGTTAGTTTATAGAAATTTGATACAGAAGAGCCTGAAATTGTTTGCAGATTATTTGTTCCGTTGAAAGTTACCGTGCCTATACCGGCCACAAAGGTGCCGTGATTTGTCCAGTCGCCTGCTACTTCGAGGGCACTGCCTACCGTATTGCTCATGTTTAGTGTGGCCCCTTCGGCAATGGTAAGGTTTCTGCATCTGTTGTTGCTTGTGGTGCTGATCAAAGGCATGTTGGTGACTCCCGCAGGGATATATACATCGGTGGTGGCAATAGGTACTGCATTGTTGCACCAATTGGTAACTACATTCCAGGCTGTGCTGGTTGCACCTGTCCAAATTCCGCTGCAGCTGCTCACCTGAACGTCATCAATAGCCCAATAATAACCATAGCTGCCTGTATAATTCCATTTGAACTTCACCTGCGATTGTCCTGCTGCAGCAGGAACAGAAAAGGAGGCCGGCGCCGGATTGACTGCAGAATAAGTGTTGTAAGTGGCAATCAGGTTCCAGGTAGCTCCGTTATTGATGCTATAATACACACTCCCAATGCTGCCGCTTGCATATTTGTAATAATGATTAAAGATAAGGTTGACAGAAGTATTGGCTGATAAATTGAGAGTAGGAGTTATCAGGTCGGCATTTTGCGTAAATCCCGGTCCGTACTCATAACTATTCAGAAAAGCATAATTTCCGTTTAAAGCAGGTACTATGCCCTCGGTAATGGCTCCTGATTCCCATCCTTGCCCTATGCCAACTTGATCTGTTTGGGACCAGCATGCGGGTAAAGATGCCCCGTCAAAATTCTCGGTAAAAGGTGCCGTAAAAACACTACACATGGTTTGTGCGCTGGTCATCGTACCTGTCGAGTAATTCACTGACCCATCGACCGACCATATCTTATAATGATAGGGCAAATTGGTTGTTAGACCTGAATGATTGAATGAAGTAAGATTACCCTTATAAAGAACAGTTCCACCTCCGGGAATAGTATTCCCTGATGAATAGCTTGTTCCGTTTACGGGAATACCCAAAGTAGGGGATGTCGACCAAACTAGCATAACATCATTATTGTTGGCGTTTTTTGTCCATCCAAGGTCGATCTGGCTTACACTTGTAGCTGTTGCAGAAATATTTGAAGGGTCTAAAACTGTATAGTTTATAAGGTCGCTTTGCCACAAACCACGTCCATAAGTAGCTGCTTTAATTCGGTCATTTGAAGGATTGGTGATATCATAATAGATCTCGAGTTCTCTGATATCAACGGGTGGAAGTCCCTGAGAATATAATACCCAGTTGGGCATGTAGGCATCCTTATACCACACTCCGGTCTGGTTTCCGATATACAGTCCTTCATCAGCATTTTTATTATAGACTATGCAATTGATAAACAAAGGGGGCAAATTGCCCGAGATATCTGTCCAGGAGAGACCCTTGTCAACTGATTTGAAAACCTTATAACCGGCGGTAGCATAAACAATGTTTGCGTCGGTAGGATGAGCCTCTATGTCGGTAGGAGTAAGCCCCAGCGGCAGTGCACAGCTTGTCCAGCTAACATTTATGTCGGTGGTATTTACATTATCTGACCTGATAATTGATCCACTCCTTACAGCATACATAATATCAACATTGGCCGGCGATTGTTCCAGAACTCTGATTACATTTCCGCCTGGTGATATGTCTTGCCAGGAAATTACAGAGACAGGCGATTTAATATTTTGACAACGCTGTACGCTTTGATAGCCCAAAAACATGGTGTTTGGATTGGTTTCGTGAAGGGTATAAGGTGTTACCCATGCATTATTGACCCATAAAGCATCTTCGGTGATATAATCATAAGTAGTTCCTGTTGAACGATAAATAGCTCCGTTCTGGTTACTCACATAACGGTAATTTGCATCAGTGGGATCAATGAGGCATTCCATGCCATCGCCGCCAAATACTGTGGTGAGATTACCATTGTCAGCAAAACAGCTTCCATTGTCCTGCTCGCCCAGCATAACATAGCCTGCATGGGTCTTGCTCTGCCCAATCTTATATACCTGAGCAATGGCTAGTCCTGATGATATCTCATTCCACGATGTACCTGAGTTGCCTGTCCAATGCACACCGCCATCGTTACCGGTGAAAAGCCATGCTGTATGAGGCGACCATTCCAAACTATGGTGGTCGGCATGAACTGATGGGGCTCCGCATGTGCTGTATGAACTTCCTTCCCAATGGGCAACTATCGAAAAACTCAAGCCACCGTCAGTAGTTTTCCAGATATTGATGCCTCCTATATAAATAGTGTTAGCATCGGCAGGATCAATGGCAATGCACATATCGTAGGCTGCCTGGCTTGATGCATCTGTTCCATCACACAAATACCCCATAAGATTTTTATAGCTTGTTTGGGTGACGTTCGTAAAACTTAAGCCATTGTCGGTTGAGGTGCCCAATGAGGAAAATGACTGATAAGGTCCAACTTTCAGCAGCATTACAAGTGAAGGATTTGCAGGTGAAACTCCGATTACCATTCGTGGTCCCAGACTGTTTCCGCTGCTAATATTGGTCCATGTGTCACCATTGTTAGCTGAACGGTAAAATTTTGCACCTGTGGAGGAGAAAAAAGTGGCATAAACTATGGATGGATCGCCGGGCTTGAATTTTATATCCCTGAAATCTCCTGCTTGTTTCAGACTCCATGAGCTGCCTCCATTAATGGTTTTATATATTCCTGTTTTTGTGGCTGCCAAAATGGTATTGGGATCAGAAGGATGCATAAGCATAGCTCCCACGGTAACATCGCCCATAGTACTATTAAGCTGGTTCCAGGTTGTACCTCCATCGGTGGTTTTAAAAACTCCCATGCCCGGTGCATCCCCTGCATCGCGATCGCCCGAGCCAATGTAAATGATATCGGGATTGGTGGGATGTATCAATATGGATGAAACACCCAGTTTGGGCAAGTCGTTTGATATATTACTCCATGTGGCCCCACCGTCAGTAGTTTTCCATAAACCACCTGAAGGCGAACCCACAAAGATTATGTTGGCATCGGTGGGATGAAATGCAATGGTATTAATACGTCCCATTCCATTTGGTTGCACAGTGGCGTTTGTCGGATAGGCCTGTGGACCTACCAAAGTCCATGCACCTGTGACTGATTTAACGGAGGGCTGCTCCATCATGTACTTCTGATATTCTTTTCTGATATAATCGGCCGCCTGCAACTTACCATCAGGCATAATACGCGATTCGTTGATGTATTCCCAACGTTTAAATACTTTGTAGCCGTTGCCTTTATAATCTTTGCGATTTTGCCAATACGTATTGAATGAATTCTGAGCCGCATAGAAGTTAACATTGGGATCCTGAATCATTTCTAACCATGATTTGCTGTTTGATGCTTTGGATTTTATTTGTTGGTTAGTTTGAGCAGAAGCAACATAGCTAAGACTTGTAACAAGTAATAGTAGTAGCAATTTTAACCTTGTGGTTTGTTTCATTGTTTGAGTTTTTAGAAGTCACGTAGATTTATAGAGAATCAAATAACTGATTGTAAAAATATTAATTATACTGTTTGAAATGAAATTTAATGAGACTGATATTTGTCAATAAATTGTTGTAGCAATTTATGAACAAAAAAAACTCCCGAAGCCATTTACGACTACGGGAGTTTTTCTGTATAGAAAAGGATTTGTCTATTTATTCAGAGGGATCATTTTCTTTTTAGCACCAGGAATAACAGCTCCGATAAATAAGGACGAATTGTTATCTATCATTCCCATATCTGAGGTGCCTACTCCTCCGTCTCCATCAATATCTTCCGGAATATAGCCGCCTCCAAATATGGCTGCCTCGTTATCTACGGAGCCCATATCAGATGTTCCTACGCCGTCGTCCTGGTCAACATCACCACAGTAGATTGCAAAACTTCCATCTTGCAAATCTTTTTGATTACTACCATAAACTTGTGAAGCCGCAGTGCTGAAATCGTAGTTAAACGGACCGGCACCTGTAAAGCTTATGGGTTGTGCACTCCAGGTTTGGATGCTGTTGCGATGTTTGATCACAATATAATAGGATCCGATTAAGTTACCGGCTATAGAATTAATTAATAAAGTGCCATTGGTGTGCAAGTCAATATCATTAAAAGCATAAGCAAGATTGTAAGGTGCTGTTTCCTCATGTAGCTCAACTTTTACTACATCAGCAATTCCTGATCCGAAAACCGGACCTATGGCGTTTTGCGACTGATTCATGGTCCCTGTACCAGCATAAAGGCCTTCGAGAAATAATTTTAAAGTAAGTGTTTTTTGGCTGGAAACAGAAGTGGAAAAATTATAAGGTCCACTCCAACTACTGTTATTGCTTCCACAATTGGTCTGCACATAGTAGGTGTAATCGGTTCCGGCAGTCAGGCCTGCTAATGCGTAGGTAGAAGAGGCTATGTTCTGAACAAGGGTTCCACTTCCCTGTTGAAATCCTGCCAATCCATATTCCATGTTCCATAAAGTACCATTAACATCATTCCACGATAAGTCTGCAGAATTGGAAGTGATATTGGTTGCAGACAACCCTGAGGGTAAAGCCATGGTCCAACTAACCTGATTGGGAGTGGAAGTAGCGCATCCGCTGATCGAGGATGTACGATAGGTGCGTATATCAATAGTACTAAGGCCTGCAGAGTTTAGCTGATTGCCTGAGTTGTAGGTGGTCCATGTGCCGGCATCATTTCTGAATTCCAGAATATCAGCAATTGTACCTGCTCCGCCTGTTCCGGGGGTTAAAGTTGCCGAAACCAGGGTGCCGCTGCACACCACACCGGCAGATGGGGAGGGTGTTAGTATTCCGGAGGTGGGCTGAGTTGCCACACTTATTGCTACTTCCTGAGAGTTGATGGCTATGCCACCGATAACGCTTCGGCAAATTACATAATAATTGCCTGCGGCATTAAACTGAGGTGTATAGGTTAGTCCGGTTTGTGAGGGCGAGAAAGAAACATAAGTTCCACCAGGGGTCGTAGCATACATCCATTCACGTGAAGTTCCGGCTGGTGTTTCGGTTACGGTAAGTGTATTTCCAGCACCATTCATGCAAATGCTTTGTGCCTGAATTGGCGATATTGAATTGCCTACATTATAAATTTGCAGGTTGACTCCATTATCTGACGCTGTCAGTGCATAATTGGAGGATATAACTCTGATACGGTAGCCGCTTCCAGTAGGAAGATTGGCGGGAATAGTAGCCGGTATGGTTCCCGAGGTAGTAGTCGGCAAGGTCCCAATGTTGGTTGGACTGGCAAAAGAACCGTTGGCATTGGACAATTGTGCTGTTACGATGTTGCCGGCATTCATGGTGCCTGTAAGTGTGAAGGGCACAGAAACAGAGGCCGTCTGTGTTGAGCTTACATAGAAAGTGGTAGAAGAAATAGTGCCTGTGGTTAAAACAGGATTGTAAATAAGTTGCATGTCGTCAATATACAAACTATCTCCTGCAGTTCCAACCCCGGGGTCTTTACAGGTCGTAAACGAAACCAATATGTAATTTGGGCTGGTAGCCGGACCCGAATAAATAAAGGGAATAGATTTTCTCTGCCAAACATTGCCAGCTGTAGTAAAATTTAAAACAGCATCAGCTACGATATGGCTGGTGGAACCTGCATCTGCCGGATCGCGAAGATCATAGGTGTCATGTATCACGGCGTGTATCCTGGGTTGATGGGCCGCGTTGCTTATTTTAGACCTAACCCAAACCACCAAAGAGTCAGGGTGACCTCCCAATGCTTCGTTATATGCAGTATTTGCTGTACGGGTGATATTATAATTGCTTGCATTGGCAGGGCTGGTACTACCCATATTGATTTGACCTGTCGTTAAATTTCCATTTGCAGTGGTCCCAAGAATCGTGGTTGACCAAATAACAGCGCTAAAACTTCCTGTAGTTCCGGGTCTTCTGACTATTGATTTATTTAATTGCTTTCCACCGAAAGAAGCCCAGGTTCCTGAAGCACTCTTAAATGAATTCCATTCAAGAGGTTCGGCAAATTCACTGGTAGTGAGTTCCCAGTTTTCGAAACCTGAATTGTTCACTTGTGGGGTTTGAGCTTTCGCATTGCCGGCAATTAACAAAATAGACGGCACTAATAGTTGCATTAGTAGTTTTTTCATAATAGTTTGGTTTTTTTAAACGGCGGCAAAAGTACCCATAATTAAAAATATCGAAGCAGTTTTTTGATGAGATTTATGAATATTTAACAATTACCTAAGTGTACAGAGAATTTAGCTTGTACTAAAACGTTCAGAGTAAATAATATAATGAAATTTCGTGAGAATTCCAACAGGAAAATACTATGACTTTTATTTCTTAAGATCATTATAAGTATTGAAGATCATCTGTTTGCGCATGCTTACTTACAATAGTCATTGTTGTAAAAGTTATCATTTCAGTTTGTTAGCAATAGGCAGACTAAAGTGTATTGTGGTTCCTTGGCCTAAAGTGCTATCAATCCAAAAGTCCCCATTATTTTTCTGAATAAAATCATAGGATAACACCAATCCCAAGCCTGTTCCTTTTTCGCCATGAGTTCCGTTGGTACTTTGATTTTCACTCGTTTTGAAGAGCGACTGTAATCTTTCTTTCTCAATACCCACTCCTGTATCAACTACCGAAATTGTCACTGATTGTTCTTTCGTTTCAACCAGAATATTTATTTGTCCGTTCAAGGGGGTAAATTTTATAGCATTGGATAGTACGTTGTGCAATACCGTTTTGATCATTTCGACATCGGCCCAAACTATTGCCTGTGGAGGGGCAGAAATAGTGCCTTCAATTTTCTTAGCTGCCAATTGGCTTTCGTTGAGCTGATAGGTAGAGATTATTATAGGAACAATATCGAATTCGGAAGGACGTACTTGTATGGAATTAAATTGCGAACGGGCCCAGTGCAAAAGATTCTCAATGAGTTCGAAACTGGTTTTGGAGGCTCCCGAGGCAGCTTTGATTAATTCCAAAGCATTATTTGGAGAGTCTTCCTCTCATTTTTTCTGTGCAATTAACAATAAATTCATTATGCTGCCCATAGGGCCTCTGAGATCATGAGCTATAATGGAGAACAATTTGTTTTTGGTAACGTCCATTTCTTTCAGCTCGCTATTTTGCTGAATGATGAGTTGCTCATTTTTCCGGCGTTCGCTGGTATCGGTCTTGATAGAGAAGTAGCCATTGATGATACCTTTTTCGTTTTGCAAAGGTGCAATAGCAACATCTTCATAATAGATATCACCATTTTTCTTTTTGTTAATGAATTCCCCATACCAAACTTTGCCGGAAGTTACAGTTTTCCAAAGATCTTCGAAGGTTTCCTTAGGGGTTTGTCCCGATTGCAGCACATTAGCTGTTTTGTGCAGTACTTCATCTTTCGAATAGCCGGATATTCGGCAAAAAGCCGGATTGGCATAAGTAATAGCTCCATCCAGATCTGTGGTAACAATAGACAAGGGACTTTGTTCAAAAGCCACTTTATTCAGCCTCGACAATTCGAACAGTGAACTTTTATCGGATTCGATGATCAATAAAAAGAACCCAAGCGAACTAATCACAATAATACCTAAGGAAATCAGAATGTACCAATGGTCGAAACCTGAAAATTCGAAGAAGTTATAGGTTTCCGGCGAAAGGTAGACCACAATTGCCCTAAATACATTGACCAGTGCAAACAGAATATAGCACACGGCCATAAGGACAGGAAGTCTAAATGGTTTATGATGCTTTAGCAATTGAATGGCAGCAGGAATAAACAAAGCAATTACCATAAAGGTTGTAATGATGGCAACCGGTTTACCTGATACGTCAAATAGTTGGATCGCAATAACAGAAATGAATACCGGTAAAAACATCGCCAGTGTAAAAGGTATTTGTAGCTTGCCTCTAAAAGACGAAACACTTAGTATCAGAAATAGCCAGGAACAAAACAGAGCAGCTAAACTGATATTAGCCGTCAAATTACAAGTTGAACTTCCTTGCAGCCCAAGTCCTATAAGAGCCAGACCATTGAGAAGTTTGCAAATCATAAAAAGAGAAATAGTCAGTTTGTTTTGTCTTACAATAGCCGTAAAAAAGATTAGTATGAGTGCCACTAAGAACTCAAATCCCCCGGTTATGATAAATGCTGTGAAATACTCGAATTTCATAGGTTGTATAATGTGTTGAAAATAAGAACCGATTTTTTTCTTTAAATAATCCTCAATAGTTAATTAAATGAAACGCTTTGAAAATCACGTTACATTGTAAAAGGAGCATGGATCGGACGCTAAAAGCAGTAACTACCTGACATTAGTGTACAGGTAATTACCACAATTTCTGATTAAAGAAAATTATTAGCTTATAATCCTGAAGTTGAATGCTCCGGTTTTCATTACTCCCATGAGGCTTATCCAAACAGGCAACAGAGCTTCGGTACCTCTGGCCGATGAAATACCTCCCAGATCGATTATGTTTTCGCTCTTCCAGCCAAATTCATTCAGTAATGACTTGATTTGGGCTTTGGCATCTTCATCATTGCCACAGATAAAATTTACATGATCGCCATTGCCAATCATACCCGGGTTGACCATAAGCCCGCACCACATGGTGTTAAGTGTTTTTACCACTTTCGCTTCGGGAAAAGTTTTCTGTATTTCTTCGCCCAATGAATTGGTATTACTTACGGCAGGGACAAGGCAAGGTGGCATGCCATGACTGAAGTCGAGAGGATTGGCTATATCCACCAATATCTTTCCGGCGAGATTCTCGTTGCCGGCCAGTTGTAAGGCCTCCAATGAAAGTACTCCTTTGGAAGCATTGATTATGATTTCGCCAAATGAAGCCGCTTCGGCAAAGGTGCCAAGTTTAATAGTATTATTTGCTGCGTACCATTCCGAAAAGGGAGGATTGCCATAGGCATCTTTTTCGGTGCTTGCCAGTTTGGAAGCTACATTTCGTGTGCCTATAATAACATCATGTCCTAATTCAAATAGTTTTATTGCCAGGGTCTGACCCACAGTTCCTGTTCCGATGATTGCTAATTTCATAGTGTTTGGTTTAGTTGTTTTACAAAAAGAATGATTATACAAAATTAATCAATCGTCAATTAAAATGCAAGTAAAGTGGAATGATTCTTAATAGTGGATGATAAATCTTTGGGTTAATCGTTCTGATATTTCCCGGAAAGTGTTGAAAAGGAGTAAAGTGTACTGCTTGATTTTGCAACAAGCATTATACTGCCTTCAGGTAGTTCTTGGATACCCAGAGTGCCTCCGTTTTATGTATTCGGCACCAGTTGATCTCTTCTTCGTAAACATGGACAACGGTGCCTTTGCGCAGCACTTTACTCACAGGGTTTTCTACACCGGGGCCCGAGCGTACGTTGAGTCCGTAGGAGGTAACTTCATAAGTTTCCAGGACTTCTTCTGCGGGTGGAACCACATCGGGGTTTTGCATGGCAGCAAGTATCAGGGGGATAAATACCTGTTGGGCATTGTGGACAGCGTTTCCGCCAAAAAAGTTGGTTCCGGGACAGGATTTCGTGACACCGCTGCCTCCCGTACGCAATCCGCTGTTGAGATCGTACCAGTGATGATAGACTATAGTATCGGTGGTGGGAGTGAGCCCAAATTTGGTGGCAAGCAAGGCATTGGCTTTTACAATGGTCAGCTTTTGCTCAACCGACATGGTGTCGCCGCCTGTATCGAAATTACCCAGGTTTTCTATGCAAATTCCGTATTGGTTGGCGCCTTTTATGCCGGCAGGTATCTTGTCGAAGGAGCGGCACACGGCTATTTTGCCATCGGGAAAGGTGGTGATGTTTTGGGCTATCTCGCTGAAGCCCCGCTGCAGGTGGCTGTTTTCCATGCCCTGAAGCAGGCCGAAATGGTTGATGGATTTGAAATGCGAGTAGTTGGGTATGTAGGTGTGGTGGTTTTGTATCAGTTTGATCACCCTGCTGAAGTGGTTTTGCATAAGCCATTCTTCAAATTCAGCAATGTTCATTAATATAAATCTTCCTTTTTTCTCCATGATGTGTGTGTAAAAGATGAATACTATTTTTTGACAAATGATTGTATTACATCAGACAATTTGGCTGAGTGTTTCCAAAGTTAAGAAATTTTTTCCAATTTTGAGCAGGCAGCAATGGTTTTGTTGCCACAGATGATTTATTCCACTCTGATGAAGGCGTGGGGCAATGATGTGTCAGAAAAGTTTAAATCGTCAAGCAAATGGTTGACCTCATAACGGATGTAGTCATCAACAATCGCTTCCAGATGAATTTATAGTAAGGTTCTATCAATAACCCAGAAAAAGTAAGTAGTCGGGAATAATTCTTAATAACAGCCGTAGTATTTTACTTAGCCGAAGCTATCAATTTTTAGCTTAGGGTGAAAGATAGGGGGCGGCTATCGGGGCCGGCTTCGCCGCGATTGTTAAGATAATAGGTAATCACCCAACCAATCAAGCCTATTTTATCAGCTTCATAGTTCCATTCCCAAATAGTAGCACCTATGGCTTCCAAAGTTACATAAGACTTAATATCGGGAGCAGCCTCGTCTTTTTTAGTAAAGGCTACTTTGCGACCAATTTTTGTCACATCTTTAGGCAGACTGGTTTCTTTCTCGAAAGGAGGATTGGGATTGCTCGTAAAAATTGTAGCCGAGCAGTACGCCTGTTTTACCAAGGTGTTGGCAGGGTAAATAGTAGGACGGGGAACAGCTTTTCTTCTTTCAGCATCTTTGTGGATATACAAAGCGGAATAATCATCACCGGTAAGCTCTACGGTGGGATTGTTTTTGATGCCTTTTTTTAAAGCGTTAATAAATTTTTTGAATTCTCTGTAGCTGGTCTTGGTATCCATCACCACTGGCGGTGTGTGGGTGAGGGGATCAACATACTTGGCGTAATTACTTTTCCAGGTAGCTCGTCCTGTTTGCAGGAGGATAACCTGATCGGCTTCCACTTTTAGGCGGGTAGCCGTGGCCGGAGTGCCAAGGTAAGCAGAAATGCTTCCGTTTTCCTTGTCAAAACCTTCGTAAACTTTCGATAATTTCATCTTTTGAAAATTTAAGTTAATAACTAAATGAAAACTTTATTTAAAACACGTCAAAGATACGATAATTTAGTTACGAAAGTCAAGTTTTTTTTGAATTATTTTACTTTCGGGTTGATTTTTTTTTGGTCATTTTTTTTAATGTACTGATATGCTGTGTGTAAGATTTTTTGAAAATGATTTACAATGGAATGAAAAACATTTACAATGGTTGGTAAAACATTTACAATGGTTGGTAAAACATTTTCATTCGAATGGAAAACATTTTCAATGGCTGGTAAAACATTTTCATTCGAATGGAAAACATTTTCAATGGCTGATAAAACATTTTCATTTGAATGGAAAACATTTTCAAGGGTTCGTAAATTATTTTCATTGGCACGTAAAACATTTACAAGGGACCGAACAAAACATCAAAAATGCATTAGGAATTATTCAGAATCTTAATAAAACAAGAAAATCAATAGAAAATTTGTAAGTTTGGGGTGCAAATTGTTTTTACATGAAAACTATAGTTGTTCACCCCGTTGGATTAAAAAAATAGAATTATGTACTACTACGTTTATGTCTTATTAAGCGAAAAAGATGACCAATGGTATACAGGTTATACAGCAGATTTAAAAAACAGATTACAACTTCATAATGATGGTAAAGTTGAATCTACAAAAAACAGACGACCGTTAAAGCTTATTTATTATGAGGGATGTTTAAATCAGCAAGATGCTACCAGAAGAGAAAAGTACCTGAAATCAGGAAACGGTAAAATATACATAAAAAGCAGATTGCGCAATTTTTTTAATCCTACGGGGTAAACGTGCCGATCATAAAGGAACAACCCGTTTATTCGTGTTGTTCGACTACGATGTTGAATTAATTTCCCTTCTAAAAAAAGTTAAAGGAGCTTCATGGAGTAATACCCGGAAGAGCTGGTTTGTAGAAGATAAAGAAGGAACTTTACAGGAATTGCTGAAAGTATTTAAAGGCATTGCCTGGGTTGATTATAGCCGACTAAAAGATAAACTTCCTGAAGAAGATGCTATAAAAACCAAAGAAAAAGAAACAATACCTGAAGAAATTCAAAAAGGACTGCAAGAACTAAGAATCTGGATGCAACACAAACGATATAGCGAATCGACTATAAAAACTTATCTGGATGCAGCCAAGAGTTTCCTGAGGTTCATACATCCCAAACCCTTGCCAGAAGTTGATAATAGTGATATGGTGCGGTATGTGAACGAGTATATTCTTAAAAACAAATTAAGTTTTGCATACCAGAACCAAGTAATTAACGCGACTAAGTTGTTTTTCAGAGAAGTTGGAAAAAGCAAACTTAATGTTGACAAACTGGAGCGACCACGCAGCGAGCATAAATTGCCAAATGTTTTGAGTAAAGAAGAAGTAGCTGCTATACTAAATGCTCCGAAAAATACAAAGCACAAAACGATGTTAAGTTTAATTTATGCTTGTGGATTACGACGAAGCGAGCTAATAAATTTAAAACCTATTGACGTTGATAGTAAACGTGGATTATTAATTATTCGCCAATCAAAAGGTAGAAAAGACAGGATTGTACCCATTTCGGATAAAGTTATTACAATGTTGCGCGATTACTACAAATTATATAAACCTAAAGTTTGGTTATTTGAAGGACAAATAGTTGGTGAGAAGTACTCAGAAGCCAGTTTGCAAGAAGTATTAAAAACAGCCATTAAAAACGCGAATATAAATAAACCGGTTTCATTGCATTGGCTTAGACATAGCTATGCAACTCATTTATTAGAAAGTGGGGTTGATTTACGTTATATACAGGAATTATTAGGACACAAGAGTAGCAAAACCACTGAAATATACACTCACGTAAGCACAAAAAATATTCAGAAAATAATTTCGCCTTTTGACAGTTTGTAATAAGATAAACATTAATTTTGAATTTAAATAAAACCGGAAAAACCATAGCAACTTACCCAAATTGGCAGGGATAGTATGGAATTTCCGGCGGTATAAACGAGTTACCGGCAACCTTAGAAGACTTAAGACAATGAAACAAGCAATAAGAAAAAGACAAATTTTTCGCCCGGCAAGAAACCTTCTAATTATGTTGGGATTTCTTATTTCAGTAAATAACATACAGGCACAAGCTGTTTGGGACAACACATCATTTGTTCATCGCAGCGGACAAGAAATACATAATGGTCAAAACACACCAATTAATCTTGATGGAGTGAATATTGGTTCATGGTTGATGTGGGAAGGATTGATGTGGGGCGGTGGACTAATTTCTGAAAAAGATATTACCAATAAAATGACATCAGTTATTGGTCCAGTAGCATTTAATAATTTCAGAGACTCAGTTTACAAAAACTACATTACACGAGCAGATATTAAAAGAATTTCAGACGAATGTTATAATGTTGTTCGCATTCCGTTTAATCATAATTTGTTAGAGGACGATGCTAATCCATTTGTTTACAAACCTGAAGGATGGGCAATTCTTGACAGTGTTTTGCAGTGGTGCGAAGATTATAATGTTTATGCAGTCTTGGATATGCATGCTGCACCAGGTGGTCAGGCAACACATTTTATAGCAGACCCGGATTCTATTGATTTATGGAACTCACCCGTGAATAAAAACAGAACTATTCAACTCTGGAAGG
>CAZRFL010000050.1:0-23345 GCA_964599365.1 uncultured Bacteroidales bacterium
GGATCCAAGGCATTCAGGGTATAACTGGCTCTATTGGCCCAACCGGGTTACAGGGTATTCAAGGATTGCAAGGAATTCAGGGGGTTACAGGTGCACAAGGAATTCAGGGAATTCAAGGAATAACAGGTTCTATTGGTCCAACTGGTCTACAAGGGGTAACCGGACCGACATGTTCCATTACTGCCCATCAATTCAATCCAATTGGATCGTCTTATGTTACATCATGCAGTGGTACTTTAACCACAACTCAATATGCCTGGCTTACAACTCTGAATGCCGGATTAACCAATGGAATGAATAACCGTTTTGGCACAACAGACAATGTCCATGTTGACCTGTTTACGAATGGTACTGTTAGAGGTCGATTGAGTAATCTGGGTGAGTTTTTTATTGGAACAACTAATACTACTTTACCAGGTGACCTTATGAATGGTGTTAGTAATGCTACTTTTCCGTGGGCAGTAAACGGCTATTCCAGTTTTAATGGTGGTGGCACCTATGGCGCGATAATGGCTGGCGCTACTGTTTTTGGAGGAGTACAAGGTGAGTATGTGGGAACCAGTTTTATTGGTGCGGGCGTCAGAGGAATTGATAATCTTGACCAATGTTATGGAGTAAATGGCCAATCAGGTTTTATTGGTTGGGCTGGTTATTTTGATGGAGATATTAATGTAACTGGAGGATATTTCAATATTTCAGATCAACGAATTAAAAAAAATATTAAACCTCTTGATAACGCTCTTGACAAACTTTTAAAAATTAATATTGTAGAATTTGACTTTAATCGTGAAAAATACCCTGGATATTCTTTGAGCAACAGACATCAATATGGAGTATTAGCTCAGGATTTTGAGAAACTTTATCCTGAATTGGTTAAAAAGGCAATGATGCATACAACCAATGTAAACAGAACGCGAAACGATTCAGTAGTTGGTACAATGGAAGTAAAAACGGTAAATTATTATTCCCTGATCCCAATTATTGTAAAATCGATACAAGAACAGCAAAAGGTAATTGAGGATTTGAAATCTAAAAATTTAGAACTTGAAGAAAGGTTGAAAAAACTCGAAGTCTTAATAAAATGAGAATCTAAAAATTATTAATACTCACCAGTTTTTTTGTAAAATTGGAGTTATAAGGAAGGAAATATTAATTTTATTTTATGGCGAATTTGGCTCGACTCAACTTTATTTTACTTTTTCTACTTATTTCATTGTCTGTTTTTGGGCAGAATAATGTAGGAATCAATGCTACCGGAGCGAACCCTCATCCTTCAGCAGCCCTTGATGTTGATGCTAGTGATAAGGGCGTTTTGATTCCTAGGCTTACAACAAATCAGAGATTAGCTATAATTAATCCCGCTAACGGGCTACTGGTTTATGATATTGATTATAAATGCGTATTCTTCTACGACATGGTTTCCGTAACTTGGGTATCTTTATGTAGTGGTGGAGGTACCATTGGGATTACAGGTCATACCGGACCTATGGGGCCTCAAGGATCTATAGGCATTCAGGGCCCTCAAGGGGTGACAGGTCCTCAAGGAGTGCAAGGTCCGGCCGGTATTCAGGGAATACAAGGTGTTACTGGGGCTATTGGCCATACAGGCCCAACAGGGTTGCAAGGTATACAAGGAATTGCTGGGGTAACAGGTGCTCAGGGTTTGCAGGGAGTTCAGGGCGTTACCGGTGCAATTGGGCAGACGGGACCTGCCGGAGCGCAGGGGTTACAGGGTGCTACCGGATCTCAAGGTGCTACCGGGACACAAGGAGTACAAGGTACAACTGGTGTTCAAGGTATTCAGGGCGTTACGGGTGCTCAAGGATCTACTGGATTACAAGGCGTAACAGGAATTCAGGGGATTCAAGGGGTTACCGGACCGCAAGGCGTTCAGGGCATTCAAGGTGTAACTGGAAATATTGGTCCAACCGGTCTTCAGGGTGTGACAGGCAGTCAGGGATTGCAGGGAGTTACTGGGAATATTGGACCTACCGGAGCACAAGGCATACAGGGTATACAAGGTAATCCTGGTGTTACCGGTGCGCAAGGGCTTCAAGGAATACAAGGTGTTACTGGTGCACAGGGGATACAAGGAATTACAGGTGATATCGGCCCAACCGGGCTTCAAGGAGTGCAGGGGATTACTGGGGATATTGGTACAACCGGACCACAAGGAATTCAAGGAATACAAGGGCCGACTGGTGCAGCAGGTATGAATGGCACTAATGGTATCAATGGCGTTACTGGTGCCACTGGCGTAACCGGAATTACAGGACCGACAGGTGTGACATTTAAAACAGGGGTTTATCTGGCAGCTATCTGGACTGTAAGTTCCGCTGCTTGGGCAAATGTTACACCCATGGTTTTAAGTTTTACTGCTCAAAATACCAGTGCATTGATCGTCTTCTCAGTATCCGGTTATGGTTATACCAATTCTATGTCCTATGTACAATTCAGGGTGTTAAATAATGGTGTTTCAATAGGCGGCACTAATGAGAAAATTCAGAATTATGATGACGTAACCGGAACTATAACTCCATGGAGTTGTTCTTATGTCAGATTAGTAACAGGTTTGACAGTGGGGGCAAATTATTCCCTTCAGATTCAAGGTAAAGTTGGAGGAATTTTAGGAACGTATAATGCTATAATTGATCCAGCTCTTGACGGACACCATATGTCACTTTCAGTTGTTCAGTAATCCAATGAAGAAAATTATTTTTGTTACTCTGATCATGATCCCTTTGTCTATTTATTCTGTCAAAGCGCAGAATAAATCTGATGAACCTGTTTTAACTATTGCACAAAAGAAGGATAGTAGCCGTGTTATCAATCCAAATCAGGAAATAGATACTAAAATTCCGAGGCTGGCAAATTATTCAAAGGCAGGAGCCATAAATAATTCCGGCGATAATATTCCCCGTGCCGAAATGATGGAGAAAAAGGAGATAACCGGAAAAACAGTCAGGAAGAAATAGTTGTCCGAGCATAAAGCTTTGCTGAAAGATTGAATATGAGAAAAAAACCTTTCATTTGGTTTCTGGTCACAAGAAATGTCAATTTGCAAAACCTTAAAAAGCAATTTTGTAATACAGAGGAGAATTACGGACTGGCAATACCTCATTTGACTCTGTTAGCAAATGGTTCGGATATTATAAGTACAATAAATTCCGAGTTTAAACTTCCACGGGTTTTTTCTTTGAAGACAAAAGAAGACAGAAATTCCATTGCACAAAAGGTGTTTAAAAAGAAATTTTTTCCGTCGGAATGGGACCTGTTGCAAAAAGAAACTATAGGGGAGGAGTACATTCCTTCGTTTACTATCAAAATCGGGAAAGGTCAAAAGTTGGATACTGATAATCTGTTACTGCAATTGTCGGAATATTTTTTATTCAGGAGTGAATTCCCAACCAAAGAGGCAACTGTTTATATTCATTCAGTTGACCCTAAAATGACAATTGAAATTATCAAACTTCTACTTAAAGTCGGCATAGATTCATTCTGCGTCAGATATAATGAGAAGAATATCGAAGCACTAAAGAAGGGTTTAACTGAAGTAAAGTCTAACGCGAATATTATTGCGGAAACAAAACCTGAAATATTCAAAGATTGGCGCACCCAAATCGATGCTCTGGATAATCAACTTATAGAAACCTTAGCAAAGAGGATGCAAATTGTCAGCGAAATGGGTGATTACAAATCCCAACATGGAATGCCATTATTCGAAGCCGGTCGTTGGCAGGAAATATTACAATCCCGAAAGAAGATCGCCAATTCGAAAAATGTAGATGAGGAACTAATCGGTAAAATATTCGAAGCCATTCACCTCTCATCCCTAAAAAAAATGCTAGAGGATTAGAAGTTCGGGGTGTTTACACTAGCTACTATATACTAATTACTTTCTTACGCCATCAGGGCTTCAATTTCCTCTACGGTTTTTGGAATAGATTTTCCAAGCACTCTATGACCTGCCTCGGTCACCAGTACATCATCTTCAATGCGTATGCCACCGAAACCAAGATATTCAGCCACCTTATCGTAATTGATAAATTCGGTGAATTTGTTCTCCGATTTCCAAAGGGTATATAATTCAGGAATGAAATAGATGCCCGGTTCAACGGTAAGCACAAAACCCGGCTGTAATCTTCTTCCCAGACGCAGGTAAGCTGTTCCGAACTGGTCAATGGGTCTTACTTCGGCATCGTAGCCAACATATATCTGGCCAATATCCTCCATATCGTGAACATCCAGACCCATCATATGACCTAAGCCATGAGGGAAGAACAACGCATGTGCACCTTGTTTTACGGCTTCGTCAGTGTCGCCTTTCATGAGTCCGAGTTTCTTCAGACCTTCGGCTATTACTTTACAGGAATGCAAGTGAACATCCTGATATTTCACTCCCGGTTTGATAGCCTCAATGGCAGCCATTTGAGAGTCGAGAACAATCTGGTAAATTTCCTTTTGTTTTTGAGAGAATTTGCCATTTACCGGAACCGTGCGGGTATGATCCGTGGCATAGTGATTAGGGGTTTCGAAGCCGGAATCCATTACCAGCATATCGCCTTCATTCATCAAATTTCCGTGAGCATGTCCGTGCAGAATTTCACCTCTAACTGAAAGTATGGTTGGGAATGACAAGACTCCGTTTTTCGCCAAAGCAATACCTTCCATGGCACCTGCCACTTCATATTCGTAATTGCCCGGCTTCACCAGTTTCATGCCTTTGGTAAACATTTCGTAAGCGGTTTCTATCCCTTTTTCTATCTCAGCAACTTCTTCAGCGGATTTTAATGAACGCAGACCGATAACTGCCAACATCAGTTCCATGGAAGCATTTTCCTTAAGTTGGTCTATCTCAATTCCCAATAGTTTTGATAAGGAGATCTTTGTGTTAGGATTGTAAGGAGGTAAGTAATGGATCTTGCGGTTTCTTCCTGCAGCTTCTTTTACATAGGTTTCAAATCCTGAGAAAGGCTCTGAGGAGGAGATCCCAACGTTTTTCACCTTGTCTTTTAACAAGGGTAGCGGGCCTGTCCAAATAACATCTTCTATGTCGACATCATTGCCAAAAATGATCTCTTTACCCTTATCAATATCAATAACTGCTGCCAATCCGGGCTCATCGATACCAAAAAAATACAGGAAGGTACTGTCCTGCCTGAAATGGTAGATATTCTGCGGATAGTTCATCGGAAGTTCGGTGTTGCCGACAAAGATCAGGACACCACTTTTTACAAGTTCTATTAGTTTTTTTCTTCTTTCTATATAAACGTTAGCTGCGAACATGATTATAAATTTTAGATTTTAGATTTATGATTTTAGATTTGTCTTACAAATTTATCACTTTTTTCCCTTCATCAGGGCTTCTATTTCTTCTACTTCCCTAGGGATGTTTTTCATCAGGTCGATAGGCCCTTTTTCATTGACCAGAATATCGTTCTCTATCCTGATGCCAATCTCTTCTTCCTTAATATAAAGGCCGGGCTCGCAGGTAAGCACCATGCCGGGTTTCAGCACCATCTGCCTTGTTCCCACATCATGCACATCCAATCCCAGGAAATGAGAATTTCCGTGCATGTAATATTTAAAGTACATAGGGCTGTCAGGATTTTGGTTCTTCACATCTTTTGCAGTGAACAATCCCAATCCAATCATTTCGGCTTCCATCAGTTTGGTGACATCTTTATTGATCTGTTCGATGGTGGCACCCGGTATGATGAGCTGAGTAGCTTTTTTCATCACACGAAGCACGGCATTATAACAATCGTTCTGACGCTTGTTGAATTTGCCGTTTATGGGGATGGTTCTGGTGAGGTCGGCCGCGTAGTTGCCGTATTCAGCTCCAAAGTCAAGTAATATCAGGTCCCCATTCTTCAGTCTCTGGTCATTTTTCACATAATGCAGCACACAGGCATTCACACCCGAAGCCACAATGGGGTAATAGGCGTGTCCGCCTGCCCCGTTGCTGATAAATTCGTGAGTGATCTCGGCTTCCACTTCATATTCCATCATTCCCGGACGGGTACTTTTGAGTAAGCGCCTGAAAGCTTTTTCGGTGATATCGCATGCTTGCTGCATCATCTTTATTTCTTCAGGTTCTTTGCACATGCGGAATTCTGTGATCATAGGATTCAGTCTCTCGAATTTATGCGTTGGATAATCGTTCTTCATTCTTTGGGCAAAACGCAGTTCCTTTGAAGGCACTTCGGTGGAGAATCGCGCGTCTTCGTGCATGTTCAGGTAAATATATTCCGAGCGAAGCACCAGATCTTTCATGGTATCTTCAAAGCTATCGAGCCACTTTACGGTTTTTACTCCTGATACTTTTGAAGCATCTTCCAAACTATATTTATGACCATACCAGGTCACCATGCTGTCGTTGGTCTGCACCGTGAAAACTATTTCGCGCAGGGCTTCGGTAGGATGGTCGGGGCAAAGACATAAAATGCATTTTTCCTGATCAAGGCCAGTCAGGTAAAACATGTCGGAACTCTGCCGGTAAGGATGGAACTGATCGCCGTTCCTATGGCATTCATCATTCGATAAAACTATGGCAACTGAGCCTGGTTTAAGCCTACTAACAAGCTTTCTGCGATTGCGGACGAAAAGATCTGAATTGATATTTGTATAACGCATAATTGAGATTTAATAATTGATGGTATTTTTTTTTTGTAAAATTAAATTAAAATTTACCTTTGTTTCGCTAATACAAGAATTAATTTTTTACCGACCTCTTAAGTATTTTTTTATTTTCCAAAACCGGATCATATGAACAACTTGTTTAATTATTCCTCGATTACGAAAAAAATTATCATGGGTGCCTTTGGCTTGTTTCTGGCCATGTTTTTACTGGTGCATCTCACCATCAACCTCTTGTTGCTATGCGGTGATGGTGGAAAACTATTTATGGCCGCCTCTGAGTTCATGAAGACCAATATTTTTATAAAAGTGTTCGAATATGTGTTGTTCGGAGGATTTTTTGTTCACATACTTTTTGGTGTATTAGTAACCTTGAAAAACTGGGCATCGCGTCCGGTGCGTTATTTCACCCCCAACAAATCTACCACTTCCTTTTTCTCGAAGTACATGATCTATACCGGAGCCATAGTGTTTGTGTTCCTCCTGCTGCATTTCATGCATTTCTTCTTTGTGAAATTAGGTTGGGTTACTGCTCCGGCCGGTGTGGATAAACATGATTTCTACACCATGGCCGTGATGTTGTTCACCAACAAGATTTATTCAATAATCTACATTGCCTTTTTCCTCTTTCTTGGCTTCCATCTCAATCATGCCATTCAATCGGGTTTCCAGACACTGGGATTGAACCACAATAAATACAATGCTACCATAAAAACCGTCAGCACCATATATGCGTTGATAGTTACCGTAGGTTTCACTATTGTTCCCGTTTATTTCATGTTTTTCTTTTGATCCACTGACCAACAAGATCTTTATTCGTTAATTCAAAAATAACAAGCAGCAATGACAAAGATAAATTCAAAAATTCCGCAAGGGCCTTTGACCGAAAAATGGAGTACTTACAAAGCAAACTGCAAGCTGGTTAATCCTTCCAACAAACGCAAACTCGATATCCTTATCGTAGGTACGGGTCTGGCCGGAGCTTCTGCCGCCGCCACCCTTGGCGAACTCGGCTACAACGTGAAAGTGTTCTGCTATCAGGACAGCCCACGCCGCGCTCATAGTATTGCTGCGCAGGGAGGTATCAATGCTGCTAAAAATTATCAGAACGACGGCGACAGTGTGTACCGTTTGTTCTACGACACCATAAAGGGCGGCGACTATCGTGCCCGCGAAGGCAATGTCTATCGTCTGGCTGAGGTCAGCAATGGCATCATCGATCAATGCGTGGCGCAAGGCGTTCCCTTTGCCCGCGACTATGGCGGATTGCTCGACAACCGTTCTTTCGGAGGAGCTCAGGTTTCCCGTACTTTTTATGCCCGTGGTCAGACAGGTCAGCAGCTTTTGTTGGGTGCTTACAGTGCCCTGAGTCGCCAGATCAAAAAAGGAAGCGTAAAGCTTTATAACCGCCGCGACATGCTCGATGTGGTGGTGGTCGATGGTAAAGCCCGCGGAATTGTAGTTCGCAACCTGGTTACCGGACAAATCGAAAAATATTTTGGTCATGCTGTGGTATTGGCTACCGGTGGCTACGGAAACGTATATTTCCTTTCTACCAATGCCATGGGTTCCAACGTAACTCCTATCTGGCGCGCTTATAAAAAAGGTGCTTATATGAGCAACCCTTGCTACACCCAGATCCACCCCACCTGTATTCCCGTTCACGGCGATTTCCAATCGAAACTCACTTTAATGAGCGAGAGTCTCCGCAACGACGGACGTATTTGGGTACCAAAAAAACTCGAAGATGTTGCCAAACTGCGCAAACGCGAAATTAAGCCCGTCGATATTCCTGAAGAAGACCGCGATTACTATCTCGAGCGCCGCTATCCGGCCTTCGGCAACTTAGTTCCCCGCGATGTGGCTTCACGTGCCGCCAAGGAGCGTTGCGATGCCGGTTACGGTGTCAGCCATTCCGGATTGGCCGTATTCCTCGATTTCAAAGATTCCATCAAACGTCTCGGCAAAAGCGTCATCGAAGAGCGTTATGGCAACCTCATTCAGATGTATGAGCAGATCATCAACGAAAATCCTTACGAAACTCCTATGATGATTTATCCTGCCGTGCACTATACCATGGGCGGCATTTGGGTCGACTACGAACTGCAGACCAGCATACCCGGTTTGTTTGCTATGGGCGAATGTAATTTCTCCGATCACGGCGCCAACCGTCTGGGTGCTTCGGCCCTGATGCAGGGACTGGCCGACGGATATTTTGTGTTGCCTTACACCATTGGCAATTATCTCTCGTCCGAGATTCACACCAAACCCATCCCTACCGATGCTCCCGAATTTGTTCAGGCCGAAAAAGAAGTAACCGACTTTGTCGAAAAACTGAAGAACATAAAAGGAAAACAATCTGTAGACAGCATTCATAAGAAACTCGGCAAGATCATGTGGGAATATTGCGGCATGGGCCGTACCGAAGAAGGTCTGAAAAAAGGTCTCTCTCTCATTCCCGAACTCAAGAAAGAATTCTGGACCGATCTTCTCATCCCTGGCGACCTCAACGAATTCAATCCCGAAATTGAAAAGGCAGGCCGCCTCATCGATTTCATCGAACTCGGCGAGCTTATGATGAAAGATGCCCTACAGCGTCGCGAATCCTGCGGAGGTCATTTCCGCGAAGAAATGCAAACCGAAGACGGCGAAGCCAAACGCGACGACGAAAACTTTGCATTCGTTTCGGCATGGGAATATAAAGGCGAAGGCAACGAACCCGAACTTCACAAAGAACAACTGGAATTCGAAGTGGCCAAACCATCACAGAGGAGCTACAAGTAGCAGGTATATAGTATTTGGTATATAGTATAAGGAGTAAAAAATTGATTTTAAAAATCCACACAATATGGACTTAACCTTAAAAATTTGGCGTCAAAAGAATGCCACTGCAAAAGGAAAATTCGAAACCTACACTGTCAAAGATGTTTCCCCCGACAGCTCTTTTTTCGAAATGCTCGATACCCTCAATCAGCAGATCATCGAAACGGGTAACGATCCCGTAGCTTTCGATCACGATTGCCGCGAAGGGATTTGCGGTACCTGCAGCCTCTATATCAACGGCCGTCCTCACGGGCCCAAACGTGGCATCACCACCTGTCAGCTCCACATGCGCAGCTTTGCCGATGGCGAAACCATTGTCATAGAGCCTTGGCGTGCCAAACCTTTCCCATTGATCAAAGACCTCATTGTCGACCGCAGCGCCCTCGATCTCATCATTCAGGCCGGCGGCTACGTCAACGTCAACACCGGTGGCGTACCCGATGGCAACACCATACCCATACCCAAGCAAAACTCCGACCTCGCCATGGATGCCGCTGCCTGCATAGGTTGCGGAGCCTGTGTAGCAGCCTGTGCCAATGCATCGGCCAGTTTGTTCCTCGGTGCCAAGGTGTCGCAGTTGGCCCTCTTGCCCCAGGGCAAAATAGAGGCTGCCGAACGCGTACAAAACATGGTAGCCGAAATGGACCGTCTCGGCTTTGGCAATTGCAGCAACACCTACGCCTGCGAAGCCGAATGTCCCAAAGAGATCAAAGTCACCAACATCGCCCGCATGAACCGTCAGTTTATGAAAGCTAAGGTTTGTGTGGAAAAGCATGAAGCGCCTTCTTACGGAGGATAGGGAAGGAAAGTCTCAAGCCTCAAATTCCAAGATCCAAATTTCAAAACCCCCAATCGGGCTTTCTGAAGCAGTTTTCAGGCACTCTAAACCCGGGTTTAGAGTGCCTAAACCATGGTTTAGACAGAGTAAATCATGATTTAGCCCCTTTGAACCCTGCACCACCTGGCCGCATAAAATTCCGGGCTTACGGGTAATGACTGCTTATCGACTTAAGCTTAGTTGGCTGTCGCAATAAAACACAAGAGTAATAATATTTTTATCCGAAAAAAAACTGCTGAACTTCGATCAATCCATATTTTTTTAAGCTAATTATTCATTTTGGTAATGTACTGAAATAATGCAAATTGTCTGAAAAGTATTGGAGTCAGCCTTCAATGAAAGATAGGTAGTTGATCTTATATTGAAGACGATTGTCAATACATTGAAGTTAGTCTTCAATGTATTGAAGCCGAATGTTAATTTATGTCAGCCTTATTTCAATACATTGAAGGTCGTTGCCAATATATTGCAATTCGTATCAACATATTGGAAGTCGTCTTCAACATGTTGAAATTCGATTTCAATGTATTGAAAGTCATTTTCAACGAGTTGGAGTTTGTTGTCCTTATAGTACAATCCAACTTCAATACTTATTAGACAGAAGTTACGTATAAACAGTAGGTTATGAGTATATGGAAATTTCTGAAATCCGCATTGAAATGATGCGTTAAGTATTCTCTGGTATAAAACATGAAGAATTTATTCTGCTTATTAGGCTGTGCATTTGTTCAACATAATGCAACATTTTCCCAAAATATAAACGGAGAAAATAAGTTGAAAACCTTCTATTTTGTTGGGGAAACAAATTCTTTGGGGAAACAAGGAATTTGGTCTACTTATTCGAAGAAAGACAGCGTATTGATCTCCTGAAAAACTATAAAAACGATACTTTAATTGGATGGTATGAGGAGTAT
This sequence comes from uncultured Bacteroidales bacterium, assembly GCA_964599365.1. GTDB lineage: Bacteria > Bacteroidota > Bacteroidia > Bacteroidales > CAIWKO01 > CAIWKO01. The sequence continues at coordinate 11,215 of CAZRFL010000050.1, forward strand.
TATAGAGAAGGACAACTCCGACTAAGGGGGTATTTTTTTTATGGATTGCAAGATAGCACTCTAATAGGCCTTGGTAAAAATGGCGACACTACCTTTGTATATAGGTATTGTTTGGACAAATTTCATGGTGTAACCAAACTTATTGTAAACAAGAAGCTGGTTTGTCAAAACAGTAAAAAATATTCTTGCTTTTTTGCCGCACGTTAGTGAATAAAAAATATCTTTGTTCTGTTATACTAATATAGTGCCCGTCAACCGTTTAATTTATTGATAAAACCAACCATAATATTCCCTTAATTCATCGTGCATTAAAATCGATTTACTTATGAAAAAACTTTTTACTCTATTACTTTTATTAGGCCTTGCTCCAATCAGTATGATGGCTCAGTGGCATTCACTACATAGCGGGAATACAAATAAAACAGCCCCTGTGGTGCAAGTTTTAAGCGATGATATTAATAGCACTGTCATAAAGGTCGACATTTCCGGCTTTAATATAAGCGAATTTATTTCCGGCAAAAAACTGTATCAGGCCATCGATTTGCTGTCCGATGGTGCTGCTTCCCTGGCCGGTGCTCCCGATCTGCCTTATGTGGCCAGCATTTTGGCAATTCCCGATAATGCATCGGTTTCCGTCGAGATCATTGAAGCAGGTAGCTTGCAAACCTTCCAAAACATTAATTTACCACCCTGTCGGGCAAGCTGGATCGAAGGTAAGCCCGAAACGGCTTATTTAGAGAATGAAAGTGTATACTCATCTCCTGAAGTATTTCCATCCAATATAGCATCTGTGGGAACCCCTGCAATCTTTCGCGATTTTCGCATCGTAAGATTATCTGTATATCCTATCCGCTATATTCCTTCAAAAAAAGAATTACAGGTAACTTCTTCCATCACGGTAAAAATAAGTTACAACGCCGGAAATGCTGTAAATCCTAAAACCAAAAAAACAAAATCAATTGCTCCTTCTTTTGCAAAAATATACGAGAGCACTATTTTAAACTATAAAAGTGCCTTGTCCAATCTGTATTATGGAGATGAAAATGGAAGGGAAGTTATGCTAGCCATTATGCCTGATACTTATGTAAACACTTTTCAACCCTATGCCAATTGGAAAAGACAAAGCGGCATCGACGTTCATATTACAAAGTTCAGCGATATAGGCGCCAACGCAAGTGATGCAACAATAATTAAAAACCATATCACTGATGCTTATCATAATTGGGAATTTCCCCCAACCTATGTTTTATTGATTGGTGATGATGGTATCTGTCCCAAAAAAACTGTATCCTACGATTATTCATTTGCCAGTGAAGACTTTTTCGTTGAAATTGATGGAAATGATTATTTCCCGGAAATGATGATTGGAAGGTTTCCTGTTCAGAGCACCAATACCCTGAATGTATGTATAACCAAAGCCATGGGTTATGAGAAAACCCCTTACACAACCAGTACCGCATGGTTTAAAAAAGGAGTATGTTGCTCTAATGATGCATACCTATCCCAAATCGTAACCAAGCGTTTTACGGCTGATGTCATGATACAGGATGGTGGTTTCACTTCTGTGGATACCTTGATGAGCAATCAGCCCTGTACAATGGATGTGAACGACGTAATTCAGGTGATCAACGACGGACGCAGTTTTTTAAATTATCGTGGCGAAGGTTGGAACACCGGGTGGTGGGCTACCTGTACTCCAATGACTGTTTCGGATTTATCTAATCTTAACAATGGAAAAAAATTAACCTTTGTCACAAGCATAGGCTGCGGGGTTGCCATGTTCGATGCCTCAGGAGGCAATTGTTTTGGAGAAGAGTGGCTCAAATTAGGCACCGCAACAAATCCAAGGGGGGCTGTAGCCTTTGTTGGCCCGACATCAAATACTCATACCACCTACAACAACAAAATCGACAAAGGAATTTATATCGGAATGTTCCAGGAAGGATTAGAAACACCGGGGCAGGCATTGCTAAGGGGGAGAATGTATATGTATAATGTTTTTGGAAATGACGCCTGGATGGAATATCAATTCCGTGTTTTTTGTGTTTTGGGAGACCCCAGTGTTCATATCTGGAAGCAAGTTCCTTTGGCAATAAATGTCAGTCACCCGGTTTCAGTTCCTATTGGATATAGCCAGCCTCAAATTACGGTAACTTACAATGGAACAGGCTTGCCTGTAAACCATGCCCAGGTAACCATTACCGGAACGAATGTTTTTGCTTCAGGTTATACTGATTCAACCGGTAAGGTAATCATTGGAATCACTCCATTAACCTTAGACTCATTAACGGTAACGGTTCGTGGTGGCGATGTTATTCCTTATCAGGGAAAAATGGCTGTTACCCAATCTGCGGTTCACGTTGGGCCTTTAGGTTTGCCACATATAGTGGGTTCGGGTGGTAGTTTGGATAGTATTATGAATCCGAATGAAAACTTAACTATTGCGTTTACGCTTAAGAACTGGGGAATACAAACTGCGAATAATACAACGGCAACGATTACTTCTCTTAACTCAAATATGCAGGTAATTACCACAACAGCTATCAGTTATGGAAATATTACCTCCGGAAATTCAGTTGTTGGTTCTCCTTATCAGATCCATATCAATCAAAATGCTGAAATTGGTGCGTTGGTTAAAATCAAATTACATGTTACCAGTGGCACTAATTCGTGGGACTACCTATACTATCAGCCGGTACAGGGTTGTGAACTGGAGTACATAAATACAACTGTGGATGATGCTGCCTCCATTTATCCAAACACATCATTAGACCCCGGTGAAACAGCAAAGCTTCACATCTCGATTAAAAACACCGGCGTTGATAATGCTCCAAACGTTCAGGGAATATTGAAAAGTAGTGATCCGTATATTACCATAACTGATTCAGTTGGTAACTTTGGAACAATAAAAATTGATTCAATCAAAACCAATACCAGCGATTTTTTTGTGGTAAACATATCGCCGACATGCCCTGTTGATTATATGGCCGATTTTACTTTAAAGCTATCAACGCAGGGAGGTAGTTATCCTTTTACAGAAACAGTTACATTCAGTTTGCCGGTTGCAACTGCTGATTCCCTCGATCCCACGGGCCCTGATGCATATGGATACTATGCCTATTCCAGCGTCGATACATTATATGAACAATCTCCCGTGTATAGCTGGGTTGAACTACAACAGGTGGGTACAGAAATTCCCATTACAAATTCTGAGCAAACAACCACTATTAATATTCCTTTTAGTTTTAAATATTATGGAAGTTCCTTTAATCAGGTTAGGATTAGTACAGATGGATGGATAGCTTTTGGCTCAGGAACCCAAACTGCATATGCAAATACCACATTACCAGGTAATGATGGCATTCAATCAATGGTGGCTGTTTTTTGGGATGATTTGGGCAATAATGATGCAAACGAGCAAATATTTTATTTCAATGATATATCCCATCATCGATTCATAATACAGTGGGATAGCCTTGCGCATTGGGGCGATGGGTTATCACCCAAATATGAAGTCTTTCAGATAATACTTAATGACCCGGCTTATTATACCAATCCCCCAACAGGCGATGGTGAGATTATCTGTCAATATAAAAAAGTATCGACTTCAAATTCTTGCACCATTGGTATTGAAAATAATAACGAAGGTGGTGCACTTCAATATCTTTATAATAATAGTTACGCCAATACCGGCTCGCATGTAAAAAACAGCTTTGCTATTAAGTTTACCACGGAGCTGCCTACCTTGAAATATCACATATCAGTACCTGAGGTGCCCGGCGATGTAAATGTATATGGACTGAAAAACGTTTTCCCGAATCCGTTTGATCAAAGCACAATGATAAATTATTCGATACCCGAACAAAGTAATCTTTCCCTGAGAATATATGATATGAGTGGCCGCTTGATAAAAGTTCTGATGGAAGGAAAACAACCGGGCGGAAATCATACAGTAAAATGGAATGGTCAGGATGATAAAGGAAATCAGGTAAGTGAAGGTATGTATTTCGTTAAGCTCAACAGCGATGGGTTCAATCAAACTATGAAACTGTGTAAGTTGAAGGTTGCACTGAAATAAAAGCAAAAAGATAAGGAAGATATCTTTACTGATGAACAAGTTTAATTATAGCATTAAAGGGCTGTTCTTTGTACGGTTGATTCCTATGCTTTTATTTTTCTTAATGTTCACTTGTGTTTCTGCACAATCGAAAAAGAAAAAGGTCTTTCAGTTTTTGAAGATAGAATTAGGTCTTGGCACTATCTACAACGACAATATTTTAGAATACTCCGATTATTATCTGACAAAATTTTTAAACAAACAGGATTCAGGCAGGTTTAATATTAACACCAGCGATGGATTGGTATTGGATAATTCCCTTAAAGTAGCATCAACATTTCAGTTTTTTGGTAAATATAAAACCGTTCTGGAGGGAGGTTTCAGACGAAAATCTTATATCAATAATAAGATTAAAAGCTGGACCCAGATTGATTTTGATATAAAGCAGTATTTCAATTGGAAGATCACTTTAAATCTGTCGTACAGTTATATTCCTAAGTTTTATATCAGACATTTCCGGGATGCTGATTTGGTAGATATTTATGGTTATACTCCTGAAACTTTTCAACCATTTCAATTTACCAAAAATGATTATGGCATATGGATTGAGAAAGCATTCTTCAAGCATAATTTTACTCGTTTGAGGTTTTCATTTGATTTTGAACAGAATTTCTATAATAAATATTTTACTGAGTATGATTGCAACAAAGAGATTTTTGGCATTAGGATCTATCAATCGATAAAAGATAAAGTAAAGTTTAAAATTGGGTACCAATATGTAATTTCGAATGCTAAAGGTTTTGATAACTCTCAGGAAACAAAAGAGAATTCTGATGATTCTGACCCTTCCTTTAAAGCCGATGAGATTAGCGGTTCGGTAGAATATCCATTGCCACGGATTTTTAACAAGCAGCACACCATCAGTCTTGATGTGGATTACAAAAGAAGTTGCTTTTCTTCTAAGCATTATCTGGAACTTGACAGAATGCATGCCGGAAGAATTGATAGATTCTATAAAATTGAAATCAATTACGAAATAAAATTATTGCGCTCACTATCAATTTCAGGTTTTTATAAATGGTGCAAACGGGATTCCGATACCAGGGCCGAAGCAAACAAGGTATATCTTTCGCAGGAGAAAGACTATACACAGCAACAATTTGGACTAGCGGTTACCTACAGTTTCAATGATATCCGGTTCACGCGTTCCCGTTCTAAAGAAGGCGAATAATTGTAAATACAGACATAAGGGGTTTTAAAAAAAAATAATAATGAATGATCAAATAAACTTTTGGAAGAATAAGCTCTTCTACTTATTTCAAATCTTAATCCTTTTTGGATCAGGTTGTGCTAAACCTACTGATCCTGTATCATTGGAACCAGATAATGGTGGTTACACAATAATAGGCAGATATGAAACACAAGGTTTTGCTCAGGATGTGCTGAAAAAAGGCAGCCTGGCTTATATAACTCAGGGCGAAGGAGGTCTGCTAATTGCAGATGTGAGCAATCCTACAAATCCTGTTGGTGTTTCAATAACAACAGAAGATGTTCGCGGTTACTCCACAAAAATTTTAATGAAAGACAGCGCTGTCTATATTGCTGCAGGAAGTTTTGGAGTAACGGTGGTTAATGTTGCAGACCCTATACATCCTGTAGTAACTGCTTCCAATACCTCTATGAAGCCAGCAAAGAACCTTCATATTCTTGGGGATTACCTTTTTACAGCCATTAGTGAGACAGGCGTTAAAATTGCCAATATTTCTGAGATCTTTTATCCTGATCCTCGTGCCAGTATTCAAACAAGTGGTTACGCAATGGGAGTTTGCACTTCATTGGACAGCAATTTACTACTGGTTGCCTGTGGTGAAATGGGACTACAGGTTTACAATATTGCCAACTTTTCGCAGGGTTTTGGAACCTACCCTTTAGTGCGCAGTTGCGACACGAAAGGATATGCCGAGGCCATTACAGTATCAAACACAAGCCCTATTGCATTTATGGCTTGTGGTACAGCCGGACTGCAGATTGTAAATTTTGCCGATACGAATCATATTTTTGTCACAGGTTCGTATTCCACCGGTGGATATGCAAAGGATCTGATATATGAAAATGGCAAAGTTTTTATAACTACTGAAGGAAGTGGGCTTCAAATTATTGATGTTTCGGATGTAAGCAATCCCGTTTTGATTGGGGTTGTAAAAACATCTTTTGCCTTAGGCCTAGATGCAGATCCGAGCTATATTTATGTTGCTGATGAAGATGAAGGATTAATTATAATTGCAAGACCTTAAAAAAAGTAACTAATAAGTATATCATGATAGTGCTTGACGACGAAATATTGCAACAACATTATTGTTTGTCAGGCAGGTATAATTTGAACGAATCAAGAAATTTTTTTAATGTGAAGAAATAAATGTACAGTTTAATAATAATAATTTTATTAACGTCATTACTTGTATTTTATGGTTTTGTAGAATACAGAAAGCATCATAGATTGGTCTATAAAATACCTATTCGCATTCATGTTAACGGCACACGAGGTAAATCCAGTGTAACACGTCTTATTGGAGCTGGATTAAGGGCTGGAGGAATTAATACTATAGTAAAAGTTACAGGAACATATCCTCGATTAATTCTGAATGATGGCAACGAAGTTGAGATTCACCGCAAGGAAAAAGCCAATATCATTGAACAATTAAAAATTGTAAAGTATGCTGTGGAGCATAATGCTGATGCATTGATTATTGAATGCATGGCCTTACAACCCCTCTATCAGAAAATTACTGAACGGAAGATGGTTCATGCAACCATAGGCGTAATCACTAATGTTCGCCTCGATCATCTGGATGTAATGGGACCTGGATTAATGGATGTGGCAAAAGCTATCAGTAATACGATACCATCCAAAAAACATTTTTTTACTGCCGAAAACAGGATTTACGACTACCTTGAAAAAATTGCAAAGAAAAAGAAATGCTTTTCTTTTCAGTCTGATGAAAATAGTGTCACTAGTGAGGAAATGGCAGGCTTCTCGTATATTGAACACAAGGAAAATGTAGCCCTTGCCATTGCGGTATGTGAACATCTTGGTGTCAATAGAAAAACAGCGCTAAAAGGAATGTACACTGCAATTTCCGATGAAGGTGTTTTGACAAAAGCTATTATCAGAAAAAATGATAAAAAAGTAACATTTTTTAATGCTTTTGCTGCGAACGACCCAGAATCAAGCCTTATGATCTGGAATAATATAATCAGATACGCCCCTGATGGCGATTTAAAAATCATAATGGTAAACACAAGGGAAGACCGCCTCGACCGTGCAAGACAATTGGTTGAGATGATAAGTAAGAGCATTTCCGCAGATTATGTGATTTTTATTGGTCAGCGCTCTGAAGTAGTAGAAGATCTTGCACTGAAAAACAATATTTCGAAAGAAAAAATTGTAAATATAGGTTGGACAACCTCAAAAGAAGTTTTTGGAAAAGTAATGACAAAAATTCCTGAAAGTGCTACTATAGTTGCCATTGGCAATATGGGAGGCATGGGTGCCGATGTGGTAAAATATTTCGAAAAAATGAGTCTTTCTAAAATTTAATAATTATGGTAGAATTTGCAATAGCTTTCGGACTGGTTTCAAGTCTTTTTTTTATGGAGGCATTTGGTCTTGCCGCAGGAGGAATAGTAGTCCCCGGATATTTTGCCCTTCAGTTGTCGCATATGGATCAGATAGCGGCTACTATTATTATTGCTATTCTCACCAGTCTGATAATCAAATTTATCGGGACCTTTACTTTTATGTATGGCCGCAGGCAGATGGTGGCATGTTTACTGGTAGGTTGTATTCTTGCTCTTATCTCTCATCATTTTCTGGTATTCAATGTTTCCGAAAATACTTTCCGGCTCGAGGCATTGGGTTGGGTTATCCCCGGACTCATTGCACATTCTATAAACAGACAGGGTATTATAAAAACAGTAAGCATGCTTATTATTACATCGGTCATCGTACGCTTTTCCGTGATTTTATTATTTAATGGTTCTTTAATTCCCTAGTAGTATGAAATTTCTTAATCTGATAAACATCCGTTCAAATTATGTACTTCTCTTTTTAGCGCTACTTTCCCTGGGTGGATTTTTTATTGTTGAGAATAATAAAATAATGCGGAAAGATAAGTGGTATGATGAAAAAATTGAAGCAGCGATATTATGTAAGAAAGCCGCTCAGACCATAAAACATTATCGTTATGGTCATGCGAAGTTTGTCAACAGTTTTAACGATCCGAATGAAACCGGGTTAATTGGCTATGAATATTCTCCCATCACTTCGGAGAAAGGTTCCTTCTCTGCAAAATCTACAGTTACAAATCCAAACTTTGCAGCGCTTAATGTACATTTTCTGAAAGAGCTTGATGTGGAAGAAGGCGATTATATTGCAGTGGGAATGACAGGTTCATACCCGGCACTTAATATTGCTGTCTGTGCGGCTTTGCAAACATTGAAACTGAAACCGATTATTATAAGTTCTGTGTCATCTTCGAGCTGGGGAGCAAACGATCCGGAATTTACTTGGCTTGATATGACAAAGGTCCTTTGCGATTCAGGAATTATAAGTTTCAATTCTGTGGCAGCTTCCATTGGTGCAAGTGGTGATATAGGTCGTGGTTTAAGCCTTGAAGGAGTTGAACTGAGTAAAGAATCCATCAAAAGAAATAATCTACAACTTATTTGTTTCGATTCCATAAAGAACAATGTCGCCCTCAGAATGCATATATACGACAGCTGCACGGCAGGTAAGCCTATAAAAGCTTACATTAATGTAGGCGGTGGTGTTGCGAGTATGGGGTCTGTAAAAAATGAAGGACATATACCCCAGGGTTTGAATAGAAAAATTTCCTTGCACAATTTCCCGGAAAAAATAGGGGTTGTCTACGAAATGGCTAAAAGAGGTATTCCTGTTATTCATCTGCTTGATGTTCATGCGCTGGCTGCAACGTATGATTTGCCTATAAAGCCTATTCCACTGCCTGAGCCAGGCAGTGGAGAATTGTTTGAATCTAAAAAATATAATCTGTTCGTTCTGGCGCCCATAACGTTTGTGCTTCTGGCATTAATAATTTTTATTATTTATCATGATAAAAGAAATGTAAGACTGGGTAAGGATATTCTTCGCACGGAACAGAAAAACGAAAATGATTTAATTCTATAATATTTTAACATGAAAAAAAACACTATTTTGTTAAATACGTCTTGCTTTATACTGTTGATATTATCTCAGCTAAACTTGCATGCTCAGATGAATAGGGTGAAATACAATATCAAAGGGAATCTTTTGACCTATTATGCTTTATCCAGGGATAGTGCAACACATATTTCCGTAAAGGGTCCCGGCAAACTGACGCTCACAACATATGCCCGTTTTACGCGCGACAGTCCCGACAGTATTTCATATACGGTTGTTTATAAAATCGATAATACAGACGTAAGGGTTTTTACAGCTAATAAAGTAATTAAGGCAGGACGGGATGTCAATATTCAGGCTATTGATGATAAGCCGTCAACAGTGAAAACATTTTCTATAAAAGTCAAACCCGGTGTTCACGATTATGATTTCCTGATGCTATATAAATCTCCTCAGGTTGATCTTCGTTACAAATTTGTACCCGATTCAGTGATTGAATGGAAAGACAAGCCTTCTCTTAATGATTCCTCTCAGGTAGATATTAAAATTGATAAATTAAGCACAAAATCGTATTATCGTTTTTCTGCTGAGTCCCCTCAGAAGTTTAAGGTTAAAGGGCCTACATCTTTAAGAGTTATAACCCGGCTGGAATTCAATTATACCATGCAGGGGTTAATTTCTTACCGTGTAAGTGTAAAAAGGAACGACACCATAATCGGTACCTATAAATTAGAGGGATTTCCTTCACAGGAGGCACAATATGCAAGTAATAAAAAACTCATACCCGGCTCTCTTCAGGAATTTTTTCTGGATGTTCCGGCAGGAGAAAATAGTTATGAGTTTACACTGTTGGATAAGAAATTTACATCTCTAATAAGAGTTTCAAAAGGAAGTAGGGTGCTGAATAAAGAGGATAATAATAAATAGTTTTTTAACTACTTATTACTATTTTTTTTATTGCTGTTTGTATTTAAAATTCATGTTCAATTCAACAACAATGAAGCAGGTTTTATTGACACTATTTATTCTGGCAACCTGTGTGCTTAACGCTCAGACTGGCCGCAAAACACAAAGAGCCATTGTTATATCTGCGAATATCGACAGTATGATGGTTTATGAAAAAAGATTTTCTACCAATGACTCAACTCCTCCTCCCCCCAATATAAAATGGTATGAATACATTAAAGGGAAAAAGAATATTTTGGTTATAGCAGGACATGCAACGGCTCAAACAAGAGAAGGTAAAATAAGACAGGCAGATGCAGGAACAGGTTCTCTTGCCATTGAACTGAATAAACTAATAGGGGTCCCCATTTTATACACAACCTATTTTACACCTTCCGACCCTAACTATTACGACAACAATGAATTTAAAGACAGCCTGGCCCGGCTGTTGATCGAGTTGAAACCGGTTTTTGTGATTGACTTACACAGTTCCTGGCCATCAAGACCCTACGACATTGATTACGGGACCATGAAGGGCAGGTCGTATTTAAACAGAAAATGTTTTCTGCGCAGGTTAATGAAAACATTTAGCCATGAAGGACTTATAAATCAATCCCAGGACTTCTTCCCGGCAGAGAAAAATCTGACAATTACAAAATTTGTATCCGGGAAAGGAATTCCTTGCATACAACTGGAAATCAATTCCAATTATCTCTCACCTGATCTCGGAAATATATACGCACAAAAGACTGCCCAGTTGCTTCAGGCTTTAATCCGCTTTATTAACGAAACAAAACAATGAAGTTTAAAAGCTTTGAAGAATTAAGAAAAGCCAGGCCGGATGCGTTTAGGATCAAAATGCGTAACAGAATGGGCGATTTTTTGCTTTTTGCACCTCACGCAGGAGGTATTGAGCCGGGATCTTCTGAAATTTGTAAATGGTTTAATAAAGAGCCTTATTCATATTATCTTTTCGAAGGAATCGGGAAAAACTGCAGTGAATTACACATTACTTCAGTCCTTTTTGATGAACCTCAATTCATAAAACTGCTTGGTAATAAGAGATATGCTGTTTCAATTCATGGAATGACTGACGATGGCTCCGGGATAAATAATGCTGATATTTTTCTGGGTGGACTGAATAGTGAATTGATAAAATTAACGCAGATAAATCTGAAGAATTCCGGATTTATAGTCACTACAAATATTGAATTGCCAGCGTCTTTACTTAGCGGAAAAGAGCCACAAAATGTCACAAACAGGTGCCTAAGTAAATTGGGTATGCAGATTGAGATATCGGAAACATTGAGACGATTATTTTTTAAGCGTGAATTAAAAAGAAAAGAGGGCAGACGCGAAACAACTGCTCTTTTTGAGGTCTTTTGTAATTCAATTAACGAATCAATTCTTACTTATTTGCAACAGCTTATATTATAGACAGGAGTGCCTGTCTACGATAGGTTTCGGGAGATTGCTGTTTCCATAGGATATGGTTGGTCTCCATATTCTGATTGGAAAATTCTAACATGTGAAGATAACGAAGGCGGTGGCGTACGATCTGTATGGGGAGGTTTAGACGTTTTTGTGGTCATTGGGGTCAATTGTAATAAAAGTTCACTCCTTCCTTTTTTGCAACCTGTCTGCTAAATGACGGATGAAAGGAATGAGTGAATTTTTTATGTAATATCACAGTTGTTAGATTGATTGACAGCATTACTGGTTAGTTTTTATTAGAGAATTGTCTGGAGTTTTCCTTACATTTGTTCTTTCTAACAATCCTGGGATCATGAAAAATATAAAGCAACTTTACCTATTCATCAGTATCGTGGTTTTAGTCTTCGCCTCCTGCCGCAAGCAATCCGATACCTTCGGCCCTCAGATCACCATTTCTGCCCCCATCGAAAATCAACAGTTCAACATCTACGATGGCATTACTGTTCATGCCAACAT
>CAZRFL010000050.1:23355-27851 GCA_964599365.1 uncultured Bacteroidales bacterium
AACATCTGCGACGACCGCAAGCTCGCCAGCATCGATGTCAGCGTCACCGACGAAGCCTACACTACCGTAATGACCACTTCTACCATTTTTCCTGAAAACAATTGTCAGGACATCAGCCTTTCCATCCCCATCACCGATATTCATCTGCCCACGGGCAACTACTATCTGCTCATACGCGCCTCCGACGGGGCCAACGAAACCAAAAAGTTCCAGAAGATCTACATCACCACCCTCCCAAAAAAGCTTAATTATTTAGTAGTGGTCAGCAAAAACGCCGGACAGATTAAGATCAGCAAGATCGATTCCTCCAATACCCTTACCCTGCTCAAAACCCTCACCACCGACTATTGCGGTTCGGTCGTAAGCAGCGATGCCCAGCAATTTTATATAGCAGGGCGCTACACCGGCGATGTGCAGGTTTATAGCACCATCGATTGGGAGCTGCAGTGGAGCGTGCCCTGCATTGTCAGTCCGCCTTTTCCCTATTTCGAAGCCATTGATGTGCACAGAAAGATGCTCTACGTATCCTATCGCGGCGGAAAATTCGAAGTTTACAATGCCAATGGCAGCATACGTGCCCAAAAATCCATAGACAACGGCAACTATGCCCTTTTATTCAGGCCTGTGGGCAACTACCTCATCACCTACGAGCGCAATCCTTCGGGCATGTCGAAAAACATGGTGGTTTACTACACACCCTCCTATTCCATTAGGCAAAAATTCACCCTCAATTACGAGCTGCAGAGCATACAAAACCTCAACGACGAGCAGGGCCTTTTGTTTTGCAACCATGTCAACTACGTCACCTTTAAGGTGGTCGACATAGCCGGCCAAACCCTTACCGATATGGGAACCACCTATAATTACCCTGTCAAATCAGTAGCCCATATCTACCAGAACGAATACGCCTATATTGGCGGAAATAATTTTTTCAATTACAATTATCCCGATATAAGTTCCATTGTGCTCAACTACGGCACCAACATAGACCATCTGGTTTACGATGAAGTGAACAACAACTACTATTATTCCGAAGACTATCACACCGTCAAAAAATTCGTCTTTCCCCATGATGTGGTCCAGGCCTCTGTGGTGGTGCCCGATACCATTATTAATATACTGCCTGTCTACAACAAAGATTAAGGCCATTGAAACGCGAGATCATACTAACCGAAGACGGTTCCAGCACCATATTCCTGCCCGAATGGCAGGAGTGTTATCATTCCACCCATGGTGCCGTGAACGAGTCAAACCATATCTTTATTGAAGCCGGATTGAAGCATGTTCTATCCATGTTTTCCTCCATCCGAATACTTGAAGTAGGCTTAGGCACAGGCCTCAATGCCTTCCTCACGGCAATGAACACCACAGAGCCACATCACACCATATATTATATGGGCGTCGAACCTTTCCCGATTTCCGATGAAGAAGCAGTAGCCCTACATCATGCCGAAAGCAGCGGTTTCTCAGCCCATGCTGACTGTTTCCGAAAGATACATGCCGCGGACTGGGACAAAGAAAGCCAAATCCTGCCTCATTTCACCTTGAGAAAGACCCTGGGTAGGATAGAAGATGTCCTGCTCGAAGACGATAGCTTCCATCTGGTATATTTTGATGCATTTGCTCCCATGGTGCAGCCCGAACTGTGGCAAAAGATTATTTTCGAAAAGCTCGGCCGCGCCATGAAGCCCGGCGGCATACTGGTGACCTATTCCTGCAAAGGCGATGTCAAAAGAGCATTGAAAGAAAGCGGCTTTACCATTGAAAAACTTCCCGGGCCCATGGGGAAGCGTGAGTTTATCCGGACTACCAAAGCTATTTAGGAACTATCTCGAAGGAAGTAAAATTCTTTACTTCGCCCGGCTCAACCGAAATGTCGCTGACTATGGCCCAGGAGGGTCCACTCTTGCACCATTCCACAAATTTATTAACTTTTTCTTCTTCGCCTTCGGCTTCGAGATACACCTTGTCGTGGTCGATATTCATAACAAAGCCGCAGACACCGATCTTTATGGCTTCCTGCATAGAGGAAAAACGAAAACCAATCCGCTGGACCTTTCCCGTCACGGTGATGTTAACATGAATCATGGTATTATGGATTTAATCTTTTGGTCATTAAACCGGAAACAATCTCGTAGAGCTGCATGGGCGAGGCTTTACGCCAATATAGCTGCCCGAGTTTCTCGCTGAAGGCCAGGTAATAGTCAATGTTTGCCTTTTCGAATTCTTCTATCACATGTTTCCTGAAATTTACGCAGGCAATCCAGCCCTCCGGTATCTCGTCGAACCATTCCTGATAGTAGGAATCATCCGAATAATGAAAATTGAGCACATTTTCGCCTATCAGAATGAACTCCTTAATTTCGTTGCTTAACAGAATGTCGATGACATTTTCTTTGAGAAACTTGATGTCGTTATACAAACAGTCGTTCCACTCGCCTAAAAGCTCAATGATGGCATAACCGCGCGAATAGTCCACCTGAAGCAGTTTCAAATAAAGTGTGGCCGAACCAAATTCGTCCCATTGAGGATGAATATTATAATTATAGAGTGCGTTAGTAAACTCAAATTCGCTGTAAACCCTCTCATAAAAGGGAGAAGCTTCGTCTTCAGAAGCGTTATAAATATGGAGCCAATTGTAGAAGGGTTCGATAGAATACATAAATTTGCAGGCCTTTCGGCAAAATTAAAGAATTCGTTCGGAAAAAATTTTTTTAGAAAAATTATTTTTATTTAAAAATGTTTTTCTACCTTTGCAGCCCTAAAATATTTTAGTTGAAATTATTACCAATTTAAAGAAAGAGAGAGAATTTATGATCATTGTACCCGTAAAAGAAGGCGAAAGCATCGATAAAGCTTTAAAAAAATATAAAAGAAAATTCGAGAAAACCGGTACTGTAAAAGAATTGCGCGAACGTCAGAAGTTTACCAAACCCTCTGTTAAACGCAGATTCGAAGTTTTAAAAGCTGTTTATATCCAGAAGCTTACAGACGAAAGCAACAATAAATAGTTTTTTATTTTTTTTCTTTAAGTATAAAACTTGTTTTTATCAAATAAAATTGATACTTTTACGTCAATTTATTAACAGGTATTATACTTTCTTAATTTAATGTTTGAAAGATTTTTACATTATCTCGAATTCGAAAGGAGATATTCGCCGCATACGGTAATCAGTTACAGGACCGATCTGGAACAATTTTTCAACTATCTTCACGACACTTATAATACTACAGAGAGCAAGGACATAACGGCTGTTATGGTTCGCTCTTGGTTTGTTCATCTTATGGACAACAGCATCTCGGCCCGTTCGGTCAACCGAAAGAAAACGGCATTGAGATCTTTTTTTAAATTTCAACAAAAAATGGGCATAGTGGATGATAATCCTATGTCGAAAATACTGTCACCGAAAACATCGAAACGATTGCCTTCCTTTATTGAAGAAGACAAAATGAATGATATACTGGACCATTTTCCTTCGGAAGGCGAAAATGAATTCTCAATACTTCGCGACCGATTGATATTGGAGATGTTCTATGCCACGGGAATGCGTCTTTCGGAACTGGTTAATCTGAAAGAAGACGATGTACGCCTGTATGATTCTAATGTGAAGGTTCTGGGAAAAAGAAATAAGGAAAGGATCATTCCGTTTAACGGCCATTTGAAGTTGATGATAGAAGAATATCTACAATTAAAAAGGAGAGAATATTCCAATGATGAGGCCGGTATCTGGTTTTTTATCACCGACGGAGGGAAAAAAGTGTACCAAAGACTGGTATATAGGATAGTAAATCATTATCTGAGCATGATAACCACACAGGAGAAAAAAAGCCCTCATACCTTACGGCATACTTTTGCTACCCACATGTTGAATCATGGGGCCAATTTGAACAGCATAAAAGAAATCATGGGCCATGCGAATTTATCGGCGACCCAGATCTATACTCATAACTCAATTGAAAAATTAAAAACATTATATAAACAAGCGCACCCTAAGGCGTAAAACTAAAAAAGGAGGT
This sequence comes from uncultured Bacteroidales bacterium, assembly GCA_964599365.1. Lineage (GTDB taxonomy): Bacteria > Bacteroidota > Bacteroidia > Bacteroidales > CAIWKO01 > CAIWKO01. Next base: position 27,373 of record CAZRFL010000050.1, read on the forward strand.
AAAAATGAAAGTTAACATTACATCTGTTCATTTCAAGACAGATCAGAAATTGGAACAGTATATTCAAGAGAAAGTTGAGAAACTTTCGGGATTGTATGAAGGGTTAATTGGAACTGAAGTAACTCTAAGAATTGAAAAAAACGAAAAGGAGGGTAATAAGGTAGCCGAAATTCGCCTTTTGATTCCCGGCAATGATTTATTTGCAAAAAAACAATCAAAAACCTTTGAACAGTCTATTGATGTAGTAGTTGAGGCATTACGCAAACAGTTGGTCAAATACAAGGAAAAGGTCAAGGGCGTATAAAAAGTAAAAAAAATATAAAAAAATCTTTGTTAATTAACGAAATGTTTCTAAATTTGCAGTCCTTTTTTGAAAAAGGACTGCTTTTTTTTTGTAAAATACTGAAAGACAATTTAAATGGCGGTTTGGCCTTGCCGGAATAGCTGAAGATCTCGCGGATGGCTTCGTCTTTTTCCGT
>CAZRFL010000051.1:0-2751 GCA_964599365.1 uncultured Bacteroidales bacterium
TCATTCAAATTGACAAAACTATAATCAGGAAAGGGTAAGGAATCCAAGTCCATAATGTAAGGCCGCATGGGATTTAACTTTAGCTTACCATGTTCCAGTACTGCCGTTCCTTTAATAGTAAGAGGTGTTGTTTGGGATATAGAATAGTGGGTTATCAGCTCCGCAAAGGTTTCTTCCCCTTCGCCTATCACGGCTACATCAATTTGTCCTACGGATAAAATATCATTATAGGCTGTAGAAGCATAAGGGCCACCTCCTAAAATTGGGATAGAGGGACTCAATTCGCGAACCTTTTCGGCAGCCAAGCGGAACCCTTCTTTAGCGAAAGATAACGACCTTATCCCCACCATGTCAGGTTTGAAATCAGCCATTAATGATTCGATACTTTTCAAAGGATCGTTGCTGGTAACCGTATGAAATACTCTAAATTCTATTTCAGGGAATTTTTGTTTGGCAAACGAAGCAAGATATAGCAGACCAATGGGATGGTGAGTGAAATATATGGAGCTACAGAAGGTATCCCCAAACAAATCGGCATCAATTAACAGTATCCTTTTTATCATTTAGTATTATAGTAGTTTGTTCACATTCAAATTATTTAAGCAATCTTTGTAAATCCCTGTCGTTGAAAGAAGGTCTGCCGAAAATACCCCTGTAAAATTCAAGAGTTTTTTCATGGTCAAGGTATTTTAATAATACCTGGTGACTGTTTTTAATGCGATCTTGATTCCCTAGAACATCGCGCATCCAACTAAACAGAAGTTCTTTCATGTCGGCACTCTTTAATGGAACTTGCTCATCAGAAAAAAGATCACCATAAAATTCCATATCATCAAACATTCGTAAATGAATGACTTTTCTTTCCTGTCCTGCTATGGCCAAAGCTTGCTCTTCGGTAGGCTTAAGGATGTCAAATAATTTTGAGTTGTTGTATAAGCGCAGTATGCTTAGTACCGGTTGGGCTGCATGATCGAAGGATGCGGCAAACTTAATGGTGTCCATGGCTTCATCATAAGTTTCGGTTGGAAATCCAATCATAAAAAAGATACGGGTAATAAAACGCTTTGATGCTGCAGTTATGGCTTTTTCAGCCTTTTTCATGTCGAGGTTTTTTCCCATCATCTTCTGCAAACGCGGAGTCACAGTTTCAATAGCCAATGCCATTTCGACAGTGCCTGCCTGTTCGAACAGATCGAGCATTTCGTCGTCTATAAAATCGGCACGCAGGCCGTTGGGAAAGGTGAGCCTTACTTTAGGCAATTCCTTGATGATTGCCGCAAGTGTCTTTTTACATTCCTGAACGGGAACATTAAAGATATCATCCACAAAAACAAAATCAAAGATTCCGCGCTTGTCGATATGCTCGCGCATCTCGGCCACTATATTTCCTGCCGAACGCCTCCTTATCCTTTTTCCAAATATCTGATGACAATAGAAACAGCCATAAGGGCAACCGCGCGAACTAAGTATAAAAGCGCACTTTGATGCGTCCTGTAAGGCATGATTTTTTATTTCAGCGTAAGCCATCAGGTCGACAAAGTCGTAATCAGGAAAGGGTATTTCGTCCAGATTCATAATTATCGGACGTGGTTCATTTATTTTAAGCTTGCCGTTTTCTATCACAGCTGTTCCTTTGACATCGGTTGGAATCGCCAAGCCTTTCAGAAACCGGCCAATTAAATCTACAAAAGTAGTTTCGCCTTCGCCTATAACGGCCATGTCGATCAGTCCGGCAGATAGGATTTCGTCGTAGGAGATGGAGGGGTAGGGTCCTCCGCCAATGATAGGGATATTCGGTTTTTGTTTGCGGATAGCTGATGCTACCAACCTGAATGGCTCCGTTGCTATAGAAAGCGCCCTGAGTCCAACCATGTCAGGGTCAAATGATGCCATCAATGATTCGATACTTTTCAGGGGGTCGGCGCAGGTTGAAGTGTGCACTACCTTAAACTCAATATCGGGATATGATTGCCTCACCGCCGAGATCAGATACAGCAACCCTATTGGGTGATGTGTGTAACGAGCCTCATCCGGAATATGTTCATTTCGGAAAAGATCCACGTCTATGAGGAGGATGCGCTTTATCATAAGTTTTTAAAATTTAAGCCCCAAGGACCAAGCCCCAAGAACCAAGAACCAAGGACCAAGCCCCAAGACCCAAGCCCCAAGGACCAAGGACCAAGACCCAAGTCTCAAGTACCAAGACCCAAGATCCAAGGATAGCCCACTTGGAATTTGGAATTTGGAACTTGGAATTTGGGGCTTAAGCATCCTGATCATAGTTTATTAATAATAGCTGCCAATATCAGTTTCAGTTCTAAGGATTCTTTTACCAGGTATTCACGACTTTTTTCATCTCCAAGTTTTAGTTGATCAAATACACGCAGAAAATAATTCGATTCACGCATTTCTTTTAGTGAGATTCCTATTTTGGTCTTTACATCAGGTTTTGTCGGCGAGCCTTGTGATTCTTCGTAGTTTGCACCGCTTGAGGTGGCTGCCTTGACCAATTGCCGTTTGATGTCTATTGTTTCCACTGTGTTTTTAACCGTCCGCAAATATAAGATAACATCAACCGCAAACTTCAACAACCTCTCACAAAGATCATTTTTTGTACTCATCTTCTCATTTTTTTTAAGCTCCAAGACCCAAGTCCCAAGGACCAAGACCCAAGCCCCAAGGACCAAGACCCAAGTCCCAAGGACCAAGACCCAAGTCCCAAGGACCAAGACCCAAGTCCCAAGGACCAAG
>CAZRFL010000051.1:2851-10387 GCA_964599365.1 uncultured Bacteroidales bacterium
CAAGACCCAAGTCCCAAGGACCAAGACCCAAGTCCCAAGGACCAAGACCCAAGTCTCAAGTACCAAGACCCAAGATCCAAGGATAGCCCACTTGGAATTTGGAATTTGGAGCTTGGAATTTGGAGCTTTATCAGGGGTGTAAATTTACACAATTTTAAGAAACCCGCTTTTTGGCCTAAGTTGGCAGATGGAAACCAATTATAAATCAGGACACAATCTCCTGACAGATTGCAAAACCATGTTTATGATGTAATTAGTGCCAGATTAAGGCAGATTGTTAAAGTTCTTTCAAAGACTATATCAAAATTATCTGCCTTGCTATAATTATTACTAATTTTAACCCACGTTATTAACCACTACATATTGATGAAAGATTTCTTCCAGTTAAAGAAGAATTTGAAAAAAGACTTTACAGGACTTCCCGGCATAAAGGTCGCTGTGTTGGGCGATACCGCCACGCAATTCCTTTGCGAAACTTTGCGCGGCATGGGTTACGAGCGGGGTTTCCATCTGCAGATCTGGGAAGCCGACTTTGATCAGATAGAACGTCAGATTCAGGATCCTGCTTCCGAGCTTTACGAATTCAAACCGGAGATCGTTATAGTGTTTCAATCGGCTCATAAGCTCTTAGGCAAATACAATAAGTTGACTGCCGAAGGCCAAATGGCTCTGGCCACCTCCGAACTGGAAGCGATAGAGCACAACTATGTCACACTCACCGGTCAAATTGCCACCAAAGTGATCTTTTACAACTACACCGAGATAGACGATGCCGTGTTCGGAAACTTTGCGAGCAAAACGCCTTCGTCCTTCCTGTTTCAGTTGCGCAAACTCAACTACGAACTGATGCTGCTGGCCGCCAAACATCCTGGTTTGCATCTCTGCGACATTTCAACTATTCAAAATCAGGTGGGCAAGGCCACCTTCTTTCAGACTTCGGTTTACATCAATACCGAAATGGTGCTGAGCGTAGATGTGCTGCCGCAGGTAGCCTCCAAAACACTCGATCTGATTGGCGCCCTCCACGGCAAGGGCCGCAAATGCGTGATACTGGATCTGGACAATACCCTATGGGGCGGAGTGATAGGCGACGACGGCATGGAAAACATACAACTGGGCAGCCTGGGCATTGGCAAAGCCTTTTCCGAGTTTCAATACTGGCTCAGGAAGCTGAAGAACCGCGGTATCATATTGGCGGTCTGTAGCAAGAACACCGAAGCTGTGGCCAAAGAACCTTTCGAAGAACATCCCGACATGGTGCTCGAGCTGGAGGATATTGCTGTTTTCGTTGCCAATTGGGGAAACAAAGTGGATAACATCATGCAGATACAAAGTGTGCTGAACATAGGTTTCGATTCCATGGTGTTTATTGACGACAATCCCTTCGAAAGAAACCTAGTGAGGGAGAATATTCCTGAAATTTGTGTGCCCGAAATGCCCGAAGACCCTGCCGATTACCTGGAGTATCTCTATACCCTCAACCTTTTCGAAACCGCTTCCTTTTCGGAAGAAGATGAGCGACGCACTGAGCTGTATAAAATAGAATCGCAGCGCAAGGCCGTGCAGCAAAAGTTTACCAACGAAGACGATTTTCTGAAAAGCCTGCACATGCTATCGCAGGTTGAAGTGTTCAACAAATTCAATGCTCCGCGGGTGGCACAACTATCGCATAGGTCGAACCAGTTCAATCTTCGCACGCATCGTTATTCGGAAACAGATATAAACGGGATGATTTCCTCGGAAAATCATTATACATTTGCCTTTTCGCTGGAAGATAAATTCGGAGATAACGGCCTGATATGCGTGATAATTCTTCAAATAGAAGACACCCGGACCTTGTTCATCGATACCTGGTTTATGAGTTGCCGGGTATTGAACCGCGGAATGGAACACTTTGTATTGAATGAAATTACTAACTTTGCCAGAGAGAAAGAGTTTGCTTTTGTTAAAGGGGAGTATATCCCAACCCTAAAAAACGCCATGGTAAAAGACCATTACCTGAATCTTGGTTTTAAAAGATCAGGGGACTTTTGGATATTGAATACGACGGATTATCAGAATAAGAAATGTTTTATTAATAATAAGAATTATGGAAAGAAGTGAAGTTTCGAAACAGGTCTACGCTATTTTTGCTGATGTTTTGGATAAAGAAGATCTGGTTTTAAATGATCTCTCAACCGCCAACGATGTGGAAGAATGGGATTCGCTGGCACATATTCATTTGGTGGTGGCTATAGAAAGAAAATTTAATATACATTTTTCGTCGAAAGAGATCCAAAGTTGGGATAATATTGGCGAAATGGTAGATTGTATTCACGGCAAAGTTCAATAATTGAAAAGCTAAGATGCAAACACTTTTAGAAAGCATTGTTGAATCTATTAGTAAACGTAATTCGTTACACAGCAAAAAGATCAAAAAGAACCTGCAGCATTTTGATGAGGCCTATTATGCCCGCGCAGATCGTTTCTTAAAGAAATACCAAGCCCTGCTGCAAAACGAAAACAAAACCATGGATTATGCCATCGATTGTTATTTGCAGATGGTGGCCGATATCAACTATGAAACGGTTCAATTCATCAGCACCGGAGAATATACCAGTAAAACTTTTGAGGAAGTAAATCAGCGGGTGTATAACAATCCGGCCGTGATGGAATATTATGTGCACGGCATACTCATGTCGCAGTTTTTGTGGACCCAGCACTACAATATTCTCTTGTTCTTTAATAAAATAATTACCGAAAACCGCCATTGTATCGGCCGTTATCTCGAAGTGGGCGGTGGTCATGGCCTGTATGCTTCCGAAGCCATAGAGATCATAGGTGATAAGGCCAGCTTCGATCTGGTGGATATCAGCCAAAGTTCCATCGAACTTGCCAAAAAGATGATCGGCAACAGCCGGGTTACTTATACCCTGTCAAATGTTTTCGATTATAGTCCCGACCTCAAATATGATTTCATCACCATGGGCGAGGTGTTGGAACATGTGGAATCGCCGGTTGATTTACTAAAAAAACTTCATGAGTTGTTGAGTGATGATGGCAAACTATTTATTACAGCGCCCACCAATGCACCTACCATCGACCATATTTACCTTTTCAATAATGCCGATGACATTAGGAGCGTAATATCGTCTGCCGGATTTGAAATTGAGAGAGAGTTTTCCATTTATGCAGATGAGGTGCCTCCCGATGTTGCCGAAAAATTTAAGGTGGCTATGATGTATGCCTGTGTTTTGCACAAAATGAAATAAAAAACCAAGCCTATGAGCGAGTTCAACCTCAAAGTCTCCATCGTAATCCCCGTATTCAATGCGGAACTTTCGATATCGAAATTAGTGAAGCTGTTGATCTCCGAAATATCACCCTCCTTTGCTTTGGAGATCGTATTGGTGAACGATTACAGCCGCGACAACTCGCACAGCGAATGCCTGAAACTGTATAAGGAATATGAAGGCAAGGTGAAATATATTTCGCTGGCCAAAAACTTCGGCGAACACAATGCCGTGATGGCAGGATTGAACAAGGCGACGGGCGACTTCATGCTGATCATGGACGACGATTTCCAGAATCCTGTGGAGGAGGTGGTGAAACTGATAGAATACTCGGTGGAAAACGATTTTGATGTAGTGTACACTTATTACGATCACAAGAAGCATGGCCCCTGGCGTAACCTCGGCAGCCGTTTGAACAATTATATGGCAAGAGTTCTGCTCAAAAAACCCAAAGGTTTGTACTTGTCGAGCTTCAAATGTATGAACCGTTTTCTGGTAGACGAGATCATTAAATACGACTTGCCATATCCTTACATCGACGGGCTGATACTGCGCTCAACAGCCAACATTGGCACCCTGCAAGTGAAACACAGCGAAAGAAAAGAAGGCCGTTCGGGATATACCCTGCTGAAGCTGATCAAGCTGTGGTCGAATATGTTTACCAGTTTTTCGGTAATCCCTTTGCGCATTTCTATCTTTGTGGGTCTGTTCTTTGCCTTCACAGGATTTCTGTTCGGCATTTACTCCGTGATCGAGCATTTTATGGTGCCCAACCTGCCTGCCGGGTTTTCGCTGACCATCACCGCTATTTTTATGTTCGCCGGAATTCAGCTGATCTCCCTCGGAATGATAGGAGAGTACATTGGCCGCATCTTTATCTCGCAAAACAAACAGCCGCAGTTTACGGTAAAGAAGGAGTACTTGTGAAAGGAAGTCCCAAATTCCAAATTTCAAGTCCCAAATTCCAAGGGGGGCCAACCATGGGGCTTGGGGCTTGGCCCTTGGGTCTTGGATCTTGGTCCTTGGGGCTTGAGACTTAAAGAAGTATCCTTTAATGTAATATAAAACAAAACCCGTGGAGCCTAACCAATATAAGTTCATGTTCGAAGTGGAGGACCGCCATTGGTGGTATGTGGGCAATCATGAGATCTTTTTGGACCTGCTTAAGCGAAGCCGTATACTTGCCGACGGAATTCAGGTGCTGGATGCCGGCTGCGGAACGGGCAAGTGGCTGGAGATACTGAAGTCTACACGCGATATTGCCGAAACAGGCATCGATTACCAACCCCTGGCCCTCGAACTGGCGGGCACACGCGGCAAGCTGAACCTGATGGCGGGCGATGTCAACCAAAAGATGTTCCCTGAGGCTAGCTTCGATCTCATCACTTGCTTTGATGTGATCTGCAACCGCAATGTGGACGATGACACCGCCATCCGCAACTTCCGCGACAGCCTGAAACCGGGCGGGCATCTGCTGCTTACGGTTCCGGCTTACCGCATGCTGCTGAGCAGGCACGACGAAATGGTGCATCAAAACAAACGCTACACCCGAAAGCAACTGCGACGACTGATGGAGAGGCACGGCCTGGAGGTGGTGAAGCTGACCTACGGTGTGAGCCTGCTCTTCCCCTTTGCTTTGATAAAACGCCTTGCCGATAAGATGTTTCGCAGCCATGCCACAGAACATAACGAGGTGGAGATGCCCATCGGCTTTGTCAACCAATGTTTTCTGCTTGCCATGCGTACCGAAAAGTTTCTGCTGAAACAGTTCTCTCTGCCCTTTGGCTTGTCGGTGATGGTGCTGGCACGAAAAAAATAAGAACAATAGGCACATCCCTTATTGTAAAAACAATTAAAATACTACTTTTGGGACTTACTTAATGTTTCTCAATACCCTGCCGTTTGATGGATTTCGATAAATTGATGAAATATTTGCCTGCTGTCCTCATCAGCCTCGTGTTTATTTGCGCGGGTCTCATCCTTTATTTTATTCTCAGATATGGTGTGGATGTTCCTTACAACGACCAATGGGAATATGTAGGTTTTTTCGAGCATGCAAAAAGTGGCACGCTTACGTTTAAAGAATTGTTCAATTTTCAGGGCGAATACCGCCAACTGTTTCCGAATTTGATTTTTGTTGGCTTGGGTTTGCTGACCCAATGGAATGTCAGGTACGAAATGATAGTCATATTTTTGATGGCATGTGCCATATCCTACAATGTGTATCGTTTGGCGGGCTATACGCTTAGAGTGGGCAAATGGCAAAAATGGCTGGTACTGCTGATGGTCAACTTCTTTATTTTTTCGCCCTGTCAGTACGAAAATTGGTTGTTTGGTGTGCAGATAGAGTATTTTATGCCCATACTTTGTGTTACAAGTTGCATGGTAGTGGTGTCGTCGGGTATGAACATGAAGTTGAAACTGCTACTGTGCCTGCTGTTTTCGGTGATAAGTATCTATTCGGCGGTAAATGGTTTGCTTTGCTGGTTTCTTATTGTCCCTTTATTTTTTGTTTCGGACCACAACAGACGGTTCTTCAAAAAGTGGTGGGTAATTTATATCTGGATCTTCTTTATTCTGATCACATTAAAATTCTATTTCACGGGATACAAAACTCCTGTTAATTTCCCCAGTCCCTTCTTATTTCTGCAACATCCCGGCGAGGCTATTCAGTATTATTTGGGTGTGCTCGGCAACCCGCTTCGGATCGTACATACTTTGAAGGCTGTTATGATAGTGGGCGGAGCGCTGTTGCTTATTTTTGTTTCACAAATAATTTACGTTGCGTGGCATTATAAGGATAAGCAATTGTTTCGCGATGCCATGGTTTGGATAGTTCTCGGATTATTTTCGCTGGCCACAGCCGCCATGATCACCATAGGGCGATTCGGATTTGGCCTGGTGCAGTCGCTCACGCCGCGCTATACCACCTTTTCCTTATATCTGATCGTAGCCATCATTTTTCTGTTTGCCATCATTTTTCAGCGCTATGTCGCCATGGGCCGCGTCACTCATTTTCATAAAAGAGTGGTGGCTGTCTTGATTTTGTTGCTTTTTTATAACGGCATAGGTAAATATCGCGATTCTGTTACCGACCTCAAGGCTTTTCATAATCACATCCATCACGGAAAAGCCGGTTTGCTGTTTATTGATTTTGTTTCGCCTGTTGAATATACCAACAAGATATTCCCTTTCGAATTTAAAAAACTAAAGAAGAGGGCCGCCATTCTAAATTCTTTAGGATATCTGCGACCTGCTTTACTGAAAAGTAATATCATGCAGGATATGGAAGGCAACGGCAGCGGCATACTGCCCTGCGGCATGCTGCAAAGTGTGGTCAGGTTGAACGATACACTTTACCGGGCTTCGGGGGTTTCGAACCGGCCAAATTCTAAAGAGCCGGCCGATGCCGTGCTGATCACCTGCGACAACCTGGCGGGAAAATCGGTGCTGCTCACTCTCAGCAATGCCGACAGCCTTCGCTGGACCAAGACATTTGTGGTGAAAGATGCCGCACAAAATCCACTAACGATACGTGCCTGGGCATTTGATGCCGATGAGGGCAAAGCATACCGCATGGGCGGAAGTCGTAGGATAGCTTTGTGATGAGGCTGTGAGTGTAGGACAAACTTGAGCATTGTTTGTTGATCATTGAGTATTGAACATTCATTTTTTTAATTTTCAATAATCAATTTTCAATTTTCAATTCTCAAGGAGGGAAAGGCACTAAGGCACTAAGACCACTTAGAAAAGCTATTACACAGAGTTTTGTGATGAGGCTGATAGGCTCAGAGGCTGTGAGTGTAGGACAAACTTGATCATTGTTTGTTGATCATTGAGTATTGAACATTCATTTTTTTAATTTTCAATAATCAATTTTCAATTTTCAATTCTCAAGGAGGGAAAGGCACTAAGGCACTAAGACCACTTAGAAAAGCTATTACACAGAGTTTTGTGATGAGGCTGATAGGCTCATAGACTGTGAGTGTAGGACAAACTTGATCATTGTTTGTTGATCATGGAGTATTGAACATTCATTTTTTTAATTTTCAATAATCAATTTTCAATTCTCAAGGGAGGAGAACCACTAAGGCACTAAGAACACTTAGAAACACTAAGAAAGAGCTTAGTGCAACTTAGTGATCTGTGTGTCTTAGTGGTAAAGCTTAATCTTCAGTCTTAACCCGCAATCTTTTCTCCGGTCTTCCAACCATTTAACCATTTAGCAATAGGACAATATCTAGTATAGCTCCACCACAAACCT
>CAZRFL010000051.1:10487-27493 GCA_964599365.1 uncultured Bacteroidales bacterium
GAGATGGCCTTTCCAGATAGTTTGTTCAGGATTGGTCATAGTTTCCACATCAAACAAAGGTTCTATCATATCGGGTTGATTGGGGAATTTATTGATTAAGAACCCAATATTTTGATATTGAATTGTCATAACCTTAATACGGGCTTCCTCAACTAAGCCACTGGCGGTATCTGTAGTTCCTTTAGCCCCCGTTTGTTCGGTTTGGGCAATTATCAGCTCTTCGTGAATACCATCAACTATTGTCTTTACTGCTGCCAGGTCGGCATCGCTGCCTATCGATAAACTTAAGGTTTCCACTGCATTAATTTTGGTGTCCTGTTTCCCTCTGTAAAATGGTTTATGTGACAGAGGAAAAAGCTGCACATATCGTTCGCTGCCTTTTTCGTACACTGCCTGTATTTTTACATCAATTTTATTGATCCTTTCGGGCAACAAAACCAAAAGCTGCATAAGTGTAAGAGTTTCCCCCTTTTGCAAGCCCCCTTTACTTTTCCAAAAGTTGTAGGCTTTTTCAAGTGCCACATGAGCCGGATGATATCTCTCGTAAGCCGTTACGTAATCCAAATCAGTAGGATAGTCATCCATACGTTTTTTCAGACGCATATCGTGCTCACGCGATACTTTATAAGCCTTTTTGTAATTGTTCACAGTTGTCGATAAACACTGATTGATCAAATAATGCCATCTTCTATTCATAACTTTAATTGTTTTTAGTTAATAACCTGAATTAATTATTGTTGAACGAACCCGTAAAGAGTATTTTATTTTGTGTGAATCTTCATACGACATAAAGTAAGAGTGATTTACCCAATCGGAACTTTCATACGATATCCGGAAATTGTGATTTATTGCGAGCGAACTTTCATACGATATTACGTAAGGTTGTTCGATATCGAATGAACTTTCACATGACATAAAGTAAAAGTGTTTGATGTCGTATGAGCCTACCAATGACATGGGGTAACAACACATTACTTCATGCGAACATAAACATGAGGCAAGGTAAGCGTGCTTGGCCTCGTATGAATTCTCCAATTGGATCAAGTAACTTTTTCCAATGTCCCAACCGAACAACACCCCCTTCAACAACAATAATTTGCCGTAAAATATTCCGGCCCCTGACCCGCAATAAGAACTTTGGGGGGAGGCAGTGAGAGAAACCGAACCAAATAAACCAGACATTATTACATCAAAAATTAACTTTCAAAAAAAATGATCAAAAGAGAACCCAAAAAGTAAAGAACAGCGAGTTTACAGAGTAAGCTTAATAGCGTAGTGAATCTAAATAGTAAGGCAAAGATAGCTGATATAATCCCAATGTCGAAGTGACATAAATCATTTTATCAACAGAGTGGTGTTAATAACCAACTACATCCCTGATAGGCAATAGTTAGATATCGCTTAATTATCTAGGCAGACAGAAGATTCATATGGTAGATTAACTCTGATGGATGATCAAAAAAAATATGGAAGAAATACTGAAATGGAAGAGGAAAATTGGATGGATGACTGGAAAGCTGGATGGATGGAGGAATGCAAGAACATGGTCCTTATTCTCTGTGAAACTTAAGAGCTATTACACGGAGTTACACAGAGAAGTCACAGAGATACACAGAGAAATTCTGCTCTAAATCCTCAGTCTGCAAATTGCCGACTGCCGACTGCCGACTGCCGACTACTCCTCCACCTTAGTTGGCAGCAAATTCGATTTGATAGGGCATCCATGACATTTAACGTCGTAACCGGCTTGCAGTTTTTTCTGTCGGACGCGGCTAAACTTCTCACTGAAAAAGATAGAGTACAAGGTGTTTTCCTCATCCAGTGTCCCCATAATTTCGCCATAGTAGGAGCAGGGCAAAATCTTAACCTGGCCGTTGATCATGATCTCGTTGAAAGGCCGCAGACACTGGGCATGGGAAAGGAATGGGAAATCGGAATCCTCTCCGTTTTTATGCGAATATTGTCCCGAATCCGCAACCTCTATCGTTTGCTTGTCGGGTACTATCTTTTTGTAATCCAGCAGATCGTCTCCGGCCATATCTTCGGGCACATAGGTTTTATCTGTTTCGAAAGGCTCGGGCAGTCGAACCTGTATGTTCACCTTTTTCGATTCTTCGATGATCAGCTTACGGTAAAAATTATACTTCTCCTTGTGTCCGCCCAGCATTTCCTCGTGCTCGCTAAAATAAGCATTGCCCACCATATGCCTGAAGTCTATCAGGTCTATATCAAGTTCTTTACAGAAACTCACAAAGGCGGGGGCTTCATGAATATTCGAATTCATCAGCACAAAATCCATAAACAACACCGGAAAATGATGCTTCATGTTTCGTTTCAGATCGCGAAGCGCCATAATATTGCCTACTATCTTATCGAAATCGCATCCTACCCTGATTTTCTCCACGGTATTTTTCGTCACACCATCCAGCGACAACAACACGTGAGTCACGTGGTTTTCGATGATAGCCTTTCTGGCCTTCGAATCCAGCAGCATCCCATTGGTCACCATGCCAATTTCCATGTGTGGATAATTGTGATGCAACATACTTACGATATCGGTAAAATGTTTCGACATCAATGGCTCAAAACCACACGAAAGCATGATGTGTTTCACATAAGGGGCAATTTCGTGCAGCTGATGTTTCAGCGTTTCGGCGGTGATGTATTTGGCCGGTTGCGAATATATTTCTTTCTCCTTGTAGTGGCACATAATGCAGCGCAGGTTGCATTTGTTGGTGATGTCCATTCTAATGGTCAACCAGGGATGTTTTTTTAATTCTTCGAAATACTGCTTCTCTGTTTCTTCCCATTTCGGCTCAGTAATTTCGCCTCCTATCCTCACCGTGAAATCTTCAATACTTAAGGAAGTAACCTTGAGAGGAATCTTAACCTGTATGCCTGGGCCACCCGGGGTTTCCACCTCTGCTTCCAGCACGATATCCCCTTTCATATCAATAGGCTCTTTGCCTGATTTGATAACAAATCCACAAGAGTCGTTTGCCGAAAAATCTGTAAAGATGGCGGTAACATCCGGCCGCGAAATACCATATTCCATAGTGTAATCCTGACCTTTGGCGTTCTGGATTCTGATACTTCTCATGGGCAGCGAACAAAGAAACCAGCCTGCAATTTTATCTGTTTTTTCAACAATGTTTTTCTCAACGGGATAATCAATGCAATACAGAAAATTGATCAGAAGTTCATCCTGCGAAGCTGAATTGTCAAGCTGTTTATCTGCCATTCTGCCGGTTATTTTCTTCCAGGCCTTACTCTGATAAAACTTCTGAATCATGATGATGCTTGTTAAAACATTAGTGTTAGCGGTGGCGGTTTAATATCATTTCATTCCAAAATTGTGAACGCCCAGCGATAAATTGGGATTGTAGCAGGGATCGTTCTCCACATATTTCTTCCACTTTTTGCGAAAGAGGTTCACTTCCTTCACGTGTTTCTTATACGATTCGCTGGTGCTGTGCGGATGCCCGCGCGACATCGATTCGTAGTGATACAGTTCGCAGTGGGGCACATAAAGATTGCGGTAGCCGGCCTCAATGATCTTCAGGCAGAAGTCCACATCATTATATTCGGTGCCGAAACTCTCGTCGAAGCCACCCACTTCGTCGAACACCGAAGTGCGCACCATAAAACAGGCACCCGTGAGGGCCGAATACTGGTTGAGCATGTTCACATAGTTGAAGTATCCCGGTCCGTCGCGGTCTTCGCCCACCAGCACATGTCCGGCGGCACCGCCCAAACCAATGATCACCCCGGCATGCTGAATGGTATCATTATCATACAGCAGCTTGCAGCCTGCCACGCCTACTTCTTTGCGTTGGGTCTGTTCCATCAGGGCTTCCAGCCAGTCGGGCGAAATCACTTCCGTATCGTTGTTCAGCAGCACGAGGTATTCGCCCGTAGCATGTTTGCGGCCCAGGTTGATCAGTCGCGAGAAATTGAAGGCTTCTTTATCTTCGATGCATCGGAAATCCAGTCCGCTCTGACGCGAATATTGTTTCATCAGCGCAAAGAAATCCTTCTGATCGCTGTTGTTGTCAATCAAAATGATCTCGAAATTTCGGTAAGTCGATTTCTTGTCTATCGACTTCAGGCATTTTCTCAGCAGGTCGGCCTTATTGCGCGAGGGGATGATGATGCTCACCTTTGCCTTATCGTTTTGCAATCCAAACCTGATCTTATATCCCCTGAAGCTATCCAGAAAATCCACCGTAGCGTCCATACCGCGTCGCGTCATGGCTTCGGCGAGCGCCATTTGTGCGGCACGATAGGCATAAGGTTTCACGGCTTCGCTCAATGCAGCGCTTTCGCTGTGGATGCGCCAGTGATACAGCACTTCGGGTATGTGTATCACCTTGTTGTATATCTCGGTGTAGCGCAGCACCAGGTCGTAATCCTGACTGCCTTCGTAGCCCACGCGCCATCCGCCCACATCTCTCAATTGTGCGGTCTTGAAAGCACACACATGGCCCAGATAGTTGCGCGAAAGCAGGTTGTCGGGGCACCAGTCGGGCTTAAAATGAGGATCGGAGTGCAAACCCCATTCGTCTATCTTGTCTTCGTCGCTGTAGATGAGGTCGGCGCCACATTTTATGTTAATGGCACGGGCCATTTCGTACAGGGCGTCTTCGCGCAGAATATCGTCGTGGTCCATCAGCACCGCATATTCTCCGGTGGCCAGTTCCAGTGCCGAGTTGGAGGCGCGGGAGATGTGCCCGTTCTGTTCGCGATACACTACTTTGATCCTGTTGTCGGCCTTGCCATATTTTTCCAGTGTCTCCCTGATCTCAGTATCGGAAGAGTTATCGTCGGCAATGCAGAGCTCCCAGTATTCGTATATTTGGCTCTTCACCGAGTCCAGTGTTTTGATGAAGAGGTCTATTCGCGGATTGTAAACCGGCATGATGATGCTGAACAAGGGCTTCTGCGAAAAGCTGTTGATGCTTCGTTTGTGTTGTTTAACGATCTCCTTATTGAGCTTTTTCCTCATCAGGTATTGGGAATATTGAGCGGTCGTGGCCAGATAATTGCCCACCACTTCTATGATGACCACCTTGCGCACCTCGAAAAAGAGATACAGGCTGCGAAACACCTTCGTCATGAACAGGCGAAACAGGCGTCCGCCCCGCTTGAACACATAATTGTACATGATGGAGCCGAAGCTGCGTTTCTTGCCTTTGCTCACGTTGGAGCGCAGACGACCAAGATAGAGGTATAAATACTTGCGGAACTTCACCAGCTTGCTGTTCTCCAACTCGGCCAGTTGTTTTATCAGCTTATCCATACTGCGCAATGCGGTGACAAGCTGTTTGTTCAGGTCTTCAATATCATGGGAAGCTTTGCGGAATCTATTCTTCCAATATTGGATATCGTCTCCACCGGAAGGTTCGGGCAACATGGGATTCCCTTTGATAGCAGGGTCTTCCGTCAATACATCTGGTAGGTGGCTCTTTTTATCCTTGGTCTGATTCATTCAGATGCAAATTTAGGAAAACTTATGAGATTTGATAAAACAATGGAACGAACTGTGAAATAAGCATGCGGGCAGGCTAATGATCAAAACAACTTATTGTAAACATCGGCGGCATGCTCCGAATCTCCGTTGTAAATGATCTTTCCCTCCTTCAGGCAGATACCTTGTTTGCAGATGGCTTTCACCTCCGAAGGACTGTGCGATATGAACAACAAGGTGGCTCCGTTCTTTATGATCTCGTGCAGTCGTGCCATGCATTTCTTTTGAAATCCGCGGTCGCCTACGGCAAGCACTTCGTCAATCATCAGCAGTTCCGGCTGCCCGGTCATCACGCTGCTGAAGGCAAGGCGAGCCAGCATTCCGGTAGAATACATTTTGGTGGGCATGCGCAGTTGTTCTTTGGTCAGCTCAGCAAAATCAGCCACCTTCTCCATCATTTCCACCTTGGTGGCTTTGCTGTAGTTGCCCGAAAGGGCCAGTGCTATGCGCATATTCTCGTAGCCCGACAGTTCCATTTCTATCCCCGCCCCCAAAGCCAGCAAAGGCGAAACGGGTACTTTCACTTCCACCGAACCTTCGTCGGGTTTTATGATGCCGGCAATGCTGCGCAGCAGCGTACTCTTCCCGCTCCCGTTAGGCCCCAGTATGCCTACCGAATCTCCTTTGTTAATGGTCAGGTCAATATTGTGCAACACCCTATGCTTTTGAAAAGGCGAAATAAAGGAAGCCTTCAGTATGAAATCTTTCACAGAATGCACCCCCTTCCTGTTTTGCAGGTAGCTTACGGAAACGTTTTTCAGAGTAATGATAGGTTCCATAAGGCTTATAAATTGGAGATGAAACCATTTCTGGTCTTACGGTAAACAAAAAAGGCAATAACCGCAGTAACGGCAGTTATCATAAGGCAGCGGCCCACATAATGAAGCGAAGGGGCATGCCCTTCGTAGAGAACATTGCGCACCAGTTCCAGAAAGTGATATAAGGGGTTGTATTTTACAATAAAATTGAACTGTTTGGGAACAAGTTCGAACGAATAGGCAATGGGAGAGAGGTAGAACAAGGCGGGGTTGATGGTGTTCCAAAGTATGCCTACATCTCTGAAAAAAACATTCAGCGAGCCTAGTATCAATCCCACCGAAAAGATGAAGATGGAGAACAAAATGATCACAGGAATAATCCAAAGCAAATTAAAGCTAAAGTGCATCCCCATGAAATACATGATCACCATAAAGGGAATCAGTCCGAGCAGAAAACTCACCAGTTCGGCTCCCAGTTCCGTTATCGGATAAATGGTCTTAGGAACATTGAGCGATTTGATCAGATGGGTGTTTTTGATAAAGACCTGACTCAGCTGATTGGTACCTCCGGCAAAATAGATCCAAAATACCAGCCCGCTCAGGACATAAAGCGGATAATTGACAATGGAAGGGAAAGCCGCAGAAAATATTGCCAGAAAGATCAACAGGTAGAGAAAGGGATGCAGAAGGCTCCAAAAGAATCCCAGCGCAGAATGCTTATATTTAAGCTGCAGATTTTTATAGATCAGGAATAAGATAACATACCTGCGGTTGCCTTGCATTACTGAATTTTCAGACAAAATAACGCAAATTTTGATAATACTGCAACAATAAACATCAGGCCACAACTGAATTTTTATGTCGAAACTAACTAATCCATAAAAACCAATAACTTTGTGCAATAGAAACATAAGAAGTGGCAGACAGGCAGCAGGTGTACATCAACGGAAGATTCCTTAGTCAGAAGACAACGGGTGTGCAGAAGTACGCCCTGGGAATTGCTGTTGCCCTGCAAAAACAACATACAGATATTATAGTAATAGCGCCCAAAGGAAGTGTGGATTGTCCCGGATTGAAGGTGCAACAGAGGGGGTGGGGAAAGGGCTTTTTCTGGGAACAACTCTGGCTGCCATGGTTTATGTGGTTTCATAAGGGTTCATTATTGCTTAACTTCTGCAATACGGCTCCCTTGTTGCTCAAACGACAGATAGTAACTATTCACGATCTGGCTTTCCTGAAAAACAAGGAGTGGTTTACTGCCTCCTTCCGCATATGGTACAAGTTTCTGATCCCCCGGCTTTGCAAGAGATCGCTGGCCATAGCAACTGTTTCGGAAGTTATCAGGAAAGAGATTTCGGAAGTATATTCTGTCCCCCTCTCAAAGATTATTGTGATCTCTAATGGCCTGCCCGAAATGGATTATAAGGACCAAGGCCTCTATGATTTCCCTTACTTATTGCTGACAGGCATTTACAATCCGCGCAAGAATGCCTCTTTTGTAATTTCACAATTGCCGGAAATCAAGAAGAAGAATTACCATGTGGTTGGCACTGGCGTGGATGCAGATATTTATGGGAAAGAGGAATTTGTTCCGGATGAGCATCTCCATTTGATGGAATTTGTGGACGACACAACGTATTATACTTTGCTAAAACATGCCGCTGCGTTGGTCTTTCCTTCGGGATACGAAGGCTTTGGCATCCCGGTTCTCGAGGCATTGACATTGGGTGTGGCGGTCGTGGTTCCTGATATTCCCGTCTACAGGGAATCCTTCGGCGAACTGCCCATATATTATACAGTGGGTGATGCAGGCTCTTTCATAAATTCGCTTGATAGCATAAATGTTCATAAACCTGAAGTAAATGAATTGTTGTATCTGAAAAATAAATTTAATTTTGACAAATCTGCTGAGATACTGTCAGATGTTTTAAAGAGCTTGCTTATAAAAATACAAAATAGAACTAATGTGTCCTAATGTGTAGGTTTTAATTTTGCAGTAATATTGGTTAAATAAAGTTGTATTTTAGTTCTCTATAAATTTACCACATTAGGCACAATAGTTCACAATAGAAAAACAAACTGATTGACGATAATGACTCAGAAATATTTAAATGATTTAACTCATACTATTATTGGAGCCGCTATTGAAGTTCATAAAGAGCTTGGACCGGGGTTGTTGGAAAGTATTTATGAAAAATGTCTTTCTCATTTGCTAATGGAGAAAGGATTAGAAATAATTGCTCAACAGAAAGTCCCATTATTTTTTAGAGGACTATATCTAGAGTGCGATCTTCGTTATGATCTTTTAGTTGAAAATTCAATTGTAGTTGAAGTAAAGTCGATGGATGGATTATTACCGATTCATGAAGCTCAATTGCTGACATACCTAAAACTTCTTGAAAAGCCAAAAGGAATACTGATCAATTTTAACTGTACAAATATTTTTAGAGAAGGGCAAAAAACAATGGTAACCGACCTTTATGCTGCCCTGCCAAAGGGATATTGATATGAAATTAAAAGGTAAAACAAAACTAATGTGTCCTAATGTGCCTATTGTGGTTAATTTAATTTCAATAAACTAATGCCGAAGATAGCACTGGTACACGATTGGTTTAATGAAGCCGGAGGAGCCGAACAGGTAGTCAGAGAAATACTGTATTGTTTCCCTGAAGCGGATGTGTTTTGCTTGTTCGATTTTTTCAATCAGAAGGACCGCTACAATTATCTGTATGGCAAAAAGACACACACCAGTTTCATTCAGCGTATACCTTTCGCAAAGCAGCGTTACAGAAATTTGTTTCCCTTATTTCCCCGCGCCATCGAAAGCCTCGATCTGAAGGATTACGATGTGATCATCTCTTCTTCCTCTTGTGTGGCTAAGGGGATAATGCGCAATCCCGGTCAATTGCACATATCCTATTGCCACAGTCCGGCACGTTATGCATGGGACCTTAAGGAAGATTATCTAAAAGCAGCCAAAACCCTTGTCACTAGGGCAATATTGAAGTTCTTTTTTGAAAGGTTGCGCAAATGGGATTTGAAAAGCAGCGATCGAGTGGATCATTTTATTGCCAATTCGAACTTTGTAAGCGAACGCATACAGACTTTTTTCGGCCGCGAAAGTACAGTTATTTATCCGCCTGTAGATGTTGCCATGAAAGAACCCGCAAGCGAAAGAAGCGATTTCTATTTTTCGGTTTCCCGTTTAGTCATCTATAAGAATGTGGATATGATCGTGGAGGCTTTTAGGCGAATGCCCGAACTGAAACTTGAGATAGCCGGCGATGGCCCTTTGCGGAAAAAGATCATGAGAAATCTTCCTCCCAATGTCACTTACCTGGGCTATGTGGATGACGAGACCAAACACCGTAAGATCAGCCAGGCCAAAGCCTTTGTGGCAGCAGCCACCGAAGATTTCGGCATATCAATAGTCGAAGCACAGTCTTATTGTACTCCTGTGATCATTCCTTCTGTGGGAGGATACAAGGAGACTGTAAATGAAAATACCGGTGTGTTTTTTCATAAAAAGACGGTGGAAGATATGGTGGCTACCATTCGTGCATTTGATGCAAATAAGAGGCTTTTTGTTCATGAACATTTCAGGGAGAACATAAAATATTTCTGTACCGACCGATTCCGCAGTGAGTTCAAGACCTTTATTGATGATAAAATCAACAGACATATTGCCCGTAAATAATCAAAAAGCAAACCGTCTGCATTTGATCACAAGCCTGCTTTTTCTGGCATTGTTCGCCTTTCCCATTTTCCCATTGAAGTTCGCCAATTTTATCTTTATGGTGTTTTCGGCACTGACATTGACAGCCTTTTTTATCAAACCTGTTCCTATTGGTAAAACCCTGTTATGGAATTTGGTTTTTGTATTGCCATTTATTCCTTATCTGGTGGAGTTTATTGTAACAGGTTTTGATCCTATAGCGCATTTCGAGTTCGAGAAGAAACTCTTCTTTTTCACAGCACCACTGATTATTCCGATTTTTATTAAAGTGACAGGTTTCCGCAATTATAGGCCGGCCTTGATGGTTCATGCCTTGTCTGTGTCTGCGTTGACACTATTTTCAATCAGCATCATGGTTTATAAAGGTCTGCCGTTTATGGCTACGACATATCAGAACGGAGCCTTTATTCTCCGCGACAATTTCGAACAGATATCAGGTCTTCATCCTACCTATTATTCTCTTTTTGCACTTACATCTGCATGTTTTCTTTTTTATGTTTCCTTATCCGCGAAAATGTGGTTGCGTGTATGCTATATTATTTTAGCCTTTATCCTCTTTGTTACCGTTTTGTTTCTGGCGGTTCGGATAGCATTTATTACTTCGGTGATCTTACTTTTTGTCATGATCATTAAGAATAAGATGCCTGTTTTACGCAAATTAATATTGGGAATTTATGTCCTTATCCTGCTTGTTATGGTATCTTTATCTCTTCCTTTACTCCGAAACAGGTTGGCGGAAATGGTGTCGCTAAAAACACAACAGAACATTGCCAATAATACGATTTCGCAACGAACTACCATACTATTTTGTTCCCTGCAGGTGTTTTCTGACAACATATTTCTCGGGACCGGAAGCCGCAATTTTCAAAAGAAGCTAAATGATTGTTATGCTTCTGTTGGCTTTCCTGTTACTGACAAACAAAATTTCAATCCCCACAATCAATATCTCTCCATGGGTGTTAATTACGGCATTTTTATAATGTTGTTATTCATTGTCTGTCTTGCCCTGATATTCCGGAAAATCATCAAAATTCCTGAAGGTCTTTATTTCAGCATAGCCATATTGATCTTTTTCCTCAGCGAATCCTTGCTTGAGCGGCAAATGGGTGTGTACTTTTTCGGGTTAGTGGGCTTGCTTTTATACAATCTGGCTGATAAGCAATACAAGGAAAATCCGGAATAAAGTTCAGGTATCTTCATTTAAGTGCAAAAAAAATGAGAAACCCCGCTCTCACTTTGTTTCTCATTCTTTTTGGTACCCCGGGCGGGACTTGAACCCGCACTACCGCAATGGTAACAGGATTTTAAGTCCTGCGTGTCTACCAGTTCCACCACCAGGGCAACTGACCGTTAAAAAAAAACCTCTCTTCACTGAGAGGCGTTTTTTTGAGCGAAAGACGAGACTCGAACTCGCGACCCCGACCTTGGCAAGGTCGTGCTCTACCAACTGAGCTACTTTCGCAAAATGCGGATGCAAATATACGCATTTTTTGCAAAAAAAAATTATTTTAGGATTTTCATCAAAAATTTTTACTTTTAGTTCTGATTTTACCCTGTATGGCTAAACTTTTTATTGTTCCCACACCTATCGGAAACCTCGAAGATATTACATTCAGGGCAGTACGCATACTCAAGGAAGCGGATCTCATCCTGGCTGAAGATACACGAACCAGTAGTGTTTTACTGAGGCATTATTCCATTCCTACCAAAATGAGTTCCTACCATCAGTTCAACGAGCACAAACAACTACAGAATTTTGTTCAGAGGATAGAAGGCGGAGAAACCATTGCCTTGATAAGCGATGCAGGCACTCCAGGTATTTCTGATGCCGGATTTCTGTTGATTCGCGAATGTATCAAACAAGGGATAGCCGTGGAATGTTTGCCCGGTCCCACAGCTTTGATCTCTGCAGTGGTGATATCAGGATTTCCCTGCGACCGTTTTTTTTTCGAAGGCTTCCTCCCTCTGAAAAAAGGCCGTCAAACCCGACTGACCTACCTTTCGCAGTTGGAACAGACCGTGGTTTTTTATGAATCGCCTCACCGTTTGCTGAAGACGGTGGATCAATGCGCCGCATTCTTTGGAGCTGACCGCAGGATTGCCGTGATACGTGAACTGACCAAGATATACGAGGAGATCATCCGTGGAAGCATTGAGGAGGTTTCCGCTCTGCTGAAAGGAAGAACCGTAAAGGGAGAGATCGTCATTGTTATTGAAGGAAAAACGGACAAAAAACATACTGAATCCGAAGATGAATAGGTTTTTGGTTCTTTTGTTTCTACTGTTGGCAAGCTTAACGGGCTTTGCACAGCAAAACATAAGCCTGAACCGTGATGTGGTCTTCACCCTGGACAGGTATTTGAACCAAAAAGAATCCAAAGTTTTTACGTCCTTAAAGCCATTCAATCAAACCATGGTGGAAAGGGAAGTAAACATAGATTCGGCCCTGACGCCGGGATGCAAACAGGTCACTGGAAAGCAACGCTGGATCATGCGGAAACTGTTTCACGAGGACCTATTTGTGGTGAACTATGAGGATTTCCACTTGTACATCGACCCTCTCTTTAATTTCGGCTATGGAAGATCTTTCAACGAGAGCAGCAATCTGTATTATAACACCCGTGGGGCGCAGATAAAGGGAGTGTTTGGAAAAAAACTATACTTTGTCACCAGCTATTACGAGACACAAGCGAAATTCCCCGATTATGTTTCGGAATTTGTCAATAAATATGAAGTGGCTCCGGGGCAGGGCAGGGTAAAGAATTTCAAATCCACGGCCTTTGATTATGGAACTCCTTACGGTCTGGTTTCCTATAGCCCCGACAAACACTGGAACATTCAGGCAGGGATGGACAAGAATTTCATTGGCGACGGATACCGCTCGCTCTTGTTGTCGGACAATGCCTTCCAGAGTCCTTTTCTGAAGGTATACCTGAATTACGGTTGGTTCTATTATCAAAGCATTTTCACCTCTTTTCAGAATCTGAGCACCGACAGTGTATTGCATGCACCCAACGTATGGTATCATGGCTATCAGACCAAACCGGCCACTTTTCATTTTGCCGGCTTCCGCATAGCAAAGAAACTGGAGTTGGGTTTGTTCGAAGGGGTGATATTTGAAGCTTCGGCAAAGAACAAAAAGTTCAATTACAGCAGCCTCATCCCGGTTATTTTTGTGAATACGGCCCGGTACTCCCTTTCGGATGAAAACAATTCGGTGGTGGGCATGACGGTAAAATACAAACCCATCCGCAACCTGAATTTCTATGGCCAACTGATGATAGACGATTTGAATCTGAAAAAGCTATCCACAAAAGGATTCCAGGGCAATACCTGGGGTTTCCAGCTGGGCTCGAAATACTTCAATATGTTCGGGCTTCAAAACCTGAATCTGCAAATAGAATATAACCAGGTGACACCTTTTGCTTATGCGCATCAGAATGCCCTGCAAAGCTACACCCATTACAACCAATCCATAGCGCATCCTTTGGGAGCCAATTTCAGGGAGGCGCTGGGCTTTATCAATTACCGATACCGCAGGTTCTTTGCCGAATGGGAATTCATGTATGCTATCACTGGGCTGGACACCAACCACAGCAACTGGGGGCAGGATGTTTTTTCGTCACAATTGCTGGCATCCACCGGATATCAGTCGCAGGATAATAAAATAGGGCAGGGGATAAAGACCCATTTATTGGAAACAGGCATCAGGGCTTACTATTTGTTGAATCCTAAGACCAACCTGCAGTTCGAGGTGGGTTACTTCTACCGCAATCAGAAAAACGAACTCTGGAACAAAACCACAGGCTATTTTTATTTTGGCTTGAAAACCTCACTAACCAATATCTATCACGATTTTTAAATAGCAACATTGAGAAACGCGTATAAACATATTGTCCTTTTACTAATCACCTGCCTTGGCGGATTTCCGGCCTTTGCCCAGTTTACACAGCTAAACACTTTCCGGGGCATGCAGGAGGTGATGAATGCCAGTCTGTATGCGCATAAACAAAAGTTTCATCCCGACGTTCAGCCTTATTATCTCGCCGAAGTTGAAAAATGCGCACCTCAGGACTCCCTGTTTCGGTTTGTCATCCCCAAAGAAAACAAGTTCTACAGAAAGGTGCTTACCCAAAACATTGTGGAGGTTCAGGGCAAAAAGGCCAGCTTTACGGCCGACCCTATGCTGAATGCTGTGGGAGGTTTCGACATGGCGAATGCTAAGGGATTTTGCGAATCAGGTCTGGGCCTCCGGCTTCAGGCAAGCCTCTTCCAAAAAGTAGCCATAGGCGGTTCTGTAATGTACAATCAATCTTCCTTTCCGGATTTTATCACAGATAAGATAGAGCGCTCGCGCGTGATTCCCGGACAGGGCTATGCTTTTCGTTCGGGTATTGGTGGCTACAATTATCTGAATTATGATTTTTATGCCAACTACCATTTCCTGAAATACTTTACGCTGGAAGCCGGCATGGGCAAACATTTCTGGGGCGACGGCTACCGTTCCCTGTTTTTATCGGACGCGGCCTATAATTATCCTTATTTGAAACTCACCACCAACGTCTGGAACATCAAACTGGTGAATCTTTACACCAACTTTAAGGACATGAGCGGGGTTTCCTCTTCTCGATGGTCGGCCATGAACAACAAATACGGGGCCTTTCACTACCTGAGCTGGGATATTTCGAAACGGGTGAACCTGGGCTTTTTCGAATCCATTATCTGGGAAGCCAAAGACACGGCAGGCAATCGTGGCTTTGATTACAGCTATCTGAATCCCGTCATTTTCTTTCGTCCCGTGGAGTTTTCGCGCGGCTCGCCCGACAATTCACTGCTGGGCGTGAGCCTGAGGGTGAAGGTAGGCAAACGAACCTCCCTCTACGGACAATTGCTCATAGACGATATGCTGTTCAGCGAGGTGAAAACCGGCATATGGCACCGCATCCAAAGAATTTCTCATCCCCACGACTCCACCCTGACCAGCGGTTTCTGGACCAACAAACAGGCCTGGCAACTAGGCGTGAAATCTTACGATATGTTCGGACTTCAACACTTTTCCGGCTTGCTTGAGTTCAATTTTGTGAGGCCCTACACCTATGCCCACCGCCGTGTGATACAAAACTACGGGCATTACAACGAACCACTGGCTCATCCGGCCGGGGCCAACTTCTGGGAAACATCCGCTTTTTTGTGGTACAGCTACCGCCGCTGGTTTTTCGAAGCTCATTTCAATTATATAGTCACGGGAGTCGACAGCACCAATTCCGATTTCGGGCAGGACATCTACAAACCTGTCTGGGATGTCTACGAAGCCGAATCCAACAACATTCCCGTGCAGCAATACGGCAACGAGATTGCCCAGGGCATCAAAACCCGCATCGCCTATTATTCACTCAATGTTTCCTACCTCCTGAATCCCAGTAACAACCTTCGTTTTGTGCTGGGCTACTACTACCGCACTTCCAACTCTGACGTGACGCAGCATTATTCCAATGTGTTTTCACTGGGCATCAAAATGAGTTTGCCCGACAGGCATTATGATTATTGACGAAAATAAAAGAATAGTATAAATCGCACAACATGAACGACCATAGTAAAACCAAAGCCCAATTGATAGCCGAATTGCAGGCAACGCGGCAGGAAAAGGATAAGCTACAAAAGATGATTGATGAGGAAAAACAAACTCCTGAAAAGACTTTTTTTCGTACAAAATTCTTCGCCGAATTGTTCCATAGAAGCCCGATGTCTATTCAAATTCTGAATAAGAACGGAGTATCTCTTGCCGTAAACGAGGCCCATACCAGGTTGTTCAAAGCAGTGCCATATCAGGGTTATAACCTGTTTTACGATGATCAATTGCTCGATCAGGGATTCGGACCAAAATTTGAAATGCTGAAAAAAGGTGTGCCTATCAATTTATTAAATTCCACATTCAACCCACATTTGTCGCATGAGAGTTTTCCCGATAATCTGCTGTATCTGGATGGCTATGCATTTGCCATAATGGACGATGAGAACAATCCGTTGAACTTTATTTTTATGCATAAGGACATTACCGAGCGTAGAAAATTGGAAATTGAACTCCAACAAAAGCACAGCCAACTAATCGAAAGTGAAAATAAAAGAGAAGCCGAAAGAGCAGAGGTCTCGGCAGATATTCACGACGATCTTGCTCAACTATTTTCTTACAACAAAATTATGTTAGGCCGGCTGCTTAAAAAAATCGACCAACCTTCTGTTAAGGCCGATATTCAGGATATGTATAAGTTGACTGACGAATCGCACACAACAGTACTTCGAATACTAAGCAGTCTGTATGATGATAAATTTGAGAAATTTGGACTACAACATGCCATAGAAACATACTGCCGCGATTATGAATACAGAACGAAAATTAAAATCACATTAAATATTGCTTATAACCTGGTCCTGCCTCATAAATTCCCCTTAACCATCTACAAAATATTAAGAGAAGCTCTTACCAATATTGTCAAACATGCAAATGCTGCCAATGTTTTGGTAACTTTGCACCCCGAAGATCAAAAACTATATTTTTCTGTTATGGACGATGGCATAGGCATAGACGAAGTAAAAATTAATTCGCCTCTGTCGTTGGGAATTAATGGTATGAAAGAAAGGGTTCATAGGCTGAACGGAGATTTTTCCATAGTAAAAAACGGAAACAATGGCACCTTATTAAAAATTCATATACCATTACAAAACATTCCATTATGAAAACACTGGTTTGCGACGACCATCCTTCATTGCGTAAGGGCATCATCATGACACTGAAAGATGATTGCCCCGATATGCAGTTTACAGAAGCCTTCAGCGGGGAAGAAGCTCTCGAAAAACTCCATCAGGATAATTTTGATCTGGTATTACTCGACATATCCTTACCCGGCAAGAACGGATTTGCAATTTTAGAACAAATCAAAAAATCATGGCCTCTGATACCTGTGCTCATGCTTACGGGCGTACCTGA
>CAZRFL010000052.1:0-9785 GCA_964599365.1 uncultured Bacteroidales bacterium
GATCAAGGCTAATCTTAATGATCAGGTGCAAAGCTTTAGGGTAATGAAACAATAATCTTCTACACTAATTCAACATTTAAATAGATTACTTAAAAAAGTCCTCAAAAATGAGGACTTTTTTTTATTTATTTCTGGTTATAAATTTTTATTGAAAAAATATGCGTCTTTCGCATTAGACCTACTCATTTAATTTTAATTTTGTAAAAAAAACAAAATGAAAAAAGAAAAAATGCGCTTTAGTAGTAAACTAATACATGCAGGTGACCATAAAGATCAGTATGGTAGTGCTGTCGTTCCAATTTATCAAACATCAACTTTTTCTTTTGAAAATGTTGACCATGGTGCTCAATGCTTTTCAGGCGAGGCAAATGGATTCATTTATACCCGTATTGGAAATCCTACTATAAAGGCTCTGGAGAAAGCAGTCGCTTCAATTGAAAATGGATATGATGGGATCGCGACTGCATCAGGAATGGGAGCAATAAGTGCCATCTATATAGGATTACTATCAAATGGGGCACATCTTGTCAGCCATGATAATGTATATGGACCGGCAAGAGGAATAATTGAAACAATTTTTCCAAAATTCGGAATTGAAAGTTCTTATATAGATGCCTCGGATTTAGACAATATTGAAAAATCAATACAACCAAACACAAAAATGGTCTATATTGAAACTCCATCAAATCCCAGTTTGCAAATTATCGACATAAAAGGGGCTTCAGAAATTGCTCATAAGCACGGAATTCCCTTGGTTGTAGATAATACTTTTTGCAGTCCGTATCTTCAAAGGCCCTTGGATCTCGGAGCTGACATTGTTTTACATTCAATGACAAAATTCATTAATGGACATGCAGATATTGTTGGAGGAATTATAGTTACTAAGGAGAAATCCTATTATGACATGATTCGGCCAATAATGGTCAATTTAGGGTTCAATATTGATCCCCATCAGGCTTTTCTTGCTCACAGGGGATTGAAAACATTAGCTGTTCGAATTGATAGGGCTCAGGAAAATTCACAAGCTGTCGCTGAATTTCTCGAGAAACATCCCAAAGTAGCATGGGTCAAATACCCAGGATTAAAATCTCATAGTCAATACGAATTAGGCAGGCAACAAATGGACGGACCTGGCTGTATGATTAGTTTTGAATTAAAAGGTGGGCTTGAGGCTGGTAAAACAGTAATGAATAACGTTCAATTGGCACTTTTGGCTGTATCCTTGGGAGGAATTGAAACACTTATTCAACACCCAGCTTCTATGACACATTCTAAACTCTCTAAAGAGAAACGTGAAAAATCAGGAATAAGTGATGGATTAGTAAGATTTTCTGTTGGAATTGAAAATATTGAAGATATTATTGAAGATTTAGAACAAGCTTTGGATAAAATTTAATTGTATAATTAAATTTTCTTGTAAATTTACAATATCATTCGAATCATGTTTTGCAAGAAAATACCATATCTGATTTTTCTATTGTGCGTTTTTAGCATGACAGAAATCTATGCTCAAAAAGTTGCTGTCGTTCTAAGCGGAGGCGGAGCCAAGGGGTCTGCCCATGTAGGCATGCTAAAAGCATTAGAAGAAAATGGCATTCCGATAGACTATATAGCAGGAACTTCTATGGGAGCAATTGTTGGAAGTTTATATTCAGCCGGATATTCGCCTAATCAAATCGAAAAAATCATCACATCAACAGAATTTTTAAGCTGGGCAAAAGGGGAGATACAGGAACAATACATTTATTATTTTAAAAAAGACATTAATGATGCCTCATGGATTAATTTTAAATTCAATTATGATTCAATATTAAGTTATAAGCTGCCAACAAATATTATTTCACCTTACCAGATTGATTTTGGGTTCATGTATTTTCTGGCATCATCCGGTGTAGCGGCAGGAAGTAACTTCGATAGTCTTTATATCCCATTCCGCTGTGTAGCATCCGATATTGCAGAAAAGAAGGCTGTATCATTTTCAAAAGGATACTTGCCAGAAGCAATAAGAGCTTCAATGACATACCCTTTTTATTTCAGACCAATTAAAATTGACAATCGTCTCTTATTTGACGGCGGAATGTATAATAATTTCCCTGCAGATATAGCCCTTAATGATTTCAATCCAGATGTCATTTTAGGTTGTAATGTTGCATCAAATTATGATACCCCTGATGAAAATGACATCCTTTCACAAATAAAAAATATGCTTACGACCAATACTAACTACAGCATAATTTGTGAAAATGGTGTACTTATTTCGCCTAAACTAGGAAAAGTATCAGAATTTGGTTTTGAAAGAGCCAAAGAGTTTATAGATGCTGGCTACGATGCTACCATGGAAAAAATGAAGGAAATCAAGCTAATTGTGAGTGATTCTTTATGTCAGGAAAGTCGCGATATTGTTCGACAAAAATTTAATAAAAAAAAGCCCCTACTTGTCTTTGATTCTATATCAATAGAGGGTGTTAATAAGTTTCAGGCTGTGTATATCAAAAAATCGATCATGCACCGTGACTCTACATTTGATGTTGAACAACTAAAACAGGAGTTTTTCAAGTTGCTTGCTGATGATAAAATTGAATCAATATATCCAAAAGCATATTTCAATAAGACAACTGGTAAATTCTCACTAAATCTTAATGTCAAAAGAGATAAAAATTTTGTCGCCCAATTTGGAGGATTAATTTCTTCAAGTAATATTAATGGTGCTTATGTTGGAATACAATACAAGTATTTAGGTCTTGTGGCGGCGAAAATTTCTGTAAATTTTCATATAGGAAAATTTTATAGTGCTGCACAAGCAAAATCACGATTTGATTTCCCAACAAAACTCCCATTTTATTTAGAAACATCGGTAGGTTTCAACAAATGGGATTACTTCAAAACAACAATTCGTTTCTTTGAGGATCAATTACCATCTTATTTGCTTGAAAACGAAATTAACTTTATTGCCGAATTTGGATTTCCTGTTAAAAATAAAGGCAAATTTGTTTTTGGACCCTCTATTGCACGAACACGTGAAAATTACTATCAAACCAATATTTTCAGTAAAACTGATACAGCAGACCAAACAACTTTTGATTTCTTTACTACGCATTCACAGTATAATCAGCAATCATTAAATCAAAAACAATATCCAACTGCAGGCGCCTTATTTATGGTTGACGCAAGATATGTGGTTGGAAACGAAGAAAATGTACCGGGATCTACTTCTACTTCCAAAGATATTTTTAATAAGGTAAACCACTGGATCCAATTGAAAGTTCAGTATGACAAGTATTTTAAGTCAAAGTCAATTTACAAATTTGGCATATTTGCTGAAGCTGTAATTTCTAGCAAACCACTATTCAACAATTATACTTCCAGTTTGCTTTCTGCCCCGGCATTTCAACCCACACCTGAGAGCAAGGCTTTCTTTTTGCCTAATTACAGAGCAAACATTTATGGAGCAGTTGGGGTAAAAAATATTTTGAATATTTATAAAAAAATTCATTTTCGTCTCGAAGCATATCTATTTCAACCCTACCAAGAAATTCTTCGCAAAGAGGATTTACATGCAGGTTATTCCAAGATATTCCAATTCAGATCTATTCTTGGCTACGCTGCATTTGTTTATAATAGTCCAATATGTCCTATCAGTATAAGCATTAGTTACTACCACCAAAGAAGTAATCCATTTTCAATAATGTTCAATATAGGATACATCATTTTCAATAAGCGTGCTCTTGAATAATGCTAGGCAATGTATCATTTGAATGATAGAAAATTCTGATAGTGTTATAAACAAAAAATTGTCTTATTTTTGCACCCTATTTTTTGAAATCTTCCTTACCGATTCTTGTGAAAGTCTTGGTACATTTACAAATTAACGAACTAATTTATGACCGAAAATCCTGAAATGAATCCCTTGGAAAACATCAATGTTGATGGGGATAATAATTCTGTATCAGCCGATACCCAGACCACTGCTGAAAATACTACAAATAATAGTGATGAGGCGATTGATAATACGACTATTGTACCAGAGCCTCAAAATGAAGAAATCTCAACAGAAGAACCTTTGTTTACTACCACTGAAGTTGATTCGGTTACCGAGATAACAGAGCCAATTCTTATTGAAAATCCTGAAAGTACAAATATTCTGGAACCAATTCAACAGGAGGAAGAAGAAAAAACTGAAAACGTTGATAATGCTGAATTACTGACTGAACACGATATTTTTGCAGAAGAAGAAGAACATGAAATAGAACCTACTCAAAATATCCAATATTCCACATTTACCAAACTGGAATTAATAGAAAAACTGGAAGAATTGGTTAAAACCAATCATATCAATCAAATAAAATTTGATGTTACAGGTATAAAAGTGGCTTATCTGGCACTTACCAAAGAAGAAAAACAAGCCCATTTGGATGCCTATCTTGCAAATGGCGGAACCAAAGAAGAATATATTCCCGAGACTGATATTTTAGAAGAAAGATTTAAGAATGCTTTTGATGTTTATAAGGAAATTAAGATACGAGACGATCAAGAACAAGAGAAAATAAAAACTCAGAATCTAGAACTAAAAAAACAAATTCTGGAAGAAATCAAGCAATTGATAAATTCAGACGAGTCCTTGAAAAAAACTTACGACGACTTCAAAACTCTGCAGGATAAATGGAAACAAGTTGGAATGGTGCCCCGAAACGAAATGGAAGGTCTATGGAACAACTATCATTTCCAGGTCGAAAAATTCTTCGAAAAAGTTAAGATCAATAAGGAACTGAAAGACCTTGATCTGAAAAAAAATCTGGAAGCTAAAATTATTCTATGCGAAAAAGCTGAAGAACTACTCTTCGAAAAATCAATTTCTAAATCTTTTAAACTTTTACAGAAATACCACGACGAATGGAAAGAAATTGGCCCTGTGGTTATGGATAAAAAAGATGAAATTTGGGAACGGTTTAAAACAGTTTCAGATAATATAAACTCGCAACGCAGAGAATACTACGAAAGCCTTCACAATGAGCAACAAAATAACCTCATGGCAAAAACTGCCTTATGTGAAAATGTGGACGAGATCAATTCCTCAGAAATTGTTAGTTCAAACGATTGGAAAGAGAAAACAGATCATATCTTTGAAATGCAGAAGTTATGGGATTCCATCGGACGTGCACCAATAAAACAGAACGATGAAATCTGGGAAAGATTCAGAAAGGGAGTCAACAACTTTTTTGACACTAAAAAGGAATTCTTCGGCGAACTCAAAGATCAGCAGACCAATAATTACAATCTTAAATTAGATCTCTGTATTCAGGTGGAAGCATTGTTAGAGAACACCAACTGGAAGCAAACTACCAATGAAATCCTCAAACTCCAACAAGAGTGGAAAAAAATCGGGCCTGTACCCAGAAGATATTCAGACAAAGTCTGGAAAAGATTCAGAGGGGCTTGCGACGAGTTCTTTAAAAAGAAGACTGTTTTTTTCTCTAATATTCAAGGCATTGAACAAGAGAACCAGAAGAAGAAGGAAGAACTACTTGATAGGGTGAATTCGTATGAGGTTAATCCTGATAAAAGTGAGAACCTCGCAAACCTGAAAAACTTCCAACGCGAATGGGTCGAGATAGGTTTTGTACCAATGGATGTAAAAGAGAAACTTCAGAATGAATTTAAAAAAGCCATCAGTACTTTGATGGATAAATTAAAGATATCATCTTCTGAAGTGAATACAATGCACTACAAAAACCGCATTGAAAACATTCAAAACTCACCAGATTCGAAAAACACCCTTTATAAAGAAAAGATCTTCATTGAAGGTAAACTTAGCAAATTAAAAAGCGAAATCTTACAATGGGAAAATAATCTGGGATTTTTCGCTTCTTCAAAAAAAGCCGATCTGTTAAAAGAAGAATTCGAAAAGAAGATTCAGGGGGCTAAACAAGAAGCAGCACTGCTCGAAGCTAAACTAAAGCTATTAAGATCTAACCAATAATTTTAATTGGTATAATACCATCTCAAAACGGGCACTTGATTAAAGCTGCCCGTTTTTTTTATAGCCTCCTCACTATTTAAATTTAGTTTAAATAAGACGGCACTTGAATATTTAATATCTTTGCACTATAATTCAAAATCAAAAAAAAGTTTGCTATGCCTTTACTCGAAATCAAAAATCTAAAAGTTTCAATAAATACAAAAAAAATTATAAAAGGCCTGAATTTAAGTGTTAACGCCGGAGAAATCCATGCTATAATGGGACCCAACGGAACCGGAAAAAGCACTCTGGCTTCTGTAATTTCGGGTCGCGATGTTTTTACGGTTACAGAAGGCTCTATTCAATATAAAGGAAAAGACCTGCTAAACATGCCTGTCGAAGATCGCTCACGTGAAGGCATTTTTCTTGGCTTTCAATATCCCGTAGAAATTCCCGGAGTTAGCATGACCAATTTCATGAAAACAGCTGTAGATGAACATAGAAAATACAAAGGCCTCCCCTCTCTATCATCCGTCGAGTTTTTAAAGCTTATGGACGAGAAAAAGAAAATGGTTGAGATACAATCTAATCTTACAAACCGTTCGGTAAATGAAGGCTTTTCCGGAGGAGAGAAAAAAAGAAACGAAATTTTCCAGATGGCTATGCTGGAACCAACTTTAGCTATTCTCGACGAAACCGATTCCGGACTGGATATAGACGCTCTAAAGATAGTAGCTAACGGTGTGAATAAACTTCGCAGACCCGACAATGCCTTTATTGTCATAACCCATTATCAGCGTCTTCTTGATTATATTATACCTGATTTCGTGCACGTGCTGTTCGAAGGACGCATTGTGAAGTCTGGTGGTAAAGAACTGGCACTCGAACTAGAATCAAAAGGTTACGACTGGATCAAAGAAGAACAAGAAAATTTATAGTTATGAACCCTATCGCTATAGTCCCTGACAAAGACCAGATTTTGTCCCTGTTCGAAAAATACAAGGACGAAATTTGCCTGAACGACTTCCCTTACATAACAGACCTTCGTAGCAAAGCCCTCGAATCATTTGCTATAAATGGCTTTCCAAATCAAAGTCTCGAAAAATGGAGAAATACCAATATCGTCGATTCCCTTGCTAAAAGTTATAATTTTCACTTCACACCTTTCGAGGGAAAAGTCGATATCGATAAAATTTTCCGTTGCGAGATTCACAATTTCGAAACATACATGTTCACCCAACTTAACGGATGGTACATCTATAATCAATCCCCACTGACCGAATTACCCAATGGAGTCATAGTCGGCAGTATGGCAAGTGCATTAAAAGCCTATCCTGATATAACCTCAAAGCACTATGGAAAATACGCAGCATTCGACGACAATGGTATGATAGCAATGAATACCGCTTTCGCTCAGGATGGCATCTTTATTTTTGTCCCAGACAATGTAACCATCGAAAAGCCTATTCAAATGGTGAACATCGTCAACATCAATGAAGATATTTTCATTCAGCCCCGAAACCTAATCGTATTGGGCAAAAACTCAAAACTAACACTGGTTTATTGCGACGACTCCATAAAACATAAAAGCAGTTTTATCAATTCTGTCACCGAAGTTTATGTTGACGAAAATGCCGAAATCGATTTCTACAAACTTCAAAACAAAGACGATGCTTCTACGGTTATTACCAACACTTTTTTTGTTCAGGAAAAAAACAGTCATATCAACACCAACATTCTCACATTCAACGGCGGTTTGATCCGCAACGAAACCAAGGTCGTAATGCAAGGTAGCCATGCCGATGCAAAGATTTATGGCCTTTATCTGGTCGATAAAGATCAACACGTCGACAACCAGGTGACCATGGAACATGTTGCCCCTGATACCAAAAGCTACGAACAGTTTAAAGGTATCATGGATGATAATGCAACCGCTGTTTTCAACGGCTATGTGCATGTGCATCGCGAGGCGCAGAAAACAGAAGCGTTTCAAAGCAACAAGAACATTCTGCTAACAGATACTGCCAGCATAAATACAAAACCTTTCCTCGAAATTTATGCCGACGATGTAAGATGCAGCCATGGCTCCACCGTGGGCCAACTGGATTCTGAAGCCTTGTTTTATATCAAATCAAGAGGCATTTGCGACCGCAATGCAAAAATGTTGCTCATGTATGCCTTTGCTGCCGAGATTGTGAACAAGATCAATATTGAAGTGCTGCGCGAAAGGATAGACAGCATGATTGTCAAACGTCTGAAAGGCGAACTTTCTATCTGCGATCAGTGCGTACTTCACTGTAAAGAAAATGAAATGGTGAATTTCGAGATCGATATGAGTAAATTATAAACTATGACCGATCTGGATTTCATCAACGATATTCGCTCACAGTTTCCTATTCTCGAACAGGAAATTTATGGAAAGCCTCTGGTCTATTTCGACAATGCGGCCACCAACCAGAAACCTTTGAGAGTTATCGATGCCCTCGATAATTACTACAAAACCATCAACAGCAACATACACCGTGGGGTTCATTATCTCAGCCAACAGGCTACCAATGCTTTTGAGGAAAGCCGGAAAACCGTGCAGCATTTTATCAATGCCAAACATTCCCACGAAATTATATTCACACGCGGCACCACCGAATCTATCAACCTGGTAGCAGCTGCCTTCGGTAAAAAGTTTCTGAAAACAGGCGACACTGTTGTTATTTCTACCATGGAACATCATTCCAATATTGTGCCCTGGCAAATGGCTTGCGAAACCTATGGCGCCAAGCTAAAAGTGATACCTATCGACGAATCGGGAACTATTATTTTCGAAGAATTCGAAAAACTACTTGACAACAGTTGTAAGATAGTGGCCATTACCCATGTGTCCAACACACTGGGTACAGTCAATGATATCGAAAAGATCATCAGCATGGCTCACAACCGCAACATACCGGTGATGATCGATGGGGCACAATCCATTTCGCATATAAAAATTGATGTGCAGCAACTGGATTGCGACCTGTTATGTTTTTCATCTCACAAAATGTATGGCCCCATGGGCGTGGGTGTACTTTACGGAAAGGAGGCCCTGTTGAACGAATTGCCCCCCTATCAGGGCGGAGGCGAAATGATAAAAACTGTTACTTTCGAAAAAACCACTTACAACGAGCTTCCCTTCAAATTCGAAGCAGGCACGCCTAATGTGGGCGATGTGATAGCTTTGAAAGAAGCCATAGATTTTATCTTAAGTATCGGCTACGACAAGATAGCGGCCCATGAGGACCATTTACTGAATTATGCTACAACCCAACTACAGAAAATAGATAAACTAAGGATCATAGGAACCTCACCTCACAAAACTTCGGTGGTATCATTCCTGCTCGACAACATACATCCTTACGATGTGGGCATCATTCTCGATAAACTGGGAATTGCTGTGCGCACCGGACATCACTGCACCCAGCCCCTCATGGACTTTTATAAAATTCCCGGAACCGTCAGGGCATCCTTTGCCATTTATAATACGACTCAGGAAATAGACCGTCTGGTGGAAGCACTCAAACGGGTAAAAATTATGTTCGAATAATGCAGCCTGATATTATCATGTTTAGCACTTTCATTAGCAACGCCATTTATGGCGTTGTAAATAACAATATTGAAATTGGCTTTAGCCGAAAATAATAATAGTTTGGGCAAAAAGCCCATATTTCTCCGTAATTTTGTACACGATACGAATTT
This sequence comes from uncultured Bacteroidales bacterium, assembly GCA_964599365.1. Lineage (GTDB taxonomy): Bacteria > Bacteroidota > Bacteroidia > Bacteroidales > CAIWKO01 > CAIWKO01. Next base: position 9,686 of record CAZRFL010000052.1, read on the forward strand.
CAAGTAAAATAATAAAAAAATATTGATCAAATGCCTGTTACAACTTATACCGAAAACTCACAACAAATAGTCTCCGAATTCGAAATGTTCGGCGATTGGA
>CAZRFL010000052.1:9885-27424 GCA_964599365.1 uncultured Bacteroidales bacterium
TATACCGAAAACTCACAACAAATAGTCTCCGAATTCGAAATGTTCGGCGATTGGATGGACAAATACAATTTTATCATCGAAATGGGCAAATCCCTACCGATGATAGATGCACAGTATAAGACCGAAAACTTTCTGATCTCAGGCTGCCAGTCGCAGGTATGGCTTTTTGCCGATTATCGCGAAGGCAAAGTTATCTTCACTGCCGACAGCGATGCCATCATCACCAAAGGAATTGTAAACATACTCATTCGCACCTTGTCGGGATTAACCCCGGAAGAGATCATTGCGGCCGATATGGAATTTGTCAACCACATTGGTCTGCGCGAACACCTCTCACCTACCCGTTCCAACGGGTTGAACTCTATGATCAAACAAATGAAACTCTACGCTCTGGTGTATAAAACCAAATTCGAATCAAAATCTTAATGCCATGGACAAAGCACTTTTAGAAGAAAAAATAATCGAAAACCTGAAAGAGGTTTACGATCCCGAAATACCTGCCAATGTTTACGATCTCGGCTTCATTTACGAGATCAACATCAAAGACGACTTTACGGTGGACATTAAAATGACACTTACGGCACCTAACTGCCCTGTGGCGGAATCGCTGCCTATCGATGTGCGCAACGCCGTACAATCGGTCGAAGGCGTACGCGGAGTAAACGTAGAATTGGTGTTCGAACCCATGTGGAGTTACGATATGATGTCCCCTTCTGCAAAACTTGATTTGGGATTACTGTAATTCTTCTTCCTTTTACAAAGATTTATATACTATTTTGAACATTATGGTTATTGATAATAGCCATAGCTGGGTATAAAAATATTATACGCTATTCTTTCGTTTGATATCACATGTCGTTCGTTTAATTACTTTGTCTTTTCGTTTTTTTACTCCTTATTTTCGTTTAATTACATTGTCCTTTCGTTTTGTTACATTATCTATTTGTTTTATTACTTTTTTCTTTCGTATTATTTCATTATCTTTTCGTTTTGTAACATTATATTTTTGTTTTATTACGTTTTTTTTTCGTTTCGAAACATTATGTTTTCGTTATTTATTGTAAATTTGTTTTTTAAAAAAGTACTTTATACCATTTTGCAGAAATAAACTTTAAAAACATTTTAGATGAGTTCAAAATCGGAGACCGGCCATATTAGCAATTTATATCTATCCAGAGAAATAATAAGCACCTGCGAAACTTACGGAGCAGATTATCAACCAACGAACCCACTGATTAGTATTGCAAGTATGACAAATATTACTGATACTGCCGTAACACTTCATAAGTTCTATACTGACAAACAGATGAAGTACAAAACGGGGGTGAATAAAAAGGGGGAGATGGTGAAAAGATTGAAGAATCTGGCAAAAAAATCGGTGAGGAACTATTCAAGTATGAATGAGACAAAGAATAATATTGACACTGCGAAGGGCTATTTGCGCAAAATCACAGGAAGTAATGTTAGAAAAAAACGGGATAAAAATCATGTTGTTTTGCCTGGGCAGGTGAGTAATTGTCAGATGAATATCGATAATTTGATGGATCATTTTGACAAATTAATGTATTGGTATGAAGCAATCCCTATTTACTCACCACTGGAAGAAGATATTAAGGTTGTTAATATGCGGCTTTTTTTGGTGGAATTGCAGGATGTGGTGAAAGAGGTGATTGATTTGAAAATTCAGGCAGATAATGCACGGATTGAAAGGGATGAATGTATGTATCTGGAAGGAACGGGGCTGGTGGATGTGACGTTGCTGTGCAAGAAGTATGTAAGTTCAGTGTTTGGTGCGAGGTCGGATAAGACTAGAATGGTGACGAAACATAGGCTGAGAAGGATGATGAAGATTCAGAAATGAGGGAGTTTTTCTACCAAAATTTCGCCACAATGGGGCTTATAATATTAGTCTTCACACTTTTTATGGGACGGATAGGACTGGTAGGACCATTGTTATAAAGGGAAGATGAATGGTTAGTGGTGGCGAGAATTGCAGACAGTTGTATAAAAAAAAGGGGGCTTATAAGCCCCCTTTTTAATTACAAATTCTATTACCTAGTCGGTTTGTATCACCAGGAATTTCGAGATGCTCCAGAATGATTTGGTATTTTTGATAGCGATCTTATCAATCACCTTGCCGTTCATCACCAGTTCGTAGCTGCCCTCGGGATGTGTGGTCAGCAGTTTGGCTTTTTTCACATTCAGTTTCACCTCGGTCAGATAACGGATATCCACCTTAACATAATTCTCAGGATTTACCTTTTGCGAAACTTTGTCGCCTACAATAATTCCTTTGGTTTTCAGGTCTTTTTTAACTCCTATAACATAATAGGCTGTGTTCAACTCAACCGTTTGCTGATCGATCTGTGCGCTCTTTTGTTCGCTCTCGGTCGATAGGTCAACAATTTTTGCACTCAGTTCCTGAACCGTAAAATTCAGTTTTTCCAATTGCACTTTCAGGTCGGCAATTTCTGCATCTTTGGTGGCCATCTGTTGGTTGAGCAATTCAATGGTCTTCTCAAGGTTGCCCACCTTCAAATTCGATTTGCGCAGTGCCTTTTCCAGTTTGGCAATCAGCTCCTTGTTCTTCTCCAACAAAGTATTGATATTTTGGATATGCTCTTTAATGCTTTCTTTCACATCGGTATTGGCTTCTACATTGCCTTTTTTCGATTCGGTAATCTTCATCTGGCTGGCTTCAACCACATTCAAATTATCCTCTACTTCGTTGATAAAACTAAACATTTCGTTGGCCGATGAATCTTTTTCAGCCAATTGTTTTTGCAACTGCTCTATTTGTTGATCTTTGGGATCTGTGCTTTTACCGTCAGGTCCGGTTCCTTCGTTGCAGCTCCATGCCAATGGAAGGAAGCATACTAAAATAATTAAGAACTTTTTCATGGTTTTTTTAATTTAATTAAGGTTATTTCTTACAAATATACGCCAAAAAATGCCAAACAGCTTATAAATTGTAAAATATCTTTTTTAAAATGTTTTCAATTTAAGGCAAAACTGCCGGCTCGGCATATTCAGGATTCGTAAGCAGGCTATGGTCGGTAAGCGTTAGCAGGAAGGCCTTCAGATCGGCTTTCTGCTGTGGCGTCAGATGTGCTCCTCCGTCGTTTACTTTATGCATAAGCGGGCTAACCGATGGCGACCAGATTAAACCCTCGCTATAAAAATCAATCACCTCGTCCAGCGTTTGAAACCTGCCATCGTGCATATAAGGCCCGGTGAGTTCTATATTGCGCAAGCTTGGGGCTTTGTAAGCTCCGTGGTCCATGGGGTCGCCCGTAACGGCAAAACGGTCTCTGGAGTCGTTAAACACAGTATCCTTGCCATTGTTGTAGAACAAATAGGTGGTGAAAAGCGGATTGCCATCGCCTCCATGGCAATGAAAACAATCGCCTCCGTTTTCGGTAACGAAAAGCGAAAACCCGCTCATCTCCGATGGCGAAAGCGAAGTTTGCCCTTGCAGATACTGATCGAATTTGGAATCACAGGAAACAATGCTTCTGATAAACTGCGAAATAGCTTTGGCCATCAACTCAAAAGTAATGGTATCGGTTCCGAAAGCTTTACGGAATAAGGGTTTATAGCCGGGAATATTTTTAATGGCTTCGCGGGCATCGTTGGTATCGCTGTACATTTCGTGGGGAGCGGTCACACCCATCCACACCACATCTTCCAGTCGTCGCTTGCGCGGATTGGGGTTGTCGGGATGTATGAGTCCGTTCCAGAAATAACCGTTGTTTTGCCAAACCATATTAAACATGGGAAGCATCACATGAGGCGTAGGTATGCCGGTGATCCCGTAAGGATGACCATCAGGATAACCTCCATTGGTGCCACATTCGAACGCATTCTCCTGAATATGGCAGGTAGCGCAGGTCATCTGCGAATCGGGTGTCGACTTGCCCGACATACGCCTATCGTAAAACAGGCAGCGGCCCAGAAAAATGCCATCCACTGTCAATGGGTTATCAGCAGGGATATTCATCAATGTAGGGAAATACCAGGGAGCATGAATGGTATAAGGCGTAGGTTTAAAGGTGCCTGTATTATCAATATAAACATCCTGAATTGGCGCTTCTTTTTTACAAGATCCGGCCGATAACGCCACTACAAAAAAGAGGATTAATGTTATTCGGTTATTTAAAAAAGATTGCATCGTTATGGATTTAATTGAAATGTGAAAACATCGGCACCATTTTCGGTAATGGCGTGCATGGCAGGCTGGTTTTGCATGATAGCACCACCCCAATAATCAAAATCATAAATATTAGGGGAATCGAACCAACTTTGGATATTCATAGTAACACCAACACTTGTAGTTGAATTTTCAGCGACAGAAAAGGAAGAGGCCGGAAGAGTAACCGCAAAATAATTTTGAACGAAGCCTGTGATGGAATCCAATACTATGACATCGTGAGCATAGGTCTGTCCAATGCCCAAATGGAAGCTCAAAGGCGACAACATGGCATTGGTATCAATCCACCAACCGTTCAACTGCATATAATGAAAACCACCGCCTAAAGGTTCGGGCCAGGCCATATTTACTTCGGGGGGATTGGTAAACAAACCGGCAACATTTTTGGTTTGGTTAATTCCAAAGATAAAACTAACCGATGTGTAATCACCCACAGGAATATTATCTGATGCCTGCCAGGTAGAAGTAGAAGGAATATCAGTATCAACATAATGAATAGCATTTGAAGAAGAAATCACATAATCGCTACCATCAATTTTATGAAGGGTAATCTCCGAAACAAAATATTTGATATCGTTCACCTTATAAAGGTTGCCCGCAGTGTTGGTATAAAGCAGGGTATCGGTTAATAGCGTTTGTCCGTTTACCTTGTGCGAAAATTGGAAGGAAATTTTGCCGGTTTTGGCAGGTTCTTCCACTACAGGATTGTCCTTTTTACAGGATATCATCACCACAGCAATCAGTGCGGGAATAAGAAATTTGATCTTCATAACATTATATTAAAAGCAAATTTACGAAAATAAAAAACAATTCAAAAAAAAAGCCACCCTTCGCAGGAGTGGCTTTTTAGTAATCACTATAACCAATTAGTTTAAAGTAAACTTAATGGGCATGTTAAACTGAACGCGGACTGCTTTACCGGATTGCTTACCAGCATTCCATGAAGGCATGATGTTAACGACGCGAACTGCTTCTTCGTCGCAACCACCACCAATTCCACGTAAAACTCGTACATCAGCCACTTTGCCCTTTTCATTGATAACAAAGGTTACATAAACTGTTCCCTGAATACCGCTTTCTTTGGCCATTTGGGGATATTTTATGTTCTCGGTTAAGAACTTAATACGCGACTCGTCTCCACCCGGGAAAGAAGGCATTTCTTCTACCACTGTAAAAATAGGAGTTTCTACAACTTCTTCAATTACATCGTTAGAATTATCGTCTTCTACGACCACCTCTTCGGTATTGATATTGGTATTTACCGTTTGGTTGAGGTCGTCCTGATTGATTTCGGTGGTTTCGGTAGTGTCAGTTACAACAATAGGTGCTGTAAACTTAGCTTTCTGTTCCACTGTAGCTTCAGGGGGAGGAGGAGGAGGAGGAGGCGCAGCCTCTTCCTTAGGTTTGTTCATATCCATCATGTCGACGGAAACCTGCTGGTCTTGATTGGCCGAAAAGGTTTGCTTAAAGATAAAAAATGGTATAAGCACACCCAATAACAACACACCAATGGAAACGACCAGAGAACGGGTAACAAATTTACTGTACTTTTTACGAAGATCGTAAGCACCGTATTCTTTGTTCCTGTTTCGAAATACTATTTCGTCGAGGTTCTTAGCTTTGGAAAAATCAAAATTTTCTTCCATATCGATAGTTTTTTAAAATTATTACTATTTAGGTGCTGTTAATAAAATCGCTTCTTCTTCTTTCGACAAATCGACAATAGCGTAGTTGGCAATGTTGGAAATAGCCATTTCGTCCACTACATTTACTATACTCTTGTATTTTGTCTTAGAATCAGCTTTAATAAGAATAATAGGCGATTTTTTGTCTGATTTTTTGATCTTTTTGATCTTAACATTTAATGTGTCATCAGCCATTACCAACTCACCTTTCTTTACTTTTTCTTTCAACTCGTATATTTCAGTAAACACCTTCTCGTTTTTCTGCAATAACATTTTGCGCAGACCGTCTTTACTGAAATCGGTTTTATGCCATTTATCCACAGTTGGTAAAGTACCAGCAGGTGCATCTTTAGGAATATCAAAATGCCAATACCAATAAACTTTATCATTTTCGGTAAGGATAACGGAATAAGTTCTTTCAGCCGCAACAGCTGGTGGAGGAGGATCGTCCGCCTTTGCTGGTTCAGGCATAGTAATTTCCATTACCTTAGGTTTGCTGAAAGCAGTAGTTAACATGAAAAATGTGATGAGCAAACACATCAAGTCGACCATGGGGGTCATGTCGATGTGCGTCCCATGTTTTTTGGGAGTCCGCCTTCCGCCGCTTTTATGCGACCCGGAATCATTTTCTATAATTTCACCCATATTATTTAGGTTTTTCTGTTAAAATATTAAATCCAAATTATTACTTCTTAATGTCTTCTAAAGTTGCTTCTTCTTTTTGCAGATTGGTAACCAGATTAAACTTGTTAACGTTATTTTCCTGCATGAGGTCCATAACTTTTTTAACAGTTGAGTAGTTAGCATCTGCATCGCCTTTGATAGCAACTTCGGCAGCAGGATTCAGAATACGGGCAAAACGCACCCAGTCGCCCAGTTCGGGCATTTGGGTTCCGACCGTATCTATGGGTATTCCCGTTTGAAATTCTTCTTTTTTCTTATTGTCTTTCTCGTTCAGCCAGCCTTTCAGATCTTTGATAGGCATCCCGAATGAGGACCCCTGTTCAAAAGCTTTAATTTGTCCAGGATTCATAGAAACATTATACCGTTTTGTTATCTCAACAATCAAATCTTTACGATAGTGAGTGGTAGAATCTTTTCCATTGTCCATGCTAAAGAACACCTTATCGTCTTTCGAAATCAGAATCGAGATAACATTTTTATCGGGAGCAGTTTTTTCTGAAACCGATGCAGGCGAATCAATAACTTTGGCCTCCTGTGGTTTGAACGAGGTTGTAAGCATGAAGAACGTCAAAAGCAGCGAGAACAAATCCACCATGGGCGTCATATCCACATGGGGGGAACTCCTTTTTAGTTTAATTTTTGCCATAATACAAAAAATTTATGCTTAGTTGCTTACTAATTATTTAGTGGTAGCTGCAAATGTTTGAACCAGACTGAAACCTGCTTCGTCGATTTTAAAGGTTAAAGCATCAATTTTACTGGAAAAATAGTTGTAGGCAATGATAGCAAGAGTTGAACCGGTTATACCAAAAGCTGTGTTGATAAGAGCTTCTGAGATACCGTTTGCCAGTGCCAATGCATCGGGCGAACCTGCTTGGGCCAAAGCTGCAAAAGCCTTGATCATACCAATTACAGTACCAATAAGACCGATAAGTACGGAGATAGAAGCCAAAGTGGATAAAATTACCAGATTTTTAGATAACATCGGTAATTCCAGCGCGGTTGATTCTTCCATATCTTTTTGCAAAGCCAGTACTTTCTGATCTTTTTCAAGCACAGAATCTGATTTCAGTTCTTTGTATTTGGTGAGACCGGCACGCATAACGTTAGCAACCGAACCTTTTTGTTTATCGCAAGCAACAATAGCTTCGTCAATTTTGTTTCCTGCCAATGCAGTTTGAATTGTTTTTACAAAAACATTGATACGACCTTTACCTCTGGCTTTCCTAATCATTACATACCTTTCGAGAGTAAAAATCAAAACCACCAAAACGCAAGTCATCAAGAAAGGAACAATAAATCCGCCTTTATAGATAATTGCTAAGTAGTTTCCTGGTATAGGGTGACCATCGGGGTTACCGCCTTCGAAGTTCGTACCATTACCCATGACAAAATAGTACACGAGGTATGATGCAATTAAAGCGATTAAAATTGCTCCAGTTGCAAATGCTGATTGTAAGGTTTCTTTTAATGATTGACCTTGTTCATTTTTTTTACTCATTTTTTTAAATTTTTAATTTGTAAATTAATTGTTTAAAGTTATTTTTCTGTTGTTGTTAATTCTTCTTTTTTTTGGAAGCGCAAATATAAATTAATTTTTCTGAACCTTTAAAAATTTGTTTTAATTATTAACTACAAAAGTAAGGGTTTATTGTTTACAGAAATGGACAATTAAGTTAACGGTAGGTTTGGTCAAGTTAACGGTAGGTTTGGTCAAGTTAACGGTAAGAATAATCAAGGTAAAGGTAAGGTCAAAATTAAAAGTCCCAAGATCCAAGTCCCAAATTCCAAGTCCCAAGTCGGCAGTCGGCAACCGGAAGTCTGCATAGGTCCGTCTGCATTTTGCAGATAGGGGACTGAAGATTGAGGATTGTTTGAAACTTCAAAGTGCATTAGTGTCCTGAGCACAATAGGTGTTTGAAACTTTGGTTGACATTCAAAGAACCCTATAAAAAGAAAGGCTGTCGGTTCGCGACAGCCTTTCAGTAATATTATTTTTCAGTGGGGCATTTCCCATTGGTTTCTTTCAGCAGATCGAGGGCTTTGGCATTTTTAGGATCGAGGAACAACATTTTTTGCCAATACATTCTGGCATTACAAAAATCCTTGATCTTATAATATTGGTATGCCAAATAATCGTAGCAGGAAATCAATTCCATTTTATTCTTTACCGAGTCAACCACTCCGTATGTTATATACTTCTCAAATAATGGTTTTGCCTCTTGGGTATTATTGAGGGTATCAATCATCGAATTGATAATTGCTCTATAGAAAAAAGCCTTTCCATTCATAAAATCTGGTTTTCCTTCCGTAATCACTTTAAAAGTTGAATCAGACTTTTTCCAATTATCAATATTTCTTTCTGTCTGCCCTAAATTATACTCCACCATCCCATACTTGTAATTATCAGCAAAACGTGGTTTTTCGTTTGGTTTCGAAAGTTTCAACTTATAATAGTAAGCGGCTTCCTTATATTTCTTCATCTTATTGTAAGAAGCAGCAATATCCGATAGCACATCATAATTTGTAGTATCCAGATCATAGGCTTTAAGGAACGCAATTATAGCCAGAGAATCTTTGCTGTTTTTCGAAAGTGTTTTACCATAATACGAAAAATCTACAAACTTAATTTTTTCAGGAGTTGTTTTCGTGAAGAATTTTTCGCTTGAGATCAGGGCTTTGTCATACTTGGTAGTTTCATAATAGCAAATTGCATACGCACGGTTGAGGTCGTTGCGACTGGTATCAGACTTGGATATTTCGTCGAGTTTCTTGATAGCCTCATCATATTTCTTCGATTCCATCAATACATTTACGTATTTGATCTTGGCCGAGATATTGGTGGACATTTCGTCGTATTTTTTGAAATAATACAGGGATTTGTCCAACTGGCTGGCTTTCGAATATAATTTCCCCAACTCAAGATAGGCGGGAGCAAAGGTAGAGTCGATATCTATACCCTCCTTATAATAAGTAATGGCCTCGGTATAGTTCTTTGCCCTAATCCATAAGTTACCCAAACGCAATTTAGCCGAAGGGGATTTAGGATTTAGTTCCTGAGCCATTTTATATTGCGATATAGCGTTCGATCCATCATTACCTTCAATATAAGCATCGCCATAAATAAGGTAGATATCAGGATTCTTAGGATCGAGGGTCACGGCTTTTTCAAGCAAAACCAATGCTTTCGGAATATTTTTCTTTCTTTCGATCAGCACATAGGCTTCAGCTATCTTGGCCAGGGTCAAGGCTTGCTTTTCAGGTGTAACCGTAGAAGTTTTATTGGCTTTACTGGGGAATTTACTTTGGGCTTTGGCAAAATACTTCTCTGCTTCAGCAACATCCTTCAACATCAAAGCTACTTTTCCAATACCCACATAACAAATGGGGTTGTTGGAATCTGCTGCCACTCCACTTTTAAAATACCTTAAAGCATCTGCTGCGGAAGCTTTTTCTGAACCATAAACGGTGTCAGAAAAATATTCGTAAAGAAAATTCTCTCCATAAAAGAAAAACACATCTCCGTTAGCAGGTTGTGCTTTCAGTAAAGCTTCAAAAGCATTTTGAGCGTCCTCAAACCGTTCACTCAGGGTATACGATTTAGCAATTTCAAGATTTTGTGCAATTGATTTGGATGCAGCGAAAGAAAATCCCGCGCAAAGAACAATTGCTGCAATGAATTTCAGTTTAGTTGACATTTTTATATCCTCCTGTTTTTTTATCATTTTTTAACTTCAACAAGCCTTATCGGCATCTGAGCAGGGACCAAGCCTGATTTCAAAAATATGCGTTGTCCTTTCTCACCTGCAACGAAAGAGGCAAATCCTGTGCCAAGACCGGAAAAATACTCACGGTTGATCACATTAACTTCGCGTATGAATGGATAGGTGCCTTCTGCAATATATCCCTGGTATGGTTTCATAAAAGGGCCCTCGGTGGCGCCTTCGTCCGACACTCCGGCTACCTTTATTTTATTTAAAAATCTGTGCGAAACAGTATCCTGGGTATCGCTGATCCAATTGATGCTGACAATACCAATCGCATTCTTATTTTTTTCAACAAAACTGATTACCTCTTCGTTTGAGTTCACTGCATAGCAGGTTTTAGGGAACTCATTGCTCATTTTAAATTTTTCCTTGAAATAACGTGGATTTCCTGATTTGTTATTATCAAACACCAAAGCAATTTCACCATATTTGGAATTCTTATTGATCTGATTCCAGTCAGTAATTTTTCCAGAAAAGATGCCGGCAATTTGCTCATATTGGAGCGTAGAATCGGCATTATCTTTATTGATGATAAATGCAATGGCATCGTAAGCTATTTTGGTAACTTTCGGAATAACCTTCTGACTTCTGAGATTCTTATCTTCCTCAGGAGTAAGCGCGCGATTGATCACTATGATCCTGACCGAATCATTCAACAGATCTTTCATGCAATCTACCTCATTCTTATAGGCCGCATTAATTACAGCATAAGTATAGATCATTTCAAAAGTAGAAACCTGCGAGGTCATTACCAGGGTGTATGATTCGTCCACACTGATCTTAATATTTCCCCGGGTTGGAGTTTCATCGATCTTGTTTGAAGATCCGCAGCCGCTCAACATCGCTACGATGACAACAGCTACAATTGCCCAAATTTTGTTACTCGTCTTCATGTCTGTTTTTTTTTGTAATGTTTGGATAAATACGAACGAACCTGAATACACCGTACAAAATAAAGAAAACTGCAAAGACTCCTTTGATATGCATGGGTATATAGTCAAAGTTTTTAGAAACCAGCAAATAGATACCGATTCCGACATATAGTATTACCATTAGCAAACTAAAGATAACCATAAAATCGAAATTGATCTTTCTTGACATTAGGTGGCCGGAAACAGAATAAAATAAACGATTGAAATAAGAAAAAATTGCGGAGAGAATGGGATTCGAACCCATGAACCGCTTTTGGCGATTACACACTTTCCAGGCGTGCGCCTTCGACCACTCGGCCATCTCTCCGTGACCGCAAAAGTATATAAATTTTCTCACATGCTGCAGTAAAGAAAAATTATCTTGATTAATTTCTTCACCCAAAGCCTTATTCCTTTCTATAAGTTTCAATGCTGTTTTCATGGTTTATTGAAATTTGTTGCAGTAAAATTACTGCTAACTAATTAAGCATGCTGACCAATTAAGTTAACGGTAGGTTTCATCAAGTTAACGGCAGCTTCCGTCAAGTTAACGGTGTTGAAAAAATAATACACATATTTTTCGAGGGTAAAATAAAATACCTATCTTTACAAATTCTAAATAAGAACTGATGCTAATAACTAACGAGCTAATTTTAAGTGCACTAAAAAATGTAATTGACCCTGATCTTCATAAAGATTTGGTAACTTTAGGCATTATAGAAAACATTGTTATAGACGATGTAAAGAAGGAGGTGTCATTTAAACTTGTTCTTACAACACCAGCTTGCCCTTTAAAAGAGAAATTGAAAAACGATTGCATAGAAGCTATCAAAAAGTATGTAGGAGAAGGAATAACTACCCACATAGAATTCGGAGCAAAAGTAAGAACTAGCCAGCAAACCATAAAGAAAGAAAATGTGATGCCAGGCGTTAAAAATATAATTCTGGTTGCATCCGGCAAAGGGGGCGTAGGGAAATCAACCGTAGCGGTTAATCTTGCTATCTCCATCGCAAAAACCGGAGCCAAAGTAGGATTAATAGATGCTGACATTTATGGGCCATCCATTCCCATCATGTTCGAACTCATGGACAAAAAGCCTGAGGTGATTGAAAATGGAGAAAGTGTAAGAATAATTCCCTTTGACAAATACGGCGTTAAGCTTATTTCCATAGGTTTCTTTGTGGAACCGGAGAAAGCATTGATATGGCGCGGACCAATGGCATCCAATGCATTGAAGCAGTTATTTACCGATGTGGAATGGGGCGAACTGGATTACCTTATTATTGATACCCCTCCGGGAACCGGCGATATTCACCTGACACTGGTGCAAACCCTGCCGATTGCCGGCGTTGCCATTGTTACTACTCCTCAGGATGTCGCCCTGGCCGATGCCCGCAAGGCCATCAATATGTTCAGAGCCGAAGGCATCAATGTGCCGGTGCTGGGATTGATAGAGAACATGTCGTTCTTCACTCCGGCCGAGTTGCCGGAGAATAAATATTATATCTTTGGCAAAAATGGCGGAAGCCGTTTGGCTGATGAAATGAAAACGGCTATGCTCGGGCAGATACCATTAGTGCAGAGCATATGCGAATCGGGCGATAACGGACGACCTATTGCTTCAATAAGTGGCAGTATTGAAGAAAAAGCCTTTGCTGACTTGGCCGGAAAGCTTACCCAACAGCTATCGATCTGGAACGAACTTCATAAGATTGTGGATGTGGATAAGCACGAAGACGGTTGCAGTTGCAAAAACTAATAAGAAATACTAACTAAAAAATCTAATATTATGTCAAAAGAAGAAATGATCAAAAAAGTGAACGGAGTAATTGAACAAATTAAACCCTATTTGGAAGCCGACGGCGGAAGCATTAGTTTTGTTGAATTGACTGAAGACAATGTGGTAAATGTTGAACTTCACGGTGCCTGCCGTTCATGCCCTATGAGTCTGATGACACTGAAAAATGGAGTAGAAGCTGCTGTCAAAAAAGCAATTCCTGAAATCAAATCAGTTGAAGCCGTTAATCTGGCATAAAAAGTCCTGCATTTGGATGCCATTGATAAAATGGGTTCAATATTGTTAGCACAAAAAAATGTCTAAAAAGGAAATAAGGAAAATTGCAGTTATTGGATCCGGGAAACTGGGTACCGATATTTTTTACTATTTGATGGACTTCGATCTCGAACTATTATTGATTTGTATCAACGAGGAAGAAGCCGAAAAACAAAATGCTTTTCTTCAGAAAAAACTGAACCGGCAAACTAAGGCCGGCATCATAAATGAAGCCAAGCTGAAGCAATTGCAGAACACATTAATTATAGATCACCATTTCGATAAACTGAGCGGCCGTGATCTTATTATTGAATGTATTTGGGAGAATAAGGTGCAGAAGCAAAAAGTTTTTGCTTCTATCACACCCTTTGTGAACGACTCTTGTATCCTGGCAAGTAATTCGTCCTCTATCAATCCATCCTTATTAAATCCTTCAGTCGATTTCAAAAATAGGTTCATTGGTCTGCATTACTTCTACCCGCTGAAGTTTAAAAATATTGTTGAGATCATCAAAACGGATAATACTTCAAAGGACGTACTGGATTCGATAACGGCATTCTGTCAGAAAACCGGCAAAACCTTCCTATTACAGGACGAATTCAATTCCTTTATACTGAACAAACTCTTCCTTGAAGTGCAGAATGAAGCTTACAATATCTTTTGCGAAGGAGTATTGAGCTACCGCCAAATCGATAAAATAGTCGACAATAGTTTATTCCCGGGAGGAATTTTTAGTTTTTTTGATCAGGTAGGAAACGATATTATGCTGGAATCAATTAAGAACTATTTCCCAAAGGCAGAAAGAGCACCTTACAGTGCTTTGATCGCTAAACTTGAGGAACTCTGTTCGCAGAACCTTCTCGGTATTAAAACCAATGCCGGTTTCTATGACTATAAGGAATTCAACACCGCAGCGACATTGCTAAGCGCTGAAACACCTGATACAGATTACGTTTTGGATGTAACACAACGCCTCATCCAGGTTTATGTTGCCAAAGCACAAAGCATTGTCGAAGGTGGAATTTGCAGTCAGGAACTCCTGGAGTTTGCTGCTAAAGAATATATGAATGCCGACAAAGGACCTTTCTCATTATTTACCGAATATTCACTCAATAAAATCTGACAAATGGAAAGAGTTGTAGTTACAGGAATGGATATTATCACTTCATTGGGACTGAACCTCGAAACTTCCTGGAATAATCTCGTAGAAGGAAAAAGCGGGGTAAAAAAGATCAGCCTTTTCGATGCATCGGAAAATCAAACTCAATTTGCAGCAGAGATACCCGCTGAATTTGAAGAACTCTGGCCTACCTATATTAAGAAAAGATCGGCCGATCAGATGACGCGTATTACCAAAGCTTGTTTTGTTAGTGCTAAACAGGCAGTAAATATGAGTGGTTTGGATTTCGAAACCATGGACAAAAACCGTTGTGCTGTAATTTTAGGAGTGGTCACCACGGCAAATTCTTCATCCGAAAAAGGCACTACAGTACAGAACCGTATTCTGAAGAGCATGAACAACGCCATGTCAGCCTGGATATCTCTCGAATTTAAACTTCAGGGACCCAATTTCACAGTAGCTTCTGCCTGCGCTTCTTCGGCCTATGCCATTGGTATCGGTTACGATATGATACGCTCGGGAGTGGCCGATGTGGTGATAGTTGGCGGGGCTGATTCTATTGTCAACAAAGAAGAAATTGAAGGTTTCAATAACATCTACGCCTTATCTACCGAAAACGAACTTCCTGAAAAGGCAAGCAAACCTTTCTCGAAAAACCGTGATGGATTTGTGATTGGCGAAGGAGCCGGGATATTGATTTTGGAATCATTAAGCCACGCGCAAGCTCGCCATGCGACTATTCTTGCCGAAATGGCAGGTTATGCCATCAGTAGCGAAGCCTATAACATTATGGCTCCTATGAAAGATGGTGAAGGAATTGCACACACCATAGATTTGGCACTGAAAAATTCAGGATTACAAATCGGTGATATCGACTATATCAATGCCCACGGAACTTCTACCATGCTAAACGATAAGTACGAAACTATGGCCATTAAGAGAGTTTTTGGTGAGAAAGCTTACCAGATACCTGTTTCCTCTTCCAAGTCTATGATAGGTCATACCATTGGGGCGGCTGGTGCCATCGAACTGGTAATTACCGTACAGTCTATGCTTCAGGGTATCCTCACCCCTACCATCAATCTGGATGAACCCGACCCCGAACTGGATTTGGATTATGTGCCCAACCAGGCCCGTAAAAAAGAAATCAACTGTGCTGTGTCCAACTCATTTGCTTTTGGCGGACACAATGCAGTATTGATAATTAAAAAATTTAAGTAAATTTGCAAAAAAATTGTCATGGCGAAAATTGAACCTAATACCCTGAACGAAGTTAAAGAAACCGTTTACAATTTCTTTATTGAAGAATGTGAAGTTGAACCTTCTGAGTTGAATGACAATACCAATATCATACGTGATATCGACGGCGATTCACTTATGTTTCTCGAACTGATAGAGATTTTCAAAAAGAAATACCAACTCAACATCGAACTGAAAACCATGGGAAAATACGTGGTGAAACATCCCGTAGAAACCATTGGCCAACTGATTGATATGACCATGCTGATCATTGAGCACGAAAACAATATCGTCAACCTGGATTAAAGCGTTTCTTTAATAATTCTTATTTGGATTTGCCCGGCGAAAGCGCGGGCATTTCTTTTTTCATATTTACCAGCCACTTGCCTTTTACCTTTACCAGTTCGATCTGGGCAGGGGTGCCATCTTCTTTTTTGTAGGTTACTACGGCATTTTTTCCATCTATGGCGGTTTTGATGATCTCTACTTTTGCATCCTTGGGTTGCAACGTTTCGGCCGTGGCGTTGCGTTTGCTTAGTTCATACATGGCCGAAAGCATGGTGATCATCTTAGAGGTGTTTTCATTTCCCAATTGACGGGCTTCCTCAAATTCGAACATACTCAGGTGTCGGATAAATTTCTCAGCTACCATAGCTGGTTTGTTTTGGTTGGTGCCGGTCTTGCAGGCATATAAAACCATTGCCGAAATAATTAATGTGATGCTGATGACAGAAAATAATCGAAGCCCGGATTTCATTGGATTTTATTTGACATCAAAACTAAGGAATTTTTCGGGGACTCAGACTCGTTACATCATTTTTACTAATTTTGCCCACTTAATATCCTATTACAATTAATGACCATTAATGACTACCAATGACCATTAATGACTAAATGACAAATCTAAAATCTTAATTCTTAATTCTGAAATCTTAAATCTAAAATCTTAAATCTAAAATCTAAAATATCATGTTTACCGGAATCGTTGAATCAACAGGAAAAGTGGTGAGTATCGACCACGACCGCAGCAATATCAATATCACTATCGAAACCCCCATAGCCAAAGAACTGAGTATAGACCAGAGCATGAGCCACGACGGCGTTTGCCTTACCGTGGTGAAAGTCGACCATGAAAAGATGCAGTATGTAGTGACTGCCATTCAGGAAACTTTGGACAAGACCAACCTGGGTACCTGGACACCCGGCTACGAAGTGAACCTGGAACGCTCTATGAAAATGGAAGCCCGTTTCGACGGACACATTGTGCAGGGACATGTGGACCAGACAGCCGTTTGCACCAAGGTGGAAGCCATGGACGGAAGCTGGAAATTTTGGTTCGATTACGACCCCGGCAAGCAAAATATCACGGTAGAAAAAGGCAGCATCTCGGTCAACGGCGTCAGCCTCACCGTGGTTGATTCATTGCCCAACCGTTTTTCGGTGGCTATTATCCCTTTTACGTATGATGTTACCAACTTCCACAACTTCCGCGAAGGAACGGTTATCAATATAGAGTTCGATGTGTTTGGGAAGTATGTGGCGAAGCTGCTGAAACTGTATCTGGACGAGAAGAAATAGGAGGAAGACGGAAGATTCACCGTGGAGGCGCAGAGGAAGAGCTATAACACGGAGATTCACAGAGGAAACACGGAGTTTCTCAGAGAAATAGCCACAGATTCGCAGATTAAAATTAAAAAGAAGAAATTTGCACAGAGGGTTCGAAGTAAACTTCGAACTTCTGAAACAGCCCCATCGGGGCGGCATGTTGGTAGCCACGGGCAACGCCCGTGGTATATAATCAACCATAATCCAGAAGCCCCAGAGTTATACCGTACAAATCCAAACAAAATTGTAAAAATTTTTATATTT
>CAZRFL010000053.1:0-27381 GCA_964599365.1 uncultured Bacteroidales bacterium
TGAAGCTTTGGGTCAGGCCCTCCTTTTCCACATACTGACGCGTGATGCCTATCACTTCGGGCAGGTCGAACACCGTGGCGATTTTACCGCTGTGCTTCTTAACAAATTCCATGGCATAAGCTCCGGAGCCTCCGCCTATATCCAGAAAATGATGAACCTTATCCAGAGGCAGTTTATCAATAAGATCTTTGGCTTGCAGTGAGGCTCTTTCGTGCATGGCGCCAATGAAAGATTCTGCCCAATTGCCTTGTCGGGCAGGTTTCAGCAGGCGGCGTTGGGTTTCGCCTGTCCTCACCACTTCGGTGAGCGTCGACCATGTATCCCACATATTCAGGGTATGATGAAATCCCCTGAGATAGGCAGGGCTTTTGCGCGAGAGATGTTTGGCCGAGAAAGCGGAATTATAGAAACGTCCTTCTTTTTTGCTTAGAAACCCCAGGGCACACAAGGCATTCATCAGACGGTCGGTGGCGCGGGCATGGGTAGAAATTCCTTTGGCTACTTCAGCAGAAGTCGTGCCTTCGTCGGGGATATGCGAAAAAACATCCAGTTCATAAGCAGTGAGAATGATGCGGCTGGCCTGAAAAGAATAGACCATTTCGCGGAAATCCATAGGGGAGTCAATGGTAGGTTGATTAGGTTTCATAAAGGAGCTCGGCTTTAGTTATATTGTTGGATTGTTATATGGTCGAGTCGTTATAATTTCATTTTGCCTAATACCACATGACACCACAAAAATAACAACAAATGACCACAAATGACTACAAATGACAATGAATGACAACCAATGACTTCTCGACTACGCTCGAAGAATCGCTTCTGACTATAATATTAATGACAATTAATGACAACAAATGACCACTTAATGACGCGCAGCTAATGACAACAAATGACCTTTCAAAGTTTCTCTTTCGATGCTTCGAACATAAAATGAGGCACGGTCAGATAGCAGGAACTGCCCTGGTAAAGCAGATTGAAAACAGTCGACTCGTAAGGAATCTGCAGATAGTTCATAAACACCGTATGCCCCATTACCTCGTATTCGGCAAGTGTTTTCAGCACCATACGGCAATAGGTAATGATGGTTTCGCGTTGGTTGAGCACCAGAAAACCCTGTGCGCTCAGCAGTAGCTGGGGAGGATTGTCGAGGTTGATCAGCGCCGGCATAGCATTGTAACATTCCATAACCTCCCAGCTGGTTTGCGATTTCTGGCATTTGATATTCTTTTCAAATTCCTTGAGGAAGATCAGCAGGGGTATGTTCTGGGCTTCGTATTTTTTCAGACTGTCTTCCGCTATATTGCTGATGATGAAAGTAACGGGGTTGGCGGTGGTTCCCCTGAGCATTTCGCCGGTGATGAAAGTGCAAACAAAAGTATTGTTGCCGGCGGTGCATTTCGTATGGCTTTGCAGCAGTCCGCGGGCTATCATGCCGGCATCGGCACACAACCATTCCACGCTGTTGCCCACATTGATCTCGGCTTTAGTCGCCGTAACGAAAGGGATAGCTAGAATCAGGCAAAGAACCCATTTTTTTATCATCATGAATTTTCGGACAAATATATGGAAATCATTTAATAACTCCCCGAAAACAGCCTGAGGGTTTCATAATTCTTCACAAATTTATTTCCGCGATATCAGCTATAACATTTCTTTGTATCTTTGATGTATGATTTATTTTCGGTTTGTGATAATTTAATTCAATTTTTAGCGTTACATACCCGAAATAACCAATTACTTTTCAGAATGATTAAAATAATTTGTTCAGCTTTAGCGATTTCTGCATTGTTTTTTGCAACCGCATTTGCCCAGGCTCCCAAATATAGTAACGAGTTTCTGGCTATCGGAGTAGGGGCGAGGGCCCTTTCCATGTCGAATTCGAATATTGCCATTGCCAACGATGTTACCTCCGGTTATTGGAATCCTGCGGGATTGACCAAGATTCCTTCGGGTTTGCAATTGTCGCTCATGCATTCGGAATATTTCGCCGGCATTGCCAAATACGATTATGGCGCCATTGCTGCTCAAATTGACAATAAAAGTACCGCTGCTTTTTCTTTCATACGCTTTGGTGTGGATGATATTCCCAATACCACTGAACTTATAGATGCCGAAGGCAACATAGATTACGACCGCATCACCACTTTTTCGGCTGCCGATTATGCTTTCATTTTATCTTACGCCCGCAAATCCAAGATTGTGGGTCTGGATTATGGTGCCAACGTAAAAGTGATCTACCGCAAGGTGGGCAAGTTTGCCAATTCCTGGGGTTTCGGTTTGGATATAGGCGTTCAGTACGACCTGAAGAAATGGCATTTCGGAGCCGTGGCCCGCGATGTTACTTCCACCTTTAATGCCTGGAACTATAACCTGGACGATGCCACCAAAGAAGTGTTCACCCGTACGGGCAATGAAATCCCGAAGAACTCTGTGGAATATACCTTGCCCCGCTTGAATCTGGGTGCGGCACGCTTTTTCGATTTCGGAAAGAAATTCTCGGCCCTGGTCGATCTGGATATGGACATGACTTTCGACGGCAAGCGTAATGTTTTGATCAAAAGCGACCCCATTTCCATCGATCCTCATATAGGAGTGGAATTTGGCTACAACAACATAGTGTTTTTGCGCGGCGGCGTGGGGAATTTTCAGAAAGAGACCAATATCGACGGCAAAAAACGAACTTCCTTTCAGCCCAATATTGGCGTGGGGATAGTGATCAAAAAGATAGTGGCCATTGATTATGCACTCACCGATGTGGGCAATGCATCCATAGCCTTGTACTCGAATGTGTTTTCTTTGAAAGTAAATATCAACAGGAAAAAAACTGCTACCGACAATAAAGACAAATAAAAAAACAATTTTCCGTGGCCTATGAGAAAATTTTTACTCGCTTTTATTCTTCTTCTTTTCGGAATTTCGGTCAGGCTTTCGGCCCAGACCTATGGCAACGAATGGATCAACTATTCGCAAAGCTATTATAAGATCTATGTGAGCACCAATGGCTTCTGCCGTATTGGCTACAATTCCCTCATCAATGCAGGTATTCCTCTGGGAAGCATTGACCCGCGAAGTCTTCAGGTTTTCAACAAAGGGGTGGAACAGTATATCTATGTAAAAGGAGAAACCGATGGCGCTTTCAACAGCAACGATTATATGGAATTTTACGCCGAGAAGAACGATGGTTCGCTGGATACTCCCTTGTACAAAGGCATCAGTGGTCAGGCCAACAAGACTTACAGCTTATTCAGCGATTCGGCGGTTTACTTTATTACCTGGAATTCATCCATCAACAACCGCAGGATCATCATCGACAATGATGTCAGCTTTACTTCTTACACACCTATTACTTACATCAACAAAACCTCACGCCAGAATTATACCACACAATATTTTGCGGGTGAGACCAACACTATTGGCATCACCGATCCCGACTACACCGCCTGCGAAGGCTGGTTTGATAGTCCCATTAATCAGGGAACCAGCACTACAAAAAGTGTTCCTACCGTCAATAAATATAGTTCCGGGGCCAATGCCACCGCTGAGTTTATTTTAGTAGGCGCCTCCAACTTTGCTTTGTTGAATCCGGATCACCATATGCGCATCACTTTTGCGGGCAACACCATCGACACTTTGTATGACGGATATAAGGTCCTGAAATTTGTCAGAAGCATTCCTATTTCCCTCTTAGGAAATACCACCACCGATTTCACATTTTCATCCATCAATGACCTGGGAAGCGGTCAGGACAGGAGTGCCGTTGCTTACATACAGATCAAATATCCCCACAATCTCAACCTCGAAGGCTCTTCTGCCTTTTGGTTTCAGGCTATGGATTCGCCTCAGCCCAAGTCGCTCTTTAATTTTACCAACCTCAGCCTGACGGCAGGCGATACGGCCCGTTTGTACGACATAGGCAATCATCGTTTGATGAAGGTGGTTTACGATGGCGTTGCTTACAAATGCTTGTTGCCCAATTCGGGGAACGAAAAGAACTGCGTGATCTTTGCCAACAGTACCGTTAAGAATGTCACTAAGATATATCCCGTGGGCAGCAGCGGGCATTTTGTCAATTATAAGTTGCTGGCAAATACGGATCAGTCCGATTATTTTATTATCACCCACCTCAGCCTTTGGGGCGAGGCCGAGAATTATAAAACCTATCGCAACAGCACGGGCTTTCATACTATGACCATTGATGTAGATCACTTGTACGATGAATTTGCTTACGGAATATTAAAGTCCCCCCTGGGCATACGGAATTTTATTCGCTATGCCTACAACAATTTTACTGTACGACCCAAAGACATTTTCCTCATAGGCAAAGGCTATCGTGCTGCCACCGACGGTTCGTATCCGGCCTATCGCAACAGCACCTTTTATAACAACCTTACCCTGGTTCCTTCCTATGGCTATCCTCCTTCGGACAACCTGTTCTCTCAGGGCATAGTAGATACCTTATACGAGCCTGCCATCCCTATTGGACGGTTGAGCGCCCGGAATCCCCTGCAGGTGAACATATATCTGCAAAAGGTGATGCAATACGAAATCGCCCAGCTGAATCCCCAGCAATGGATGAAGACCGTTTTGCATTTTGGCGGAGGTACCAACACCACCGAACAAACGGCTTTTGCTTTTTATCTGAACAATTATAAACAGACCATTCAGGGACCCTATTTTGGAGGTGATGTGAAGACCTTCCTGAAGACCTCCACAGCTCCCATACAGATCAACCAGTCGGACTCGCTCAAAACGCTCATCAATAACGGGGTTTCTATGATGACTTTCTTTGGGCATGCCGCAGGTATAGGCTTCGATCAGAGCATCGACAATCCATCGGAATACAACAATTACGGAAAATATCCTTTTCTGCTGGCCAACTCCTGCTATGCCGGCGACATTTTTCAGTATACTAATAGCAGCAGCGAGGAATTTGTTTTTATTGAGAACAAGGGGGTGATTGCTTATCTGGCTTCCATTTCTCTGGGTTTGCCCGGACCTTTGAATTCCTATTCCAACGAACTATACAAGAACATCAGTTATATCAGCTACGGGAAATCCATTGGCGAGATCATCAAAAAGACCATAGGCACCATTCAGGGCCCTGACCTTACCCTGAAGGAGACCTGCCTCACCATGACCCTGCATGGCGATCCGGCCCTGAGAATAAACTCCTTCGAAAAGCCAGATTATGTGATCACTGCTCCCGATGTGTACTTTAATCCTTCCAATGTCACTTCCGAGCTCGATTCCTTCAATATTGTGATCATCGCCAACAATATAGGCCGTGCGGTAGCAGATTCCATGGTGGTGGAAACTGTTCGTACTTTTCCTGATGGAACAACGACAACCACCTATAGCAATAAGATCCGCGCTCCTTATTTCAAAGATACCCTCACCCTGAGGTTGCCGGTCGATCTTTCGAACGGACTTGGATTGAACAAGTTTAAGATCACTCTTGATTTTTTTAACGAGATAGATGAAATGTCGGAACTGAACAATTCGGTTGATGTCAATTTGTTCATCAAGTCGTCCGAGATAGTGCCGGTTTATCCTTACAAATACGCAGTGATTCCTACCTTGCCTGTCACGCTCAAGGCTTCCACGGGCTTCCCCTTCATGGGCACCGAAATCTATGAGTTTCAACTGGACACTACCGATACTTTCAACAGTCCTGTTCTTCAAACGGGACATGTAACCCATTCGGGCGGGGTGGTCAACTGGAACCCTACTTTCCCCATCACCACCGACAGTATTGTCTATTACTGGAGGGTGAGCATTGATTCGGGGGCGGTGCATACCAGCTACAACTGGCGCGAAAGTTCTTTCCAGTATATAGCCGGTAAAAGCGGCTGGGGACAGGCTCATTTCTTTCAGTTCAAAAACGATAAGTACCAATATGTGAATTTCAACCGACCTCAGCGTAAGTTCGAGTTTGTGAATAATGTCCTTTCTCTGTCTTGCCAGACGGGATTCTATCCTTACATCCCCTGGAACGAGGAGTGGTACAAGATCAACAATGTGGTGAAATCGACCTGGGCCTACCTGCTCGACAACGGCAACGGTATGCTGCTGGCCCTGTTCGATCCCATTTCGGGTGAAGCCAAAAAGAATTCTCACCTGCCTCAGTTCGAGCCGCGCTGGGAGTTCTCTACGGCGAATTCAGTTGCCCGCATGGAACTCGAAAACTTTATCCGCGACTCCATACCCACGGGTTATTATGTGTTGGCCTACAGCCACCGAAATCATTTTGCCGAGAACTATGATACCACCCTCTACGAACAATTCGAAACCTTGGGTAGTTCTCAGATACGAAGTGTGCACAACAACATTCCCTACATCCTGTTCGGGAAAAAAGGCAATGCCCCAGGCACAGCCAACGAAGTAACGGGCACCACCATCAGCTCTATCATTAACCTCACCGACTCCGTTTTCACCAAATGGAAACGTGGATATGTGGAATCGGAAGTGATAGGTCCGGCCAGCAAATGGGGCTCGCTTCACTGGCATCAGAAAGGCATGGAAACCCCTTCCAATGATGTAGTCAGTCTGAGTGTGGTGGGCATAAGGCTTAACGGAATGGTGGATACACTCATCTATAATCTTCCGCCCGATTCGGCCGATGTGTACAACCTTAACTATCGCATAGATGCTTCGGTGCATCCCTATATCAAGCTTTTCGCCAAAATGAAGGACGACAGCCTGCACACCCCCCCTCAAATGAAGCGTTGGCAGGTGCTGTTTGATGCCATTCCGGAAACGGCCCTTGATCCTTCCCTGCATTTCTATTTTCATGCCGATACCATTCAGGAGGGCGACAAACTGGTGTTTAGCACAGCCACCCACAACATCAGCGATTTCCCCATGGATAGCCTGCTTATCAAATACTGGATCATCGATCACAATCACAACACCATTCCCCTGGGGCAGTTCTATCATCGGCCGCATCCTGCCGGCGATATACTGGAAGATACCCTCATGGCCGACACCCGCGGCTTGGAAGGCCTCAACAGTCTGTGGATAGAAGTGAATCCCGATAACGACCAACTGGAACAGTACCATTTCAACAACCTGGGCGAGATCAACTTTTTTGTGACCAAGGATAAGATCAACCCACTTCTGGATGTTACTTTCGACGGGGTGCACATACTGGACGGCGACATCGTTTCGGCCAAACCGGAGGTTCAGATCATGCTGAAAGACGAGAACAAATTCCTGGCCCTGAACGATACCAGCAAGTTCCGGGTTTATCTCATACGACCCGAAAGCACCGATCAGACGAGGGTGTATTTTATGAAAGAAGGTCAGGAGATCATGCAGTTCATTCCCGCCTCACTGCCGCACAACTCATGCAAGATTCTCTACAAGGGCGATTTCCCCACGGATGGGGTTTACAAACTCATTGTGGAAGCACAGGATATGTCGCGCAACGAATCGGGTTCCAACGATTATTCCATCTCATTCGAGGTAATCAACAAACCCAGCATCACCCATGTGATGAACTGGCCCAACCCTTTCACCACCGCCACTCATTTTGTGTTTACGCTTACAGGCTCCGAGGTGCCTACTTATTTCAAGATACAGATCATGACCATCACCGGCAAGGTGGTGCGCGAGATCGACCTTTCGGAACTGGGCAACATTCATGTGGGTCGAAATATTACGGATTATGCCTGGAACGGTACCGACGAGTTTGGCGATCGACTGGCCAATGGGGTGTACCTCTATCGTGTGGTGACGCGCCTTCACGAAAGCAAGATCGACCTCAACGAGACTAAGGCCGATCAGTATTTCAAAAAGGAATTCGGCAAAATGTACCTTATGGGCAATTAGCCCCAGCGATAAAACCTGCCTGATGTCGCCACGGTTTTTCACAAACTTTTTCCATCATCCTGACAAAACCTTTGGGCTGTTTTCTATCGTGGCCCTGCTGATGCTGCTCTTATCGTCGGGCATACCTTTCTTTTGGGACAATATTGCCCTGTCGGAGGTGGCTAATTATTATTACGATACCTCCTTCCGTCATCTTATTCCGCCTGCCGGTTCCGATTTCGGCGCCTTCACGCTCGAGGCTTTTTATCTGTCGGCTGTCTGGAGCCTGCTGGGCCATACCCTGCCGGTGAGCCATATGGCCATGGCGCCTTTTGTGGTGGGCATATTGTGGGAGGTTCGCAAGATATCGCTGCGGGTGGTCCGCCCCGGGTATCTGCCCCTCATCTATTTGCTGCTGCTGGCCGATCCGGCTTTTGGCACCCAAACCCTGCTCATGGGCTACGATGTGTTTATGCTGTATTTTGTGCTGCTGTCGGTGCGGCTGTTGTGGGAGAAGAAACCCCTGTGGTATGCCCTGAGCTTGCTGCTGCTGTCGGCGGTTTCGGTCAGGGGTATCATCTTTGTGGTTTGCCTTTTTCTGGCTCAGGGGTTCATTACCCTGTTTATCGATAAAACGAAACTCCGCTTTCGCGAAATGTGGGTCTATCTGCCTGCCCTGGTTTTTGTGCTGGTCTGGTCAGTGTTTCATTACCTATCGACAGGATGGTGGCTGATGAATCCGGTGAATGCGAGCCACCGTTCTGCCAACGGCTTCACTATGGTGATGCGGCAGTTGGGCTATGTGATCTGGAAACTCATGGATTCGTGACGAATAGCCCTCTGGATATTTTGCGGCTGGGGGCTATGGCTGTTCGCCAAACGCAGGGTATGGACCGCGGAATTGAAGAAGTTCCTGCTGTTTCTGGCCCTGCCTTTGTTGTTGCAAACCGGGCTGATGATCTTTATTTCTAACCCCATTGGCCATAAATATTTCCTGCAGACCTTCCTTTTTCTGAGCATCATGGCGATTGTTCTTTTGCAGGAGTTTTCATCCGCCGGCAAGCGTCTGTTGCTGACCCTTTCGCTGCTGCTGATGCTGCTGGCAGGCAATTTTATTATGTATCCGCAGAAATACGGCAATGCCTGGGACACTTCGCTCAAGGTGCTGCCATTTTTCAGGGCCGAGAGGCAGATGAAAGACTTTGTTGTGGCCAACCACATCCCTCCGGCGGAGGTGTTCACCGCCTTTCCGCTCACGGCCAACCGCCGCTTTTCTTATCTGACAGAAGATTTCGCCTACAGCGAACTGCAGCCCGGCAAGCTGGATTCCTGCCATTACCTGCTTTGCTCCAACCTGCTCAATGTGGCCGACCTCTCGCCCTGGCGCGAAGCCGAAACCCAGTGGACCCTGCTTTATAGAGTGCAGATAGGACAGGTGTATTTGGGCTTGTATAGAAGGCCGGTGGAAAATTAAGTAACTATTTGATTTATCTATTCAGATTTATTTGCTGATCTCCAAATATCTTTTATTTTTGTTGTAATTTCCATTAAAACTCCTCCAATGAACTACAATACAATGAGCAAAGATGAATTAATACGCGAGCTTCAACAGAAAGATGAAGCACTGGAAAAGAGCCGACAAACCGAAAATTTCCTGAACGATATTATCAATAAGAATCCTATACCCATACAAATTTGCGATGAGGAAGGATTTACCATCAAGGCCAACAAAGCACATAAAAGACTGTTTCAGGCTAAACCTCCCGTAACTTATTCGATATTTTCCGATCCGCAATTCAAAAGGCAAGGGCTAGACGAAACATTTAATAACCTGAAATCCGGAAAAGTAATTCGAATAGAAAACAGCACCTACAATGCCCATGAAGTCGATCCTAAATTCCCCAATAAGAAACTGTGGATACGTTCGGTAGGTTTCCCCATATTTGACAACGGTAGAAAACCCGAGCGCTATGTGCTCATGCTCGAAGATTTCACAGATCGAAAATTGGCCGAAATCAAAATGGAGGAACTGAACAAAAAATTGTTGCAAACCAAAGAATACCAGATACAGGCAAGGGAGCACGAAAGAAAATCGATAGCCCGAGAGATACATGATGAATTCGGGCAGATACTATTGGCAGCCAAGATGCAAATAAAAAATGTGAAGAACAAAATTGATGACCAAAACATAGTAAGTGAAATTGATGCAGCACTGGATGTAATGAAAGATACCACTCAAACCCTGAACCGAATTATTTCGGGATTAGATCCCCTTTTCAACTCCGAATTGCGTATTGATGAAATAATTAAATCCTATTGTAAGGATTTTGCCGAAAGATATAAGCTGGAGTTTTACACAGATATTGATCAGATTAGCGGGCTAAGTTCCAAAGCACGATTGATATTATTCCGTATACTTCAGGCTTCGCTGACCAACATAGTTTTGCACTCACAAGCAGCTAAGGTAGACATCTGGCTTACTAAAAACAATAAAAAAATCGAATTAATGATATCTGATAATGGTATTGGAATACCGAAAAAGGTTATAAAATCAGAAAAATCCTTTGGCATAAACAGTATGAGAGACAGAGCATCTTCAATAGGTGGTAAATTCAGCATAAAATGTGGAAGCGATTTCGGCACGATAGTTAAAGTCATAATACCTACACTAAACAAATAATATTATGAAATTCTTAATCTGCGACGATCACAAAGTGGTACGCGACGGTGTAATCAACGCACTAAAACCACTACTTGGTATAGAATATATTAGTGAAGCCAATGATGGCAAACAGGCATTGGATTTGTTGGAAAAAAAAGAATATGACATTGTATTTATGGATATTTCGTTGCCTAAAAGAAGTGGATTGGATTACTTAATCGAAATCAAATCAAAATGGCCCTCTGTAAAAGTAATTATGTTGAGCATGCACCCTGAAGAAGTTTACGGATTAAGATGTTTGAAAAATGGGGCATCAGGATATTTAAATAAAGATGTCAACCCCGATCAGATTCGTGAAGCTGTGAATTTGGTAGCCCATGGCAAACCATACATAAGTCCGAATCTAGCATCCATATTGGCTGAAAATTTGAATCAGAGCCACGACAAGAAACCGCATGAAAAATTAAGCGACCGCGAATTTGAAATCATGCTGATGCTCGCACGAGGCAAATCTTACAGTGAAATAGGAGTTATCTTAGGCATTTCAGAAAAGACAATCGGGACCTATAAAGGACGAATTACCGATAAAACGGGAATAAAAAAGAATTCCGGTCTTACCCAATATTGTATTGAAAACGGGTTAATGAAACTCTAATTATTTACATATTTTTTCTGTCAGGAATTTATTGGTAAGGTTTACTTTTCAATAGTCGTCACATTGTAAGTAAAAAATTACAAAAAAATAATGGTTTAGTTACAAAACTATAATTATTAACGTACAAACTGAAGTCTAGAGACGGAGTACATTTGCTGCATCCACCAAATAAAAAATGGTAAGATGTCAGCCTTCAATTATACCTTCTCCCTTTCACTGCTTCCCAAATACAGCTATTCTAGCGGCATTTCGCATAAAAGCCTGACATGTTGCACTATAGTCCCAGAACACTACATTCTGATTACAGGTTTAGCCACTCTGAATCCAGGTTTAGACACTTTAAACCCTTATTTAGGCACTTTAAACCCCATTTCAGCTACTCAAAATCTCTATTTTCCGCCTCAAAATCTCAGTTTTAGCAGTCTAAACCCCAAATCGGGCATTCTAAAGCAGTTTTCAGGCACTCTAAACACGGGTTTAGAGTGGCTAAACCCGGGTTTAGACAGAGTAAACCTGTATTCAGACTTTTTGAACTATACTTTTTCCATCATTAACATTGATCAAATTATAACCAATCTTTATGTAAACCTGCCGAACTTTTATTTCTGCAAAAACCATTTTAATAACTAAAACCTAAAAAAAATGAAAAAACCAGCAATGCCTTCGTCAATTACAGGATTTTATGTATACCTGTTGAGTGCCTACCCTTGGCTAATATCTAATGCTACGCGTCTGGGGGTAACTACAGACAATGTCAACAAAATTAAAGGCCTGGTGGGCGATGAGGATACCACCGGAACCTATATGTTTATTAAGAAAAACTACGACGAAACTCCGGGTCGTAAAGAAACACAATTAACCCGTAATCTTAAGGATATAACTGATAAGGTTAAGATAAAACTCAGGGATATTTACAATGATATTCCTGCCAGTTCGTGGACAGAAGACGACCGCACTTACCTGAACCGCAAGACCGGGCTGCCACGCAAGCCCAGCAAACCAACGGTTCCTATTGCAGCCGATGTAATTGTAGACATTATTCCGCATCCCGGCGGATTGTTTCAGTTCAACCTGCGCTCGCGCACCGATGCCAAGCGTTTCTCGCTGGCCGAGGGTGCCGATGGTGCTGAAGTTAGGTATGCTATTGTACAAAGCAATATCCGCAAAGCAGCCGAAATGCCCGACAGGGTAAGAGAAAAATGCAACGGACCCGACGAATGCAGTCTGAAACAGGTATTTTTCAAGGCAAAATTTCAATTTCAGCTTGAATCCATCTTTGCCGGTTACAATCTCTACTGCTGGGTTCGCTGGATCAACTCCAAATATCCGCAGTTTGCCGGAAAATGGAGCCGCATGGAGGTGGTGTTGATCTCCTAAATTTTATGTCGGGAGTTCTATAAATTGCTTTTTCATTGTTCAACTGCAATTTTTAATATGCTCATTTACTATAGTAAACTCCGCTTTTAAAAATCTTGTCTGCCTCAAAAAATCTAATTTCTAGAACCCCTATTATTTTACAGTTCAGTTTTTTGTTTTTCGTTTCTTTTCATTTGTTCGCACAACTCATCCGGTGACTAACAGATTCTCTAAAAACGAGTCATCGGATGAGTATTAAAAAGAAATTAATTGACTATTTATTAAAACAAAAAAGCCTCCCAACGAAGGCAAAAAAATAAACTCACGCGAATGAACCTAATTTATTAACCATACGAAAGGAGGACGGTGACAAAGATAAAGTAAAATAAATGAACTTGTTGTTTGTTATAAAAATTTGTGAATAATACGCTTGGAGTTCCTGAGGGAATATATCGGACTGCGAAAATGGAAGATATAAAAATAAATTTTTCACAATTAAATTAAGAGAAAATGAAAAAAAATATTTTATTTGCTTTACTCATTGTTACTTTTGGTTGTTTTATGACAATCATTAGCTGCAAAAAACAAAATGGGAGTACAATAATATCAGAAACTCCTGTTTCTAATGATAATGATATTTTGATAACAAAAAAAATTAAACAATTTGTATCTGAAATGAATTCAAATCACAAATCTTTTTCTGAGATGTCAGTTTATGATGCAATCTGGAATCTTGAAGCAGGTTTAAATTACACATATTGTAATGTTTCTCGAACACAGGAAATGACAATGATTGATTCATTGCTCATTAATGTACCTATAGCCAATGGGAATATGAACTCCACTTCTATTAATGAAGTATGGAATCAATGTGTTTCGAAATTTGAATCAATGAAAAATGAAACAACATTTCAACCAAATCATTTTGTTCTAGCTGATTTAATTATAAAATCAAACGAAGACAGCAATGCTCAATTAAAGATTGTTATTGAAATTGCTCAAACTAGCCAGAATACAGGTAGTAAAGTATTAACTCCATTTGGCTCTACTGACTATTGGTTGGCAGGTTGTAATTTAGGAAAGTGCAATGGTTACATAGGTTCAGGAGATGCTGCTCAACAAATAAGAAGCCACGTAAATGCTGACATATCTTATCAATCAGGTTCATATTTTACAAATATTGAAACTCAATATAATGTTTGCGCATTAACTTATCCTATAGGAGGTGATGGAATACCCCCTTTAAATTATTGTGATTGCGGTATGTGGATGCAACATGTAATAACACCAGGATACCCTACTTCTAATGAATGTCTAAGTCCATACGAAATGAATTGGCATATGAATGGCACTAAACTAGTTATGAACACTTACACTCCAAGTGGTCCAAGGCCAATTGGGAAAAGCCCTATATCTATAACTGCCATGTTTTGGAATGAACAACTTCTTCCGGTAAATGTTCCATACATGGAATGGCATGAAGCCCAAATAAGTTATGGGGTATATCATTTTAATAGTGGTAATTAAATGCTTTTTGTTGTTAAAATAATACATGTGCATATTTTGTGTTTTCTTAAAATAAAATTTTAGTTTATGAAGTTTATACTTGCTGTTTTATTGATTTGGTTGCCGTTAACGACTTTTGCGCAACAACCCATTTTCAAATATTTCGATTTGGGTGAAGAAATCTCAGTATATGATATAGCGGTTCACATGGACACCTGCTATGTATCGGCAAATTATCACCCCGCAGATTCTGATGCCGGTACGCGCATCTACAAATTAGACATGAGTGGACTAATAACCGACAGTGTTTTTTACGAAAATTACAACTTGGAAAATCTGATTTTTGTTCAAGACACACTGTATGCAATAGGAGGCAAATCGTGCCATGAATGTACAACTTCAAAACTTACAATTATAAAATGTGGCAAAAACCTGAATAAAATTTCAGAATTCACTATCGATTCAACTTTTGGACAACTGGGTGGTTTCAAAACAATATTGAATTCGGCAGGAAATTTCGTAATTATTGGGCAAGATTTTTACTATCCAAACACAGGATTTGGTATTCTAACTCAAATTACTCCAAAGGGAAACTTGAAATCATTGTACCGCTTTAATAAATCAAATTATGAAATGCTATTTAGCATCTGCGAAATCCCTGAAAAACTAAATTATCTGGTATCATTGTCATCTCCCGCCTATTATAGTCAAACAAACACAACGTATAACATCATTACCATGGATACCTCTCTGCATACAGAGTTGCATGCGGACAGTCTTCCTATTTTCAATATCGAAACCTGCATGAAGAGGTATGGTGCAAGTTTATATGTCTCAGGGAAAATGTCTTCCTTAACCGGTATAGATTATGGTATAATAAAGATGGATACATCATTTAATACCATTCAGTTTAAAAAATACGGCACCGATTCCACCTTCGATAATCCGGCTTATTCTGATGGTAATGTTATGTCGTCAGATGGCAACATATTTGTCGGTGGAACCATTAATGGCACTCAGATGGGTTTGCCATATCCACCGGATCCTTCGTGGATTGATATTCACAAAATAGACACCTTATTTAATGAAAAATGGAGTAAACGTTTTGGAGGGGATGCTTTTTATATATTATGGAAAATAGCTCCCACATCAGATGGTGGTTGTTTGCTTGGCTGCTCACGCTACGATTTTACATCTCCAGCCCATAATGATGTTGTCTTATATAAATTCGATTCGGCAGGCAATGCCATCGCACTTATTGGTGAATTACCGAAAAAAATTGAGTTTATAATTTATCCCAACCCCGCGACAAATACCATAATTATTGAAGGTTTTACGGCAAATGCAGTTGCAGAAGTTTACAATATCAGTGGCAAAGTTGTACTAACCAGGAAACTACTTACCCCCCAATTGGATATAAGTGTACTGGCCAAAGGCATGTATTTTATCAAACTCAGCACAAAGGAAGGCAGTGTAGTAAGGAAGTTTGTGAAGGAATAGCATTATTTATTAAAAGTAAAAAGGCTTGCACATTCCCCATAAAATAGAGGGGAAAACAAATCTTCCCCTCTATTACATTAAAAAATGAAAAATGAAAAATAAGATAATTCTTCTAGCCATCACCTTGACATTGATTGCAAATCTGTCGCAATCTCAAGAATTAATTTCAATCAAGAATAGTAAGCGATTTTATCCAGGCTGTATAAGAAACCATAACGACACTATCTATTTAGGTGGTTCATTACTTGTTTCGTATCCTGACATGTCGGGCACACTTTTTCGTTATACAATAGAAGGCGAAAAAATTGATTCTATTTATTTTGATCGTCCGGAAAGCACGATCATATATTCAATCATGTTCAGAGGCGATTCAACATACGTAATTGCCTCTAAGCAAAATACAGGTACCGGACAGTATGATTTAGAATTAATAATTTTGAATCATCAATTAATGGTCTTAAAAGATACGATAATTGCTCAGAATTTTGGCAATTCTGTATGGCGTTGTTATAGTATGGCTGAAAATGCTAATGACTATTTGATTTATGGTTGCTATTGGCTTAACTACCCGGCAACCGGTATGGAAGCTTTTATTTTAAAGATAAATTATAGGGGAGAAGTTATAAAAGAAAAGAGATATTATAGTAATTTGAGTTTTTTTATTTATAGTTTACTAAAACGCAATGATAACTTATATTATGCAATTGGAAATACTCCTGAATTTTTTGATTCCACCAATCAAGTCAGTACTATTGCCATGGTTCTTGATTCGAACTTCGAAATAACAAGTGTAAAAACCACACCGAATTTTTTATCGCTATTTCAAAATGCATTTTCTTTTGGAAATAATATCTTTGGATCAGGAAAAAGTCATCTTTACGGCAGTCAGAATTCAAATTATGGCTTTATAAAAACCGATACAAGTTTTCTTAAGATAGATAGTCTTAATTTTGGCCCTTTAACTACTGAAAATGCTCCGGGAACTATTGAAAGTGATGTTTATGTGGATTTAGATAAAATTTATGTAGCCGGCACGAATAATTTTTATAAGTATCTTGGAAACCCTAATGAAGCATCACAAATTCAGGTAAGCAGGATAGATACCGGTTTAAATGTGATATGGAACAAGCAATTCAGCAAAGACAGCATCTATTATATATTATGGAGCATGTCATCAACTTCAGACGGAGGTTGCCTACTGGCTTGCGAGAGTCTCAATTATTTAAGCCCTGTTGAAAAAAGAAGTATGGTTGTATTCAGAGTTGATACCAGTGGCAATGCATACACAATTATTGGCGAAATGCCACAAGAAATAGAATTTTCACTATATCCCAACCCCGCGTCAAACACCATAATTATTGAAGGTTTTACGGCAAATGCAGTTGCAGAAGTTTACAATATCAGTGGCAAAGTTGTACTCACAAGAAAACTAATAACTCCTCAATTGGATATTAGTTCGCTTGCCAAAGGCATGTATTTTATCAAACTCACCACAAAGGAAGGGAGTGTGGTAAGGAAGTTTGTGAAGGAATGATATAAATTCAGAGGTAAGAGTTCAGAAGTCAGAATTAAATCTGCAATCAAAAATCTGAAATCTGAATGAAAAAGGCTTGTCCCCCAAAAGGCAGGCCTTTTTCGTTTCGGTAGTTTTCTATGCCTACTCCACCATCTCTCATTTATTTTATTAACCCTCTTCCTCCCTCTGAAACTCAAAAATATATTATATTTGCCCCATCAATCACCCTGCATGAAAAAAAGATACCTCTTTCTGATGGCCCTGCTCAGCGGCCTGCTGCTTTCGCTGGCCTGGCCTGCCGATGGTTTCCCCTTTCTGCTTTTCATTGCTTTTGTGCCCTTGCTCTATGTAGAAGACTTCATCGCCAAGAACAAGCACAATTTTATCAAAGCCTCTGTCTTCTTCTATGCCTTTGCGGCTTTCTTTGTTTGGAATGCCTTCACCACCTGGTGGATATATTATTCCACCACCTTTGGGGTCATTATGGCCGTGGTGTTCAACTCACTCTTCATGGCCACGGTGTTTCATCTCTATCATCTGGTGCGCCGCACGGTGTTCAAATCTAAAGGGGCCTTCAATGTGCTCATACTTTTCTGGATCACCTTCGAATATCTTCATCTCGACTGGGACCTCACCTGGTCGTGGCTCAACCTGGGCAACGGTTTTGCGGCTTATCCCAAATTTGTTCAATGGTACGAGATCACGGGTGTTTTCGGTGGCGATGTATGGGTGCTACTGGCCAACATACTCATGTATAAGTTGCTGCTCAATGCTTTCGGATTGTACAAATCCCGCTCCAACACCTATTTGTTCTCCGTTTCTTTTGTGCTGCTGATCGTTATTCCCATGGCTATCTCCTTTTATCTGTATTTCGGCTATCAGGAGAAGCCCGATCCTTACACCTGCGTGGTGGTTCAACCCAATATCGATCCCTATAACGAGAAGTTCGAAGGCATGAGCGAAACCGCCCAACTCGACAAAATGCTGGGTCTGGCCAAACAAAAGGTCAACAATACGACCGACTTTCTGATATTCCCCGAAACGGCACTTCCCAGCGGAATGGACGAAGATGAAATAAACCACAACTCCGATATCGACAGTTTGAAGTTGCTGATACGTAAATTTCCACGGCTAAAAATTGTGATAGGGGTCAGCTCCTATAAGGTATTTAAGACAGGCGAAAAACTATCGGCCACGGCCCAATATTCCAAAGCCGGCGACTATTATTATGATGTGTGCAACACGGCCCTATATCTTGACTCCACCTTTACACCCCAGTTGTATCACAAATCCAAGTTGGTCCCGGGGGTAGAGATGATGCCCTTCCCACGTTTGCTGAAGCCTTTGGGTAAGTTTGCCCTCGATCTGGGAGGCATGACAGGCAGCAACGCCACCCAAAAAGAACGCACGGCTCTGGGCCCGAAAAATGGTACTATCAAAATAGCTCCGGTCATCTGCTACGAGTCCATCTATGGCGATTTCCTTACGGGATATATGCGCAACGGAGCCAACCTCATATTTATAATTACCAACGACGGATGGTGGGAAAACACCGCCGGACACCGTCAGCATTTTCAGTATGCACGCCTTCGTGCCATCGAAAACAGACGCAGCATTGCCCGCTCGGCCAACACCGGCATCTCGGGTTTCATCAATCAAAGAGGCGACATCATACAAGCCTCCAAATACTGGACCCCCGATGTCATGGAATATTCACTCAATGCCAATAGTTATAAGACCTTCTATTCCCGTTTCGGCGATTATATAGGCAAGATTTGCTTCTGGTTGACGGTGGTCATGCTGCTCATTCAAGTAAACGTCATCATTCTCAACAAGCGCAAAAGGATCATCACGGCCAAGAAAAAATCTCAGACCGAAACATTACAAAAAGCCTAAAAGAAGTTTCTCTTAATAGCCCCGGTCTTCAGATCAGGGTAAAAGAATACCCCATCCATCGGACTTTAGTCCAAAATATTTTGATTCCTATTAGGAATGATGATATTTTTCGTTGCGCATGATGGTGAAGGCCCTGTAAAGTTGCTCTAAGAAAAGAAGTCTGACCAGTTGGTGCGGAAAAGTAAGTTGCGACAGCGAAATGCTGTGATGCGACATTTTTTTGATCTCAGGTGCAAATCCGTAAGCTCCACCCACCACAAAAACCATATGCTTCACGCTGGCCTGTATACGGCTTTCTATATATCGTGACAGTTCCACCGAAGTATACTCTTTCCCAAATTCGTCAAGCAATATGATCAGGTCGGCATTTTGCAGATATTTCACCTGGTTCTCGGCTTCTTTCTGCTTATACTGTTCAATGCTCAGGCTTTTGGCGTTCTTAATATCAGGAACCGACACAATTTCGAAACTGTTGTATCTTTTGATTCTTTTACTATACTCTTCCGAACCTTGCTGAACATAATCGATTTCGGTCTTACCGGTCAGCACCAGGGTAATCTTCATTCACTTCCTTTTTAGCAAATTTAGGAATCATTTTCGAAACCAATGATACCATTTGTTTGGGATTGAGTAATTTTGTGGAAAATGATTTCATGAAAAACACCATACTCACCCTGTTTACCCTGCTCATCCTGCTTGCAAATAGCTCTGTTTACGGCCAGAAGAAACTTCAGGCATTGTTTCTGGGCAACAGTTACACTTACGTGAACGACCTTCCCAATATGCTGAAGCAGTTGGCGCTTTCGAAAGGCGATACCCTGATTACTGATCAGAATACCCCTGGCGGCTATACCTTGCAGCTACATTCCACTGATGCTACTTCTTTGGCTAAAATAAATGCAGCACCCTGGGATTATGTGATTTTGCAGGAGCAAAGCCAACTGCCTGCCTTTCCACCCTCACAAGTGGCTTCGGAGGTGTATCCATTTGCGGATTCACTCAACAAATACATCAAAAAGAATGATTCCTGCACCCGCATTGCCTTTTTCATGACCTGGGGTCGTAAAAATGGGGATGCATCCAATTGTGCTTCTTATCCTCCCATCTGTACTTACGAAGGCATGCAGGCGGGTCTTCGTCAAAGCTATCTCCATATGGGCCAAACCCTCGATGCCTTGGTTTCGCCCGTGGGAATGGTATGGAAAAAGGTGAGAAATGAAGGCGATTCCATCAATCTATATAATGCCGACGAAAGTCACCCCAGTCTGGCTGGAAGCTATCTGGCGGCCTGCACCTTCTATGCTGCTATTTTTCAGAAGTCACCGGTGGGTGCTTATGTCCCGGCCGGATTAAATCCTTATACAGCCATGCATCTCCAGCAATACGCCCTTCAGGTGGTTTTCGACAGTCTTGCTGTATGGAACATAGACACAACCCACGTCAAAGCGTCCTTCTCGACCAACCTGAACCAGAACGTTGTCAGCATAACCAATCAATCTCAGAATGCTGACTCCTATTTCTGGGATTTTGGCGACGGCCATAGCCAGTCGGGCTCCGTTGCCAATCATACCTACGCATCGGTAGGTGATTATCAGCTGCAATTAATTGCCTTCCGTGGATGCAGTTCCGACACCATGATACAGACCATTCATGTTTCTGTGGTGGGTATAACTGCACAGGATCAAATAATCAGGCTGCGCCTATTTCCCGTTCCGGCAACCGAATTTCTTTTTATCGAAATGGAAAGCTCAGGAATGATTTATGATTTTACTGTTTTCAATGCTTTGGGATCGGAAGCTCTGAGAGGAAAAGATGTGAAAAGCTCCCGAATAGATATTTCAACCCTGCAAAATGGCATGTATTTTATTCGCCTGGAAGCAGAGCCAGGGCATTACTCCGGGAAATTTCAGGTGTTTAAATAAGATTTTGTATTCACATTACCGTAGCAATACATGAATTGATTAACTTTGGGTCAAAATTCGGGTCAAATCATTGGCTTGGTTTTTGCAAGAACATACAGACTTAAATCGATAATTATGAAATCTTTTTTGCTCATATCATTCTTTTGTTTTTTGTCAGTTGCTGCTATAGCAATTCCCAAAGTTCCCACCAATCATAATGACACCACGGTTTCCATTACGGATGATGATGTTATAAACAACATTGTTGCCGCAATAACCGCAGGCGATGCCAGGAAACTGGCAACTTATTTTAATACTACCGTCGACCTGACCATCCCTTCCGGTGATGGAACTTACAGTAGATCGCAGGCTGAAATGATCGTTAAGAATTTCTTCACACAATATCCTCCGGTTTCCTTCAAGATTAATCAACAGGGCTCTTCTAACGAGGGATCACAATTTTCTATAGGTACTCTGGTGACAAAACCGGCAAAATTCAGAACATACTTTTTACTTAAAAAGGTAAACGGAGTTTCTCTCATCCATCAATTACAGTTCGAAACGGAGTAATTTCAATTTTTTTTTCGGGTTCGTTTATTTTGTAATTTAGCCAAAAGCTTTATTACACACATGGATTCTATCGAACAACTTATTGAACAGGCTCTTCGCGAAGATATTGGCGACGGTGATCACACATCACAGGCAACCATTCCATCCACCGCATCAGGAAAAATGAAACTTCTTGTCAAAGAAAACGGGATCATCGCCGGAGTCGATATAGCCCGTTTGGTGTTCTATAAGGTGGATCCCCATATTGCAATGGAGCCATTTATTAAGGATGGCAGCAAAGTAAAAAAGGGAGATATAGTTTTTTATGTGACCGGTCCCTGCAAATCAATGCTCATTGCCGAACGTACCGTACTGAATTTTATGCAACGCATGAGCGGTATCGCCACAGCCACCAACCAATATGTAATGCAGATAGCGGGAACCAAAGCCAACTTGCTCGACACCCGCAAAACCACTCCCAATATGAGGGTATTTGAAAAAATGGCTGTGGTTATGGGCGGGGGTGTGAACCATCGTATGGGCCTGTACGATATGGTGATGATTAAGGATAATCATGTAGATTTTGCGGGCGGGATCGAAAAAGCCATTGATGCTGAAAAAGTTTATCTGGCCAAAATAGGTAAGAAATTGAAAATTGAAATAGAGGTAAGAAATTTTGTTGAACTGGCCGAAGTGATGAGGGTAGGTCAGGTGGACAGAGTAATGCTTGATAATTTCACTCCTGCCGATCTGAAACGTGCGGTAGAGGTGATCAACGGCCGCTTCGAAACAGAGGCTTCGGGTGGGATAAACCTGAAAACCATCAGGGAATATGCCGAAACCGGGGTCGATTTCATTTCAGTAGGAGCCATCACACACCAGATAAAAAGCCTCGACCTGAGCCTGAAAGCCGTCTGATGAAAAAAAAGTGGAACATAGAGGAGCTTATCCGAAACTCGAGGATCTTCAGGACCTTTAAGTTGGTTGCCCGTAAGATCATATTGCCGGGCTTTGATGGCATGCCCCTCTATGATGTGATTGTTTTTTTTATCAAAGGTTTGCTTGATGGGGCTATTTCTACCCGCGCAAGTTCTATTGCCTTTAAATTTTTCCTGGCCTTGTTTCCCGCCATTATTTTTGTTTTTACACTCATTCCGTATATCCCCATTGAGAATTTTCAGAGCACCCTGTTGGAAATGATAAAATCTTCGGTGCCTCAAAATTTCTATATACTGATCAACTCTACTATAACGGATATTATTTCAAGGCAACAAGGAGGCTTGCTTTCTTTTGGTTTTATCATGGCACTTTATTTTGCCTCCAATGGTGTGCTGGGTGTGATAATTGCATTTAATAACTCGGCCCACAGTATAGAAACGCGGAAATGGTGGCAGCAATACATGATTTCTATTGTGCTAATGCTAATTCTGGTTCTGATTGTGGTGATTTCCATCGCGGCAATACTGTTGGGCACAAATGGCATGCAATACCTGATTACTGCTAACATTCTGGAAAAATCCCTGGTGCTTTATCTGATCAAATATGGCCGATGGATAGTGGTATTGCTAATGGTGTTTTTTGGTTCTTCCTTTCTCTATTATCTGGCTCCGGCAAAAAAGCAGAGATTCCGGTTTATTTCTGCCGGGTCCACTTTAGCTACCCTGCTTTTTATTGGCTCAACCTTGGGTTTTAATTATTATGTGGATAATTTCGCCCAGTATAATGCTCTTTACGGATCCATAGGAACCATCATTGTTATCATGATGTGGCTTTATCTGAACTCTATCGCACTCTTGGTAGGATTTGAACTGAATGCCAGTATTTCGAGTGCTAAAAAGAGCCTGACTACTTAGTTTTTCCGAATATCCAGATTCCAATATTCTTCAACTCCATTTCATTCCATCCATTGTTCCACACATACATACTGATAGCGATCTTGCCTGTAGCGTTATAACTCAATGGGAACAGAAAGGATAGTTTCCTATAGTCGGATGATACTTCGTTCCCAAGATAATTGTTCAGGGCAAAGCTTTTATAGTATATCTGTTCCTCCCCCTTTTTTATTGACAAAACAAGGTCTGAATTGCCCTTTTTAAATTCGTTCAATCTGCAATCGACCGTGAAGATCAATATCAGGTCTTCGCTTTTATAATTACTGATGTCTAGTTTAAGTAGATCCAAAAATTCCTTATCCGATTTAATATGGAAACCAGAATCACAGGAGATGCTGGTGGAAAGCATATCTGTGATAGAGTCATTTTGTTCAGGACACGAAGTGGTGCTGAACAATTCAGAATCTTTGATCTGTAAAAATTCCCGTAATCCTTTTTTTCTGAATTCTTTTTTATAGATCGATATTTTTCCATTGGTACCCACTGGCTCCAGTTGATCCATTATGTCAGGGTAACTATTCACAATTTCCGAAAGTATGTCTGCATTTTGGACCGCTATATAATCAAAATCCCAGGTGAGTGCATCCCTGATATCGGTCTCACTGCTAATCATCAAGCCATAGCCGCTTCGGTTCATCATTATCAACGGAATATTTGCCGAATAGGCTTTCAGTACAAGAATTTTCGCATGGGCATCTATCTTCAATGAATCCAGATACTCTGCTGAACCCTCAAAATTTACACCCTCGGCACTGGCTCGGTTGTTGGGATCATTGGAATAGCGCCAGGTAATATCTTCCTTGCATTTCGAGTAACTCAAATATCCGAAAAAGACCAGGCCAATTATAAATATTGTCTTTGTATAAAGTTTCTCCAGTCTCAGGCTATCAATGCACAAAATGACAAAAAGCAAGCAGGGAATGTAAAAACTATCGATAAAATAATAATCGTGGCTGTAGTATTGTAAAACCATCAACCAGAAATACGCCATTGAACCTAAGGAAGTGATGATAAACTGAAATCCTACGTTTCGCTGAAAATCGGTAAGTTTTTTGTGTCGTATCCACTGAACCAAAAATACAACTCCCAGAAACAGAAACACCAGATAATGGTAAATGGTGAAGTACGACTTTAACCAAACATAGTAAATGTGTTTCAGTATCTCGTAAAGCTCGCTACGGCTGGTCACTGTCATTATGTGCGTTAAAAATACCGAGCCGTAGGCCCAGGCCATCCAGCGGTTATAAATAAAATAGGCCAGCAAAATGGCAAATGCCACAAAGAACGGGGCCAATATCTTCATCTCTATTTTTTTCTTCTTGAAAACATCATAAAGTATCTGGCAGAACATGGCGCCCAAAATCAAAGCGAAAGGGGTGCGGCTCAGGGCTGCAATGGTGGCAAACCACACAGCAAACAAAAGATTTCTCAACAATCGGTTGTGGCGGTAGGCAAAATAAAAATAGTAGGCTATCAGGACACTGGCCAGTGAACTTACCGAA
The DNA here is from genome assembly GCA_964599365.1 of uncultured Bacteroidales bacterium. Taxonomy (GTDB): domain Bacteria; phylum Bacteroidota; class Bacteroidia; order Bacteroidales; family CAIWKO01; genus CAIWKO01. The sequence goes on from CAZRFL010000053.1 coordinate 24,745, forward strand.
GGAAGAAACCCATCGAAATAAAATACCAGCATGGGCGATAAAAAGGCGAACAAAACCACCGCCAGTGATTTCAGCTCCGATTGGGTCCGGTTTCGCACAAGAAGGAACAGGAAGAACATTCCTAAAATGCCATATAGCAGGTTGTATAATCGAAATACCACAGGGCTATTGTTTTGCAGCGCGGTCATGATCATTGCAATGACATACTCATGCACTGGGCAGTCAACCTGGGTGATTCCTGTCGCTATTCTGGTGGTGTCCTTGGCCGGAAACTGCGGACTGAGGTTGAAGGTTTTCGGATGAAACAGATCGAAGCCGTTTTTCTGAAAATTCAGAGCCAGCGCATAGCGGTCGGCTTGTGCCCAGGCATGTATGGTGCTGGGGAATGATTTAATGGTGGTGGAGTAAAATCTCAGACTGAAAAATACCATGAACCCTGCAAAAACAAGGATAGCGGCAATGCGTTTTACCAGTCTGAGATCATTTTTTTTTCTTCCTTCCATACCGGGCGTAAATTTTTCTAAAATTATATAAATATTGTCATCCGACCCGTTTTCTATGGCCAGAAAATTTTCCGCCCATACAATCCCTCAAAAATTCGTATTATTGTCAATAATTCAAAATCGTTTATGATAATCCAACCCCTTTTTCAGAATAAGCCCCCTTATCTGCAACTCCTTTTCTTTATATTGATTATAGTCGCCAGTTTGTTTTTTGTGAATGTTTTGGGCATTTTAATTGCGGTTCCCATCTTCGGGCGTTCTTTTCTCGATGGTGTCCAGGTTGTGGGCAGCATTACCGATCCCGAGCTGGTTTCCAAGCTTAAATATCTTCAGATAGTAAACCAGTTTGCCATATTCATAGTCCCCGTGATACTGTTTGCCTTATTCTCAGGAATGCCGGTCCACAAATATTTAAAGCTTCATACTCGCTTGCCATGGCTGTTAATGCTACTGGCTGTGGCCATCATACTGCTTGCCTTGCCCCTGATCAACTGGTTGGGAGAAGTGAATTCTGCTATGAAATTGCCACAATCGCTGGCGGGCGTGGAACAGTGGATGCGCGATTCAGAGGCTCAGGCTGCTGTTTTAACCAAGGCATTTCTGGGTTCGGTTTCTGTATCCGGATTTTTGGTCAACCTGCTGATGATAGCTATCTTGCCTGCCATAGGCGAAGAAATTTTCTTTAGGGGGGTGTTGCAGCGGCTGTTTGCCGAATGGTTCAAAAACATTCATGTAGCTGTTTTCATAACTGCTTTTATCTTCAGCGCCATCCATTTCCAGTTTTTCGGCTTCATACCCCGCTTTTTATTAGGTCTGTTTTTGGGCTACGTATTTTACTGGTCAGGAAATCTTTGGGTGTCCATACTGATTCATTTTATCAACAACGGACTGGTCGTTGTGGTGGCATATATTTCTGCCCTAGGTTATGCCGATATCAACTTCGAGACCTTTGGCAGCACCCAAAACGGACTGATACTGCTGATGACTGCCCTGATGGTTTCGGCTCTTATTTTTCTGTTGTTCCGTTTGCGCCCCAAAATAGAGTCAGAGGTTTGATGAATTGGAAAGCTGCGGAATAAGTTTTATCACCTGACGGATTTATCCTTTCTCTGTTCGGTCTTACCCCAGCACTGACCGGATTTTCCCCATCACCTTCCGGTTTTGACACATCACCTTTTGGTTTTTCTTCTTCTCCTTCCGGTTTTGTCCTGTCACCTCCCGGTTATGTCCTGTCACCTTACGGATTTTCCCCATCACCTCCCGGTTTTGTCCTATCACCTTACGGATTTTCCTCATCTCCTTCCAGATTTTCCCCTTCTCCATCCGGATATTCCCCTTCGGCAGAAGACTTTTAGGTAGGCTGCATATGAAATGGGGTAAGTGGCAATAATTATAGCATTTACAAAAATCGATTGGATGTCAACTCTGATTGCTGCTGGCGCCACTTTATTAACCCTCCCATGTCAGTAACTCAGCATCCCGTCTTGTCTTTTCCGTTTTTATATCCGGTAATTTTAACTTCACAATAGAAACCTACCCCTACTACTATGGCTAAAAAACTAAAATCAGCCGATAAAAAGATCTTTGTAATCGACACTTCCGTTATCATTTACAACCACAATGCCATCCGCAGCTTCGACAATAACGATGTGGCTATTCCTATCACAGTGCTCGAAGAACTGGATAATTTTAAAAAAGGCAACGACATCAAAAACTTCGAAGCCCGCGAGTTCATACGCATCATCGATACGCTTTCGCTGAATTATACCCTGCAGGAGTGGATCCCGCTTGATTTCAAGAACAGCGGCAGTTTTACCGTGGTGATGACGGGCAAGGGAGGCGATGTGGACGCCTGCAAGATCTTCGGTGAAGACAAGCCCGACCATCGCATACTCAATGCTACCCTTTTGCTCATCAAAGACCATCCCGACAAAAAGGTGATACTGGTTTCTAAAGATATCAACCTGCGCCTGAAGGCCAAATCGCTCAACATAGTAGCCGAGGATTTCGAAACCGGCAAGATCAAAGACATAGAGTCTTTGTACACCGGCAAAACCCTCATCGAAGGTTTGCCAAGCAGCGTCATCGAAAAGATTTACCAATCGGGTTCATGCACTCCCGAAGACATAGGGGT
>CAZRFL010000054.1:0-27312 GCA_964599365.1 uncultured Bacteroidales bacterium
AGCGACACGAACAGTTGGTTCAGCGACACGAACAATTGGTTCAGCGACACGAACAATTGGTTCAGCGACACGAACAATTGGTTCAGCGACACGAACACTTACTTCAGAGGCACGAACAGTTGGTTCAGCGACACGAACAGTTGGTTCAGCGACACAAACACTTGGTTCAGCGACACACTCAATTGCCTCATTGCTAGCAGAATATGGAACAATGTCGAAAAATGGCATGTCAATTGCCTTTTTGTCGCCGTTATAGTCGTATAGTGAGGTGCTTTCAACATAAACACAAATTGGCATGCTGCAGGTAGCAGGCAAATTAAAAGCAGTGTTTGATGAAGCGATATATGGCATGGTTTAGATGCAATAATTTCTGAGTTCGAAATTAAAGATTTTTCCTAAACCCTGCAAGTCAGAATTTGAGTATTTTTTGTTCAGAACTTAAAAAACTGTTAGCAATTATTCTTTTGTTTTCCTCCTACAAAACCACATCCCGGTTTCTGAAACTCACATAGCGGTTCCAGGCCAGCACCAGCAGGCTCACCACCAGGGTGATGCTCATAAACCAGCCTATCAGCATCCATTTGCCCTGTGTGTGATAGAGCCAGGTGCCCAGGTTGCCGATAATGATCCATTGAAAAACGTAGAAAGTAGTCACGTTTTTGCCTATCCATCGCAGGTAGGCCAGGGGCCAGGCAGTCTCGGAAAGCGCATTCAGCTTGTGAAGCAGCCCGTACCACACGGCCAGGAAGAGCATCATCCAGAGATATAAAAGGATATTGTGATGATAATAGAGGGGCAGGTCAGTAATATGGGGTATGGCCAGGAAGGCGGTGGCGGCAACCGCCGTCAGACAAGCTAATGATATCCAAAGCCATTGTTTTTCGAAAAAGGTTTTTGCTTTCGTAAAACCTTCGGCCATAAAGATGAGGCATCCGCTCAGCGGATAAGCCAGCCAGGGGAAGAGCGGGAAATAAGACCAGGAATATTCGCCACCTAAAAATGCCATGCCAAACGAAGCCCTTCCGCTAACCATCATCATGCTATCGAAAAAGGGCATAAGCAGCACCACGACCATTAAAATAAGATAAGGCAGGGGATTTTTAGCGAAAGCCAGCCTCAGCAAGGCAATCACAATAATGCTCAATCCGGCCAACGGCAATATGTCCACACCTAAAATAAACTTCCAGGGGTCCAGTGCCAGGGTGCCGAGAGCTATGCGTATCAGGGCATGGGCATTCAGCAGCATGTTGAGGCCTATACCCAGAAGAATAAGTTTTACCCCTCTCCATATCTGCATGCCGAAAGGTCTTCCGGACTGCATGGCAAAGTAGCCCATAATGATCATGAACAAGGGGGCTGCAGGCGGGCCGCCCAGAAAGAGCGAGAGTTTGCCTAAAAATCCCTCGGCATGACTTGTTGTGGCAAATACTTCGGTAAGGTGCACCTGCACCATCAGCAGCACTGCCATGCCTTTCAACAGATCGGGAGTAGTCTTTCGCATGTTCAAATTTTATACTAAAGTAATATTATTTCAGTGTTTAGGCTATAAAAGGATTAATTTTGTATTTCGATTCAATTCAAGACCAAAAGTAATTTTTTTCTCACAAACCCCATTAGTTTATAGACATTCTAAAAAAATCAGTATCCCACTAAGGGTAAAGATGGGATTGGGTGTATTATTTATTTAAAACCAAATTCCGGAAGGGGAAATGAAAACAGATGTCGTCTAAACTTAATTACAAAACAGATCGAAAAAACAAAAGACTATGAAGATTAATAAAAACCTTGCCATAAGCGAAAATGGCTTTTGCCTGAATCCCATGACCGGCGAATCCTTTTCGATAAACCCTATAGGTGCCGAGATCATTCAATTGTTGAAACAGGGTGAGGCACCCGATAATGTGGTGAAACAACTTTGCAGCAATTACAATATTGACGAGGCTACCATGGAAAAAGACCTCTACGATTTCATCAATGTGTTGAAACATCACCAACTGATACAGCCCGATGAAAAGAACTAAAATCACCGTTGGCGTCACGGGGATCAACCCCATCGACAGTCCCGGTCCGGGCATTCCCGTGATACGCGGTATAAAGGATTCGGAAGAGTTTGAACCCCGAATCATCGGCCTTTCTTACGAATCCCTCGATCCGGGCATCTATATGCACGATCTGGTCGACAAAACCTATCAGTTGCCTTACCCTTCGGCAGGAGCCGAACGTTTGCTCGACCGCATAGAATACATACACTCCAAAGAAAAGCTGGATGTGATCATCCCCAACCTGGATGCAGAACTTTTCTCCTTCATCAAATTGGAGCCCCAACTGAAACAGATGGGCATACACATGTGTTTGCCTACCCTGGTGCAGTTTGAAGAACGTCATAAATTCAATCTGGATGAGTTTGGGAAGAAATATGATATTCCCGTCCCCCACAGCAAAACCATTTATGCTCCCGAGGAAGTGTTTCGTTTACAGGACGAGTTTATTTATCCTTTGGTGATCAAAGGTAAATTCTATGATGCCGGTATCGCTCATAATCCCGAGCAGGCCCGCAGCTATTTCAATAAGATCAGTGCCAAATGGGGCTTGCCTATTATTGTGCAGCAGTTTGTGATGGGAAACGAATATAATGTAGTCGGCCTGGGCGATGGTAAAGGCAATACCATTGCGGCCGTACCTATGCGCAAGCAGTTCATAACCGATAAAGGTAAGGCCTGGGCAGGTATCTCCATTGATGAAGAGCAGTTGCTGGATATGACACAGAAGTTCGTAAAAGCCACCAAATGGAAAGGTGGCTTCGAGCTGGAACTGATGAAAGATGTGAATGGAAAATACTTCCTGCTGGAGATCAACCCCCGCATTCCCGCCTGGGTCTATCTGGCGGTAGGCTGCGGTCAGAATATTCCCGAGGCGCTGGTAAAGCTGGCTTTGGGTCAAACGGTGGAACCTTATACCGAATATGCCATAGGCAAAATGTTTGTCCGCTATTCCTACGATATGATAGTCGACATCAGCGAATTTGAAAAGATAACAACACTGGGAGAACTTTAAAAAAAACAGAAAAACATGGAAAAGAAAAAATATGAACGTCCGGTCCTGAAAAAACTCGATACCGGAATGCCCAATAAATTCGGAATGCGCAGCGAATACATGCCCAAGACCCATATCGATGGGGTGGCCGTGAAAGATCTTATCAAAGAGTATGGTTCGCCGCTTTTTGTGATATCCGAAAACACCTTACGCAACACCTATCAACAGGCAAAAAGAGCCTTCACTACCCGCTATCCTAAGGTACAGTTTGCCTGGTCGTATAAGACCAACTACATGAATGCCGTTTGCTGTGCCTATCATCAGGAAGGCTCCTGGGCCGAGGTGGTCTCCGGTTTCGAATACGATAAGGCCATTGCCAATGGGGTAAGTGGAAAGAACATCATTTTCAACGGTCCGGATAAGTCACTTGAGGACCTGACCAAAGCCATTAACAATGATTCCCTCCTCCATATCGACCATCTGGATGAGCTTTACAGCATCATCGACCTGGCCACTTCTATGAAAAAAAGACCCAGGGTGGCCATTCGTGTGAATATGGATACAGGCATCTATCCCATGTGGGATCGCTTTGGGTTTAACTATGAGAACGGACAGGCCTGGGATGCGCTGAACAAGATCATGCGTTGCGAAAAGCTGGAACTGGTAGGATTACATTGCCATATAGGCACCTTTATGCTGGCACCTTCTGCTTATGCCGTTGCCGCTACCAAACTTACCGATCTGGCCATTGGCTTGCAGGATAAATACAACCACGACATCAAATACATTGACTTAGGCGGAGGTTTCACCTCCAAAAACACCCTCAAGGGTTCTTATCTGCCCGGCTCCGACACCAATCCCACCTTCGATGATTATGCAGAGGCCATCACCTCGGTTTTGATCAACAGCAATTTCCGTCAGGACAAACTGCCTATGCTCATACTGGAAACAGGTCGCGCCCTCATAGACGATGCCGGATTCCTGCTGGGATCGGTAATAGCCAACAAACGTTTGTCGACAGGCAAAAGGGCCACCATACTCGATGTAGGTGTGAATATTATGTTTACCGCTTTCTGGTACGATCATAAGGTTTCTCCGGCACAGGAATTCACTCATTATGCAGAGGACACAGTTTTATACGGACCTTTGTGTATGAACATAGATGTGGTTCGCGAAAACATCAGCCTGCCCCTGCTCAACAAGGGCGACCAACTGGTGATACATCAGATGGGGGCCTACAATATGACGCAATGGATGCAATTTATCACCCTGCGCCCAAAAATTGTGATGATTGACGTGAACGAAAATGTACACATCGTTCGCGACAACGAAACCCTGGAGAGCATTACCGGGCCCGAACATACGCCCGATCATCTGAAAAAGTTCGAATTATAATCTGAAATAAATGGCCGGCACTGTAAGTATATCGGGAGCCCTCAACAAGGGCAGAAACCTCTTTCCACATTTTGTGAAAAGTATACTGAACAGCTATACCCAGATCTTTTTCTCCGACAACCGCATCTTCGCGCTAATACTGATACTGGTCACCTTTTTCGACTGGGTGGCCGGCTTCAGCGGTATATTATGCGTGGTGCTCACCAACCTGATGGCCTATATCATTGGCTTCAACCGCAACAACATCATTTCCGGATTCTATGGCTTCAACAGCCTGCTGACGGGCCTTGCTCTGGGCAGCTATTACCAGCTGAACTCTCAGTTCTTGCTGATCCTCGTCTTTGCTTCTATGTTAGCGCTGTTCTTTACCCTGATGATGGAAGGCGTGATAGGCAAATACGGTCTGCCCTTTCTGAGCATTCCTTTTCTGTTTGCCGTTTGGATGCTCATTTTGGCAACACGACAGTTTACCAATCTGCAAATAAGCGAGCGCGGTATCTTTATTCTGAACGACCTCTATGCCATGGGCGGCGACCGACTGGTGAATGTCTATGTTTGGTTCGGGAAGTTGAACATTCCTATGGTATGGGTGATCTATTTCCGATCGTTGGGAGCCATCTTTTTCCAGTATCATGTGTTTGCCGGCATGTTGCTGGCCCTGGGGTTGCTCATCTATTCCCGTATTGCTTTCCTTTTGTCGCTGGTAGGTTTTTTCTCGGCCTATTGGTTTTATTCCTTTATTGGAGCCGACATAACCGCCCTGAACTATAACTATATTGGCTTCAATTTTATTCTTACGGCCATTGCCATTGGAGGGTTTTTCGTGATCTCTTCACGGCATTCCTTCCTCTGGGTATTGCTTTTGGTTCCTTTGATCTCTATCACCATCACCTCGGCCACGGCCATAATGAATCTCATACAATTGCCGGTGTATTCCCTGCCATTTAACGTGATAGTGCTTTTGTTTTTGTATGCACTGAAATTCAGGGAGAGATTTTACGACAAGCCCCAGATGGTATTGGTACAACATTTCTCCCCCGAGAAGAACCTCTATTTGCAGCACAATAGTAAAGAACGTTTTCGCAAATCGTATTACTTCCCGTTTTCGCTCCCGTTTTGGGGCGAATGGAAGGTTACCCAGGCTCACAATGGCGATATTACCCATAAAGGAGACTGGAAGCAGGCCTGGGATTTCGAGATTGCCGACGAAAAAGGACATCTGTTTCAGGGTATCGGTCAATCATGCGAAGATTATTATTGTTATAACAAACCAGTTTTGGCTCCAATGGCTGGAGTGGTGGAAGAGATTGTTGACGGCATTGATGATAATGACATAGGGGATGTAAATACCGAGGAGAATTGGGGCAATACTATTGTGATAAAACATGCCGAGGGCTTGTACTCCATAACCTGCCATCTCCGTAAGGATACTTTTAAGGTGCAGAAAGGCGATACTTTGAAAAAAGGTGACATCCTGGCCCATTGCGGCAATTCGGGTCGCTCGCCTCAACCTCATATACATTTTCAGTTGCAGGCTACACCTTTTATTGGGTCGAAGACATTGGATTATCCTTTGGGACATTATATTCTCAATACAGAAAAGGGCTACGAACTGAAATCTTTCGAGAAACCGGAAAAGGACGATAAGGTAACGGCTGTAGAAAAGAATCAGACCTTGTACAAAGCCTTTCATTTTATACCCGGACAGCAATTTGAATTTGAGACAGCCTTACCCGGCGGTCAAAAGAAAACCTATAAATGGGAGGTAGTGGCCGATATTTATAACAACACCTACATTTGGTGCGAGGCTACCCATTCGAAACTTTTTTTCAAGAGCGACGACGATATGATGTATTTCACTCACTTCGAAGGCAAACGCCGCTCGTTGTTGTTCTACTTCTACCTGACGGCTTATAAGGTGCTGTACGGTTATTATAAAGATATGGAGCTGAAGGACAGTTTCCCCGTGAACACCCTTAACAGCGGATTGCTGATATTGCTGCAGGACTTTGTAGCACCTTTCTTCATGTTCCTGAAAACAAATTATCAGTTGAAATACATCAGCAAAAAGGATGATTTCACTGACAGTTCCATCGAAATGCAATCGCAGGTCGACATACGCGTGGGCGGAATCAGCATAAAAAAGTATAATTTTACACTCTCGGTGCGCAAAGATCGTATAGCGGAGTTCACAGTGACCCACAAGAATAAGACCGTCGTAGCCACCAACATTAACAAACCATTGTAATGAAATTCCACCCTCTGAAATATTCCCTCCTTGTTTTACTCACAGTCTGTGCTTTTTGCTCACCGCTTCAGGCTCAGGACACCCCTTCGTTTAAATCGGTAGAAGATCTCACCTATCATCATTATGTGAATCAGCAATGGGACTCCCTGATAACTACCGCTAAGGCCGGATTGCATAATGACATTGATTATTATTACCTGAGAATAAGAATGGGAATTGCCTATTTCAATAAAGGGAACTATTGCAAAGCCATTCGTCATCTGAACAAGGCCACCGGTTTTAATTCAGATGACAGTACAGCCCTGGAATACCTTTATTACTCTTATAAATACTTTAACCGATACTTGTATCAGACGCGGGTGATAAAAAGTTTTCGACCGGAAACCCGCAAACGCATATTGGACAAAACACCCATTTTGAGAAATGGATTTTATACGGAAATGGGCTATCAGCGAGATCAGGCTTTTAAAAAGAGCAATGAAACAATTTTGGACGAGGGCATCTATGGGGAAATTGACTACCCTGTGAGTTTTAATTTTTTCGGAATGAATTACCGGCATTATTTTAAGGGGGTTTCGATCAATGCCATGTATGAATACTTCAACAGCCAGCGATTGAAGAAATCCGTATCTCCTACTGCTTTTCGTGACGAAAAGTATAATGTGGTTGAAAATCATTTTTACCTAAATACCCAGATCTCATCATCCAACAAACTTACCATTGTTCCGGCGGTACATTACCAGATGATGAAATATTCTAACAACTATATGACCATGAATCCGGTGGACAGTGTCTATAGTTTGCCGGTTTCGGATACCACGCGAAACAATTTTATTGCCTCTTTGGGTTTGTATAAAGATGTGGATGTGTTTTCGCTGGGATTGACTGCCTCTTATTCAAACCTATATAAGAAGAACATTTTCCAGGGGGCTTTGTTGTTTACCTGGTTTCCTTTCGGGAATATGAAACTTTATACCACTACCACCCTGGCATGGGTGCAAATGCCGGGATCGGGAAGAGGCATGGGCAAAGGTAAGGGGAATAATCATCCAGCCGAAACCACGACTTTGGGCGATAAAAGCCATGCGGTGTTCGAAGAAGTGGTGGGCGGCAAAATTGCCAATCGCTTATGGCTCGAAGGTCAGTTTTCGTTCAATGGGTTGAGAGGATATAATAAGTCAAACTCAATGGTGGTTTTTAATAACCCCGAGCAGGTGAATTATCTGGCCGGATTGGTGGGAGTTTTTGAATTAACAAATTCGCTGGAACTGTCCATAGGTTATCAATTTGCACAAAAAGAAATCAGCGGTATTTATTATACCGCTCCGCAAGAGAGCAATACAAAATATTATTTAAATAACAGTCACACAATTTACGGAGGTTTAAAATGGAAACTTTAAAAATGAAAAAACTTATAGGGATCGCTGTACTGGCGGTCATAATGATGACGAAAAGCGGTTTTGCACAAGACAATTCGGCCGCATTGCAAGAGGCGTTTAGCAGCAGCTATACACTGGAGAAATCGGGCGACTATACCAAGGCATCCGAGGCCCTGAAAAAAATGTATGACGAGAAATCGTACGAGATTAATCTGCGTTTGGGATGGCTCACCTATATGGGGGGCAATTTCACCGAAGCCTGTGCCTATTATCAGAAAGCCATCAATCTGATGCCTTATGGCATTGAGGCACGTTTTGGATATATCAATCCGGCTGCGGCCCTTGGAAATTGGGATGCAGTTACGAATCAATATCTGGAGATACTCAAAACCGACCCTCAAAACACTACGGCTAATTATAAGCTTGGATATATCTTTTACGGGAAGGCAAAATATTCAGAAGCTCTGCCTTATTTCGAAAAGATTGTGAACCTTTATCCTTTCGATTACGATGCGCTGCTGATGTTCGCCTGGACCAACTATCGCCTGGGCAAACTTCGCGAAGCCAAAGTGCTTTTCAACAAAGCCCTGCTGAACCGCCCCAAGGATGCCTCGGCTACGGAAGGACTGGGCTTAATAAAATAGGAAGAAGTGCCTAAAGTGCCTTGAGTGCCTGTAGTTCGGAGTTAGGGGGGCTATTCATGAAAAGCCCCTATTTTATAAAGAGAATTGCATCTTATTCGGCGGATTGCCACGAGACGAATCCCAATACTCTTTAAATTGAATACCGACAGCCATAGTAATGTGCTGTTAAATTGAGTTATGACAAAACCTCTATGTTGTAAAAACTCTGGATGGCACCACTCCTTCAGGGAGTAGTATTGTTTAGAACTCTGGATGGCACTACTCCTTTGAGGAGTAATAGTGTTCAGAACTCTGGATGGCATCACTCCGTCAGGGAGTAGTATTGTTCAGAACTTTGGATGGCATCACTACTTGGAGGAGTAATAGTGTTTGAAGTTTCAGATGGCACTACTCCTTCGAGGAGTGGTAGTGTTTGAACTTTCAGATGGCATTACTCCTTTGAGGAGTGGTAGTGTTTGAACTTTCGGATGGCATTACTCCTTTGAGGAGTGGTAGTGTTTGAACTTTCAGATGGCATCACACCTTTGAGGAGAGGTAGTGTTTGAATATTCAGATGGCATCACTCCTTTGAGTAGTGTATTAATCCGGAATTTGGGATGGCGAAGACGTTTTCAAAAAAGCAGTCTATTGTTAATCTTTGGAATCCAAACTGCAAACTCACCACACTAATACCTCAGCTGATAAATCAACTGTTTCAACTGTATTTCGGTGCTCTTGGCAGCGTATTGGAAATTGATCAACTGGTAGGCAGCGCTTTCGTAGCTGGCCTGGGCGGCTTTCACTTCGAGAATGGTGGCCTGACCGAGTTGGAAGTTCTGAAGTACCAGATCCATCAATTGTTTGGCCAGCGCGAAATTCTGTTGTTGCGAGGTTATCTGTTGCAGGGTGGTGGTATAGGCATTGTATTTATTGGCCACGGCCGTTTCAAGCGATAGGCTGAGGTTTTCTTTTTGCAGTTTGGCATTGGTGATATTCAGTCCGGCCACTATCTTTTGGGTGTGGTATATATTGCTATTGAAAATGGGAATCGCAAGGGTAAGTCCTGCCGTGGGTCCGTAGCTTTGGTTCAGCAGGGTGTAGCCCGAATTGTATTCGGCCCGACCAAAATTGTATGCTGTGTTTAGTTTTAAAGAAGGATAGCGTTGTGCATTGGTTTCGCGCAGCATTTGCTCATTTATCCTCACTTGTGCTTCGGCCGATTGCAGATAAGGGTTACGTTTCAGGTAAGAATTGATAGAATCAAGCTTCAGACTGCCATCAATGGTAATGCTATCGCTGAGGGCAAAATCGGGTTGCTGACGCGAATTGATGAGTTGCAGCAGTTCATTCTTTTCCTGTTCTATGATGAGTTGCTGAGTGGTGAGGTTTTGTCGGGCCGTGTTCACATCACTTTGGGCCTGCATAATCACCACCCCATTCGCCATACCCACGGCTTTCTTTTCGTTCACTATGTCGAGTTTCTTTTGCGACATATCGAGCACACTCTGCATGATGCGCAGGTTGCCCTGCTGGCGAATGATATCGTAATACTTCAGCATCACCGCCGCAATCACATCCTGCACCTGTGCATTCAGTTCTATTTCGCTTTGCTTTTGTATCAGTGAAAAACGCTTTTTAGTGGCCATCACTTTGAAACCGTTGAAGAGAACAATATTGGCTGAAATTCCGGCATTGATCCCGTTGCCCAAAATATTGGAGGCATTGGTTTCGGTGCCGTCGCTGTATTTCTGGTTGATGCTGTTCTGCCCTAAGTTATCGCTGGCTGTGGCGTTGATGTAGGGCAGTCCGCCGGCATTGCCATAGTTGTTGCTCACCCGGGCAATCTGCACATAGTTTTTGGCAATCTGAATGTCGAGGTTGTTTCTGAGGGCGGTATCAATGGCGCTTTGCAGCGACAGTTGCGTTTGTGCCTGCAACAGCAGAGGTAAAAATAAAGCAAAGGTTATGATAAATCGTTTCATTTTACTTCCGTATTTAGTGATGAACTTTCCTGTTCTATTTCCTGTGCAATGGTTTCGCGCTTGCCCGAGATGAAAGTATACATGGCAGGAATAACGAAAAGGGTCAATATCAGCGAAAACAATATACCGCCCACTACCACTATCCCCAGCGGAATGCGGCTGGTAGCGGCAGCCCCTATGCTCAAAGCAATAGGCAGCGCGCCTAAGGCGGTAGCAAGACTCGTCATCAGGATAGGACGCATACGTTGCACGGCTGCTTCCAGCACCGCCTGACGTTTCTCCACGCCCTGGTCTCTTTTCTTATTGGCAAATTCCACAATCAGAATACCGTTTTTGGTCACCAAACCTATCAGCATGATCATACCTATCTGCGAAAAGATATTCAGGGTTTGTCCGAATATCCACAAACTCAGCAAGGCTCCTGCAATAGCCAGAGGCACCGTAACCATGATGGTGATGGGATCTCTGAAACTTTCGAATTGGGCTGCCAACACCAGAAATATCAGTACCAGAGCCAGCAAAAAGGCAAAAGCGGTATTCGACGAACTTTCGGCATAGTCGCGCGATGGTCCGCTCAATGAGGTCTGGAAACTTTCGTCAAGCAGTTTATCGGCAATGGCTTGCATGGCCTCCACCCCATCGCCAATGGTTTTGCCATCGGCCAGCGAAGCCTGCATGGTGGCGGCTTTGTAGCGGTTGTAATGATACAATGAAGGAGGATTGGCATTCGAAACCAGTTGGGTTACCGTGGCCAGCGAAATATTGTCGCCTTTGTTGTTGCGCACATAAAGGTTGCTGATGTCAACCGGCTCCTGTCGGTCTTTCAGGGCCACCTGACTTATCACCTGATATTGTTTCCCGTTCATGATGAAATAGGCCAGTCGCCTGCCGCTGAAAGCACTTTGGATAACATCGGCTATATCTGAAACGGTAAGTCCAAACTCTCTTGCCTTGAGGCGGTCGATAAGGATGTCTACCTCGGGTTTGTTGAACTTCAGATTGACTTCTACATTTTGAAAAGTTTTATCGTTTCGGGCTTCTTCCAGAAACCTGGGGATGATCTCCTTTAGCTTTTCGAAATCTATATTCTGTATCACAAACTGCACCGGCATCGATCCTCTCGAACCCAATCCCACAGAAATGGTTTGCTCTTCTATGGGCAATACGCGCACATTGTTGAATCGGGGAAGCTTCTTATTCAGTAGTTTCACCACTTCGCTCTGGCTTTTTTCCCTATCTTTAGCAGGAACCAGACCTATTCGTCCAAATCCACTGTTCACTCCTGTGCTGCTAAATCCGGGCAGGGTTATAAACGAAAACTCGCGTTCAGCAATGGAATCGATCAGAAAATTGCCGATCTTTTCGCCTTCTTCTTCCATATATCCGTAACTGGCGCCTTCAGGTCCTATGATCTGAAGCCTGATGTTGCTTTTATCCTCGATGGGAGCAATTTCACTTTGAATATTGGTACCTATTAGAAAAATCATGCCCACGCATACCAACACTATCACCCAGCCTATCCAGCGGCGATTGATGAACTTTTGCAGCAGATTCTTATATCCGTTTTCCATCCCTGCAAAGAAAGGTTCTGTTTTATTGTAGAACTTTCCGTGCTGGGTACTTTTTTTATTCAGATAGACATTTAAAACCGGAGTGATGGTAAGCGACACAAAAGCCGAGACCAAAACGGCTCCTGCCAGCACCACCGCAAACTCGCGGAACAAACTGCCAACAAATCCCTGCAGGAAAAGCACCGGCAGAAATACAATGGCTAGTGTAATTGATGTTGCCAGCACCACGAAGAAGATTTCTTTACTTCCCTCAATGGCCGCCAGACGCACGGGGATTCCTTTTTCTATCTTTCGAAAGATATTTTCGGTGACCACAATGCCGTCGTCTACCACCAATCCGGTGGCAAGAATAATGGCGAGAAGGGTCAGAATATTTATGGAAAAGCCTGCCAGATACATAATAAAGAAGGTTGACATAAGCGAGATGGGAATGTCTATCAGCGGCCTGATGGCTATCAGCCAGTTTCGGAAGAAGAAAAAGATGACCAGAATCACCAGGCCTATGGAGATCAACAGGGTTTCTTTTACTTCGGTGAGGGAACGGCGCACGGTTCGAGTATTGTCGATCAGGGTGGTGAAACTGATATCGCCCTTTTGCGATTTTCTGATTTCCTCCAGTCGTTTGTTGAATTCATCTGAAATGTTGATATAGTTGGCTCCCGGCTGAGGTGTGATGGTTAAACCCACCCCACTCAGACCGTCCAATCGCCAGCTATGCTCATATTCTTCGGGCCCCAGTTCCACTTTGGCCACATCGCCCAATCTCACAATTCCATTGGCATCTTCATGCAAAATGAGGTTGCGAAAATCATCCTCGGTGGTAAGCCTTCCCATAGCCCTGATGGTCATCTCGGTCTTGCTTCCGTAAAGCTTCCCAGAAGGAATTTCTACATTTTCTTTATTTAATACATTGGTTATATCATTAAAGGCAAGGTTGTAGGCATTCAGTTTGTCGGGATCGACCCACAGGCGCATGGCCGGGCGCTTCTGACCGACAATATTTACGGCACTTACCTCGGGTATGGTTTGGAACTTATTCAGCAGTACGTTTTCGGCGTAATCGCTCAATTCGAGCAGGCCTTTGCTGGGGCTTTGCACGGCAAGCAATATGATGAAATCGCTGTTGGCATCGGACTTGGTCACAACCGGAGGCGCATCAATGTCCTGAGGAAGATTGCGGAGGGCCTGGCTCACCTTGTCGCGCACATCGTTGGCGGCCGATTCGAGGTCGGCATCCAAATTAAATTCAACATTGATGCTGCTGCGGCCAATGGAACTGGTGGAGGTGATGGTTCGAATGCCGGGTATGCCGTTGATGGATTTTTCGAGAGGTTCGGTAATCTGGCTTTCGATGATATCAGAATTAGCCCCGGTATAATTGGTCCTAACCGTAATCATAGGCGGGTCGATGGCGGGATATTCCCTGACGCCCAGAAAACTGTAGCCTATCACTCCAAACAGTATGATAAACAAATTCATTACTGTCGCCAGCACCGGTTTCCTGATAGATAATTCGGAAATGTTCATTGAGTTCTTTACTTTAATGATGGTTAAGGGCTAAAACTTATTTCTCCGGATTGACAAGTTTATCAATGGTCTTAACAGCTTTTATCTTGATTTTCGAATTGGGCCGCACAAACAGCACTCCGCTCACCACCACACTGTCTCCAATTTCTATTCCTTTCGTAATTTCAACAATATTGGCGGTTCGTATGCCTGTTTCCACATTTTTGAAGACTACTTTTCCTTTTTTGATGATGACCACCTGATTCGAAAAAGCATCGGGAATGATTACGTTGGTGGGAACCACAATACCGCTCACCTTGTTGTCGAGCATCACTTTCACAAAGGCACCGGGCATGAGGCTTCCGCTTTCTAGTTTCGCCCTCACCTTGATGTTGCGGGTGGCAGTGCTGATTTGAGGCTCTATGGCAGTGATGGTGGCCAGCAGATTTTCTTTTGAGGCAGTGCTTTGAATCGAAATGGTTTTGCCTATATCGATAAGGTTTTCGTAAGCTTCGGGCACGGTGAAGTCTATCTTTATTTTTTCGGTTTGCTGCAGTGTACCCAAAATCGTAGCCGGACTCACATAAGCTCCTTCGCTTACCTGCCGAAGTCCCAGTCGTCCTGCAAAGGCAGCCTTCACAACGGTTTTATCTATCTGAGCGTTTATCACCTTGATGTTGGCGTCTACCAGGTTCATCTGGCTGAGGGCGGCATCGTAAGTGGCCTGGTCAATGCCATTCACGGCAAGCAGTTTTTTCATGCGTTGTTCGGTCTTCTGGGCCAAATCCAACTGCACTTTTTGTTGCTGCAGTTGTGCCTGAAGGTCGGCATCGTTGATTTTGGCGAGAATGGTTCCGGCTTTCACCGATGCTCCGTCGGGAATGTTCAGATAGGTGATTCTGCCGCTAACTTCGGGATGCAGTTCCACCATTTCTTCCGACAATACATTTCCGTTCACCTCAATGCTCGAAGGAAATTCCTGATTTCCGGCAATAATAATATCAACCGGCACAGGCGCGTTCTTTTTATTGGCATTCTGATCTTTGTTGCCGCTGTTGCAGGAGGCAAAGACTATAAATAGAAGTAAAATCAAAAACTTAAAAGGGTTCATAAGGGTTGAGTATGTGGGGATAAATGACTTTTCAAGAGCTAAGTCATCACAATGTATTACGACATAAAAGTACTCTTAATTGAAGATATAATCGATGGTTAAACGATATTAATTTAATCAAAAAAATAACGCCGGCCTGAATTTTCAGGCCGGCGTTATTTAAAAATGAATCCTAAAGGTCAATTATTTCATTTTAGTAATCTTCACCTCAGTTCTTCTGTTGTTCTGATGACATGGACAATCTCCTTTGGAGGTCTGTGGACAAGCCGGATCCAGATTACAATCCTGTAGTAATTGACTTTCACCATATCCTTTGGCTTTGATCCTTGTCTTGCTGATACCTTTACTGATAATATAGGCAACAGCACTTTCAGCACGGCATTGCGATAGTTTCACATTATAAGCATCGCTTCCGCGTTGATCAGTATGTGATGATAATTCTATTTCCATACCGGGGTTATCATTCATTATCTGAACCAGTCGGTCCAATTCAACCGAAGCATCGCTACGGATATTACATTTGTCAAAATCGTAGTAAATGTTACGCAGAACAATTTTAGTTCCGACTTCAAGTACTTCTACACACAAAGTCAACTTCACGTATAATGTTTGACTTCTGTTAAGTCCCTTAGTTGATATTTCCTGAATTCCGGAGAAATATCCATCGCGAACTCCAACAATAGAATAGTCCGTGTTAGGCTCTAGATTGAAATTGAATACACCATCAGAACCTGATTTGGTTTTGGTAACAACTCCAGTTGATTTATTAGTCAACTCAATCTGAACATCACCTAAAATCTTCTTTTTGGTGCATTCTTCAGTTATACCCTCTAGCAGGAAGTTCAAGTTATTCAGGAGTAATTCACGATAGATAACATCCTTATTCGTAAAGAAATCATCTTTTGCAATAGATGCGGTAGTTGTTTTTATGCCTTTCCAGACTCCTGATACCGTATAATCTCCTGGAGCCACTTGTACGAATGTAACCTTACCGTCAGGACCCGTATTTTTTGTCTCTTTTATATTCCCTGCTTTATCTATTAGGTTCACAGCAACCTCTGGCATAGGAATATTTGTCATTGAGTCTTTAACCAAAACCAAAATGTCTTTAGGCTTGGGTTCAGGTTTTTCAACCACAATCGGTTTTTCAATGATGGGAACAATCTTAGGTTCTGGTTTTATAAACCTGAATACAAGTCCTGCCGAAACAGAAAAGTGATTTACATTTAATGCGGTAGGATGATATACTGTTGTCGGATTATCGAAATACAAATAAGGATTGAAAGTTCCGTCAGCATTCATATAATATTCCGGATTTTTATACCTGAAACTATAATCTGAATTCTCGTCAATTTTCTTTGCAGACACAAAGGAGTGGATAAAATCAGCCCCCAGAGTAACTCCCATCCAGGGAGTAAACCAGTAATTTACAAACAATCCAGCCTTTAATCCAAAGGCATTAACAGGCTTGCTATAGTCATAATAAAGAAGGGTGTCTAATACTCGGTTTAGGTCTTCATTTACTCCGCTAAACCTGTAAGTTAAGGAGCCCATGTTCAAATGGCTAAGACCTCCTCGTATATTAATGTCTATATCCCAATGGTCATTGGTAAATACCTTAAAACTGGGTCCAATTCCAATAAAGAACAAAGACTGATTCACCCTATTACTTTCTTCCAGTTTTGATCCCGGATGTGTATCCACATAGTTGGTGGCACTATCAGGAATAGTATAATCCAGTTTATTCATAAAATAATCGCCATCCACCCCAAATCCGATATTGGGATGAAAATAGAAGTCCACACTTGCACCACCATAAAACCCCCATTTTGTTTTCAGAAAATCGTTTTTAGGTGAGTAGTAAGTAGAATCTTTCCAATTCCAAATTAAAATATCGTCAAATTTTGTTGGCAGGGCCTTGAATGTTTGTCCAATACCTGCTTTAACACGCCCCTGAAATTTAAAATACATTCCTTTGCCCGGGCTTGTCTGACTCTGCGACAATGATACAGAGGTAAAGCCAATTAATATGGTCAATAAAAGGACTAGTTTTTTCATAATAATGAGTTTTGGTTAATGATTTTGTGTTAATGTTTATTAAATATTTTCAGTAAAATTACATCAACTTTTATCGTTATGCAAATAATATTTGTCAATTGTGCCTTTCCTCGGGAGGCATAAAACTCTTTAAACTTTAAAAAGGCTTGATTTATTTGGGTATTGAAGTGCTTAAACGTCGTTATCCCTCAAAAAAAAGTTTTTCAAAAGCCATACTATTTTAAAACCCTTACCTTTGTATCGAAAATTAATATGTATTATGATGGCTAAAAACCGGTTTTTTTTGTTTTTTGTTACAGCGATAATATTGTCAGGTATGATGTTTACGCAATATGGCTGCAGACATGACCCCGAAGTATTTACTGATGTCTGTTTTGAATCAGAAATTCTTCCCATATTTCAAAACAACTGTGCTGTGTCTGGGTGCCACAACCAGGAAACAGCCAAAGAAGATTTGGTGTTGGATAGCTATGATAATATCATTGCAGGAGGTATTACTGCCGGTAATGCAAAAAAAAGCCTTATTTATAAAGCAATTACCCGTGGAGTTGAAATTATGCCTCCGGGAAGGAAACTTTCTGGCCAACAAATTGCATTGATATATTCATGGATACAGGGTGGAGCATTGAATTCAACAGGATGTAGTATAGTCGATTGTGATACTGTTAATGTAACATACAATGCAGTGATTAGCCCTATAATTGCTGCCAATTGTTTAAGTTGCCACGGTGCAGATACCGTTTTTAATTTCAGCAACTATGCCTCATTAAGTTTGTACCTAGATACTAATTCGCAGAAACTTATAAATAACATTAGTTATACATCAGGATATCAATCCATGCCTCCTTCCGGTCAGCTTAATGCGTGCGTTGTCAAAAAGATCAAAGTATGGATAACAGCGGGTTATCTTAACAATTAAAAAAGTAATATTATGAGAAAATTCTTTTTTGTAGCAACTATTTGCTTATTTATATCAGCTTTTTTCAATTCGTGTTATTACGATAAAGAAGATTATTTATATCCGACCCCTCATAATCAAACTGGAGGAGTATGTGATACCACCAATGTAACTTATAATCTGACAATAAAACCAATAGTAGAGAGTAATTGTGTGGGATGTCATAGTTCTGGAGCCTCGTTTAATTTTAGTGACTTTAGCTCTTTAAGCTCTTATTTGAGCGCCAATACTCAAAAGTTTTTGGATAATATTAATTACGTTTCGAGTCAGCATATGCCACCTTCGAACAAGCTAAACGATTGTTACTTAAATCAAACTCGGATCTGGATTCAGGCGGGATATCCTAATAATTGATCGCCATGAAAATGAAAAATATTCTATCTGCCTATCTGCTGGTATTCGGATCAATGATTTTGCTTATACCTGCTGTAATTGCACAGGACAGCACTGCTTCTTTAGATAAAAACAAGAAAACATATATCGACCAAGCATTCTGGGGCACCCGTGTCTTTAATGGACATTCGCTCGAAACAACCCGCCATGGAGTACTCGAATTTAAGATACAACACCGATTGGGAAGGCTTGACGGAGGGTTCAACGAATTATTCGGCCTAGATCAGGCCTCTGTGAGATTGGGGTTGGAGTATGGAGTATTCGATTGGCTGATGGTTGGAGCCGGACGTAGTACTTTGGATAAATATTATAATGGATTTGTTAAAGCGAAAATATTGAGACAAAGTAATGGTGGCAAACGAAATATACCCTTGTCTATTACGGCCGTAGTCGATATGGGAATTAAATCGGGCAAATTTGGCATTCCTGATCGTAAGAATTATTTTTCTTCACGGTTGTATTATACTTATCAACTAATTATTGGAGGCAAGTACTGGAATCGGATTGGCGTACAAATTGCTCCAACTCTTATTCATCGGAATCTTGTGACAACCACAAAAGATAAAAATGATGTTTTTGCTTTGGGCTTTGGTGGTCGCGTTCGTTTGAGCAATGTTGTGGCATTATCTGGAGAGTATTTTTATGTTATTCCCGGACAATTGGTTTCTCAGGTGAATGGGGCTGATGTCCATAATAATTTCTCGATAGGGGTTGAGATATTTACAGGGAAACACGTTTTTCAGATATTCATTTCTAATGGGGTGGGTTCAACAGAAAAACATTTTATAACTGAAAACACCGAAAATTGGCTTAACAAAGGCATACATATTGGCTTCAATTTTTCCCGATTATTTAATGTCGGACCCTTTTAAACGAATTCTCAGGTTTTTTTGATTCTTGTTTAACCTTATTATAGGCATAAGGTATTAACCATTTTGTTCTAATTTTTTTAGAAGAAAGTGTCTTTTCATAACCCAATAGAACAGACGTGTTTTTTTAAGGTGCACTTTGTGTATGGCAGAAATGTAAAGTAAATTAGGGTATTACGAGAAAACAGGAATAATATAGGTACTTCCTCATTCTTTATAATAGTTTCTTTTCCGGGTATTATCTCTCTCGTATTTTCAGGTCAATTTACCTGCATGAAATGCGCTTTTTACTTCTTGTACCCCCCTCCCGGCCAATACTATATTTGCATTGTGATTTTAATGTCCAAGTTCACTCGGTCAACTGAATAGTATTTTGGGAATTAATTTCTGGGAAATAAAGTGTTCAATTCAATATAGAAGTGTATGAAAAAAGTGGTTAAACATACAAGGAATTTTCAAAGCAAGATGATTGTTGCCATTGCTTTGTTTTTAATTATTATTAATGTTCAGGCATATGCCAATAACATAGGCATCACAAATCCAAGTCTCACGGGTAAAAATATTTTCACACATTGTATTCAGGTACAGTTTGATATAAGGTGGGAGAATTCGTTTCGTATAAGCAATGGCCCATCTAATTGGGATGCAGCCTGGATATTTGTTAAGTATAGGGTAGCTGGTGGAACCTGGCAACATGCAACTATTGGGACAACCGGCTTTATGGCACCGGCTGGAAGTTCTATTTCTCCGGCTACTGATGGTAAAGGTGCTTTCATTTGTCGCGATGTCAATGGTTTGGGCACATTTAATAAAACCGGAGTTCAACTATGTTGGAATTATGGAGCGAATGGTGTTGCCGACAACGCAATTGTTGAGGCAAAGGTTTTTGCGATCGAAATGGTTTATATCCCACAGGGAGCTTTCAGTGTTGGTAGTGGTGGAACTGAAGTAGGAAGCTTTACTAATGGATCATGGAGTTCCGGACCAACAATCCCACTGTCTATACTCTCAGAAAATGCATTGTTAATCGGATTAGGTGCTGGAAAGCTTTGGGGTACGTCGACTTCAGGCTACAGTACCATTGGCATAGCTGGCACTTTGCCTGCACCATATCCCAAAGGTTATAATGCTTTTTACTGTATGAAATACGAGTTAAGCCAACAGGGTTATGTTGATTTTCTGAATCTACTAACCTACTCCCAACAGAACACTCGGACTCCAATTCCACCAAATTCAGCAGCAGGAACACTAATCAATGGTTCGGCCAACTTCAGAAATGAGATTAAGATTTTGACCCCCGGTACAAATAATACAATTCCTGGTGTATATACTACATCCAAACCATACGTGGCATGCAGCATGAGTTGGGGCGATTTGGTTGCTTATATGGACTGGAGCGGCCTGCGCCCAATGAGTGAATTAGAGTTTGAAAAAGCCTGTAGAGGAAATCTTTCACCAACCATAAATGAATTTGCCTGGGGCAGCACAGTACTCACAAAAAACCAGGGAATTGTATCCTCCGGTATGTATAATGAAGTTAGCGCTGCCAGTGTAAATTGCACTTACGGTAATCAGACATCTGTGCAAGGACCTGTAAGGGTTGGAGCAATGGCAACTGCCGCAACGAATCGTATAAGTGCTGGAGCCACCTATTATGGATTGATGGAGATGAGTGGCAATTTGTGGGAGCGTATAGTATCTGCGGGAAGTGGAACAGGTAGGTTATTTACAGCATTACATGGGAATGGATCATTAACCAATGCTGGAGAAGCAGATGTATCCAATTGGCCGCCCAAGACTGCAAGTGGTTCCGGATTTCGTGGTGGTGACTGGTACAATGATTCTACCAGTTTGCAAATTTCTGATAGGGGATATGCATGTGTTGCTGTTGGAGCTCGACAAAGCAATTATGGTGGTCGCGGAGTAAGAACTGCACCCTAAGATATTTTATACACAACGTTTTAAAATCAAACCGTTGGTTATTGAATAATTAATTTACAGAACCTGCATTCGGTTTGAATCTTGCTTGATAAAAACGAATAGCAGAACAGTGAATGAGAGGAGCGACGAGCCTCCATAACTTATAAAAGGCAAGGGTATGCCCACCACCGGGGCCAGGCCAATTGTCATACCGATATTAATAAGTACGTGGAAAAAAATAAGGGAGGCAAGTCCGTAACCATAAATACGGCTAAACGACGATCGTTGTCTTTCTGCCACAAACAAAATCCTCATAAGGAACAAAACAAACATTATGACTACCACACTGCTGCCAACAAACCCCCATTCCTCGCCAATGGTACAAAAAATAAAATCAGTGTTTTGCTCAGGTACAAACTTATATTTGGTTTGAGTGCCGTTCAGAAATCCTTTCCCTAAGAAACCTCCCGAACCAATAGCAATTTTCGACTGATTCACATTGTAGCCTTTGTCTTTCACATCCGTAACCTTCCCTAAAAACACATCGATACGTTTTTTTTGATGAGGTTGCAAAGCATGCTCGTATATGCCGTTAACGCTAAAAATAAAGCCAACCGTAAGTCCGTAAATCAATAAAAACTGCAGCACGTTTTTCCTGCTTCGTTTAATCAAAAAGAAAAACCCAATGAACGCTATACTTATAAAGGCAATGATTATTAGTTTGTCGATTAAAAGGGTAAAAATGAACAATACAATTATGGCAAATCCAAGAATCAAAATGTTGCCCGACAATCCTTCACGATATAACACAAAAATAAAAGAAGCAAACACCAGCATCGACCCCGTTTCGTTTTGAAATAAAATAAGAATGGCCGGAATGGCAATAAATGCTACTGCTTTAACACGGGTTCCTATATCTTGCATTCGGGTACTTATGTCGCCCAGAAATTTTGCAAGAATCAGATTCGTGGAAAATTTTGCCAACTCAAGCGGTTGAAACCTGACAGTTTCAGAAAAATATATCCACGATTTTGACCCATGAACTTCTGTTCCTATAAAAAGAGTGAGAATGAGAAAGGCAATAGCAAAAACATAAATAAAATAAGCAAAAGTGGAGAAGAATTTTGCTTCAAGCATCAAAACAATCAAAATCAAAACAATCGAAATGCAGATCCACATAAATTGTTTGCCATACTCCTGCGAAAAATCGAAGATGTTCTTGTGTTCTTCATTGTAGGCGGCCGCATAAATATTCATCCAGCCCACCAAAATAAAAAACAGAAACATAGCAACCAATGGCCAGTCTAGTTTTGAAAAGATGTTTTTTGGTTGCCGCATTATTCAGAGATTATTAGCTTCGACTCCATAATTTGTTTTTCCAAATCAAGGCGTTTCACTTTATGGGTAAGATATTTTTCTATCATCAAACTGGCAACAGGAGCTGCCCAGGCAGATCCGTATCCGGAATTTTCAACCACAGCGGCAATAGCAATTTTAGGATTGTCTTTTGGCGCAAAAGCTATAAACACCGAGTGGTTTTTCCCTGCATTCTGTACAGTACCAGTCTTACCGCATACCTGAATACTATCCATTCTTACATTACGAGCCGTTCCCCCTTCAACTACTCCATACATGCCCTGCACAACATAATTGAAATAATCGGGATTTACCTTAGTGTATCTTTTTAATAGGTACTTTTTATTAAGGTTACTTAAGGAGCCGATTGATTTAACAATGTGAGGAGTGTAAAAATAACCGCGGTTGGCAATTATAGCAGCAACATTTGCCAATTGCAGAGGAGTCAGCATAATTTCTCCCTGACCAATGGCAATTGAAATAACGGATAAAGCCCTCCAATGACCTCTTCCGAAATACTTATCGTAATAAGTACTCGTAGGAATATTTCCCGCTGACTCGCTGGGAAGATCTACACCCAGAGGTTTTCCCAGTCCAAAACTCATAACATATTCACGCCATGCGTTAAAGGCAAGTTCTGTAGAACCATAATGTTTATTCTCGATGCATGTTTTCAGAACCTTACAAAAATAAGCATTACAGGAAGTCTGAATCGCTCCTAAGAGTGGTAAGGGTGACCCATGAGGGTGGCATTTCACCATTTTCCCGTTCCCTAAAGGAAATCCTCCATAACAAGGATAGGCAACACTGGTGTTTAATACACCTTCCTGAAGTCCAACCAAACCAACAACCAATTTAAATGTTGAACCCGGAGGATATCTTCCGGAAAGGGCTCTGTTGAATAAGGGCAAATTTTTATCTGACAATAGTTTGAAATAATTTTTTGTTCTGTCCCGACCTACCAGCAAATTCGGATCATAAGCAGGACTAGAGGCAATGGCCAATATGCCTCCCGATCTGGGATCAAGCGCAACCACACTGCCACGTTTGCCTTCCAATAGTTTTTCGGCATATTCCTGTAATTCTACATCCAGAAATGTGTACAAATCTTGTCCGGCTTTAGCCGGAACATCAAATTTTCCATCCATATAGCTACCCATATCACGGTTATGAACATCAACCATAATGATCCTGACGCCTTTTCTACCCCTTAATTCTTTCTCGTAGGATTTTTCAAGACCGCTGATACCAATATAATCCCCTGGTTTGTAATAATCATCTGTTTCCAGTATCTTAGGAGTGGTTTCACCTATATAACCGAGAATCTGAGCACAGTAAGGTTGAGGATAGTTTCGGATAGTCCGGGTTTGAATATAAAAACCGGGAAACTCCGAAAGTCTTTCCTGCAACATGCCATATTGTTCTTTCGGGATCTTTTCATCATAAATGGTCGGTAAAAAATTTGAGTAATTACTGGCAAATTTTACTTTTTTTCTGAATGATAAAATATCAGTACCAATAAGTTTACAAAAACCTGCTGAATCAAATTTTTCACCCATTTGACGGGGAATTACCATCAAATCGTATGTGGCCTCATTAAATAACAGTGGTTTGCCGTTACAGTCATAAACCAAACCCCGTGCAGGGAACTCAGTCAGGTATCTGAAAACATTATTGTCTGCCCTCGACTTATTGGACTTATCAATGATCTGCAGAAAAAAAATTCTGATAATAAAAACCAATGCAATGACCAGAAAAATGGCATTGATTACATAACGGCGGGACGTAAAGGTGTTGTTTTTAGGCATAATCCACGTGGGTTAGCAAAATTACTTATTTCTGCACAACCTTGGGGGTTAAATTTAGGGGAGATAGTGTTAAAAAAAGTGAATGGGTATATTGCTTTGCTTTTCAACTGCCCGGATTGAAAATCCGAGCCAGCGGGTAATTATTTTTAGTTTACAAACTGTCTGCCACTGAAAGCAACAGCAGGTTATAGCTAGTTAATTATCAATCTAATGTCTTCTTAATTTTCTTTAACTTAAGAAGGTCTATTTTCTTTTCTAATGAAGAAGAACCTTTTCTAACATCTGCTAAAAAGATTCTTTCATCGTCCTTCCCATCATATTTGCCATCAATATTATCATCACACTGACAAGTCATAATAATGGAACTTTTTCCATCTAAAGGGAACCATTTTACAAGATTAAAACCGCTAGGGGACAGTTGTTTTAATTGTTTATTTTTCAGGTCATAAACATACAAAACAAAATTCCCTTTACCTTTTGTGCCAAATTCTTGTTTCTCGATAAAAATTAATGAGTTAAAATCTTTTGAATATATCCTCTCGTCATTTTCATAATAATCGTTATCCATATTAATCTCTATTCGTTTTTCAAAAGTTTTTATCTTTCGAATTACCCCGGAAGTATCGAAAACCATTATCCCTGCTGTGTCATAGGGAGAAATTACAATGATGTTGTAATATCTGTTTTCTAAAATACCCTTGTCAACAAATTTTTGATTCAATATTAAAGGAATAGCTGTATTATTTGTTGAAGTAAATGCAATAGGGTCATCAAATCCAACTTTTATGTTTTCTATTATTTGTTTGTCATCAACAGTCAAGGTTGTATCGGTATTTTTTTTCACAGCATCATACAGTTTCTGCATGCCTGATGGTGAATCATTCTTTTTTTCATTGTTACACCTAACGAATATTGGAAGCAACAGGATAAGTAATAATTTCTTTATTTTTTTTAAATAGCTATAACGTTGAGCAGCCTTGCTGCGTGCATCCAAAGTTGAAATTTTGATCATTTTAATCATCTTAATCAGATAAGTCTGCGGTTCAGACAATTTCCCCCTTTCACCCCATCAAAAATACAAATCTTTTTCACATCTACAAAAACTTTAACTACTCCCTTTATCCCACCTCAAATCACCCTTGCCTCCCTGCCCTTATTTGCCGTTAACTTGATCAAAACCACCGTTAACTGAATTATCTCTGCCGTTAACTTAATTGACTTGTTTTAGGGCCTGACCGGGTATTAGTTTTATCCTGAATTAAACCCATAAATGCTAATCACATGGAAAATTCAGAGCAAAACCAAAAAATTTGCCCTTATGCCTCGTCGGGCTATCCGCAACGCATCACTTTTATCCGAAAGAAAGAAGAGGCCTTAGAGGACATTCTTTCCATCAACTATGTCACTTGCAGCTTCGACTATGTGGATATTTTTCAGATAGGGAAATGCAAGTCATTGCTGCGCAATGTTACCCTGGATTATGTGCGACAAAGATTGCCTTCCTGCCTGTATTTTTATTGCGGAAAAAGTGTAATCGTCAATATGAGTCGGGTGAAAAGCTGTAGACTGATGGGCAGGAGAATCAGGCTGGTACTGATCAGAGGCAAGGTGTTATATGTAACGCGACTGCGTGCAATGTTTTTTGTCGCATTGGCTTCCATTTATCCCGATATTACGGGGATTGACGAGATAAAACAACTATTCCCGTGGCCGAAATAATCAAAGAAAACCTTGCTTTTTGCTTACAATTTTATTATTTAGCAGTGTAATTAATAATAAAACAAAAAAAAATAGGCATTCAGAGTTCACCGCATTTATAAATATTAAAAACCTATTACCATGAGCACACCAACTGTAGAACTTCAAAGAAAAGCCATTGCTGTTTTGAAACTTCCGGGCAGTAATGACAAACTGATTATTTATTTAAACGACATCTTCGCTAAAATGTCGGCCGATACGCGCTACAGCGGCTCGGCGGCCAAGCTGACACTGTTTGATGGTGAGATTAAAGATTTTTTAAAAATGCAGATAGCTTATAAATCCAAACCTCCTACCAAATCCAAAGAAAACCGTGATGATGCCAAAGATAAGGCTTGCCTGACGGCCAATTCACTAAAAAGGGATGTGCAGGAACTGGCTGAAGGCAACCCTTCAGAAGCCGAAGCCATAATCACCGGAGCCAATATGTCGGTTAAAATTATTAAGGTTAGGCAGAAACAGCAGAATTCATACCTGTGGGGCACCGAGCCGGGCACCTTGGTTTTTTATGCTGCCGGCAAAGGATCTCACGAATGGCAGTCGAGCCAGGATGGCAAAACATGGAACAACGACGGGGCTACCGGAATAGCTAAAAAGACTTATGATAAGGAAGCTGCCAGCAAGATCAATTATAGTAGAAATCGTCAGATTTTGACCAAAGGTCGCTATGGCGAGTGGAGCAATCCTATTGTGATCGACAGACATTAATACGAAAGATGGCCGTGGGGTTTTTGTCAGAAGAGCCCCTTGCTGAATATGCCGTTTGCTAAAAACAAACGGCATTTTTTTTTGAGGGGGTGACCTTTTGCTTATATGCAATAGGCAGTAAATGTGAACATTGCTAAGGCAATTGATGATAAAGGAAGCATTTTTGGGAACGATGTAAGCATAATTCGCACCGATGAAAGCATCGATCAGAAAAATGTAATCTAAATTCTTATCGATGTAAGCATCGGTAAGAAAAATGTAATCTAAATTAGTATCGATGTAAACATCGTTCAAAAAAATGTAATCTAAATTCGCATCGATGTAAGCATCGCTATGAAAAATGTAAGCATCGGTAAGGAAAATGTAATCTAAATTTGCATCGATGTAAGCATCGTTAAAGAAAATGTAAGCATCGATAATAAAAATGTAAGTATCGGTAAGAATTATGCTTACATCAGTAAGAAAAATGTAAGCATCGTTGTGAAAAATGCTCTTATGATTTCTTTTACATTTTCATAATCAGAGATATACAGGGTCAAAAGCCACGGTGAACGGCCGTCAATCGTGGATACTGTTTCGTGAATAGTTCTTATACCCTTCGTGTAACTCCGCGTCTCATTCGTGAAACCCTGCCTG
>CAZRFL010000055.1:0-27029 GCA_964599365.1 uncultured Bacteroidales bacterium
TTCGAACCAGTGACCCCCTGCTTGTAAGGCAGGTGCTCTGAACCAGCTGAGCTAAACTCCCTATTGAATTTTGGGAGTGCAAATATACATGAATTTTTTTACTGGCAAATATTTTTTCTATTTTTTGTTATAAATAGCGTTTTCAATTAACATTCCTATGAACTGGGGCAATTGGTAGCCAAATATTTTTGCCTGTTGGGGCACTATGCTCATCTCCGACATTCCCGGCACGGTATTTATTTCCAGAAAGTACATTTTGCTGCGGGTTACTATATAATCAATTCTGACCACCCCACTACAGTTCAGCTTGTTGTATAAAAAGGAGGAGGTTGAGGCACATTGTTTTTCAGTGTCGGGGTGTATGCGGGCCGGTGTGATCTCTTCCGATTTTCCGGGCTCATATTTGGCATTGTAATCGAAGAATTCGTTTTTTGACACGATTTCGGTTATAGGAAATACTATCATCTCTTTTTTGTAACGAAACACCCCACAGGTGAGTTCGGTACCGTTGATATACTCCTCTACCAATATTTCATCATCATAAGTGAAGGCCAGATTCACGGCACTTTCAAAGTCTTTTGCAGTGCTAACCTTGGTGGTGCCCACGCTGGAACCCCCGTTGCAGGGTTTTACAAAGACCGGAAGCGCCAGATCTTCTATGATTTTCTTCAAGTTGTTTTTATCGCGCTTAAAAAGATGATACGAACGGGGAACCCCAACTCCCAACCCGGAAACTATCTTATTGCAAAAACCTTTATTGAAGGTCATGCCCGAAACGTAATGATTGGAGGATGTATAAGGAATACCAAGGATCTCGAAATAACCCAAAATCTTACCGTCTTCGCCGGGTGTGCCGTGAATGATATTGAAAACACAATCGAAGGTTATTTTCTTTTGGTTGATCGTTATGGAAAAATCATTTTTATCAATGGGTATCTCATTTTGATCTGTATCAACATATACCCACTTCTCTTTGGTAATGTGAATCAAATAGGGAGTGTAGATCTCCTTATCGATATTTTGAATGATCATACCTGCGCTGTTCATCGAAATATCGTGTTCTCCTGAGTAACCACCGGCAATTATTGCAATGTTCTTTTTCATATTTATGGATTTGGGGTGCTAATGTCTTTTTCGGTTTGGTAAAGTTCTTACATTAATTTGTAAATTTGCAGTTGTCTAAACAATAAAATCAACATTTTAAAGTTAATAATTCAAGGTCTTTTATCATATTTGAGCAAACAATACCCTAACTATGAGTTTTTTGAGCTTTTTTAAGAGCAGGATTTTTTTCAAAAATACCATCATCGCCATACTGGTTACCATAGTTTTGATCTGGGTAATATTGAGGTTGTTGAACCTTTATACCCGTCACGGCTCTTATATTACGGTGGCCGATTTTAAGGGAGTTCCTATAGAACAACTCGATGAGTTTGCCTCTGACAACAACCTGCAATATATTATTAACGACTCGCTTTACGACTATTCGCTTCAGAAAGGGACCGTTGCCATGCAGGATCCTGCACCCGGAACCAAGGTTAAAAAGGACAGAAAGGTGTATCTGACCGTAGTGGCTCTGAAACCCGAGCAGGTGAGTATGCCCAACCTGGTCGATCTGACCCTGAGACAGGCATCGGCCATGCTGGAAACTTACGGACTGAAACCCGGAGCACTTACTTATGTGCCCGACATTGCCCACAATGCCATTCTGAAACAAAGGTACAAAGGGAAAGAAATTAAGGCGGGAGTGTTGATAGAAAAAGGATCGAAGATAGACCTGATCATAGGTAAGGGCGAAGGCGAAGGCAATTCGTCGACTACGGTGCCCGATCTGTATGGCAAAAAACAATCACAAGCCCTCAGCCTTTTGCAGGCAGCTTCATTAAATGTTGGCAACGAAATATTTCTTGACGGTAACGATACGGTTCATGCTCGCGTTTATAAACAAAAACCGGATGCCCGCAATTCGGTTCAGTTTGGCGGCACGGTTGACCTTTGGTATCGTTCCGATAAAAAGTTTGACTTTAAAAAAAAATGATCGATGATTAAAAAAAATATAGTACTCATTCTGCTGCTATGGATCACTTCCGGCTTGTTTGCCCAGGAAATTCTCGTCGGACTGCATTCGAATCCATTGGTCTCTAAAAATAAAGAGATGATTTCGCTGAAGACTACCGGCGAAGTGCACCTGCCTTTTCTGGATGACTTCTCTTACATTGGCAGGATATACCCCGCCGACAGCCTGTGGGCCGACAGAAATGTGTTCATCAATAGCACCTATTGCATCAATCCGCCTACCATTGGCGTGGCCACCCTGGACGCCATCAACGATACCGGCGCTATTTATACAACGGCTACTCCCACTCCTTTTCTGGCCGACAACCTGACCTCTTTACCCATCAGACTGGATACTTTGTTCGACGGAACCCCCGGACCTATTGCGGTGAGCGACTCTCTGTACTTTAGTTTTTATTATCAGCCCCAGGGTGTGGCCGATGCACCCAGCCCCGGCGATTCGCTGATGCTTGATTTTTATTCGCCCCATCTGAACAAATGGTTTACCATGTGGAATACCGGAGGACTGACGCTGGATTCGTTCCGAACCGCCTATAACCGCGATTTCCGCCAGGTGATGATCCCCATTAAGGATACCACTTTCCTGCAAAAGGGATTCAAGTTCCGTTTCAGCAATTTTGCCAGTATTGCCCCTCTGAGTATTCCCAGCTGGCAAAGCAATGTGGACGAATGGAACATCGATTATGTTTACCTCAACGTAGGGCGTTCCAAGGCCGACACCCTGCCTCAGGATATTGCCTTTGTGGATCCTGCACCTTCTATCTTAAAGAAATATCAACGCATACCTGCCAGACATTTTACCAATGCCGATCTGGCCGATACGCTGAAATTGAAGGAGAGCAACCTCTTCAATCTGCTGACCAATATGTCCTATAATTATGTGGTTACTCAGGAAGGCGGAGCTTTTACCAACAATTACTCGGGCGGGGTTTTTGATATCAAGCCTTTCCTGACTTTCGGATATCATAATTACCAGCTTCATGCCAGACCTGTGGTGAACTTTGCGCTTCCGGCTTTTGGAACAGCCGACAGCCTGGCTTTTGATGTTACCCACATCATGAGCAGCAACGGATGGACCGATCAAAATACCCGCAACGACACCATTGTTCACCGTCAGGAGTTCCTGAATTCGTATGCTTACGACGACGGCACGGCCGAGAACGGTTACGGACTTTCGGGAGCCAGCGCCAAGCTTGCTTACGAATTTACCACCAATCAGCCCGACACACTGGGTGGAGTGGAGATGTATTTCAACGAAACCCTCAGCACTCCTTATTATAAGTTTTTCTACCTGATGGTGTGGTCGTCGCTGGATCCGGAAACTCTGGTGTATAAGTCGAAACGTATCAGGCCCGAATTTGCCGACAGCATCAATGCCTTCTATACTTACCAGATAGAAGATACGGCCATCATGGTGAGCGGAACTTTTTATATAGGCTGGATGCAAACCACGGACGACAACCTGAATGTGGGCTTCGACCGCAATACCAACGCCAAGAGCCATACTTTTTTTAATGTAGACGGTGCCTGGACAGGTTCTTCGTTCGACGGCTCGCTGATGATGCGCCCCATGATGGGAGCTTCGTGGCAGACCCGGAAAACAGAAGGCCGACCCGCTGCCAAAGAATTCACCTGCACGGTGTATCCCAATCCCGTCAACGGAAGCAGCATTTCTATCGACCTTCCATCGAACTATAATACTTCGGAAAACACCAAAAACATCACTCTGGAGATTTTCGATTACCTCGGACGCAAAGTTTACAGCAATCAGTATTCGCAACAGCTCGACATTTCGTTCCTGAGCCGGGGCGTGTATTACCTGAGGTTCTCTAATTATCATACCAACGAGGTGGCGACCAACAAACTGGTGATCACCCGCTAATTCTGCCATAGACAAAAGATATGACAGAAGACATAGGCCTGGCCGAAGAAGAAAAAGAACTTTTCGAACACCATCGTTTTGTAGCCGATCCGGGCCAAACCCAAATACGGGTAGATAAATTCCTTACCGACCGTTTGTCGGGAGTGTCGCGCTCCAAGATTCAATATGCGGCCGATGCCCAGGCCATACTGGTGAATTCGAAACCCGTGAAATCGAGCTATAAAGTGAAAGGCGGCGATGTGATTACGGTGGTGATGCCCGAACCTCCCCATGTGTTTGAACTGATTTCGGAAGACATTCCGCTGAACATAGTTTATGAGGACGAGGACCTGCTGATCGTCAACAAAGAAGCCGGCATGGTGGTGCATCCCGGACACGGCAATTATACAGGAACTATGCTGAACGCATTGTTGTATCATCTGAAAGACGATCCCGATTCGCAGCCCTTGCTGGTGCACCGCATTGATAAGGACACTTCGGGCATACTGGTGGTGGCCAAGAACGAGATGAGCCAGGTGGCCCTGTCGAAATATTTTTTTGAACACGACATTGAACGCAAATATCAGGCGCTGGTGTGGGGCGATTTCGATACCGACGAAGGTACCATTGAAGGCAATATTGGCCGCAACCTGCGCAACCGCCTGATGATGGATGTGTTTCCCGACGGTTCGCAGGGACGCACGGCCGTGACGCATTACCGCGTGATTGAACGATTCCGCTATGTGACCTTAATAGAATGTCAGCTGGAGACCGGCCGCACCCACCAGATACGCGCCCACATGAAATATATTGGGCACACCTTGTTCAACGATGCTTTGTATGGAGGCGATGCCGTGCTGAAAGGCACTACGTTTACCAAATACAAACAGTTTGTGAGCAACTGTTTCGAGCAGATACCCCGACAGGCGCTGCATGCCAAGTCGCTGGGATTTATTCATCCGGCCACGCATAAGTTTATTTTCTTCGATTCGGAGCTTCCGGCTGATATGGGAGGGGTGTTGGAGAAATGGAGGAAGTATTCTACTACCAATCAACTCTGATCATACATTAGTAACTAATTGATAATATTCGTGTATTTTTTTGGTAAAATATTAAAATAACAATACACAAGCATCAAATAACAAATAAATTACAATGTCAAAATTTCTTAATTTTCAAACTGTTTGGAGATTTTGTTCTTTTTATTTTTTTGGAGTTTATTTGTGATTTGTTTTTTGAAATTTGTGATTTTACCTGTTTGGTTCTGGCTTGTCCAGGTTAGGTTTCTATCAAATATTCAGGACTGAAGTCCTTCTGTATATTATGTGTAGTAACCCCAGCCTTTGCCATAGGCATCCCTTCGGGAAAGGCTGGGGTTATAAAAACCTTATGGTCTTATGGGCTTTCGCCCAAATATTAAAACTTTAGCGAACGATACTGAAAAAAGGTGTATTTTTGAACCAAACAAATTTAACAAATCATGGAAAACGAAAAAGCACTTGATATTTTGAAAAGCGCCATTCTGATGGAAACCCGCGGACAGGCATTTTATAAGAATGTGGTGGATCAGACCAACAGCCCCGAGGTGAAAAATATCTTCACCACTATGATGGAAGAAGAAAAACTACACGCCGAATTTCTTTCGAAACAGTTTCTGAGCATCAAACATAAAGGTACGCCCGACCAACTGGCCCTGCCTACGGAAAATACCGACAATGTGGTGAACCTCGTTCTTTCGCCCGATATCAAAAACCAGATTTCGGCTGCCGGTTTCGAAGCTGCCGCCATTGGAGCCAGCATTGATATGGAAAACAAAGCTGTGGAGATCTATTCGAAATTTGCCAACGAGGCCACCGATCCCGAAATAAAAGAACTCTTCAACTGGCTGGCCAATTGGGAAAAAGGACATGTAAAACTATTGCACGACCTGGATGTGGAACTGCGCGACAAGATTTGGTTCGACAACCAGTTTTGGCCTTTCTAGCTATTTAGACTATTAGGCTATTAGACTAA
Source organism: uncultured Bacteroidales bacterium (assembly GCA_964599365.1). Classification (GTDB taxonomy): domain Bacteria; phylum Bacteroidota; class Bacteroidia; order Bacteroidales; family CAIWKO01; genus CAIWKO01. The sequence continues at coordinate 5,951 of CAZRFL010000055.1, forward strand.
TAGGTAAAAAAAGCGAAGTCTGTTTAGGGGGCTTCGCTTTTTTTTTGTTCATTTTATTATCACCTCAACAGCGTCACATCTCCCCGCTTCACCACTGTCTCCCTGTTCTTAAAAGTAACCTCCGCTCGGTAGACATACACCCCCGTTTCGTATGGGTGGCCGTTTTGTTCAGTTGGTTAGAATTCAGATTCATAGGGCAAGGGTGGATTAATTCAATTGATTCCAAAATCGCTTTTTTTCAAGATTTTATATTTAATTTATTCTGTCAAAAAATTCTCCTGAATTAAGTTCAAAACGTAACCAGCCTTTTTGTTTATGATAATATATTTTTTTTGCTGCTGATGGAATGTCGTGGTTTATGAAGTTCTCAAAAACGAGGATATTGGAGTATAGATTACCATTTATGGTTAGCGTGTCAATTTGGGGTTCAATTTGAATAATGAATTGTTCAGGTAATTGTAAATCATCGTGCCAAAATGCCATTATTTCAAAAATATCCCCCTCCCCGGGATATCCCCTATACATGCCCATTGCGAAACGATTATTCTCGAATATTGAATCGTAGCGTCCGAAACCAATCCCTACGGATTCATAACTATTAAAAGCTTCATTTAATATGGGAATAGCGTATGTTATATGCTGAATTGCGTATTCAATATAATATCCACGAAAATGATTCAGATTGCTTAAAAACTTCAGGCTATCTCCCTCATGATATATATTCCATGTTAAATCCTCTGGTGTAAGACGATAATCTATTTTGGGTTCTTCTTTCTTTTTGCATGAAGAGAGAATGGCGATAAATAAAACGAGGAAGAGAATAATTTTAATTTTAAACGACCACATTTTTCAAATCTTATTAATTAATAGTTATGATAAAGACCCGCTATGCACCAAATTCTGCCCTTCGCCCTGCAAAGCACAGGCAAACCAAAGCCAACCGAAAAGCAGATATCGTTTCATAGGCTTAAAATTAGAGAATTATTTACATATAAAGGGGTGGGGGCGAAAAAAAACTTCCGAAGCCAATGATTTGCTCCGGAAGTTTTCACTTAAAGCCAAATGGACTTAAGCCTAATTTTTTATTGTGGCAATATCCGAAGGTTTTCCTACTTCTTCGTCGTTGAGCATCAGAATAACATAATATTGACGGAGTTCACTTTTTGCGCCATCTTCATTGGGGCGGGTGTCAATGGTGTGAGGATGAATAACGCGTTTCAGGAATGTGAAATCTTCTTCTTTGCCGCGTTTGCAGTAAATGTTGCCGCATTCGCAGTGTTCCAGTGTAAATTTAATGTCAACACCCTGAGGGGTATTGTTGAGTGTGACAGTCGATTTAACCTTCAAGGGATCGAAACTGATTTCATCGCCGACGATTTTCAGCAATGCGCCAATAGCATCGGTGTAGCCAGTATTGTTTTTGTGAGTAGCGATGAGCGGACGCATTTTGTCCATCTCTCCTTTTACGACAAGGTCTTTCGCCTTTACTTTTGCCTTGGCCTCAGCTTTGGCGGCTTCCGATTTGTCGATGGCATCAATTATCGCATCGCAGATGGATTGTTCGGCCGCAATTTCGGCAGCCGACATGCCCATTGAGGCACCCACGGTAGCGATTTTGTCTTTGTAATTAACTAACCATACCCGTTGCTTGGCAACCTGAGCTGGAAAATACTTCTCTCTTTTCATAATTGCTTTTTTTAATTTTAGGTTCGTTTATTGTTAATTTATAGCGAAGAATAACTTCGTATTTTGCAAAAATAAAAAAATATTTAATTGGCCAAATTTTTTTTGAAAATTTTTTTTTCGCACTGCTATGGTTAGCCCTCAGTGCATTAAATTGTCATCTTCTTCCTTTGGCTGAAGGTTTCATCCTGGCGGCCGAAAGTTCCATCCAAGCGGCTGGAAGTTTCATCCAAACGGCTGGAGGTTTCATCCAAGTGGCTGAAGGTTTCATCCAAATAGCTGAAGGTTTCATCCAAGTAGCTGGAGGTTTCATCTAGGCGGCTGAAAGTTTCATCCAAGTAGCTGGAGGTTCCATCCAAGTGGCTGGAGGTTCCATCCAAACGGCTGGAAGTTTCATACAGGGGGCGGAAACCTCCATTTCGATAAAAAACCTAAAGAATCGAACCGTCAAAACCTGCAAACATCAGTAATACAGCATTATGAGAAATATTCGGAATGGGATAACGGGAAAATAGGTGATTTTCTCCGCCTCTCAGCAGTGAATCCTCCTCCTAACAGCCTAAAAGCCTTTCAGCCTCACCCCCTCAAACTATAATCCGAAAACCTCTCCGCCCCCACAAACCCCGCTGCCGCTATCAGGGCGCTGAGTTCGTCCACGGTCAGTGTCGATTCGTCCATGCCGGCCGAGGTATAGATAGAAGTAGAATTGTTGATGGTGCCGTCAATATCGTCCACCCCGAAACCCAGGGCTATCTGTGCCGACTGCTTGCCCAGCATGGGCCAGTAAGCCTTGATGTGGGGGAAATTGTCGAGAAAGATGCGCGCTATGGCATAGTTGCGCATGTCTTCGGTCAGGGTGGTCTCTTTCAGATCGGAGAGTTCGTTGTTTTGGTTGCGAAACTTCAGGGGGATAAACGCATTGAAGCCGCCCGTATCGTCCTGCAGCTTGCGCAGGCGGTTCATGTGATCCACGCGGTGAGCATATTGCTCCACATGTCCGTAGAGCATGGTAGCATTCGAAAAAATACCCGCCTCGTGGGCGGCTTTATGTACGCGCAGCCATTGTTCCGAAGTCGACTTTTCGGGGCATATCCGTTTGCGGATCTCCTCGTCAAAAATCTCGGCCCCTCCGCCCGGAATAGAATCCAGTCCGGCGGCAATGAGGACCTTGAATCCCTGATCGAAACTCACCCCTTCCTTATCGAAAACATATTGCAGCTCGGCGGCCGAAAAGGCTTTCAGATGTATGTCGGGCCTGATCTTTTTCACGGTCTTCACTATCTTTTCATAATATTTCAGGTCGGCTTCGGGATGGGTTCCGCCGGTAATATGAATCTCCGAGATGTCGGGTGCAATGCCGCTCACCGTATCGGTAATTTCCTGCATCGACAGGCGCCAGGCATCCTTATCGCCGCTCTTTTTCGAGTAGGAGCAGAACTTGCAGTTGCACACGCACACATTGGTAGGTTCGAGGTGCACATTACGGATAAAATACACAAGCTTGCCGTTCTTTTGTTCGCGTATATGGTTGGCCAGCACGCCCAGGTAGCCGGCTTCGCCATGTTCGTAAAGATACAGGGCCTCGTCCGTGCTTATCCTTTGCTGATGCAGCACCTTATCGGCAATGCGCCATTCGGCTGAGTTTTTATCCAGGTTTTTTTCGGTAAGAAGACTTAGAATATCAGACATAACTGAAATGAGATATAAGATAAAAGGGACGAAACCATCGTTCGTCCCTTATGTTTTATGATTAATGTGCTTTAGCCAAAATGATTCAAACAACAAGTATAAGCACCAAAAAACAAGTATCAAATTTCAAATAAATTCAAAGATTCAAATTTTTAAATTTTCAAACAGTATTGTCCTCCGGTTTGGTATTTGTTCAAAATTGTAATTTGAGTTTTATTTGTTTTTTATTTTTTGCGATTTGTTATTTGAATTTTATTTGAGGTTTGCTTTTTGATGTTTGAGTTTTGTAATTTATTTGCTTTTTGCTATTTGTTATTTGGGTTTTATTTGAGTTTTGAAATTTGAGTTTTGTATTTTATTTGTTATTTGCTTTTTGTTATTTAGGATTTGTTATTTGTCCTTTCATTTACTTCATTAAGCTCAGCTTGCGTATAAACCGCTGACTGCCGTTCGAAATACTAACAATATAAATACCGCTTTGGAACTCGCCCATATCAATTTGTATCTGCGATACAGGGCTTGCGTCCATAGCAATCTCTTTCACCAGGGCTCCCAGCGAATTGAAGACCTTCACATCTGCATTGCCGGCCATCTTGCTTCCAAAATCAATAGTGAATTGCTGATTGGTAGGATTGGGATAGATAGAAATGTCGTCGTTGGTAGTTTCTTCAATGCTATAATCTTGTTTACACAACACGGGGAAAATGGCATGCGAAAGGTTGTAGCCCCACGACAGCGAATCGGAATAGGCATACCAGTTACCGTCTCTCCACTGCTCCCAGGCCGTTCCCGGCGAGGTTTGTCCGTTCTTGTTTGTCAGCAGCACAATGGTATCTCCGGCCACCTGGGGCAATTCCACACCCAGGTAGAAAGAACCCGTCATATCCATAGGCGTAGCGAATTCCAGGAAGGTATACTTATTCGTATTTACGTCGGTATAAATCTGCATAAAAGGAATGGAGTCCGTCCGCAATACGGTTCCGGGTGCACCGCCGGGGCCTGAATTGTTCCACACCTTAACGGGAATGCTAAACACATGCGAAGGTATTCTTTTGGCCTTGCCGAATTTGAAATACACACCCACCAGCTTGTTGTAGGGCGAAGCAGGCATAAAGAAGTCGGCTTTGGCCTTGTCGGAATAACCGTTGTTGCCCGAAACATAGCCATAGGCTCCGTTGGTATATCTGATGGAATACATCACCATATTGCCCGGAAGCGGCAAACGCACGGTGTCGCAGGTAGCGGTGCCGGGGCTGCTGCCTACGTAAATATAACTGGTTTTGGTTTCGTTATCCGTTCCGGCGACATTGGTCACGGTAAGCGAAACAGCATAAACACCGGCGGTGTTGTATTGAATGCCGGTAGGGTTTTGGGTGGTGGCACTGGCCGGAGTTCCGCCACTAAAGGTCCACGACCATGAGGTAGGGCTTCCCGCCGAAAGGTCGGTGAAGTTAACGGTTCCGCCCACGGGTATAGAAGTAACATTGGCTGTAAAATTAGCCACAGGAGGAGGATCGCCCACGGTGATATAATTGAGTTTGGTTTCCACATCGCTGCCGTTTGAGTTGGTGGCGGTAAGCGAAACCGTATAAATTCCCGCAGTATTATATTGAATGGCGGTAGGATTCTGGGTGGTGGAGGTAGCTGGTGTTCCGCCCGTGAACGACCACGACCAGGAAGTAGGGCTGCCCGTCGAGAGGTCGGTGAAATTAACCGTTCCGCCCACAGGAATAGCCAAAGGTGTCCCTGAGAAATTGGCCGTAACAGTAGATCCGCTGCCGTTATACATTCCGTTGACGGTAGTTGCCCCCGTGCTGCCCGGATCGAGCCAGTTGCTCAATCGGGTCGAGCTGGTGCCGCCGCCTACCCATGAGGTATGGAAACAACCGTAGTAGTCCCACATTTGGCTGGCTCCGCAAGCCGATGGGCCTCCGTAAAGCTGACCAACAATTCTCTTGTTCTGATCGAATATAGGCGATCCCGATGATCCCGGCTCGGTGCAGGCGGCTCCCGTCCAGGGAGTCTTCCAGCAGGTAGCCGAATTATACGAATCCAATGTCATAGCGCCGCAGGCCGATATCTTGGTGATGTCTCCGTCGGGATGATGAATGCTCATACCCGATGTAGGAGGTGTTCCCGAATGATCCCATCCAGCATAGTATACATTATAAGAAGTGGGGGGAGTGGAGTTCATCTGAACCAGGCAAAAATCCGAACCCGCGCTACGGGCTTTCAGGGTTGAACCCGATACCGAATTGTAAGTAGGCGAAGAAGTAGGATTGGTGCAGGTTGCCGATTCCCACTTGAACCAGAAAACCCATGAAGCAAAGTCGTTGCTGGTGGAACAGTGATTGGCTGTAAGAATATAAGGGGTTCCGTCGTTGGCTGTGTTGTTCACCATAGCTCCGCTGCAGAAGCCGCTTCCGCCAACCACCAGCATACAGGCCGAATTGTTGGGGTCTTCCCAACCCACGCCCGTCGGACATTTTACATTGATTTGGCAGGCACCGGAAGTGTTCAGGCCCTTCATGTATTCGTAAGGTCCGCGATAACCATGGGTCACACGGTTGATCTCCAACTCGCCCGCAAAGGCTACGTTGGCAGGCTCGTAATACTCCACAATAACGGCATCACCGCGTACCAGCGTGGTAGCAAAAACACCGTCGTCCTGGTTATTAAATTCAGTGAAGGCACCTATCAGGTCCGAGTGATAATCGTTGTAAACAAACAATTGTGCCGTCGGAGGCAGACGATAATGGTCGAAAGTAAGATTGATGGACTGAGCTCCCTGTGAATAGATCCTGAGTCGCCACAGTTTATCGCCATTGGGCAATATTTCGGTAATACCGCTGTTGTCGCGGTTCAGAATCACGTCTATATTTTGCCCGAATCGCCAGGGTATATCTTTGATTTGATCCACCACCAGGTCTTCCTCCATCAGGGCCGCCACATCCACGTATGGCATGGTCGAAGTAGGAACCACGGGGTTCAGGTTTACGGCATTCTGCTCATAAAAGCTAAAGGGTTTGCCGCCCTGACTGATTTGCCCAAAGCTGTTTGCAGCTATGATATAAACCAGAGCAAAAAATAGTAACGCTTTTTTCATTATGCTTTATTTAATTTTTACAAATTCTCCTTTAAAAGTGATGTTGTCTTTTGTGGCCGTCAGGAAATAAAATCCGTCCGACAGATCAGCGATATTGATAGCGGCTTTTCCGTTTTCGAGATGCAATGAGGCGATGTTTTTTACTACCACACCCATCAGGTTGTATATAGAAATGTTTTCTACCACGTTTTCATTGGTACTGATCTCCAAATAAATTTCGTTATTGGCAGGGGAAGGATAAATTTCGGCCTTTTCTTCTTTGAATCTGTTCTCTATAACCGATGACGAACAAGTGGACGTTCCCACCAGGGAAGTAACACCGGTGCTGCCCGGATCGAGCCAGCCTTTCAGTTGCTTTGCAGCCGTGGTTCCGTTTTTATCCCAATGATAATACATTTTCCCGTAATAATCGGGGCTTCCGGTAGCAGTGCAATAAGATGACCCGCCGGTAAGAGTTCCGACAACTTTTCCTGAAGCATTGAAGATGGGCGATCCTGATGAACCGCCTTCGGTAACTCCATGGCCATTGGTAGTGGCAGCCCAATATACCTGCCAGTGGGTTCCGCTACCTCCAACACTTAATGATGTCAGGGCAGAGGTATAAGTAGAGATCTTCATGATGTCGCCTGCCGGATGATGAATAGAAACTCCGCTGGCACTGGCTATATTGTTTCTGTCCCATCCATTATAATACACATTATAAGTGGCAAGAATAGCGCTGTTGATCTGCACCAGACAAAAATCTGAACCGGTGTTGTTGGATCCATAGGTATCATGTGCTTTCAAAGCGCATCCGGTTTTGGTTCTGGTTCCGCTGGCAGTGGTTCCTGCGCAGGTAGAAGATTGATAATGAAAATAAAAAACCCAGGCATTATAATCGGCCGCAGTGGCATATCCCGCATCGTAATGACAATGGTCGGCAAGCAAAACGTAGGGTGTACAGTTCTGGCTGGTATTATTAACCAACGACCCGGAACAGTTATACCAGTTCACTCCTACCCTGATATCCAGTTTGCAAACGCCTCTTGATTCGTCCACCCAGTTGGTTCCTTCGGGGGTGCAGATGACATTTACTTCGCAGGGATCGGAAGCTGCTGCAAAAAATTCTGTTTCGCCTCCACGATAAAAGTAATTCAGTTCTGTGATGTTCAGCAATACGGCATTCTTCTTATCATTAGGCACCAGCAGTTCGAAGGTTATTTCGTCTCCACTTACTTTTTCGTTTGAGAAATACAGGTTATCGGTATTGTTCACCGAGGTATAAGCGCCTATCACCATGCTTTTGGTCTTGTTGTATAAATAGAGTTTTGCACCTTCGGGCATATAAAAATTGGAATATCCGAATCCTATAGCTCTCGCCCCTTCCGATCTGACGGTAAGTTGCCACAAACTGGCATTTCTACCCGGAATTTCGGTCCATGTCCCGGAATTGGCGGGATTCAGATCAACAGGAAGTGTAACACCAATTCGATAAGGTGCACTTTTTGACGTTCTTTCAGCATCTTCTGCAGTCAGTTGTTTAATGTCAGGAGCAGCCACCTGAACCAGGTCTGTAGCAGTAGTTAAATCCGTGTTATTGAAGCTGTAGGGTGTTCCGCCTTGCGAGTCTTGTGCTTTTGCAGTAAGGATACAGAGAAATAAAGAAACAAAAAGTAAAGATTTTTTCATGTGTTGGAGTTTAAATTTGGGTGTGCAAATATAAAAAAAAACTTGTGAGAGTGGTTCTTACCAAGTCGGATTAACTGTTTTTTGTAAAAGTAGTCTGGATAGATTTCTATAAGTGCCGGTTAATAGGCATTAATGAGTATCTGCCGGTAATCTTCCGCACCTATTTTGTAATGAGCCCCGCTTACTTTATTGATGAGCAGATTTTCTATGATCATCTCTATCTCTTTTTCGTCAGGAGTTTTGCTCAGTCCCACTTCATGCATACGAACCGGTGAGCCTATCTGTTGAAAGAATTTTTCGAAACCGGCAATAGTTTCTTCTGCGGTATCCACTCCGAAAACGTTGTTGCCAAGCAATATCAGCGAAGGCTCTATCTGCTCTTTGAAATATTTCATCCAGGCGGGATACATGATCGAAAGGGAAGCTCCGTGAGGCACATCCCAAAGCATAGACAGGGCATGACCCAGTCCGTGAACACCCCAGTCGCCCGATTTCTTTCCGAATGCCGTGGTGCCGTTCAGGGCACAGGTAGCCGCAAACATGATCTTTTCGCGGTAACTATAATTTTGCAGGTCGTCCATCAGTTGTGGTCCGAATTCAATGGCTTCGCGTATAATGGAAAAAATAAACTTATCTGTGAGCGTGGTTTCGCCCACACCGAAATATCCTTCCAGTGAGTGAGCCACCAGATCGGTGATGCCATAAGCCGTATAGTTAGCTGGCACTGATAGAGTATAGGCCGGATCGAGAAAAGAGTGCTTTGGGAAAACATACGGACTGTAATATCCGGGTTTTTGTTTGGTCTCATCATTTTGAACTACGGCAAAGGCATTCATCTCGGTTCCGGTTGCGGCCAGCGTAAGTATGGCGATCAACGGAACGGCAGTGGTGGGTTTTACTTTATATTCGAACAGATCCCAGGCTTTATTTTTTATAGGAATCGCCAGAGCTATGATCTTGGCCGAATCTATGACGCTTCCTCCACCCAATGCAACGATCAACTCAACATTATGTTTGCGGCCTATTTCCGCAGCGGCATCCACATCGCTGATCACGGGGTTGGATTTGATCCCCGAATATTCGAATACAGTGGCTCCTGACAGTTGCAGTTGTCGCATCACTTCATCGTATATTCCGTTGGCTTTGACTGAGTTTTTACCATAGACCAGCAATACCCGTTTCCCGAAAGATTTCATCACTTCGGGCAACCCGGCAATAATGTTGCGGCCAAAATGCAGTGAAGTAGGATTGCTGATAATAAAGTTTTCCATAAATGAGTTTTTTAAAGAAGCAAATTTACGGAGAAAAAAGGGAGGAATAACCACAGTATGATTTATTTTAGTCATCCGGAGATTTAGAAATGGTTTTTATGCTTTGAATGGCTTGGTATGTACAAAAAAAACCGGCACAATCCCTAAAGATTGTACCGGTCATTAATCCTTAAAAACTCTATTAATATATCACCAGGTCGAAAGGCATACGAGCCTGAATTCCTTGTTGCGATTTAATTCTTTGCAGATATTCAAAGTAGGTGAAGTTTTCACCCAGCATTTCTTTCACCAAAGATGTTTTTTCCTCACCCGACATTTGCTCTATGATTTGGGTAAAAGGATCTTTCATTTTTGGGTAGGTTACAATTTTATACTCTGATAATCCCGAAAGTTTTGCTGCCTCTTCAATGGCCTTTTGCAAACCGCCGAATTCGTCCACCAATCCAATACGTTTGGCATCAATACCTGTCCAAACACGACCCTGTCCTATAGAGTCTACCTGAGCCGTAGTCATTTTTCTGCCATCGGCCACATGGCCAATAAATACCTGGTAAATGTTTTCTATTTGATTGGTCAGTACTTTGGTTTCATAAGGCTGCATAGCCCTGCTGGTGGTAATATAATCAGAATATTTATTGGTCTTAATCACATCGGTAGTAATCCCTAGCTTATTCTTAAATAATTTCTCAAGATTGGGAATTACACCAAACACTCCAATAGAGCCTGTAAGGGTATTGGGTTGCGCATAGATCTTTTGAGCACCGCAGGCAATATAATAACCTCCCGAAGCGGCTACGTCGCCCATGGAAACCACCACCGGTTTTACTTTTTGTGCCAAAACTACTTCACGCCATATCACTTCTGAAGCCAGGGCACTTCCACCCGGTGAGTTAATTCTTAAAACGATGGCACGCACTGAGCTGTCGCCACGGGCATCGCGTATGGCCTTGGAGATGCGCTCGGAACCAATGGTTTTGTCGTCGCCTTCACCGCCTTCAATTTGTCCGATAGCATAAACTATGGCTATTTTCTTTTTGCCGATTGACAGTTTTTTATTTCCGTCTTTGCTCTTCAAATACTTTCCGGGGGAAACGAAACTGATGTCTTTATCTGAATCAACACCCAATTTGGTTTTGATAGCATCAAACACTTCGTCACGATAAACCAGTTTATCGACCAGTTTGTATTTTATAGCATCGCTGGCCAGTTGTATTTTCAGGCTGTCAGCAATCTGGGTAAGTTGTTCTTTGCTTAATTTGCGTTCGGTAGAAACACCTTGCAGTATTTGACTCCATATGCCGTCCAGCAGTTTTTGGTATTGCTCGCGGTTGGCAGCGCTTGCTTTATCAAGTATGAAGGGCTCAATAGCACTTTTGAACTTTCCATGACGAATGATCTGTGCCTGTACTTCCAATTTTTCGAGAGTGCCTTTAAAAAACATAAGCTCAGCAGCAAGTCCTTTAAATGTTAAAGTTCCCTGAGGATTCAAAAATATCTTATCCGAAACGGATGCCACGTAGTAGCCTCTTTGAGAATAATCTTCGCTGTAAGAATAAATGAACTTACCGGATTTTTTGAATTCCAGCAGGGCATTCCTGATCTCTTCAATAGTGGCTATGCCGGAAGGGATATCAGAAATATCAAGGAAGATACCCTTGATTTTGTCATCCTCTGTAGCACGTTTGATTACTTTCAGAAGATTATCAAGTCCCTGTGTCTTTTTCGACTGCATGGAAGCAAAATCAAAATCGCCGAAAGGATTATCCGTGGTTCGGTCGGGGATAGGTTGGTCGAGTTTTAGTGTAAGCACCGAATTGCTGTCAATCACCACAGTGGTTTTTTTGCTTAAGGAAGCCAGAGATGCGATCATGGAAAAGAAAATGATTCCCATAACTATCCATAAAAGTAGGTAGCCGGTCATGGAGGCCAGCATGAATTTAAAAAACTGTTTCATTGTTGATAAGGTTTTATTGGTTTGAATTATAATATCTTTTGTAAAATTAGTATTAAAAACACTGTATTAGACACGAAACAATAATAAATGTTACAGATTATGAAATACTTTTTCAGGGTTTAATTATTTTTGGTGCAAATTTGGGATATGGTTTGTTTTTCGTTGGGGAGTAATCTGGGTGATAAGTTAGGATATTTGCAAAAGGCGGTTATCTCCCTGGGCGAAGTTTTTGGCAAACCACTGTTGATATCCTCTGTTTACGAAACTGAGGGTTGGGGAGTAGAAGATCATCCTGCCTATCTCAATGCGGTAATTTGTTTTGATAGCCAAATGTCGCCCGAAGAGGTATTGGAAAAGATACTTTCTGTTGAAAAAGTTCATGGACGAAACAGAACCCCGGGTGTCATTGCCCCCAGAACACTGGATATCGACCTGCTTTTTTATGATGATATAATGTTGAAAAAAGAAAATCTCACCATTCCTCATCCACTTTTAAAATATCGTAAATTTGTGCTGTTGCCTTTGGCTGAAATTATGGGCAATTTTCTGCATCCCGAATGGGGAATGAGTATAAATGAATTGCTGGAAAGGTGTGATGACCACTCCGGTGTACGTAAAACAGAATTAAGTCTGGCACAATAATGAACTATAATTACATTGCGATCGAAGGGAATATAGGGGCGGGTAAAACTTCTCTGGCAACCATGATAGCAAAACAATTTGAAGCCAGGCTGATACTTGAGCAATTTGAGGACAATGCTTTTTTGCCCAAGTTCTATATCGATCCCTCCAAATATGCCTTTCCCCTGGAGCTTACTTTTCTGGCAGAACGTTATCAGCAGTTGAAGGATCGGTTGGTACAGAAGGACATGTTTACTCCCTTCATCATTTCAGATTATTTCATTATAAAATCCCTGATATTTGCCAAGAAGACACTGGCCGAAGACGAACTGAGGCTTTATACCCGACTGTTCCATATCATACACGATTCGCTCACCAAACCCGACCTGTATATTTATTTGTATGTGAAAGTCCCCAAACTAAAGAACAACATCATTCGCCGGGGCCGAAGCTACGAACAGAACATAGAGCATGAATACCTCGAAAAGATACAGACCGGTTATTTCGATTTCATCCGCCAGCAAACCGACATGAGAATACTGATACTTGATATCAACAACATCGATTTTGTGCATAACGAATCGGATTATCAAAAGATACTGGACGTTATTTTTCAGGATTACCCTTTAGGCATACAGCGCATCGAATTGTAAATTCTTACGCCGGAAAGAATAATTCCCTTTTAATTTTAAGAAAGATTACTGCAAAAAAAAACTCCGGAAATTTCCGGAGTTTTTTCATTTTGTAAATGTCAAACTATTTTATAGCATCCAGGAAGGTTGCATCCTTCAGATATTTCAGGAATTCTCTGTCTTGAGCAGCTTCTGCTTTGTATTTGGCATCAGCAGCAACAGCTTTCTTAAGATTTTCGTACATAACCGAAGTGTTGGCAGTACGTGCAGCGTTAACAGCTATCAGGTAATAAACAGCAGCGGTCTGTGGTTTGGTACAATCAAGTGTTTGTTGTGCAGCAGTGGTATTGCCTGATAACAACTGAGCCAAAGCCAGGTTGTATTTGCATTTTTTTCCACCGAATGAAGTCAAAGCACCTGCATAGTCACCTTTTCTGATCTTCAGAACACCTTCGTTGAAACTTACGTCAATGTTTTTGGCTTTAGCCTGGCTGAAATAAGTAGCAGCCTGATCGTCGTTTTTGTTCCAGAAAGCAAGTACGCCCAGGTTATAAAGAACCTGACCGTTGTTTGGGCTCAATGTGTTGGCGTTGTTCAGATAGTTGGCAGCCTCGTCGGTTTTGCCTAACAGCATAGCGCAGGCACCGGCATTGTTGAATGCTTTCCAATCCTGAGGATAGAGAGTAGTAGCTGATTTGTAGATCTGATATTTGGTAGCCACATTTTCAGTAAGGGTAGCTGAGTAAAGAATTTCTTTGTTGTCGAGTTTCTCAGGAGCGGTAGTTGATAACATAATGATCTCTTCTTTGCTCTTTTTGGGTTCGTAGCAATTAACTACAAATTCGGCCCTTCTTAAAACAGATAACATGGTTTCAACTTCAGCGTAGATAACGGTCATATCTTTGATAGTCTTTTCTCTTTCGAGTTTTTGCTCCTGGCTCTTGATAACGTTCTCTATGGTTTGTTTCTGAGGAATGTTTGAAGCGTTGAGGGCTTTCATGAAACCGTCGAAATCTTCACCTTTGGAAACAACATTTATAGGAAGCTGAGGAACTTCAATCTTGGCAGCTTTGGCACCTTTTACAGGAACTTCAGCAGGTAAAGCAGCATTGATAAGCGCTTTGTCTTTCAGGACAAGTTTCTTAATCATTTCGTCGAACCATGCTTTGCCGGTTTTGCCACGCTCTTCCGAAAGTTTCTGGTTGAGGGTAAGTTCACCTTCGGGTGATGCCCATGCATTGATGTCAATGCTCTTTATTTTCCAGTTCCTTTTTACGAAAGCTATTAAAGAATCAAGAATTGCTTTGTTAGCGGCATCTTTATTCAAAGCCAGGTTGGTGTTCAGATTTGATTTGTTATATTCAAAATACAGATTGCCTTTTTTGGTGATGATGGTTTCCAGTTCGTAACCATGTTCAGCTATTTGCATATCTTCTTCGCGCTCTATGCGGGTCGATGTGTAAACAACTCCATCAGCCAGTTTGGAATCTATACCTTTTGGTAATGAAACGTCAACTTTTTTGCCTTTTGTTGCCAAAGGATTAACAAATAATTCGGAGGCATTCATGCTGGGATCGTAGTTAAATACGTCGGTATAGGAAAAAGATCCACCGGTTTTGTATTTAATAACCTGTCCGTCGCCTGTTGCTTTTTCGCCTTTCAGGCTATAAGTTTTCAGTTTTACGATTTCTTTACCCGACATATCTTTCAGTACCGGGGTAAATTTTACGGTTGCCTTTTTGTGGAAATATTTCGCCGGGATGGTACCATTTACGGTTACAGAGATTTTACCACCGTGTGTTTCCAATACCTGTGGGGTTACAGTGTATTTTACGGTAGGGTATTTTTTTATCATTTTACCCAAACCGCAACCCGTGAAGATCAGAATTGACAGAAATAAAGCAACAAATACTTTAATGTTAACGTGTTTCATGATGTTTTTTTTTATGTTTATAATTATTCAGATTTGACTTTTACGTTGCAAATATAGAAAAAGATACAGGAAAAAGTAAATAAAAAAATAAAAATGTGGTTTTGCCCCTATTATTAAACAATTTCTTAGTTCATTTTCGAAATAATATCCCACAAAACTATACCCACGGTGACGGAAATATTCAGCGAATGTTTGGTGCCGTATTGGGGTATCTCCAGGCCTTGATCGCAAACGAGCAAAGCCTCGTCGCTGATGCCGTTTACCTCGTTGCCGAAGACAAGCGCCACCTTTTCGCCAGGTTTTATTTGCAGTTGGTTGAGGAGTATGCTTCGGTCGGTTTGCTCGACGGCGTAGAGTCTGAAACCGTTTTCTTTCAGCGAAAGTATGGCGGCTGTGGTGTCTTCAAAATATTTCCAGTCGACGGATTCGGTGGCATCGAGGGCGGTTTTTTGTATCTCGCGGTGAGGTGGTGTGGCGGTGATGCCGCAGAGGTAAAGCTGTTGCACGCGAAAAGCATCGCAGGTGCGGAAGGCCGAACCAATATTGTTCATGCTGCGGATGTTGTCAAGAACCACTACCACGGGATTTTTTTCTGACTTTTGGAAATCTTCTATGCTGAGCCGGTTGAGTTCGGAGGTTTTAAGTTTTTTCATGCGTTGCGTGTGATTTTCGGCTGCGTAAAATTATAAAAAAACCCCGGTATGCTGCCGGGGTTTCTGGGTTGATCGAAATAATCAAATTAAATTTTAGTGGAAGGTGTACGACAATCCCACGCCTATCACTTCTTTGAACTGGGTGCGGGGACCTTCGTTTCCATTGGGGAATTTTATCATCACATCATCATCGTAAATTAGCTGGGTGTTGATGGTGGTGGACAGCCATTTGTTGACCTTGAGTCCAATGAGGACATTCCAGTTGACATCTACATTGCCAAACTTGTGGAGATAGTCGGTGAACATTTCGAGGGAGGTGTTTACGGTGATGTTTTTAAACACTTCTTTGTTGAAGACGGCGCGGAGGTAAGGGCCGAATTCGCCTTTCATTTTTTTGCCTTTTTCGACACCAAAAGCACCATGGGCCGAAAGGGTGTCGTCGGTGACGAAGGTGAAGCGGCCGGCCGAAGGCGAAATGTAGAGTGCGAAGTATTCGGCGGGAACATAGTTGACGCCAATACCTGCCACCAGATAGCCCGGAGCCATAATTTTAGATATGGCGACACTATCGTTGGGATAGTTGTAGCCGCTGGTGAATTGGGTGCGGAAGTTGCCCAGCAGGGTGACATCCCAATGTTTTGAGATAGCATAACCATAGGAGGTGGTGTATTCTATCTTGTCATCGGTTTTGGTGTAGCGGGCGGCGCTGCCTTTGCCCAGAAACTGGAAGCCGTAGGCCAGATCGAGGGTGTTTTTCCAGGATTGTTTTTTCTTTTTGTAATCGGCCTTGAGGTTGAAGAGGGCGCCAACGCCGAAGGAGTTCTGACCTCCAACCGACCAATTGGTGAAACTGGCCTGGGTGATGTTGAGGGCTGCGGTACCCAGCAGGGTCCAGGGTTTTACGGTGTCGGGGGCGTTGAGGCCGTCGCGGTCGATGGGTTTGGCCACCTTATTGATGGGGTCCTGTGCGTAAGCTATGGAGCATAGCAAAAGCGAGAGCACGAAAAATATTCTTTTCATAACATTTAATAAATTTAGTATTGAAATTACAGCTTATTTGTTCTTCAACAAGTCACGGATTTCAGTCAAAAGAAGTTCTTCCTTGGTGGGAGCCGGGGGTGCCAATGGTTCAACAGGGGCAACATCTTTCTTTTTATTGAGTTTATTCATGGCTTTAATCATCATAAAGATGGCAGCCGCAATTACGACAAAATCGAAAAGGGATTGCAGGAAGTTGCCCAGTTTTAATACTACGGCTTCGTGCAATACTTTGCCTGTGGCCGGATCGAGGACGGCATCGCGCATGGTAATTACTATGTTGGTGAAACTAACCCCGCCGATAAGCAGGCCGATAGGGGGCATGATAACATCGGCTACCAGTGAGGCAACTATTTTGCCGAAGGCAGCCCCTATGATGATACCGATGGCCATGTCCATTACATTGCCTTTCATGGCAAATTCTTTGAATTCTTTTATTATACTCATGGTTTTGGTTTTTTATGGATTGTTTGGACAAAGGTATAAAAAAAATATAAAATGGGAAAAAAGGGGGAAATGAGAGAGAGAAGAAAATAAAAACAGAATATTCATAATAAAAAAAGCCGCCCCCTCTCAGGAACGGCTTTTTACCCATCCAAAGAAACCCTTAAGCAACTGTTTCCTTTTCTTCTTTTTTGGCAGCAGCCACTACCGTAAAATCAACAGCAATAATTTCAAAAACATTTTGTTTGTGGCCGTTCTTGTCGGTATATTGTTTGTTCACAATTCTTCCGCTCAGGCTTACAAAACTTCCTTTGCTGATTTTTTTGATACCATCTTCGGCCACTTTATCCCACATCACAACATTATGCCAGGTAGTGTCGCGCACCCATTCCTGCTTGGCGTTCTTATAACTGTTGCTCGTGGCCAGCGAAAAGCGTATCATCTGCTTTCCGTTTTTCAGGGTTAATAACTCAGGATTCTTTCCGGCGAATCCGCTTAATTCAACTTTGTTTACTGACTTTTCCATAATAATTAAAATTTAGAGTTGGTAATTGGTTTTATTTGTAAAAATTAATGAGACAAAGTTACAACCACCTGAAAGCCTGATTCGGTTATTAAACATTTGTATTCGGATATAGTCGTTTGTAGTCGTTTGTAAACGGATAATATTTTTTGTATTTTTGTGGAAGATTTTAATAGACTAATAGACTGTGAGGCCTATAGACTATTAGGGAAAATATAAACTTAAAATAAAAAATCATGCGTGATCATAAGAAATTAAGAGCATTTGTGGTTGCCGATGAAGTGGTAATTATGATTTACAAGCTTACACGGTATTTCCCCAAAGAAGAAATTTATGGGCTGACCTCCCAAATGCGAAGGTCGGCTGCATCAGTGCCTTATAATATTGTGGAAGGTTGCGCCAGAAGTACAGAACCGGAATATTTGAGGTTCCTCGATATTGCTTTTGGTTCATTACGCGAATTGATTTATCAGTTCAGCTTGGCATCCCGTCTTGGCTATATCAGGGACCAGGACATGGATGACTGCAATCCGAAACTGATAGAATCCGAAAAAATATTAAGCGCCCTGATTCGTTCACTTCGCAAATCCTAAAAACCCTCCTCCTAACAGCCTAATAGTCTAACAGTCTAAACCCCTTAAATATGAGTGAAAAGCGCAAATGCCTAGAATGTAACGAAGAATTCAGCGGCAGGATAGACAAAAAATTCTGTTCCGATATGTGCCGCAATGCCTACAACAATAAATTAAATAGCGACACCTCAAATTTGGTGCGCAACGTAAACAGTATTCTTCGAAAGAATCACCGCATCCTTCAGCAACTGAATGTTGCCGAAAAAACCAAAGTCCACAAAAAGAAACTAGCTGACAAAGGTTTCGATTTTACTTATTTCACCAGCATTTACAAAACCCAGAAAGGCTCCGAGTATCATTTCTGTTACGAACAGGGTTATCTTGCCCTGGAAAACGATTTTTACATATTAGTGATCAACAAAGGGATCAAAGAAGAATAAAGAACATTCCCCATATTTCTTCATAAAAGATTTAACTTTGCTTAAAAATTACCTGATTTGAGCGAGCCGAGAAAAGAGATAGCAGAGACCCCGCTGATGAAACAGCATAATGCGATTAAGGCGAAATATCCGGATGCGCTGCTGCTGTTTAGGGTGGGGGATTTTTATGAGACGTTTGGGGAAGATGCGGTGAAGGCTTCGGGGATACTGGGGATAGTGCTGACGAAACGGGCGAACGGTGCGGCTCAATATATAGAGCTGGCGGGTTTTCCGCATCATGCGCTGGACACTTACCTACCGAAACTGGTGAAGGCGGGACTGAGGGTGGCGATTTGCGACCAACTGGAGGACCCGAAGCTGACGAAGAAGATAGTGAAGCGGGGTATTACGGAACTGGTGACGCCGGGAGTGGCGACTAACGACAAGGTGCTGGAGCATAAGGAGAATAATTTCCTAGCAGGGATACATATGGGGCCGAGGGTGACAGGGGTGGCGTTTGTGGATATTTCGACGGGTGAGTTTTATGTGGCGCAGGGGAGCCAGGAGTATGCTGACAACCTGCTGCAGAGCATGAGACCGATGGAGGTGGTGGTGCAGAAGAACCGGCTGAGGGAGTTTAAGGAGACCTATGGGGATAAGTTTTACACGGCTACGTTCGAGGACTGGGTGTTTACGCCGGATTTTGCGAAGGATGTGTTGCAGAAGCATTTCGGGACGACTTCGCTGAAGGGTTTCGGGGTGGAAGAGATGGAATCGGGGGTGATAGCTTCGGGGGCGGCCCTGCATTATCTGGCCGAGACGCAGCACGATAAGGTGAGCCATATTTCGAAGCTGAGCCGTATAGAGGAGGATCATTATGTGTGGCTGGATAAGTTTACGGTGCGGAACCTGGAGCTGCTGCACGGGGCTAACGAGAATTCGCTGACGCTGATAGATGTGACTGACCATACGCTGACGCCCATGGGGAGCCGGCTGCTGAAACGATGGATGGTGATGCCGCTGAAGGATAAGCTGCTGATAGACGAGAGGCTGGATATTACAGAAGAGTTTATAGGGAAGGGCGAGGAGGCCGAAGCGCTGCGCCGTGAGGTGAAGGGCATAGGCGATCTGGAACGATTGATAGGTAAGGTGGCCATAGGGAAGATACAGCCGAGGGAGGTGCTGCAGATCAGGCGGGCGCTGACGTCGGTGGAGGCGATAAAGCTACAGTTTACGGAGAGCGGGAATACGGCTCTGCGCAAGATAGGCGAGCAACTGAATGCTTGCCGCATGATACGCGACCGCATAGAACACGACCTGCATACCGATCCGCCGGCCCTGGCGCTGAAAGGGAATGTGATAGCGGATGGGGTGTCGGAAGAGCTGGACGAGTTGAGAAAGCTGGCCTTTTCGGGCAAGGATTATCTGTTGCAGATTCAACAACGCGAAAGCGAACTGACGGGGATACCCTCGCTGAAGATAGCTTTTAATAATGTTTTCGGGTATTACATAGAGGTGACCAATACGCATAAGAACAAGGTGCCTGAGGGATGGACCCGCAAACAGACGCTGGCGAACTGCGAGCGCTATATTACCGAAGAGCTGAAGGTGTACGAAGAAAAGATACTGGGGGCGGAAGAGAAGATACTGGCGCTGGAGACGACCTTGTATAACGACCTGGTGGTGGCCCTGTTCGATTACATACAGCCCATACAACTGAATGCTTCGCTGGTGGCGAGGGTCGACTGCCTGCTGTCGTTTGCGGAGGTGGCCGTGAGGAACCATTATGTGAAGCCTGAGATCAACGATTCGCTGGTGATAGACATCAAAAACGGTCGTCACCCCGTGATAGAACAAAACCTGCCGGCAGGCGAGAAGTACATTGCCAACGATATTTTTCTGGATAACGGCAGTCAGCAGATCATCATCATCACCGGTCCGAATATGTCGGGTAAGTCGGCCCTGCTGAGGCAGACGGCACTCATCACCCTGCTGGCGCAGATGGGGAGTTATGTTCCCGCCGACAAAGCGAGCATAGGGCTGGTGGATAAGATATTTACGAGGGTGGGCGCTTCGGATAATATTTCGTCGGGCGAATCGACCTTTATGGTGGAGATGAACGAGACGGCGAGCATTCTGAACAACATTTCGTCGCGCAGCCTGATATTGCTCGACGAGATAGGCCGTGGGACGAGCACCTACGACGGCATTTCGATAGCCTGGGCCATAGCAGAGTATCTGCACGAGAACCGTCTGTTTCAGCCCAAGGTACTTTTCGCCACTCACTACCACGAGCTGAACGAGATGGCGAAGTCGCTGCACCGTATAAAGAATTTCCATGTGTCGGTGAAGGAGATAGGCAATAAGGTGATCTTCCTGAGGAAGCTTACGCCGGGAGGCACCGAACACAGTTTCGGGATTCATGTGGCCAAAATGGCGGGCATGCCGCCGCGCATCATCGACCGCGCCAACGAGCTGCTGCAACAACTGGAAAAAGACCATAGCGGTGGCGAGCTGACGAAAAAAGGAAAGGCGGCCAAAACCTCAGCGGCTGATCAGTATCAACTGAGCTTTATCCAACTCAACGACCCCCTGCTGGAACAGATCAAAGACGATATTCTGAATACCGATATCAATACGCTGACCCCTGTGGAGGCGCTGATGAAGTTGAATGAGATTAAGAAGTTGTTGGGGAAGAAATAGGGGCGATTCACGAATCGCCCTTGGAATTTGGAATTTGGATATTAAATTTTTGGTCTTTTAATTAGGGCGCATCCCCCTACGGGGGTCGGGCTGTCCGCTCATAGTCCTCGCTACGCTGCGGGCTCATATCTTTGCAAAAAATTATAAAAAGCCATAACTTTGTTAAAAGT
>CAZRFL010000056.1:0-21571 GCA_964599365.1 uncultured Bacteroidales bacterium
TGTTTTCGCTCAAAGGTGAGTATATTGTTAAGATACCTCTGGATGTGGTATTGATAGCCATACCTCTGCTCATCTACTTTGTGATCATGTTCTTCTCTTCCTTCTGGATGAGTAAAAAGATAGGCGCTACTTATGGACAATCCGTCACCTTATCCTTTACAGCCGCCAGCAACAATTTCGAACTTGCCATTGCGGTGGCCATTGCCATTTTCGGTATGAACTCAGGCGAAGCTTTTGCTGCGGTTATCGGCCCCTTGGTGGAAGTGCCTGTTATGATAGCTTTGGTGAATGTGGCATTTTGGTTTAAGAAGAAGTATTTTTAGAGAAGTTTGAAGACCGGAGTCAGAAGACTGGAGACCGAAGTGATTCTGAAATAGAAAAGGCATGCCATCCAGCAGGCCTTTCTTTTATTTTACTATTGGAGGCGCAGCCTCAATTAATATACGACGGTAGTGTAACCACCACCGAACGGGGGCTCGTTATAAGAAAACAAGGTCTGTTACAGTGGGCAACAGGGTAAGTTGTAAGAAAACACGGAAAGCTGTAGTGAACAATAGGGACTGGAGCTGCACGCCGAACGAGGTGACACATGCGAAAAGAATTGATGGTCGAAAAAACATCGATTGCGGCCTTTGCGACTTTGACAGCGGCCCTTGTGATATTGACTGTAGCCGATGCGATGCTTACAGTGGCCGATGCGATATTGACAGCTGCCGATGCGACTTGTGCAGCAGCCGATACGACTTCTACACACGTCGAAATCGCTTCGACAGGAGCCGATGCGACTTCGACACTAACCTTTGTGACGGTTGCAGTAGCCGATGATACTTCGACAGTGGCCGATGCGACATCGTTAGCTGCCTTTGTCGGTTTAACAACAGCCTTTGGGTTTGTTACACGAGCCTTTGGGTTTTTTACACGAGCCTTTGGGTTTTCGACACAATCAGATATCATTATTTCAATTCATTACGAAAGATCAACAAACAACTTCCAATGTTCAACGACTCTAAATAACAATTAATAACTTTCAGAATCTTTACTAAATTTGCCCCCATATAATTCAATATTCATGAAAAACTAAACCTGTATGTTAGTAATAGCAATTGCCTTTATTCTTGCAGCCTGCCTAATCTATACCTTGGGTGTTTGGGCAGAAAAGATTCAGAAACGCCTTAAAGTTTGGCATGTTTTTGTTTTCTGGTTGGGATTGATTTGCGACACCATAGGTACCGGTGCTATGGGAAAGATGGTGGGCTCGCTCATACAATTTAATTTTCACGGACTTACCGGATTGGCAGCTATTCTTTTGATGTTGTTCCATGCCGTTTGGGCAAGTGTAGTTATCATCAGGAAAGACGAAAAGTTGATAGTGAAATTTCACAAATTCAGCATAGTGGTCTGGGTTATCTGGCTCATTCCTATGATTACGGGAATGATATTGGGCTCTAATGTCTAAAAAGCGACAAAATAACAAATCAATACTACATTTTTTATCTTTGCACTATCAAAAATCATTGTCATGGCAATCCCAACCTCAAGAACCAAAGAAAAAGCCGAAATAAAGATAAATATTGAGAAATGTAATGGCTGCGGAAACTGTGTTTCGGTTTGTAAAGATTTCAGTCTTCATATAGTTGATAATAAAGTTGCTGTTAAGGACACCTCTTTTTTTGGATGCATAGCCTGCGGACATTGTATGGCGATTTGCACCCATGGAGCCATTGAAATTCAAGGCAGAGAATTAAGCAAGGATGATCTTTTTGAGCTACCTGAAAAAGCCACAGCAGCAAATTATCAACAATTGCTGAATCTCATGCAACTAAGACGTAGTATTCGTGAATTTAAAGATAAAGCAGTTGATTCTGAATTAATAAATTTGATTATTCAGGCAGCCCAAACCGCTCCCATGGGGCTTCCGCCTTCAGATGTCAACATACTGATTTTGGACAGTAAAGAAAAAGTAAGGGCATTTTCAAAAGATTACTGTGATTATCTGGAAGGCATGAAATGGTTTGTATCCAAATGGTTTCTGGGTTTGATGCGACCATTTTGGGGAAAGGCAAACGATGAATTGTTCCGGAATTTTGTCAGACCCTTGTTTGGCATCTATACAGGAAATATGAAAAAGGGAGTAGATTTGGTAACTTATGATGCTCCTCTGGCCATGTATTTTTATGGTTCGCCCTATACCGACCCTGCCGATCCTTTGATAGCTGCAACATATGCCATGTTGGCCGGAGAAACACTGGGATTGGGAACCTGTATGCTGGGAGGAATTCACCCACTGATACAAAATGGCCGTAAAGGAAAACAATTCAGAGAGAGGCACAATATAAAATTCCCCAGTCGTGAAGGATTATTCGTAATTTTCGGATATCCAGCCGTAAAATATTCCAAAGGATTGAAAAGAACCTTTGCTTCTGTTATTTTTGCAAACTAAATCCAAAACTCATGAAAAGCTTCCGCAAAGAACTATGGTTCAATACCGAAAAACGGTACCAGTTCATTCATATTACCCATGATGTACAACAGGCTATACGCGAAAGCGGCATACAGGAAGGACTTTGCCTGGTGAATGCCATGCATATTACGGCCAGTGTTTTCATAAATGATAATGAATCTGGTTTACATAAGGACTATCTGGAATGGCTGGAGAAACTGGCACCCTATAGCCGCGATGGCTACCATCACAATGTGGGCGAAGACAATGGCGATGCCCACCTGAAACGACAGATAATGGGTCGCGAAGTAGTGGTTGCCATAACCAATGGTCAATTGGACCTTGGTCCATGGGAAGCCATCTTTTACGGTGAGTTCGATGGTCGTCGCCGTAAAAGAGTTTTAATAAAGATTATTGGAGAATAATCTCTTAGTTTTCCCTCAAAACGAACTCATCATATTCTAGCTCGAACCTGAGTTTATGCTTGGATTCTTCTATTGCTAATGAATAGAAAAGATCTTTCACTTCTTGGTTGTCAGCACGGTTAGACAGGGCCATATAAAGCTTAAATGCCGCTTTTTCTTTCTTCATTGCGACAATCAATGCATCCGAATAAGGCATATCGGGGGTAGCAGCCACCGAAACCACATAATCAGACACCTTCAGGTCAATAACTTTTTCTGTCGCTGATTCCATGATCCCGGTTTCCTTTATATTTAGCAAACGGGCTTTATGCTTCATTTCCTCACGCGCAAACTCATTGAAAACTGCTTTCATTTCATTATTCTTGGCATTATCTGCCAATCCTGAATAGAACTCAACAGCTTCCTGCTCCGAATTTATTGCAAAATCCAGTATCTCTTCTACTGACTTAAATTTGTCCATATTATTGTTTTTTTAATTTAAAATTTTTCTGAAAACTCATCTACAACGCGTTTCGCTACAATGTCACATCCAAAGTTAAACATTTTACCTGTATTATCAGCATGTGTTGACACAAATCCATAGACTACCTCTACTGCCTGAGGTAGTTGCGGAACGATCTCATTCATGATATCCGAAGGATCTGCCGGGGTTGGTTCATTCAAACCTTCCAGCAATTCGCTTAATTGCTGATATGAGTTCTTTTCAGGAGCTGCCTTACCACTGTTGTATGCTTCAAACTTCTGAATAAAGCGTTGGGTATTGGAGAATGTTCCACCTAATTCGAAAGGCATAGAAGCAGGCAAAATAAGATCAGAAGCCTCTGCGGTTTCGCTCATGAAATAATCCTGAACTACCACAAATCCCGCATTAGTAAACCAACCAGTCACTTTCGCCTTATCTTTTGCACAGCCAATAGGATCTTCGCCAAACACGAAAATGTTTTTGAACATTTTATTATCCAGGCCCTTCAACAGGTTTCCATTCTTACCGGATAAGGCAACACCGCCAATTCCGAAGTTTGGATGAATACCCATATCAGCCAATCCCTGCGAATTGTTCTTTTCTTTCAAAGCAACCAATCCCATGGCCGTTTTACCTAACTTACCTGTAATTAAAGCAAGATTTCTCAGTTCATAAATGGTTTGCTGGCACACTTCTTTCTCCGAATAAACCAGCACCGCATTGTTTACCTCATTATATTCATCGGCAAATGCTTCCACGATTTCTTTGCAACAAGCTCCCTTGCTTACCAAATCATCGTATTTCTCATTCAAAAGGCTGACTTTGTATTCTTCGAACTTCTCACAATTGTCGTTAATAAAAAGTTGATTCTGCTTGCCATTAGACAGGAGATAATGATTCACAGCCTTTATGAAATAGTAACAATCTTTCACCTCGACAGTCTTGCCCACCTTATGTTTCATAGCGCTGTCTTCTTTTTCTGTAATCAGATCAACTGCAGCGCCACTATGATTGATCATAAAACCAGCCACAGCATTGTCTTTGTTGATCTCCGAACCGAGCAGCCAGAATTTTTCCACTTTATCAAAATCAGCAAAAGGAACATTAAATAAAGAATTGTCAATGTAAGCCTCTCCCCTGTTCAGATAATGGAAACTACCAATATGATCGGTCTTTATACCCTTTAGGGCAAGTTTCCTTATCAGATACATTTCTTCGTTGGTCATACGGGCTCCGGCAAACAAAGCATTTTCAGCAGCCGAAACGCCTTTCACTTTTTTCAGTATCAGATCAAAAGCCTCAGCATAACTTATTTCCCTGAACTTCCCATTCTCTTTCAACATGGGCTTCAACACACGGCTCTTATCATTCAAGTAAGAGTAACCGAATTTTGGGAAACGACAAATACTGGTGTCACTATTTACAACCCCACCACTTCCGGTGACCTTCATCACAAAACCGTTCTTATGATTCAGCGTGATCTCGCATCCTATCGAACAATAATTGCAGACAGTAACCATAGTATCGGTTTTAACAGGGCCCGGTTTGAAGTAGAAGTTCTCAGTGATAGCGCCGGTAGGACAAGTAGAGATACACATGCCGCATGATTCGCAATTGGTATCCTGCAAACAATCGCCCATACTGGGAGCCACATAGGTCTTGAACCCACGGTTAACCAATCCCAGAGCATTAGCACCTACCACATCGCGACAGATTCTAACGCAACGCGAGCAAAGTATACATTTGTTGTTATCAATTTCAATGTAAGGATGTCTGAAGTCAACCTGATATTCCTGGAAGCCTCCGGCAAATTTTGTTTGATCGGCATTATATTCAGTAGAATATTTCTTCAGATCGCAGGTAAAATACTCAGCACAGCCACATTCAAGACAACGTTCCGTTTCTTTATGCGCCACATCTGCATTTTCGTATCCCAGTTCCACTTCCAGAAAGTTCTTGCGATTATCGGGAGCCAGGGTAGGCATTTCGTGTCTGTAAAGTTTCTGGTATTTATTCAGATAATCTTCCTTGATCTGGGTTTTAAAATTATCCCTTTTGCTTAAGAATTCCTTTTTCAATGGTTCAATAGGCAAACCTGAAAGATACTGATGACAGCTATTGGCAGCTACCTTACCCTGAGCTACAGCCTGAATCAGAGTAGCAGCGCCTGTAACGGCATCACCGCAAGCAAAAACATTTTTCACTCCGGTTTGCAAAGTATCAGGATTGGCATCCAGATCGCCCCATTTATTGGTTTTCACTTCGCCACCTTCAATATTACTGTTCAGATCGGTGAGCATATCGGCATTGGTTTTCTGTCCGATAGCTGCCAAAGCGATATCCATAACCACATCCACTTCCGAACCTTCAATAGGAACAGGTCTTCTTCTGCCAGATGCATCAGGTTCACCGAGCCCCATTTTGATACAGGTCAATGATTTCAATTTACCATCTGCATCTTTATTCACTTTTACCGGAGCTGTGAGGAACATGTATTCTACGCCCTCCAGTTTTGATTCATGAATTTCGATGGGGTTGGCGGGCATTTCCTTTTCGGTACGACGATAGATCACATACACCTTTTCAGCGCCACAACGAATAGAGGTTCTGCAGCAGTCCATGGCAGTATTACCACCACCTATCACAGCAACAGTCTTACCTGTATAATCATACTTCTCGCCTGAAAGTTCCATGGCTTTCAGAAAATCAATACCGGAAATAACATTTTCGGCATCGTCGCCCTCGCAACCAATGGAAGTACCTTTCTGGCAACCTATACCCAGAATGACGGCATCATATTTCGACTGTAGGTCTTTGTAGCTAACATTGTCACCCAGTTTCTGGTTGTAATAAATATTAACCCCCATTTCGGTGATATTGTCCACCTCTTTCTGAAGCAGATCATTGGGAAGCCTGTATTCAGGAATACCATAACGCAACCATCCGCCTGATTTAGGACTGGCTTCGAAAATATCAGCCTGATGGCCTTCTTTTTGCAGAAAGAATGCTGCCGAAAGACCTCCCGGACCAGCACCTATCACAGCAACCTTTTTACCTGTTTTAGGTTTTAAGGTTGGTTTATATTTATTGGCTGATTCCAGATCAATATCAGAGGCAAATCTTTTCAGATAATCAATTCCCACAGCAGCGCCTTCATCGAGCAGATTTCTTCTGCAAGCAACCTCGCACGGACGTACGCAAACCCTGCCGCAAATAGCTGGCAAAGGATTGGTTTCCTTGATCAATGCCACTGCCTCGTTATACATACCCTTCTCAATATAAGATATGTATCCTTGGACATCAACACCAGCAGGACATGTCTGCTTGCATGGTCCCATGCAATCAGCATAGTGGTTACTCAACATCAGGTCGAGCGCTGCTTTGCGGGCATCGCGTATCTTTTTATTGTCTGTTTCTATCTTCATTCCTTCCGCTATCCTCGTCGAACAGGCAGGCTGCAAACCGCGCATACCTTCAACTTCTACAACACACAAATAACAGGATGTATATGGCTCGAGTCGCGGATCATTACATAAGGTAGGTATCTCTACATTGTATCTTGCCGCAATGTTTAACACCGATTCGCCCTTAGTTCCGGTTATGTTTTTGCCATTTAATATTACATTTAGTTGTTCGCTCATATAATTAGTTTTTCTAATTCAAATTCAATATTGTTAATTTATAAAATCATCCCAGATCAGCACTTCATTCTTTTAGGAAAGAATAATAGCATCAAATTTACAGCGGCTATAACAGTCACCACATTTGATACAATCGGCTTCTCTGATGAAATGCACCTGCTTCTTCTCACCATCAATGGCACTGACCGGGCATTTCTTTCCGCAAACCATACAACCGGTACATTTTTCAGTATCGATCACATAAGTCAGCAATTGTTTACAAGCAAGAGCCGGACATTTCTTATCACGTATGTGTGCTTCGTACTCGTTACGGAAATACTTAATCGTAGTTAACACCGGATTAGGCGCCGTTTGTCCCAAGCCACAAAGTGAATTGTCCTTGATCTGGTAAGCCAGTTCTTCCAGCATTTCAATATCGCCTTCTCTTCCGTTTCCTTCGGTGATGCGGGTAAGTATCTCGAGCATGCGCTTGGTTCCGATTCTGCAGAAAGTACATTTACCGCAAGACTCTTCCTGAGTAAAATTCAAAAAGAAACGAGCAATGTCAACCATACAGGTTGTTTCGTCCATGACGACCATACCGCCCGATCCCATAATGGCACCGGTAGCATTTACTGAATCATAATCCACAATAGTATCAGCCAGATATTCGGGGATACAACCGCCCGAAGGACCTCCCAACTGAACTGCCTTGAATTTTTTACCGTTAGGGATGCCACCACCCAGTTTAAAGATTACATCGCGAATAGTGATTCCCATAGGAACTTCCACCAGACCTGAATTATTGATCTTTCCGGCCAGTGCAAACACTTTGGTTCCCTTGCTCTTTTCGGTACCATACTGTTTGTATGCATCCGCACCTTTTAGAAGTATCCAGGGGATATTGGCAAAGGTTTCTACATTATTAATATTGGTGGGTTTTCTCCACAATCCTGCTTCAGCAGGGAAAGGCGGACGCTTGCGGGGCATGCCGCGCTGTCCTTCCACAGAAGCGATCAATGCGGTTTCTTCGCCGCATACAAAAGCACCGGCACCTTCTTTAATATAGATGTCGAAGTTCAGACCCTGCACACCAAAAATATTCTTTCCTAAATAGCCTTTTTCACGGGCCTGTTCCAAAGCAATGTTCAGACGTTTAATAGCCAGAGGATACTCAGCACGACAATAAATAACACCTGAAGTGGCCTGTATGGTGTAAGCACCAATGATCATTCCTTCCACAACTGAATGAGGATCGCCTTCCAGCAGCGAACGGTCCATAAAAGCACCGGGGTCGCCTTCGTCGGCATTGCAGATGATATACTTTTGCTCCGATTTATTATTGAAAGCGAATTTCCATTTCATACCGGTGGGGAATCCACCACCCCCTCTGCCGCGCAAACCTGAATCAATCATAGTCTTTATGACTTCTTCATTGGTGATCTTTTCGGCCAATATTTTCTTAATAGATTTGTATCCATCGCGGGCTTCATATTCTTCAATGTTTTCAGGGTCTATCATTCCGCAATTCCTGAGTGCGATCTTCACCTGGTTATTGAAAAAATAACTGTCAGGAGTATCGAACAGGTCGGACTTAACTACCAATTCTTTTACCGGCTCATGGTTCTTGATATGTTTTTCGACAATGTCCATGACTTTTACTTCATCCACATTACCGTATAGATAAGTACCGGTTTCGTCTATCACTTCCACCAAAGGCTCTCTGAAGCACATACCCACACAACTGGTCTTTTTCAGATCAAAGGTCAGGTTGTCAACTTTCTTTAAGCTGTTTAGTTTTTCATACGTTTTGGTCGCACCTGCAGCAATGCCGCAACTTCCCAGACCAACTATTACCTGTATATTTGCCATGTTATCTTGTTTTGGCTGTTAGTTCAATTCTTTAATTTTAATTTCCTTAATTATCTTCGAAGCTTCATTTCCGCTCAGTTTACCGTAGGTTTCGCCAGCTACCATCATCACGGGAGCTAATGAGCAACATCCCAGGCAAGCAACCGATTCTAGGGTAAATAATCTATCCTCTGTGGTCTCACCATCCTTCACACTCAGTGATTCCTGCAAAGCATCCGTTATTTTTGTTGCATTCTGCACATGACAAGCCGTACCGTGGCATACCTTTATTATATGCTTACCCACAGGGTTAAGCCTGAACTGGGCATAAAATGTGGCCACACCATACATATCGCTCAATTGCAATCCTGTTTCTTCAGCTATGCGCAAAAAAGCTTCCTTAGGCAAATAGCCGTAAATATCCTGTGTAAGCTGCAGTATAGGGATCATGTTCCCTTTCACATTCTTGTACTTGTTCAGAATTGGATCTATCAATCCTAAATCAACCTTGTCCTGCTTGTTTTCCGTATCATTTTCTCTAATCCTGGCAATTCTCATAAAATGGATTTTAAATTTGGGGTTAAAAATAATTCTTTGTTCATTTCCGTAGAGAATCCGCCTTAATTTATAATAATTCTCAATAGACTCTAATACCCTATCACAAGGAGACGTCAGAGAAAACTAAGTATTTTACGGAAAGAAAAATCAAATAATTACCGAGATTTCAGCCTAGAATTAAATTCACTAATAAAAGAAATAATATTCCATCCGAAATTACTACTTTTGTGAATTATTTTCAATCCAACTTAATTAGTTCATCTTTTTTTAATCATTCCAACTAATTTACATTGCATCATGAAAAACAAATACATCGACCTGATTGAACAGACTTATGACTTTCCGCAAGATGAATTCAAGATAGAAGACAACGAACTTTACTTCAACAATATTTGCTTAATGGACATCATTAAGCAGTACGGAACACCTTTAAAGATCACCTATCTGCCCAAGATATCCTCACAGATTCAGAAGGCCAAGAAGTGGTTTAATGTGGCTATAGCCAGGGCAGATTATCAGGGCGACTACTTCTATTCGTATTGCACCAAGAGCTCTCACTTCTCTTTTATTCTGGAAGAAGCACTGAAGAACGACATTCATCTGGAGACATCCTCTGAGTTTGACATTAATATTATTGACCAGCTTTACGAGACCAAACTGATAGATAAAAACAGGTTCATCATTTGCAACGGATATAAAAAAGAAGGCTACCTGCAAAGTATTTGCAATCTGATCAACAGTGGTTTTTCGAATACCATTCCCGTGCTGGATAATAAGGATGAGTACGACCGCATTGAAAAGATGATCACCAAGAAATGCAAACTCGGAATACGTATTGCATCGGAAGAAGAACCTCAATTCGACTTTTATACTTCTCGACTCGGGATCAGGTACAATGATATTGTTGACTTCTATAAACAAAAGATTCGTCACAATCCAAAGTTCGAATTGAAGATGCTGCATTTCTTTATCAATACCGGAATAAAAGATTGCGCCTACTATTGGAACGAGCTTACCAAGTGCGTCAATGTGTACTGTGAATTGAAAAAGTATTGCAAGGAACTTGACTCTTTGAACATAGGCGGAGGATTCCCCGTGAAGAATTCCCTGGCCTTCGACTATGATTATGAGTACATGGCAGAAGAGATAGTATCGCAAATAAAGACCATTTGTCAGCAGAATAAAACGGTTGAACCCAACATATTTAGTGAGTTCGGATCGTACACTGTGGGCGAAAGCGGCGCTATTCTTTACTCAATACTGGGACAAAAGCAACAAAACGACCGTGAGTTGTGGAACATGATCGACAGTTCCTTCATGACTACATTACCCGATACATGGGCAATCAACCAAAGGTTTGTACTGCTAGCCATCAACCATTGGGAAAGAGAATATCATAGGGTTCATCTGGGCGGACTCACTTGCGATAGTCATGATTTCTATAATGCGGAAGCGATAGCCAATGCTATATTCCTTCCGAAGTTTGTGGACCATGAGCCGCTTTACGTGGGTTTATTCCATACAGGAGCTTATCAGGAATCGTTGGGTGGATACGGCGGCATACAGCATTGCCTCACCCCTGCCCCCAAACATATCCTTATTGATAAGGACGAAGACGGTGAGATCTTCACCAAGCTGTTTGCCAAAGAGCAAAGTCATAAATCCATGATGAAAATTCTGGGATATTAATATTAGTGTATACCTGTTAATTTCTTTATTGAAAACTTTTTATCTGCCCGGCAGGGCATTATTCGCTATTTCCTACATTTGTATACTAATAAATGGTATTATATTTGCATCCTCAATTAAAATCTTAAAAAAAATCATTATGAAAAAATCAATCAATGCAGTTTTAGTTATTGTTCTTTTATTCGCTTGCAGCATTACTGTTAATGCTCAGAAGAAATTCAAAGGTGTCATTAATTATACCATTTCGTATTCAGGAACTATTGACGCAGCCACTGCTGCTCAGCAGCCTAAAGTGATGGTACTTTCTATTTATGAGAACCTATCGAAGATGAATTTGCCACTGGGTCCAGTTAATATAGATGTAGTTACCAATGGCGATGCCAAAACCACTACCACAATGCTTGACATTATGGGAGAAAAGAAGTATTTCAAAATGAATACAGAAGATATCGAAAAGAAGGTAGCTGAGAGTCCCGCTCCTGAAATAAAATATCTGGAAGATACTAAAACCATTGCCGGTATCGTTTGCAAGAAAGCAGAATACACTGAAAAGAACGATGACGGCACCTCATCTACGGCTACTGTTTATTATACCGAAGAATTGGGTGGAGAAGCTTTGAACTACGGTGGACAGTTTAACAAACTGAAAGGTGTGGCTCTGGAGTATGTTATTACAACTACCGATGGAATTATCACCACCTTTGCTGCTACTGAAGTTAAAAAAGGAAAAGTGAAAGATACAGATTTTCTGATCCCTTCTGATTATGTTGAAATGACACCGGAAGAAAAAGCACAAATGATGCAACAATTTGAAGGAAAAGAATAATTTTTTCTGCTGAAAATTTTTAAAATCCTCTGATTTCAGAGGATTTTTATTTTATTCAAATTTTTACTGCGATGCCCCAAAGAGATAAAACATTTTCGAAGAATACCGTCAAAGAAGACACCTATGTGGTTAACAACACCGGGAACTCAGAGAAAAAAGAGCCTGTTGTTAAGCCTGTAAAGAAGGAGAAAACCAAGAAAACACAGAGCGAAAAATCTGAAAAGATCACTATATCGGGCATCGTAAGGGTGATCAAAAGCGATAAGTTCCAGAAGGTCGTAGGGCTATTCTTGCTACTATTAGCATTTTTTTTACTAATAGCTTTTATTTCTTTTCTATTTACGTGGCAATATGACGACAACGTTCCTTATAATTCAATTAAAAGGATTTTAACTGATCTTAATTTAGAGTCTAAAAACTGGATGGGAAAGATAGGCGACGTAGTTTCTTACTTTTTTGTGAAGAAATTGTTTGGTGTCGCCTCATTTCTGTTAATAATATGGTTACTTATTTTTGGAGTTAAATTATTCTTAAATACTCAGATTTTTCCTCTTGGTAAGACAACAAAATATTTGATATTTGGATTGATTTGGATTTCCATTAGTATTTCCTTTGTAATTCAATCTGACGATATTTTTGGTGGTGCGTTCGGCTTCCAATCCAATGTCTGGCTTAAGAGCATTCTAGGAAGTATTGGTACGGGGATATTGTTATTTTTTATGATTGCCAGTTTTCTGATTATAGAATACAATATTCAGAAGCGCTGGCAGAAGAAGGTGAAAGAGGAAGAAGAGGAAGCCGCTGAAGAAGAATTTATAAATACCCAACCCATACGCAACGAATACGCCATAGACCATCTGAAGATTCAGGATGAAGAGGAAGAAGAAGACGAGCCCGATGTGGAATTCGAATTCAAGACCAAACCTCTGGTGATGAACGAATCGGGGTCTATTGAGTTGGACAACACTATTATTGTAGATAAGGTGAAAAGGGATAAAGAGAATGTTCCTTTTACTGTGAATACTTTTGATGAAGCTCCTGTGGATGTCGATGTGACCGAAACCGACGAGCCCAAACATTTCACGGTGGACACCGAATACGATCCCACCCTGGATCTGCCTACCTATAAGTTCCCTATCCTCGATATGCTCAAGGAATACGATTCGGGGAATATAGCCGTGCAGAACGACGAGCTGGAAGCCAATAAGAACCGCATTCTGAAAACCCTGAACGATTACTCCATTCAGATCGACAAGATAAACGCCACCATCGGGCCAACCGTTACTTTGTACGAGATTGTTCCCGCTCCCGGTGTGAGGATTTCGAAGATCAAGAACCTGGAAGACGACATCGCTTTGAGCTTGTCGGCCCTTGGCATCAGGATCATTGCCCCTATGCCGGGCAAAGGCACCATAGGGATTGAGGTTCCCAATCAGAATCCCAAGATAGTATCCATGCGCACCATTCTGGCTTCGGATGCTTTTCAGAATAACAACTACGACCTGCCTATAGGTCTGGGAAAGACCATTTCGAACAAGAGCTTTGTGGCCGATCTGGCCAAAATGCCCCACTTATTGATGGCAGGCGCCACAGGACAGGGAAAATCCGTAGGATTGAATGCCATCCTTACTTCCCTGCTTTACAAGAAACATCCATCTCAGTTGAAGTTTGTGCTGGTGGATCCGAAAAAGGTGGAGCTTACCTTGTTCTCTAAGATTGAACGTCATTTTCTGGCCAAGCTTCCCGATTCGGAAGAAGCCATCATCACCGATATTCGCAAGGTGGTGAGAACCCTGAATTCACTCTGCATACTGATGGATACCCGCTACGATTTGCTGAAAATAGCCGGTGTAAGAAACATCAAAGAATACAATGCCAAATTCATTTCGCGCAAACTGAACCCCAACGACGGACATCATTACATGCCTTATATAGTGCTGATAGTGGACGAGTTTGCCGACCTGATCATCACCGCCGGTAAGGAAGTGGAAACTCCTATGGCACGACTGGCACAGCTGGCACGTGCTATTGGTATTCACCTTATCGTGGCTACCCAACGTCCTTCGGTGAACGTGATCACAGGTACCATCAAAGCCAACTTCCCGGCACGACTGGCCTACAGGGTTATCTCCAAGATAGATTCGCGAACCATTCTCGATTCCAGCGGAGCCGATCAGCTGATTGGACGCGGCGATATGCTGTTGTCGACCGGCAGCGAAATGGTGCGTCTGCAATGTGCTTTTGTGGATACGCCCGAAGTGGAAGAGATCACCGACTTTATCGGAAACCAGCGCGGATATCCCGAAGCTTACGAGTTGCCCGAATGTCCCGACGAAGAATCGGACGTTATCAAGAATATGGACCCTTCGGAACGCGACGATATGTTCGACGATGCCGCCCGCTGTATAGTGGCGCATCAGCATGGCTCTACCTCCCTGCTGCAGCGTAAACTGAAGCTGGGCTATAACCGCGCCGGAAGATTGATAGATCAACTGGAAGCCGCCGGAATCGTAGGTCCTTTCGAAGGAAGCAAGGCCCGCGATGTCAGGATCACTGACATGAACACTTTGGAACAGTTTTTGAGAGATATGAAGAACAACTTTTAGATTTTTGATTTTTGATTTCAGATTTCAGATTTTTAATTTCAGATTTTTGATTTAAGATTTAAGATTTGCAAAGACAGAATCCAAAATGCTTCTTCGAGCGGAGTCGAGAAGAGTAATGAAGAATAATTATTATTAGAAAGAAATAAGCCAGCAAAGAACAAGCAATCATTTAAACATTTACCCATTTACTAAAACACCCCCTAATTACTTACACAAATGAAAAAGATACTGATCACCTTCACCGCAATCATTATTGCTATGAGCCTGCAGGCACAGGATAAAGCCAAAGGAATTTTAGATGCCGTTACCCTGCAGACCAAATCGTACGCCACCATCGATATTTCGTTTTCATATGTCATGGAAAACAAAACCAAAAAGATAAAAGAAACCAAGATTGGAACCGCCTCAATGAAAGGCGATAAGTTTTGGCTGGATTTCTCGGGTCAACAGATCATGAGCGACGGAAAAACCGTGTGGACCTATATTAAAGACAATAACGAGGTTCAGATCAACAACAACGACCCCAACGACGACCAGGCTTTGAACCCCGCCAAACTGCTGACCAGCTACAATAAGAGCTTTACGCCTAAGTTTGTGAAAGAAGAAACCCGCGGAGCCATCATTTTTCAGATCATTGACTTGACCCCACTGAAGGCCCGTTCGTATTATAAAATGCGCGTGGAAATCGATAAAGCCAAGAAACAGATCGTAAATTCTATTGTTTACGACAAGAACGGCAGCTCAGTATATACCTATAGTGTGACCAAATTCGTTACCAACAAACCTATTGCCGATACCAAATTCACTTTCAATGCCAAGGATCATCCGGGAGTGGAAGTGATTGATTTGAGATAGTTGGGTATCTCGCCTGCATCTCGACAAGCTCGATGAACGGCTCGATCCGCCAATTGGCGGACTTGATGAACGGCTCGACACAAGAGTTTGGAGTTCACTGCAGAGGACGCAATGTAAGAGCTATTACACAGAGATACACTAAGAAGCACAGAGTCCGCCGCGGCGGACACAGAGAAATCCCATTTTCGCGCTGATCCGCCGCGGCGGACGCTGATTTTGCAGATCTTTATCTGTATTTTTTCTCTGCGATAATCTGCGGGAACTACAAAAAAATACTCCCGAAGCACAAAGCCCCGGGAGTATTTTTCTCATCAATAATAAGACAGTACTTGCAGCTTCTTAAGGAATAATAGCTTCCCAAAAATCGCTGGGAGGTCCGAAAGTTATTTTTTTACCTTTGATACGCACACGGGCATAATACCAGGCACGTTTGTTTTCCAAAGATAAATCAAAAACACGGGTATAATGTCCGCGTTTCACTTCGCCGTCGTAACTAAAATCTTTCATGGGCGGAGCTACAGTTACATCGGCATCGGTGATGGCCAAATACACTTCAATTTCATCCACCCCCTCGCCTTTGGCCATACTTTTAGACCCCACATGAGTTACAACATTCTTGTGTATCAGCTTTGACATCGATTTCACAGTGCCGATCAGTAGATTGCCCGAAATTTTGGCATTTGAATCCGAAACCGGAGTATTGATTTCATCAGGTACAACCAGTTTCATATCAACCTTCTGATCGTTGGTGACCAGCGGATTGAACCTTATATAACGGTTAACAAACATACGGATGCTGGTGTCCTCCGGATTTAGCTTATCACCACTTTCGTATGTTTTGCGGGCATCTTTCAGACGTTGCGAGTCGGCGCTGTCGAACACCCCTGTGCTAACCTTGGCCCAGGCTTTGTCAAAATAGAACTTTTTCGAATCGGCCACATCAGTGAGTGCCTTCCATTCAGTTACAGTTGATGGGGCCCAGTCCCATCCACTTTTAAATAGTTCAACTTTGGCAACAAAATTGATCTGCCAGGAATTAAATTTTGAATTACCAGACGGAATAAAATCTTCACCAGAATTTACCATAACATTGAATTTTAAATTGTTAAACGATTAAGTTAGTTATATTTACTTTTAAAATGCCTTTATAATTACTCAATTTTACTTTACGAAGGCGCCGGTTCGTTTCCTCAGGGCACTTGTTCGTTGCGCGAACGCACAGGTTCGTCACGCCACCGCACAGGTTGGTTATGCCACCGCACAGGTTCGTTATGCCACCGCGCAGGTTCGTTATGCTACCGCGCAGGTTCGTTATGCTACCGCGCAGGTTGGTGCTGCGAACGCGCAGGTTCATTGCACGAACGCACCGGTTGGTGAAACGAACTACCGCCCTGGCGAACGAAACTTTACCCTTTTTACTTTTAGGGTATTCAGCCCTACTGCCTTCTTTTCCTAAGTTGATTCAAATTATGTTCTCTATTTTGCCGGAAACTCCGCTGACGATTCCCCCCATATAATTATTCAATACTTAGGTATAATACAAAATGCTAAAGAACGCCAATGAAAAAATAACTTAAACTATCCTGGGTCAGACCGTGGCATGTCAAATTTTCAAAACAAAAATATTAATAAATCAATGATTATGGATTTTCCTTGATATAGTTATAGGTATATTTATAGCGTCAAAAAATAGTATCTATGAAAAAGAAAAGATCAAAGGAATTTCAAAAAAAAATTGGCGAAAGGATAAAATTCCTGCGCGATAAGAAAAAGTGGACACAGCAACAGCTTGGTGATGCCTGCGATATAGCCAAAACCACCATTTGGGCTTATGAAAATGGCAAGAAAAACATCAGTGCGCAATGCCTGGATTGTATCATGACGGCTTTGGGTGTTGATGCCATAAAGTTCTTCCGTTCCGGCCTATTTGCCAGAGTGATAAGGCCTGCAGAAATCCGTACAAAAATAATTGACTAAAAACAACAATTATTTTTTAATGTCCTGATTTACTGTGCCTATTTTTCAACCTGAAAATGATATTTTTTTTGGGGTGGGAGGAATATGCGATTTTACATTTAAGATTTATGAGTTGAGATTTGAAATTTGGGATACTTCGATTATGCTCAGTACAAGTTTGGGATTTATTTCGTATGTTTGGGGTACAATTTGTTTCACTAATGAAAACTGTTGTAATCAGACGTGCATTGCACAAAGATGTTCCCCGTTTATTCGTGTTGTTCGACTACGATGTGGAACTTATTGCGCTGATTAAGAAAATCGATGGGGCTGCCTGGAGCCATACAAGGAAAGGTTGGCATTTGGAGGATACTGAAGCAAATGTTCAAAGAATAGTCAGTTTGTTTAAAGGGATAGCTGAGATTAATACGGTTGATATTATAACAATAAAAGAAAAGAATAATCCTGATCTGCCGCGGCTGATGGAAAACAAACCCAAGACAATTCCTGAAAAGAAGCCCAATACCGTCAGCATGGAAATTATTGATTACAAAAAAATCATACTCCGGTTTCCATTTGCAAAAGAGCATATCGCTAAAATAAAAACCATACCTTATTATTATTGGCATAAAGAAGAAAAATACTGGAGTTTTTCTTACACTCAAAATATACTGAGCGAAATTGAAAGTTATTTTAGCAAATTCAACTATCAAATTGAAACAAAAAACATCAATACTAAAGGGGCTGACAAGAAAGAGAAGAAAAATTATGGTAATGATCGGAAAATGCCTGCTGAATATCTGGAAAAACTCAAATTGAAAAGATACAGTGAAAATACCATCCGTACATACACTGTATCATTTACTGATTTTATAAACTATTACAGCCAAAAAGATTTGCTTGAAATTAGTGATGAGGATATTAAAAATTATTTGCTTTATTTGGTTGAAAAACGAAAAGTATCTGCCTCATACCAAAACCAGGCCATAAATGCCATTAAGTTTTATTATGAAAAAGTTTGCGGAAGAAAAAGGCTACCATATATTACTATTGACCGCCCTTTTAAAGAAAAAATATTACCTGCGGTTTTGAGCGAAGAAGAAGTAATGCGCATAATAAATAGTGTGACAAATATTAAGCATAAAGCAATCTTACTCACTATATATTCGGCAGGACTTAGAATAAGTGAAGTAATAAACTTGAAAGTAGCTGACATAGACAGTAGCCGCCATGCAATAATTATAAAAGGTGCTAAAGGAAAAAAAGATCGAAATAGTGTTTTATCAGATAAATTATTACTATTTTTGAGAAAATATTTCAAATTATATAAACCTAAGATGTGGCTTTTTGAAGGACAGAGCGGGGAGCAATATTCTGATAGCAGTATTCAATCTATCTTCAGAGATGCATGCTATAAAGCTAAAATTCAAAAGAAAGCTACAGTGCATACTTTGCGGCATAGTTTTGCTACACATCTTTTGGAAAGGGGTACTGATTTAAGATATATTCAAGAACTTTTAGGTCATAGTTCCAGTAAAACTACAGAGATTTATACCCATATTACTCACAAGGGAATGGAGCAAGTAAAAAGTCCTTTGGATAATTTGGAATTTTAAAATAAGAAAAGTTAAAATGGTGATTATAAATATCTACAGAAGCAAAAAATGGATAACACCAACTCTGGTGATATAGTAAAAATAACACCAATGGTACAACACAAACGTTATAGATAAATTGAAAATAAATACTAATTTTAAAAATCACTAACAAAAACAGAAATCATGATTAAATTAACGACACCCTACACCATTGAGAATGGTGACAAAGTAATCTTCTCAGAAGGAAAAAAAGGAACAATTAATGGAACTTATAGCGATGCAACATTGACTGGTACTTTAGAAGGTAATTTGCTAAAAGCAACATTCCACAATAAAAAAGTAAATGCAACTGGTTTGATGGAAATCACATTTCACGAAAACGGTTTCGATGCCAAATGGAAGAAAGGCCTTGAACCAGGCCCTATGCGTGGGAAGTGGAGTGGGACAATCCAAACGGAAGTCAAAAAAAATGAAGTTATTGATAACAGTGGAGTTTCCCTCTATAAATTTTGTCAAGGATATGATGAAAATAGATTGTTGGAATTAGAATCCATTTTAACTGAATTGGTTGTTGAAGGCACTTTTCAAGGAAAAGAAAGTGCTTACACCTTAATTGAAATAATTCAGCAAATTAATCGGACTTTCGGACAATTATGTTGGTTTGCAGATAGAGAGCCTTTTGATGGTATTAATTCATTAGAGTATTATTCAATGAAGTGGGGCGAGTTATTAGAGACCCTCAAAGAAAATGCTGTTTTAAGCAGCGAATGCAAAGCCTTAGGAGAGAATATTCAAAGTGACTATCAGCCATTTTTCGATGGAGATAAATCCAAAGAATTTACTGAAGAAACATATACTTTAGGAATTGAAAAAGCAGATTCATATAAAGCCATTACGTGGTTTACGGCAGCCTCAATAAATGGAGAATACTTTGAAAGCGATGATTTGGTGTTAGCCGCGGGTGAAAAAGCGATTCAATTGGTAGAAAATCCAGATGACTATGTAGGTGTATGCTTCAATGATGACTCTGAATTAACTTATAACGAAGAAATAATGCGAAAGGCCGTAGATATTATTAGAGATCGGACAGACGAAATTGATCCTGAGTTCTTGGAATTTCTTCGCGAAGAGTTAGCCAATAACGGTTATGACGACTTATTGGAAGATTTATAATCAGGTATAGAATTAAAAACACTAGAAAAAACCCATGATAAAATGATGTTAAAAACTAAAATAAACACCTCCATTCCTTTCTTCGAAGAATTAGCTGATCTTTTGAATGAACAAATTATTGATTTGGAAATAAGAAGTGTTTATGAGCATTGGAATACTTTTTTGTCTACTGGCGAACCTTTGCCAAAAGAAGAAATTGTGAAAAGTGCTAAGAAATTGTTAAGGCATGAAAAACAATGTATCCCTTCTAACGCATGCTTATTAGGTGTCGATTTGCCTTCATGGTTTGGTGATTTTAAAAGTAAAAATAGAATCATGGTAATCGGAATAGATCCGATGAGAGGTAGTAAAGATTTTAAAATAGCAGATGCTGATGAAATGCAGCATGTAATAATCGGCACTCCTTATGCTTTACATGATAACAAGAATAGAGATTGGGCCAAAAGAAATAAGCACTATTTTGGTTTTATTGATGCTATAAGTTCTGAGAATTTTGTTTATCTGACTGATATATACAAAACATTTTTTTACACCAATGAGAGTAATGATGTAAAAAAAAGAAGCTACAAATATTACAATGATGCAGATAAAGAAAATATTGAAGAGAAAAATAGTGTAAGAAATTCAGTGTTAAATGCCTTGTGCCAGGAGATTGAATTAGTGAAGCCCAACATCATTGTAACTCTTGGAGGAATCAGTTTTTCACAATTAACGAATAAAAGTATAACGTTTAAAAATAATCCGAAAATTGAAAAAGTACATTTTACTGAGAACATGTTAGCGGATAAAAAAGATATTGATATACTCCCATTTGTTCACCTCGCGGCTCATTTTCCAAGTATGGAATCATTTATTAAAAACAATTTGAATAAACAATTAAAAAAGGGTGAAAATGAAAATTACGGAACACTATACTATGAAATACTCAAGAAATATTTAAAATAGTATTACGATGAACTACAAAATAAAAAAATTATAAACAAAAAGTGGAAGTCAGAATACATTTAACAAAAAAGGCCTTTCACGATAGGCAGTCCTGGAGTCGAATACCGAAGCCTTGTTTTGCTTGTAAAAATTGCACTTATGGGTTGAACCTACATGATAAAATAAAGCGAAAAATACACCATATGCAATGATCTAGGTGTGCACAATCCCCAGATTTAAACAATAAACTTTTTGAAGAAATAAAAGGTGATTATCTCCGCGAAATTATAGTTGAAAATTCAATCTATCTATAACAGCGTGCAAGCGCCATAACCCTGCCGCAGGCGCAACACAGGGTTACGATCGCCTGCACGCAAAACGTTATAGGGCATTTTAAAAGACGACACAACCGACATTGAAACAGAACAAAACGACATTAATCTTGACAACAATTGTTTGTATTCTTGGTGGACTATTACTAATCTACCGAGGACAGCAGACCATTGACAATTTATATAAATTTAATGGGACAGTTACTAACTTGACAATTCAAGAATTTCAAAGTGGCAAATCCGGACTTGCATATT
>CAZRFL010000056.1:21581-27026 GCA_964599365.1 uncultured Bacteroidales bacterium
CGCCTGCACGCAAACCGTTATATCAAATTAATTAAAGACTCCCTAAGCCCGCATATCATCCCCTAAAATTTCACCGTTTTCTTTCAATCAAAATACTACCCCTTAGCATTTACAGGATTTTTGCTATTGATGAATAATCGGACAATTTGTTTTCGTACCTTTACATCAAATTTGATATTATGCTTACGAGATCTAATGTAATTAAAACAATAACGAA
Organism: uncultured Bacteroidales bacterium; assembly: GCA_964599365.1. Taxonomy (GTDB): domain Bacteria; phylum Bacteroidota; class Bacteroidia; order Bacteroidales; family CAIWKO01; genus CAIWKO01. The sequence continues at coordinate 21,799 of CAZRFL010000056.1, forward strand.
ATTTCCTGAAAAATTCTCCGTTGATGAGTTAGTAGATAAAATGATTTTACTTGACAAGATTGAAAAAGGTTTACAGCAGGCTGATAACAATCAAGTGATTTCTGACGAAGAAATGGATAAAAAGATTGAGGAATGGTTAAAATAGTTTGGACTGAGCAAAATGTATCCTCAAATAAACAAATTCAAAACAAGCTCATCAAGTCAAAAAAAATCAATTAGTTTATGGAAAATAATATTGCTGTTTTACGGGAAAACATTTTGAAAGGAATTGAGCTTGCATTTCAACGTTTGCTTGAAAAGAAAATAAAAGAGGATAGCGATTTGGTCTATTGTAAGGATGGGCAAATCATTCACATAAAAGCAAAAGATCTCGTGAAATAAGGACTCCCAAATTTTAGCCTTATAACTTCACCACCTTCTTCCACTCCAACACCTTTCCCTGCTGGTCCGAAATTTCAAAAACATACAGGCCCTTGCTCAATGGGGGCAAAGAAATGCATTGGTCTGATAAAGGAGACATTTGGAAACTACCGAGCAGCCTGCCACTCAGATCGTAGATTTTAATATACCTTGAGATTGCCGCGGCATTGCGGATGTTAATATTATCATTAAAAGGATTGGGGAAAATATCCACACTGTGGTTTGTTTCACCTTCAGCCACCGAAGTATACACCTGCAAGGCTTTGGCAAAATACAGAGCGGCACCGGTAGCCGCTTTGGCTATATTGTAGACATAAGAGGTATCGAGATGGGCCAGGTTGTCGCCCGAAGTATGGGGATAGGATGATTGGTTGGTTTCGAACAAGCCCGTAATGATTTCGCCTGCCTGCTGAAATGGCACATAGTCCGAACCATAAGCATTAGACAGTGTAGTGGTCAATGAAGAATAAACGGCGGTGGCCTGTCGGAGGGTATCGGTATACAGGGCCGATACGGCATTATTGCTCGTAGGGCTGGCCTGGTCGCTTTCGCATTTCACATCGGCATTGGCCTGACCCGCCACCCCTCCTACTTCATCTATATTGAAAACCAGCAGTATGTCCATATTGCCAGGCGTCACCACGTTGTCCACATAATCATGGCTGCCCAACAAACCCTGCTCTTCAGCCGCGAAGTTGATAAACTTAACGGAATACAGGGTAGGAATATTGGCCATCAGGCGGGCTATCTCCAATATGATTGACACCCCCGAACCGTTATCGTTGGTACCGGTACCGGTTTGGGTATCGTAATGCCCGTCGACTATCAGGTAAGTGTTGGGATAGAGCGTCCCCGTTTTGGTAACTACTATATTATATAAGGTATTGCCAAAGTAGCTAAAATTATCCAAAACTATGTCGGTATACCCGAAAGACTGGTATTTGGACACCAGCCAGTTTTTGGTATTGGTCAGGGCAGTCGTGCCGGGTTGTTTCACGCCCAGGCTTTGGAATTTGATCAGGTCGGTCAACACCGTATCGTAGGAAACCAGATTCACCACCGAATGATAATAGGGATTGTTGAGTTGGGCAAAGGAAGTGGAGATAAGTATGCTGAATAACAGCGTTAATAGTTTTTTCATCATTTCGTCTTGGTATAGTTCTCCAGCATATACACAGCTTTCACAATGCGTTTGATGCGGGTTTCGGGTCGTTTGGCATCGTCTATCCAAGCCAGTATCTCTTTGCGATGCGAGTAAGAGAATCTTTCGAAAGTAGCAGAGGCTTTAAAACTACACGATATGGCTTCGGCAACATCATCCGGAAGGTGAACCACACGGGGTTCATCATCCAGTTTAACTTCCACTGCCACCGCATCCCCGGCGGTTTTCCCTATGCTTTTCAGCAAGGGCTTGTTCACATAAAAGAAACCGCTGCAATCGCCTTTTTTGTTAAAGGTGGTTCTAAAGGCCGCCTGGTCAACCCTGCCGCAAATAAAAACCCTTCCGGGTCCTTTCCATTCCGCGCTTATCTCAGGCGGAACGTCAATATAGGTCCAGCCATTATTGTGGCTACCTTTTTCCAGAAAGGCTTCGAAGCGGTGCATATCAGGGGAAGTAATTTAGTGTCGAACTGTTTTTTTATGAGGCTAAATTACTATATTTGCCGAAAATTCTCTAAAAATAATATTACCTATGGAAGAAACAAAAGACCTCGGAGCAGCCACCAAAGCAGCCATCGCATTAGAAGACAAATACGGAGCACATAACTACCATCCCCTGCCTGTTGTATTGAACAGAGGCGAAGGCGTTTTTATGTGGGATGTGGAAGGCAAACGTTATTACGATTTCCTTTCGGCCTATTCAGCCGTCAACCAGGGACACTGCCACCCTGCCATCATCAAAGCCATGACCGATCAGGCCAACACCCTGACACTTACCTCGCGTGCTTTTTATAATGATTGCCTGGGTCCTTACGAAAAATTTATCACCGAATTCTTTGGATTCGATAAGGTACTCCCCATGAACTCAGGTGCTGAGGCCGACGAAACCGCCCTGAAGCTCACCCGCAAATGGGCCTATAAAGTAAAAGGAATTGCAGAAGATCAGGCAAAAATAATTTGCTGTGAGAATAACTTCCACGGACGCACCATTTCTATCGTATCTATGTCGACCGACCCTGATGCACGTAAAGATTTTGGTCCTTTCACCCCGGGATTCATCACCATTCCTTACAACGATCTTCCTGCCCTGGAAAAAGCGCTGGAAGATCCCAATGTAGCCGGATTCCTGGTTGAGCCTATTCAGGGCGAGGCCGGTGTATACGTGCCCGAAGCAGGATACCTATCCAAAGCTCATGCACTGTGTAAAGCCAAAAATGTATTGTTCATAGCCGACGAAGTTCAGACAGGTATTGCCCGTACGGGTAAAATGCTTTGCTGCGATCACGAAAACGTGAAACCTGATGTTTTGATCTTAGGAAAAGCCTTGTCGGGCGGCACCTTCCCTGTTTCGGCAGTGTTGGCCAACGACGATATCATGATGACGATTAAACCGGGCGAACATGGTTCCACCTTTGGCGGAAATCCCATTGCTGCCAAGATCGCTATTGCAGCGCTGACAGTAGTAAAAGACGAAAACCTTTGCGAAAGAGCCGAGAAAATGGGACAACTCTTCAGAGACGAATTAGGAAAGATCAAATCAGATATGATTGAGCTCATTCGCGGAAAAGGATTACTGAATGCTATCATCATTAAGCCCAAGAATGGCAAGGAAGCATGGGATGTTTGTCTGAAAATGCGCGACAACGGATTGTTGGCAAAACCCACCCATGGTCATATCATTCGTTTTGCTCCTCCTTTGGTCATCACCGAGGCCCAGATCATGGAAGCGGTTGAGATCATCAAAAAATCCATTTTATCTTTTGAATAAACGAAAGAAAACAAAGAAAAAGGCTGCCGAATGGCAGCCTTTTTTATTATTGGGATGATTCCACCATGAACCATATGATGGATCGCACCGACGGTGCTGTGCTTATTGGAATATCTTCAACAGAATCTCCAGCTCCGAGGCTTTCAATGTATCACCCGTTGCCGTATAGGAATTGATCAGGTTGGTCAACATCCTTATGATCATGTCCACATTGTTGCATGGTTGAAAATATCGGCCGTGAGGTTCCACATTCATCTGCCTTAGAAAGGCTTCAATCTCGTTGGCCGTAAATACGGCTCCCCCGCTAAAAGGGTTAATATAGAATAACACATCCGCTTTGGCAGGATCATTTAATGGGAAAATACTGTTCTGATCCACATAGCCCAGAATAAAATGTTCAGGCAGGTTCACCCCATAAATTGGCTCTTCGACCATGTCTGCCAATATAATATAGAGCATGGACAATGCCAGGGGATTTCCGGCGCGGGCCTCCATAACATTGTTGATGTAGGAATTCAAAGGAGAATAATAATTCTTGCGGTCGCCGCTGAAGCCGTTGATCTCGAAAAGTATCTTATTGATGACCTTTACTTTCTCCAGAGCCGTAAGATCGGAATTGAGTTCCAACCATATCTCCATCTTAATTCTTTCGAGTTCTCTGCGAACAAAGGCTTCATCCAGATTCGGATAATGGTATTTACTCACCAGCAGATAACCCAGCAAAAGATTGGAGGCTCCCAGCGTATACCAATCGGAAAGCTCGTTAACAATATTCTCGAACTGCAGTTTATGCAATAAAACTGTTACCCTTTTCTGAGCCACCGGATGAAGGTTGTGGTTCAGAGCATGATCCAGATAGGGAATGGCATCCTTACCATACGAAATTATCTTGCTTTTGATGTGCGAATAAATGTTCTCATCGGGTTCGTCGATCAGTTGGATGAGGGCTGACAGTTCAGAATTGGAGGCTGTGGAGTTCATTAAAATGAAGAAAAAAAAGCAAGACTTCTGATCTTGCTTTTTTCGGTTACTTTATATTTTTTATTGATTTAGCATTACAGGCATTACCAACATCAGTATATCCTCATCCTTATTGTCGCTGTTGACAGGGAAAATGAGGGCGGCGCGGTTTGATGTCGACATTTCGATACAGATTTCGTCCGAATCGAGGTTGTTCATCATTTCCAGAATAAATTTCGAATTGAATCCGATCTCAATATCTTCGCCTTCGTAAGTACAGGTCAGTCTTTCCTTGGCTTCATTGGCCAGTTCCATATCTTCCGAAGCCAGTATCAGTTCTTTTCCTGAGATGGAGAAGCGGATCTGACGGGTAAGCTGATTGGAGAAAATGGAAACGCGTTTGATAGAAGTCAGAATCTGCTGACGGTCTATGGTAAGTTTCTTGGTATTGTTGACAGGAATTACAGCATCATAATTGGGATATTTGCCATCAATGAGGCGGCATATCAACAGTATGTTCTCAAATTCGAAAGAAGCATTGGTGCTGTTATATTCTATCTTAACATCAACATCCTGAGCCGAGAGAATATTCTTGATCAGGTTCAAAGGCTTTTTAGGCAGAATAAACGAACCAGTTTCCGAAGATTTGGAATCAGTGCGGCGATATCTAACCAGTTTGTGAGCATCTGTAGCCACAAAAGTAATATCCTGATCAGAAAGCTGGCAGAAAACCCCTGTCATCACTACCCTCATATCATCACTTCCGGTAGCAAACAAAGTTTTGTTGAAAGCATTGGCCAGTGTTCTGGAATTGATAGTAAGACTTGTTCCATTATCTATCACAGGTGCTTTAGGGAATTCATCACCGTTAAAACCTGTCAGTTTGTACTTACCTTCACCTGCTGAAATTTCTACCTGG
>CAZRFL010000057.1:0-18015 GCA_964599365.1 uncultured Bacteroidales bacterium
CTTGCAATCCTTGAATTCCCTGTAACCCGGTTGGGCCAATAGAGCCAGTTATACCTTGGATGCCTTGAATCCCCTGAACTCCGGTTACACCCTGAACCCCTTGTAAACCCTGTGCTCCTGTCGGACCAATATCACCTGTCATACCTTGAATCCCCTGACTACCTGTAGCACCTTGTATTCCTTGCAAACCAGCAGGACCAGTGCTACCAGTGATGCCTTGAACTCCTTGTGCACCTGTTGGACCTTGAGGTCCAGTCATTCCTTGAGTTCCTTGGATCCCCTGAGAACCTGTCGGTCCTGTGGCACCAATTATTCCTCCACCAGTACATAAGGATGTCCAAGAGATCGTTGTAACGTCATAAAAATAAACGCATTTTAAATCGACATCATAAACCAATAATCCATTTGCAGGATTTACTATAGCCAATCTCTGTGCCGTAGTAAGTCTTGGGATCAAAACCCCTTTATCATTAGCGTCAACATCCAATGCAGCTGACGGATTAGGGTTTGCTCCTGTTGCATTTATCCCCACATTATTTTGAGCAGAAACAAATCCAATTTGTAATAAACTTAAAATAACAACTATTAAACCCCTTATTAAAAGAGCTTTATTAAGTATTCTTTTCATTATTCGTTTTCTAATTTACCAGTGTAACAATTCCCTTATAAACATGTTCCTGCCCTTCTTTTTCCTTCAAAAAAAGAATCCAGGAATATACTCCCTGAGGACAGACTTTTTTCGATGCCCCCATGTATCCATCCCATGGCTTATTTATATCATCCATGGTATAAACTAAACCACCCCATCGATTATAAATGTACATTTTGAGTTCCAGCTTATCCAAATTGAGACCAATAGGAGAAAAATTATCATTATCACCATCAGCATTAGGAGTAAAAGCATTGGGGAAGAATATCTCCCAATCCAGCTTATCACTTACTAAACACCACGGTGCAAAGAAATCATTTGAAGCAACATTCTCAATAAAAAACATTTTTTGATCTGGATAGGAAGTACCTATTGGCTGAATATCATTCCACGAATGTTGAAGTGTATTATATCGTATAGCCTTCATTTCAGGTTCGACCAATCCATTATTACAGGGCTGATTTATATCCTGACTACGATAATGCAGTTGAATCCCAACATCAGGTTTTGAATCGTAAATAGGATCAATATTCCAAAAACGATCTGCAATATATTCAAAACTTCTATCAAGAACTATAACATCAGGTGGTACAGGTAAATTTTGGCACCCCGTAGGATAGGTAGCAAATCTAATGGATCCATTTACAGGAAATCCAGCTGTCTTTGTCTCAATTGAAAGATTTAGATCTGGCCCCGAAGCGAATCCGCTCCCAAAAGGGACACTATATGAATTAATTTGAGGACCAATGTACCACTCTACCTCTCCTAATCCTTCATTGGTATTAGTTTCACTTAAAATATAACCACTAAAATAGTTTATACCAACCGGATTGCTATTAAGAATCTTTATTCTATGAGCATTTAGACTTAAAATAGCATCTACATGTAAAGTATCATTTACTTTACAATCAGTAACATTTAGAACTTTTTTAGAATTTTTAATAACCAAGTTTTCAAACAAACTGGAATGTGATCCGTCAATATATTGCTTAACAGATCCATCCATTATAAGATTGCCTACCTGACCTGATCCAACGGAAACCAATACTTCATTTCCTGCGTTATTGACCCAATTCCTCCTTAAATAAATATTTCCATCGAGATTGACCTTGCCATCTGAAATTCCATCATTCTTGTTAATATAATTTCCACCAATCACAACATTGGCACCGTCCCTAACAATAATATCAGCTCCATTATTAACCACGTTTTGTGCCAATAAAAGTTGAATATTATAAAATAGAAAGGCCAATATTAAGATAAGAGTATTTGTCCGCTTCTTCATAAAAAGAGAATAGTATTACTAATATATACGCAAATTTAAGAAAAGTATGAGGAAAAACCAAAAAAAAAATTATTCAGGTATTTTTTTCAGCATCTCAACAGCTTTGAGAATACCCGGATTAGCAAAAACAGAATTTCCTGCTACAATTATTTCACCACCTGAATCCACTACTTCCTTAATATTACCCATAAAAACCCCACCATCAACCTCAATTACTGCTTTTGATTTTATATCATTAATCATTTCTTTGGTCTTGCGAATCTTTGTCAAAGAATCAGGGATAAATCTCTGACCACCAAATCCGGGATTAACAGACATAATTAAAATAAGATCAGCAATCGAAATTACCTCTTCTAGTTGGGAACATGGAGTATGAGGATTAAGGGCAACTCCAGCTTTAACATTAAATGACTTAATATAATTAATAGTTCTGTTAAGATGCTGGCAAGTTTCAAAGTGAACCGTCAGATACTCCGGATTAAAACCAGCAAACCTTTCAATGTACTTATCTGGCTCGACGATCATCAGATGAATATCTAAAGGTTTCTTAGAATATTTTGCAATGGTTTCAATAATAGGAAACCCAAATGAGATATTTGGAACAAATACGCCATCCATAACATCAACATGTATAAAATCGGCAATACTCTCGTTAAGTATCTCAATTTGCTCTTTTAATATCCCAAAATCAGCAGATAAAATAGACGGAGCAAGTAAGTGTTTCATAAAATACAATTTAACACAAACCTACATAAAATTTCTAACCTAAATATGGTTTTAAGTTTTTACTTCGGTAAGAATTTTTCAATCTACGGATAGCTTTATCTTTCACTTGCCTGACTCTTTCACGAGTTAAATCAAATTTTGAAGCGATCTCATCCAGAGTATGTGGTTTAAGCCCGTTTAGACCAAAATAATTCCTAAGGATATCTGCTTCCCTTGGTATTAAAGTTGAAATGGATCTCTCTATCTCGAACATCAGGGACTCCTTCAGCAACTCTGATTCCGGGGCCTGTATTGCATCGTTTTGCATTAAATCAAGCATAGTAGTTTCTTCTTCCGGTCCAATAGGAGCATCCATAGATACATGTTTCCCGGAATTCTTAATGGATTCAGTAATTTCAGTTAAAGAAACCCCTAAAATTTCAGCAATTTCGTCCGGATTTGGCTCTCGCTGATTCAACTGCTCAAATGCACTGTAGGTTTTATTAATTCGATTTATAGTTCCTATTTTGTTCAATGGCAACCTAACGATACGCGCATGCTCAGCTATTGCCTGCAAAATAGACTGTCTGATCCACCATACAGCGTAAGAAATGAATTTAAATCCTTTGGTTTCATCAAATCGTTGGGCGGCTTTTATCAACCCTAGATTCCCTTCATTGATTAGATCTGGTAAATGTAGGCCCTGATTTTGATATTGTTTGGCAACAGAAACAACAAACCTAAGGTTTGCAAGTGTTAATTTGTATAATGCTGATTGATCTCCCTGACGAATGCGTTGTGCCAAAACAACTTCTTCATCTGGACTTATTAAATCGACTTTGGCAATCTCCTGAAGATATTTATCAAGAGATTCTGTTTCTCGATTTGTTACCTGTTTGGCAATCTTCAACTGTCTCATAATTCAGTTATTTACTAATCATTATACCACTATAGATATAATCATTCTTATAAAACATCTAAAAAAAATGTGCCTTAGTAAGAACTATTACTAAGACACATTTTAAATAAGAAAGGTTGCCTGAAAAATAACTATTCTTGCTTTTTTTCCGGACGAGGTAATAGAACTTTTCTCGAAAGCTTTAATTTTCCTGTCTTTTTGTCGACTTCGATGAGCTTAACTTCTACTTCATCACCTACTTTCAAAACATCTTCTACATTAGCTACTCTATCCCAGTTAATCTCTGAAATATGAAGTAATCCATCTTTTCCAGGAAGTATTTCGATAAACGCACCAAAGGGTTGAATATTCTTTACAACTCCTTGATAAACTTCTCCCACTTCGGGAACAGCTACAATTTGTTTAATTCTTTTAATAGCAGCATCGATAGATTCTTTGTTAACTGCAAAAATATCAATGTGTCCGAATTCGCCTACCTCTTCAATAATGATAGTAGAATTGGTCTGTTTCTGCATTTCCTGAATGATTTTTCCTCCTGGTCCTATCACTGCACCAATGAATTCCTTAGGAATAATCATCTTTTCAATTCGTGGAACAAAAGGTTTGTATTCAGCACGAGGTTCTTTGATTGTTTTTTCAATTTCGTTCAGTATATGCATACGACCTTCTTTTGCCTGCATTAATGCCCCAATTAAAATTTCGTATGAGAGTCCGTCTACTTTAATATCCATCTGGCAAGCAGTAATTCCATCACGCGTACCTGTTACTTTAAAATCCATGTCGCCAAGGTGATCTTCGTCGCCCAGAATGTCTGAAAGGACTGCATATTTTTTAGTTTCACTGTCTGTAATAAGTCCCATCGCTATACCTGAAACCGGTTTCTTGATCTTTACACCAGCATCCATCAAGGCCATTGTACCTGCACAAACTGTTGCCATTGACGAGGATCCATTAGATTCTAAAATATCCGAAACAATACGAACTGTGTATGGATTTTCTTCGCCCCAAGGAATCATGTTTTTCAAAGCACGATGCGCCAGATTTCCATGTCCTATTTCGCGGCGACCTGTACCACGCATCATTTTTACTTCACCTGTTGAAAATGGAGGAAAATTATAATGCAATAAAAACTTGTTCTTACCTTCGAAGATAACTCCATCAATGATCTGATCGTCAAGTTTGCTTCCCAGAGTAACCGTAGTTAAGGATTGCGTCTCACCACGAGTGAAAATTGCTGATCCGTGAGCTGCAGGTAAATAGTTAACTTCACTCCAGATTGGTCTGATCTGATCAAGTTTACGGCCATCCAGACGAATTCTTTCGTTCAGAATAACTGTTCTGATGGCTTCTTTTTCTACATGGAAGAAATAACGGTTGATCATGAATTTTTTCTCAGCTTGTTCTTCTTCAGGAAGAGTTGCGATGAATTCTGCCTTTATTTTTTCAAGAGCCTCCATGCGATCATGTTTAGCCGAAGCTTTGGTCGCAATATCATAAATTCTTTGGTAAGCGAATTTTCTTAAACTCTCTTTTAACGACTCATCATTAGTCTCGTGACAATACTCACGTTTTATTTTTGATTTCGCTACCATTTCAGCTAATTCGAGCTGCGCACGGCACTGAACTTTGATCGTCTCATGAGCAAATTTCAAAGCATCAGCCAAATCATTCTCCGATACTTCTTTCATTTCGCCTTCAACCATCATAATATTATCCATGGAAGCTGCTACAATAATGTCTAAATCGCAATTCTCCATATCAGAAATACTAGGATTGATAACAAATTTCCCATCAATACGGCCTACTCTTACTTCAGAAATAGGTCCGTTGAAAGGAATATCAGAAACTGTGAGAGCTGCAGAAGCTGCTAACCCGGCCAAAGCATCGGGCATAGTTTCTTTATCGCCAGAAATCAATGTAACCAAAACCTGAGTTTCTGCATGGTAATTATCGGGGAATAATGGACGCAGGGCGCGATCGATTAAACGTGATATTAAGATTTCATATTCTGATGGACGTGCTTCGCGTTTGAAGAATCCACCGGGGAAACGTCCTAATGCTGCATATTTTTCCTGATAGTCAACTGACAATGGCATAAAATCGACATTCTCGCCAGCTTCTTTTTTAGATACTACTGTAGCCAGGAGCATAGTATCTCCCATTTTTACTACTACAGACCCATCGGCCTGTTTGGCAAGTTTACCTGTTTCAATTTCAATTATTCTTCCGTCGCCAATGTCAAATGATTTTTTAATTCCTTCCATAATGATTTTTTTTGTTTTTTTAGACCTCTTTGTTAATTACATGTTTAAACAAAAAAAGGCAATTCACATTGCCTTTTTTTAGTATTTCTATTTACCTTATTTTCTAAGATTAAGTTTCTTGATAACATTACGATAGCGTTCGATATCTCTTTCCTTTAAGTAATCGAGTAAGCGCCTTCTTTTACCAACGAGACGAACCAGTGAGCGGCGTGTGAAATTATCTTTCTTATTTGCCTTTAAATGCTCAGTTAAATGCAGAATGCGGAATGTGAATAAGGCTACCTGTCCTTCAGATGACCCTGTGTCGAATTCTGATTTTCCGTAAGTTTTAAATAAATCTTTCTTTGTCTCGCTTGTTAAGTACATGATGAATCTTTATTAAAATGGAGTGCAAAAGTACATTAATATTTCTTACAAACAACAAATCTTCAAAAAAAAAGTTTTATAAACCATTTATTTGAACCCCAATTGGGATGTGTATGCCCCATTGAGAAGTTTGTTAACCGAATACTGAGACAAACTATAGGAAAAGCTCTTAATATAACGGCATGAGAAAATCCCTATACCATTGGTAATATTTGTATAGGCAGGGCGCTCCTGAATGATGGAACTAGAGGGTTTGTTGAGGTCGATATAAATACTGAGGTCATCACCACCTACGGCGATTATAAAATCAATCTTACCTATAACCCTGTCCACGTTAAGATCAACAGGAAGTTTAGATTGAAGGTTTTTATAAAAGCTTTCACTGCTATATGAAACCACCATGTCCTCTCCCCCATCCAGATTGGTTGATTTGACCGAATTTAATTGCCAATCGATATACCTATATGTAGTGTCGAGTGTAGTTTTATTGACTTCCTTAAAATGAAAACGGAAAACCGGCTCGTAGACGCGGCCATTTTTGGCAGACTGCCACTGTGCATCATAATCGCCATACTCGCCAGCCTGATTTACGAAACCAATCTGGGGATTATCGGGATTATAAGCAGGTTTTTGAACGGTAAAATTTTTAATCAGTGTTGTAGTAGCAGTAGATTTTTTGGCACTTACATTATTTATAATGTCAATTTTATAAGTACCTAAGGGATTCAAAAGGGGGACCGGTTTGAACTTATAAACTTCCTGATTGGGAGCATAAAAAACGCCAGTGTCTTTATTTGGGATTATAGTTTTTTGTAATGTAAAAACACGGCCCGCAACACCATTAACCGTTTCGGTTACCGTCACCGTTAGGTCGTCGCCATAAGAACTGAGTGTGGGATCCTGAGCCAGTTCGTATGCACTAATATCGCCCAGAAAAGCTTTTGTGATCTTAATATACTGTGTGGAATCGGATTGGTTGAGCAATCCGTAGACCACGGTAATATCCTGTTTTTCGGCGTTGATATCAAAATCGGTAGAGCAACTATAAAAAGAAAATACTGAAAAAACACCTAACAAACCTAATAGAAACCTCATGCCATCAAAAATTTTAGCAAAGGTAGTAATTTTACGGTGTAGCTGTATTTATCCAAAAATTTATTTGGTTCTTAGTCCGAATTGATACCTTTGTATTACTAAATCAAATATTATGTCGCCGGAATCAGAAAAAATATCGAAAGTAACCACTCATGTGCTGCAGGAAATGAAGCTTCATGGCAGGAAGATAGCCATGCTAACGGCTTACGATTTTTCGTTTGCCAAAATCCTGGATGCAGCCGGAATTGATGTCATTTTGGTAGGCGACTCAGCCTCGAATGTAATGGCAGGACACTCATCTACACTGCCTATTACCCTCGACGAAATGATTTATCATGCCTCATCGGTGGTGCGCGGTGTGAGTCGTGCGTTGGTGGTGGTCGATTTGCCTTTCGGGACTTATCAGGGAAATTCGAAAAACGCTTTGATGACTGCCATTCGTATCATGAAAGAATCGGGCGCCGATGCCGTGAAACTGGAAGGCGGAAGCGAAGTGATCGAATCTGTTGAAAGAATTTTATCAGCCGGTATACCCGTTATGGGACATCTCGGATTGACACCTCAATCTATCCATAAGTTCGGAACCTATGTGGTGAGGGCTACCGACGAAAAAGAAGCACAAAAACTACGGGATGATGCCAAATTGCTCGACGATGCAGGCTGTTTCGGGATTGTGCTTGAAAAAATTCCCGCTAAACTGGCAACTGAAGTTACTAAAATGGTGAAAACACCGACCATCGGCATTGGAGCCGGAGGCGGAACCGACGGACAGGTGCTGGTGCTGCACGATATGCTGGGCATCAATATCGATTTTTCGCCACGTTTTTTGCGCCGTTACCATAATCTTCACGAGGAAATTACCGGAGCTGTGATCTCTTACATCCACGATGTGAAAGACAGCAAATTTCCTAACGAAAAGGAACAATACTAAGCATGGCGTTTGATATAGGCAGTCAGTTGCTGTTTGAAGACAATCACCTGATAGTAGTAAACAAATTGCCCGGGCAACTCACCCAGCCCGACAATTGCGGAGACGATTCGCTGGAGGAACAGATTAAACTTTACCTGAAATTTAAATACAATAAACCCGGCGATGCTTTTCTGGGTGTGGCCCACCGCATCGACCGACCCGTGAGCGGGGCCGTGGTGTTTGCCAAGACCAGCAAAGCCCTGGTCCGTTTGAATGAGATGCTGAAAAAGCATGAACTTAAAAAGACTTATTGGGCCATTGTAAAGAATCAACCTCCACAGGAGGAGGCTTTCGTAACCAATTACCTGTTGCGCAACGGCAAACAAAACAAAACTCAGGTGTATAATATGCCTGTGGACGATGCCCAGTTGGCCGAACTAAGCTATAAAACGATTGCGCGCAGCGATAAATATTTTCTGCTGGAGATAGACCTTCATACGGGCCGACATCACCAGATTCGCGCCCAATTGGCCCATATGGGCTGCCCCATCAAAGGCGATGTGAAATATGGCGACCAACGAACCCTGCCCGATGGTTCCATATGCCTGCATGCACGCCGCGTTGAGTTTATTCATCCGGTAAGCAAGGAGGCAATGAATATTATGGCACCTCTGCCGCAAGGGGGGTTCTGGAAGATTTTTGAGAAGGTAGGGTTAGATTAAGATAAAACCACGGAGACACGGAGAGCACGAAGTTACACGGAGAATAAGAAAAGGAAAATCAATCTTAAATCAATGGTGGACGTAGGGGCGTATTGCTTACGCCCTGATAGAAATAATTCTCACTACGCGGCGTTTCAATAATCAATTTACTAGAATAAGATTGCAACCAAGGCACAAAAACTCTAAGATGCACTAAGACGATGCACCACAATAGTTGCATTAGTACACAATAGAAAAAATCTTTGGGAAATTTTGTGGAATGGCTGTACACAAAGATTCACAAAGCACCATTGACAATACTGCATCTTTCGGGTGGTTTGTGAATAATTCCATAATTCAATTCTGACGTGTTTCATTATTTTTAGCGAACATATAATCAGAATTTATTTCGAAGGATTTGTAATTTTTCATGATAATTTTAAAATTATTTATTATTTTTTTTAAATCTTTTATCAATTATTTCTAATTTTTCATGACTTTTTTTAATAATTTAATTATTATTTTTTAATAAATCATGATATCTTTCATTTTAATTATAATGTTTTTTGATTTCTTCTAAGTAAATTTAAAATCATTCATTACTTTTTTTAATTTTATTACAACAAATTTTATTTGGTAGTTCAAAATAAATCTTTTAATTTTATCGCTTTAAAAATCTAATACATCACAGAAAATGACCAAACGTGAGAATCCAATGCGCCTGTCGGAGGCTTACCAAAAATTCAATGTAGAAATTAATGCCTCTGTGCCCTATATGGTTCTGGCAGCAAATGCATCGCGTTTGATGCTGTCGGCATCCCAACTAACTTCAATGCAGACTCATTTGGCCGACTGGAATACCCGTTATCCGCTATATATTGCACCCGAAACTCATACACCACCAGTGGTACTTGGTGTTAAAAAAGCCTATGCCGTTTTCCACAAAGAAATTCAGGCTATAAAACTTCAATTGAAGTGTAACAAAGCCATTGAATTAACCGTGAAAGATTATACGATTATTGGAGTGCATAAAAATGCGGCTAAACGTGAGGCTGTGCCTCGTCCTAAAATAGCGCCCGATCTGTCACTATACAAACAAAGTCATGCCGTACGTTGGATTTTTGCGAGTAATCCTGTCGATAAAGAATCCAAATCACTTCCAAAGGATGTTCATAAAATCGGAAGGAAAATGGTCATACAACCTGCCAATCAGGAGTCGCCCCCTTTCAGCAAATATCAATCTATAGAATCAACCGGGAAATGCAGATTCGTATTAACTTTTGATGCCAGCCAAATGGGTCTGGAAGCTCACCTAATGGTTTGTTATATAAATCCCAGAGGTGAAGAAGGCCCCTATAGCAATCCTTTGTCATTTTTGATTACGTAAACATAGAATGATGCCAATTTATTTAGTCAATTAAGCATATTAAGTTAGAAAAATGTTTTTTGAGTGTTTCCCCTCCCAAGGGAATGGCCAAAAAAAGTTTTTTCTGAATTTTCAATCAAAAATCCTGATATCTGGTCAGCAGTATTTTCAACAATAATTTCTCAGACGTACAACCATTATCCCCCGAAATATTGTCTTTAGCGCAAACCTTTCATTTTTCTACCCATTCAAAACCCTTTATGAAAAAACTTACTTTTACATTACTACTATCCTTGTGTGCCCTGCTGATTCAGGCGCAAACCACGGCTTACCTAAAGGTGGGCAACAACGGCTCGTTCCGAACCATCGAAAAAGTATCGTCGGGCGGATATATCACCGTAGCCTTCGATAGTGCCTACAAGATACAGATCATTCGCTATGATAACAATTTCAACATGATGTGGAAATACAAATTTACCGATGCGCTGATATCGCCCATCATGCCAAAAATTGTTGAAGCCAACGACGGCAATTTCTATTTTATGACCGCATCCACCGAGCACACCTCGTCCACATGGATAGTAAAGTTAAGTTCGACGGGCGCCCTGATCTGGCAGAAATTATACTATCTGGCATCGGGCAATCTCTATTCCATCGCTTTGTCGAAAGCTGTGGCCGGCGACAATGGGTTCCTTTTCGGAGGGGGGCAGTGCACTTTGTATAACTACATCATCAAATGTGCGGCCGACGGCACCATAGAATGGCAAAACCAATACTACTATCCGCTCACTACAGGCGTGATCACCTGCTGGAGCATCATACCCGATGGCTCGGAATACGTGGTTTCGTCGAGCTACAATATCAACTCATTGCTCACCATGAAGATCAGCCCAACGGGAGCCGTTAATTCGCATACCGCATACACCTACACAGGCATGCAAATAGTTCCCACACGTATTGTGAAACTGAAAAATACCGGCGGATATGCCATAGTTGGGGGCTACAACAACAGCAACGACAACAAGACAGAGTTTGTAGCCATATACAGCAGTGCCCTCAGCCTGCTTTCGTTCAACGAACTCACCGTCACCTATACCCAATTTACCTTGTACGACATAGCGGCCATCAACAATGGCAAAAACGTAGTGGTCGATGGCAGCATTTACGATGGCTCGGCCTTTACACAGATAATGATCAATCTCTCGAACACCGGTTCGGTGGTTTGGAAAAAACGTGCTGCCGGAAACACCTCCACCAGCAACAAAAACGTCGAATTATACGGTCTCACCGAAAACGGCAACACCACCGTACATATTGGTGCCGGCTACAACGAAGGCCGGGTGATGGCCGTAATAGATAGCAACGGCAACGGTCTCTGCAACGATGTTACATTTAATATGACCAATGTGCATCGCACCCTCACACTGCAATCGCAAACAATCACGATTATACCTGCCAATGCTATAAAAGGCGATGTGGCTTACACTTATAACAATTCCGCTTCTTATAACAAGCAAATCTATTGCGGAAGCATTTCGGGAATCAATGAGGAGGCCGAAACCCATACTTTGGCGGCAACTCTTTTCCCCAACCCTGCATCGGATCATTGCACCATAAGCTTCGATGCTGACAAGATCAGCGGACATTCGAACCTCAGCGTTTACGACATTTCGGGACAGGTAGTTTACCAATGTAAACTGGAGGCAAACACCTCCTCTAAACAGATTGTAACCCGCGACCTTTCGGAAGGAATTTATATGGTTCAGATCAGCTCGGAACAGGGAATCGTTTGGAATGGGAAACTGGTGGTGATGAAATAGGGAGTTTAAAATCACAAATAACAAAAGACAAAATACAAATAACTTCAAAACACCAAAAAAGATTGAAATTCTAAAGGGCCTGGCCCTTGTTTTGAATTTGGAATTCTTTTGAAATTTAGAATTTATTTGTGGTTCATTGTTTGTGTTTGGGTGCTTTTCACCTACCCGGATTAATCAACTCTATACGCAGGGCGTTGCTGCCCTGGGCGATTCATGAATCGCCCCCTACATCCTAATAATTCATTCCCCACGGAAATTCCTCGGCCTTACGCTTGTCGTCGAGAAACTTTTTGATAATGGCATCGTAGCCGGCTTTGTTAATCGGTTTCCCTTTCAATTTCTTGGGCAGATCGAACTCGGTAGTAAGGGTTTTAAAATCTATTTTATCCGCGGTCATAGTTTTTGCTCCGTTGTTGATACTCACCTCCAATATCAGCCCGGGCAAACCCCAGAAACGGTCGGGGCCCGCCTGAACCGGGATATCGAGGGCAAACCAGGCAATGATCTTTTGCTTCAGGAGGGTATCATTCAGGGAGGCATTCATGCACACATGGCCTGCCACTTCTTTTAGGTCGTTCAGTATCTTCCAGTCGGGAGCCTTCAGCGAATCCGAAACCAGATATACCTTGCCCAGCATCTCAAGGGCATTGAACAGAGTATTTTTTTCGTAGCTGCGGGTCATATAAAAGGTCTCTTTGCGACCTGCATAACCTCCATCATCGAAGTCGTTGGGAGCTTTTTCTTCCGATTCCTGATATTTTGATTGTTTTGCCGAAAAATACAAATTGTTAAACACATTCCACTGCGAGCGATTGCCCCACATATAAGCGGCCTGGTCTTTCCTCTCTTTATCCAGATAATCGCATTGGTTGATCATCTTCACCCAATCGTAAGTGGTCAGGTATCTCACCGTGCCTTCGGTTTGCTGAGCAATCAGGCGGGTCATCGCACCGCAGAAAGCGATCAACAGTATCGTAAATAAAAATCGTTTGTTCATGGTCTTTATGTTTTTATTCTATTAAATCTTTTTTTTATATGGATAAATAGCGTTTTGATCCAAAGTAATTTTCCACAAATCTCAAATCTTAAATCAAAAATCTTAACTCCTATCACCAATTCCTGTCCTTTTTGATCTTCGAATCGTATCCTTTGATATTATAGCTGAAGCTGAGCATAAAATAGCGCGCCAGGGTTTCGGCCGTGGTTCGGATATTGTAATTAGCCGAACTATATTGCTGAATATACTGGCGTTTGTTGAAAATATCGAAAGCGGCCAACCGAATCTCGAAATGATTCTTTTTGCCTATCAACTGGCGGATAGAGGCATTTAATATGGGCAGGTTTTTATCGTAATCATACAGGGAGTTACGATAGAATTTATAATCGAAATTGCTTTCGAAAAATGATTTTTTGGCAAACTGCCATTTCACCGAAACACCTGCTGTGTATGATTGTGTGAACTGGTTACGATCCGAATTGATCGAAAGCCTTGCATCGGTCAGCGAAGCATTTCCCGTAACAGCTATCACCAGTTTTTGTCCGGGTGTGATATTGAATGAGGTATTCAGGTAGTAACGATACTGATTGGTTTCATTAAACACATCGTTCACAAACGAGCCCGAATTATCGTACCAAAAGCCCAGGCTCCAGTCGTTGGTAAATTTGGTCTTGATGATAGGGAACCCCGTCCAAACCCATGAATTGATCTCATTCGAGGCCGCATTATTCATGGGTTTGGAAATAGTAACTATCCCAATGGAATCAATCATTAAGAGGTTTTGATTATACGAAATCTTATTATCGCAGTAATTATATTCCACATTAAAACCGGCGTTGGTAAACGACGAAGGATTGTAGTAATTATACGACAAACCTGCACTGTGAGTGCGTTCAGGTTTCAGGTCGATGTTTCCCTCCGTACGATACAAAGGATTGGAAACGGTGGGCACCGGTTGCAGAAATTCGAAAGAAGGCTCGGTCAATTCATATCCGTATTCAATATCGAGCCACATATTTCGGGGAAATTCGTAAGTAAGAGTGAATTTAGGGCTAAGGCTCAGATAGGTTTTATCAATGGAGTCGGTCAACAAAGGCAGGCCTTTATCCATAGAGTACTTTCCGTCCATTTTTAGGTATTGTCCGGCCAGGCCCAGCATAATATTCAGCCCGTTGAACGAATAACGCACATCGGTCCCAAGTCGGTTTATCATTATATTATTGGTATAATAAACGCTCAAACTGTCGATACGGATATCGTTGTGCAAAGCATCGGCCACCTGACGGTTCACCTTGTTTTCCGAGGTATTGAAATTATAGAACAACTCCAGAAAGAACTTTTTCGAAAGCGGCTCAGTATACAACAAACTCGATTTGATCTGTTGTTTGTCGGTAGTCTGTGCCGAAAGTCTGTGAATTTCTTCTGTAAAAGTCGGAATATAAAATCTGTTTTTTGAATACAAATCATCATCGTTATTGCCCGGGTTCCTGTTGTATGCAGCACTTATAGCAAAGGAGCGTCCCTTCTTTTTGAACTTGTGACGGTAAATGGCAGCACTCGTAAGCTTCCATGAACTTTTGTCGGACGAATTATCCGAGAACAGATCGTTCAATATCTGGTTACCCCCTACCGTATAGAAATTCGAATTTAAACTCCCGGAATTAATGGTGCTGTATCTGAAATTTGCTTTGGCAATAATCACATTGTTCGAATCAATGTTTTGTTCCACGCGGGCTGACAGTGTATGATTTTGTCTAATGTCGGAATAATTGGTAGTGTCGTTATTAAAAAAAGAACTGTCACCATAAAAAGTCTCTTTATAGTCAAGTTCCTCGTAATCCTGCTGGTTGTTCTTGTAAAAATACGAAGCGTTGAACTTGGTCTTTTTGTTATCGAAATTATAGTTGGCTCCGCCTCCGTAGTTTTTGGTAAATCCCCTGCCGTCAAAATAGCTCATAGGGGTATTCTCTCCATCAAAAGAATAGTAACGTCCCCGTCCGCTGCTGAAACCAAAATCGCCATTATCGTATTCATCGAAGGTAGACTGCCCTTTAAACTCACTGTAATCTTCCCAGTTCACCCCTGTTTCGTTAATATTGTTAGCATAGGCTATAAAGGAAAGTTGCGATGTTTTATTGAATCGGTTATAATTTCCCCGGCCTGCCCAACGCAAAGTACCCTCTTCGTTCGCGCCACCTGCCACAGTAACTTTTCCGAAAGACCCTTTTTTGAATTCTTCCTTCAGTTCCAGGTTCATGGCTTTCTCCTTCACCCCATCATCAACGCCGGTAAGTTTTGATTGCTCCGATTTTTCATCGAACACCTGCACTTTCGAAACGGCATTGGCATCAAGGTTTTTGGTGGCGCCTTTGGGGTCATCCCCAAAGAAAGTCTTACCATCAACATAAACCCTTTTCACATCTTTCCCCTGTGTTTTCAGATTGCCGGATGCATCCACCTCTATGCCCGGAAGGCGGCGTAAAAGATCCTCTACAGTGGAACCTGGAGGTGCCTTGAAGGTGGTAGCATCATATTCAATAGTATCTCCCCTAATGGTCAAAGGGGCCTTTGCCTCCCTGATTACCACTTCAAAAAGCTCTTTGGCAATAGGTTTGATGGCAATTACACCCAAATCATTAATGGCTGTTGAACTGGCGGCCACATGTTGCTGAAGCGGCAGAAAACTGATAAGTGATACCTTCAGAATGTATTCGGTGTTTTTCACATTATTGAATGTGAATGTGCCATGTTCATTACTTTGGGTAAAATTTTGTAGAGTGGAATCTTTTGGATTCAGGAGCATGACGGTAGCAAATGCCCCTTCGTTACCGTTCCCGTCTTTAATGTTTCCTTTGATACTTACCCTGGATGGCTGCTGGGCAAAGGCACTACCTGCAATCCCCAAGGCAAGTAATGCAATAATTAATGCTTTCTTCATAATGTTTTGCTTATGTCCCTAATTTTGAAAAACAGATAACGAAGGTAAGCAATGTTTATTGTACAAATCTAGATTCTACAAAAAAAAATCCCGATCCTTAAAAAAAGACCGGGATCAAAACATCAAAAACTGACTGTTATTTTTGTATCATTATTCTTTGCGAAGTGTTGATAGAGTTGCCGTGAACCCTCAGGATATACATACCATTGCTGAATTTTTCATCATTCAAAACTATCTGATGAAGCGTTCCTGTGGCCTGTGCTGAATACAGGCAAGCACCCTGAATAGAAAATAATTCGACAGTAAGTTTTTCTGAAGTCTGAGGTAAAATAATATTTACAAAACTGCTGGCCGGATTAGGATATATCTGAATATTATTTTCAAATAAGGCTTGGGTTTGAATTCCGGCGGTAGCATTGGTGTGTCTGCGCAGAAACATCCATGCTTCATAAATTTCAGTAATATCGTTATACGGTTTTACTAAAACGTTATGTCCAAATCCATTCATCCTGAAAAACCAAACATCCTGATCAGGGCTGCTGCCCGCATATTTAAAACGATCAACGGTAACACTGTCACTTAAGACAGTATTGGCATACCTGCTTGAATCAGGTAATGGGTTGCATCCATTATTTAATACCCAGAAACTAACAAGAGAATCTGCATCAATACCATATAAATTTCCAGTATAATATACAGTGGAATCAAGTGTTCCATGAAAATGAGCAATGGGAACATGTCTGCCAGGAGCGTAAGTTGTGATACCGGAGCCAAATGTTCCCGACATGGAAGCAAATGCTGCAATTTGCGTATTAGATTGCAATGCCATTCGTTCAGTCATAAAACCACCCATCGAAAAACCACACAAATAAACTTTTGCAGGATTAATAGCATAGTGCGATTTTACTGTATCAATAAGCACATTTAAAAAACCCACATCATTAATGGCAGAGTTAGGATAATATCCAAATTGGCCAGCGCCCGAATTCCAGGCGGTTGAGGATAAAAGTGCATCCGAAAGTGCTTGAGGAACTACAACTATAATATTGGCCGTATCTGCAATATAATTAAATCCTATCAGGCTAAAGTTTGTCATGTTGTCGCCCAAACCATGCAACGTAATAACAATAGAAGCAGGATTGGCAGCATTGTAGTTTGGCGAAACATACATCCTGTATTGCCTGAGTTTTGTTTCGAAAACAAATTGCTTGTTCGACCATTGTGCCTGCAATTGCAAGCCAAAACAAGTAAGAAAAAACAAAAAGAGTAAATTTTTTAATTTCATAGGTTTTATTTTGTGGGTTAATAATTGATCAACTCTTTAACTTAATTCCTGAAAAATAAATTTTTAAAGGCAATTTCAAAACAAAAATATAGTTTAATCCGGTCCAAACAAATTTTTTTTTAATTATTTACAATAATTTTTAAAAAGGCTCGTTTTGGACCAGAATTCGAAAAGTGGAGTACCTTTGTTTAATTAACAATTTTTAACAAAAAAACACTTGAATCAGGTTTTCTACTTTTTATAATTTTGTCGACCGAAAAAAAATCAATTTTTTATGCAAGAAACAATAGATATCAGAGAATTAAATGATCGTATTCAACGCGAAAGTGCGTTTGTTGACATGATCAGCCTTGAAATGGGCAAAGTAATTATCGGGCAAAAACACATGATCGAACGTTTGCTCATCGGACTATTGTCTAACGGACATATTTTATTGGAAGGTGTTCCTGGTTTGGCAAAAACACTTGCCATAAAATCACTGGCGGGAATCATCGACGCCAAATTTAATCGCATACAGTTCACGCCCGACTTGCTGCCAGCCGACCTTATTGGGACCATGGTCTACAGTCAGAAGAATGAAGAATTCAATGTAAAGAAAGGCCCTATTTTCTCAAACTTTATTCTGGCTGATGAAATAAACCGCTCACCGGCAAAAGTTCAGAGTGCCCTATTGGAAGCCATGCAGGAACGTCAGGTTACTATTGGCGAAAAAACT
>CAZRFL010000057.1:18025-26992 GCA_964599365.1 uncultured Bacteroidales bacterium
CAGGAAGGAACTTATCCTTTACCGGAAGCCCAGGTGGACCGTTTTATGCTTAAGGTGGTTATCGGCTATCCCAGCAAAGAAGAAGAAAAATTGATTATGCGCCAGAATGTGGGCAATCAGCAATATTCTACCAATACCATCATTAAAACGGAAGATATTACCCGTGCGCGCAATTTGGTCAGGGAAGTTTATATTGATGAGAAAATTGAGAACTACATTACCGATATCGTGTTTGCTACACGTTATCCGGCCAAGTATAATCTGAAAAAATTCGAAGGGCTTATAAGCTATGGTGCTTCGCCTCGTGCCAGTATATTTCTGGCTCTGGCTTCCAAAGCCTATGCTTTCATCAAACGCAAAGGCTATGTATATCCTGAAGATATTCGTGCGGTTTGTCATGATGTATTGCGTCATCGTATAGGATTGACTTACGAGGCCGAAGCCGAAAACATTACCACAGAGGAGATCATTAACGAGATTCTGAACAGCGTTGAAGTTCCATAGGAATTTAGATTTTAGAGTTTAGATTTCAGATTTTATAATTTTTAGATTATCAATGATCAAATATTATTGAAGTGGAAACAGCGGAGTTATTAAAACGGGTTCGTAAAATTGAAATTAAATCGCGTGGATTGACCAACCAGATATTTTCGGGTCAGTATCACAGTGCATTTAAGGGACGCGGTATGGCCTTCAGCGAAGTGCGCGAGTACCAGTTCGGTGATGATATCCGTTCCATAGACTGGAATGTGACTGCTCGATTTAACCATCCCTACGTCAAGATATTTGAAGAAGAGCGCGAGCTGACCGTAATGATCATGATAGATGTGAGCGGGTCGAATAGTTTTGGAACCAGAGAACAACTGAAGTCGGGCAAGATTACTGAAATTGCTGCCGTTCTCGCCTTTTCAGCGATTCAAAACAACGACAAGGTAGGTGTCATATTTTTCAGCGATAAAATTGAGAAGTTCATCCCACCCAAAAAGGGGACATCGCATATCTTAAGGATCATTCGTGAGTTGGTTGATTTCAAACCGGAAAACCCTACCACAAAGATCTCCGAGCCTTTAAAGTTTCTGACAAATGCCATTAAGAAACGCTGCACAGCTTTTTTGATCAGCGATTTTATTGATGATAACTTTACGGATGCCATAAAAATTGCTTCCCGCAAACACGATCTGATAGGCGTGCGCATTGTAGATTTTCGCGAAACCGAAATCCCTGATATGGGTCTGGTCAAGTTCCGCGATTTCGAGACAGGCAAAGAATTCTGGGCCGACACATCGAGCAAAGAACTGCGAAACACCCTCAATTACCGTTGGCAGAAGCATGAAAAGCAGCTGCAGGAAGTTTTTATGAAAAGCAGAATTGATGTAGCTACTATACACACCGATGAAGATTACATCAAACCACTTATGACCTTATTTAAAAAACGTAGTGCGAAATAAACGTATGAAATTTACATTGACCTTGCATAAACTACTATTCACATGGTTGGTGCTGCTGGCTCCGGTCTGGGGATGGTCACAGAATATTGGGGCATCAGCTACCATCGACACCAACAACGTGCTGATAGGCGATCACATTAAGTATACATTTAAAGCGACTTTTCCGGCCAAAGCCCAGGTGCTCTTCCCCATCATTGGCGATACCCTGAGCAAGCAGGTGGATGTGATCTCGCTTTCGAAGATTGATACAGCTTTTTCGGCCGATAAGAAAATGGTGTCTTATTCTCAAACCCTTAATATCACCTCTTTTGATTCGGGAAGTATCGTGGTACCGGCTCTGGTTTTCACTTATACCATGCCCGGTGATACCACCCAACTGAGTGTGAATACGCTTCCCGTAGTACTAAATATCAATACCGTGGCTGTGGATACAACCCAGGCCATAAAGGAAATCAAAGGCCCGATGAAAGAACCTATTACCCTTAGGGAAATACTTATCTGGAGTTCCATCATACTCGGCTCTTTGCTTTTGATTGCCCTTATCATATTTATTATCTGGAAAGTGAGAAGGAAAGAAGCCATCATTAAAATATCACTAAAGCCGAAGATCCCTGCTCACGAAAAGGCATTGAAAGAACTTGAAAAACTTAGGTCGGAGAAATTATGGCAAAGCGGTAAGGTCAAAGAGTTTCATACCATTCTGACTGATATTCTCAGGGCCTATATTGAGGAGCGCTTCGAGACCATAGCATTGGAAATGACCACCTATGAGATCATTACTTCGCTCAAGACCAGGCTGACCAATGCAGAGGAACTCAGGAAACTGGAACAAATTCTCAGCCTTGCAGATATGGTCAAATTTGCTAAGTACAATCCTCTTCCCGATGAGCATGATAATAGCTTGAACCGTTCAGTAAGCTTTGTTGAAAACACCAAGCTTGTGAAGACCGATGACACTAAGGAAACTGAGGTTGTGACCCAGGGAACTGAAATTACTAACGAATCAAAAACCGAATAGAATATGCTATCAACCATTTTATTCATTACGCTGGCAAAGCCCTGGTTTTTGTTGTTGCTGGTTTTTGTGCCGGGAATGGTGGTCTGGTATATTTTGAAAAGGAATACCTCCACCTCCTCCATTGGCTTTTCGGATATTTCGGGCATGTTAAAAGTGCGACCCACATTTCGTCAGCGAATGATGCATGTGCCGTTTATATTGCGCATGCTGATCCTAATGCTGCTGATCTTTATCCTGGCCCGTCCCCAAAAAAGATTTGATAAGAGCGACATCAAGGTGGAGGGCATCGACATTCTTATGGCACTGGATATTTCGGGAAGTATGCTGGCCGAAGACTTTAAACCCAACCGTTTGGAAGCTTCTAAAGAGGTTGCCACCCAATTCATCGACAGTAGGCCCAACGATCGTATCGGACTGGTAATTTTTAGTGCCGAAGCCTTTATGCAGTGCCCCCTGACCATTGATCATAATGTTTTGAAATCTTTTTTTGGAGAGGTAAAGAACGGAATGATCACAGACGGAACCGCCATAGGTGATGGACTCGGTCTTTCGATAGCTCATATTAAAAACAGCAAGGCGGTCAGCAAGGTGATCATATTGCTGACCGATGGTATCAACAATCAGGGTTCGCTCGATCCATTAACCTCTGCCGAAATTGCAAAAAAGTTTGGCATCAGGGTCTACACCATTGGAGTTGGAACTTTGGGCAAAGCGCCTATGCCCTTCCCCACTGCTTTTGGCATTCAATATCAGAATATCGATGTGCAGATTGATGAAGCACTGCTGAAACAAGTGGCTGAGACAACCGGGGGACAATATTTCCGTGCCACGAACAAACAAAAGCTGCAGGAAATATACGGTCAGATTGACAAGCTGGAGAAATCGAAGATAGATGTCACTAAATTCACCAATCGTCACGACGAGTATTTTATTTATATGCTGGTGGCTATAGGTTTGCTGATCATCGAAATTGTTTTGCGTTATACCGTTTTCAAAAAAATACCCTAAAAGGAGAGATATGGTTGAGTTTGATCATTTGATATTTTTAAGCGGACTGGCAGCACTACCCCTCATCGTTCTGATATTTCTATGGATGCTGCGCAGCAGAAAAAAAGCCATCCAAAAGTTCGGGAACTCCGTATTGGTGGAACAACTGATGGCCGACAGATCGACCGGAAGGCCCTTATTGAAGTTCATTCTTATGGCGGTGGCATTTACTTTTCTGATCTTAGCTATCGTAAACCTGAAAATAGGTTCGAAACTCGATAAGAGCAAACGCAAAGGCGTGGACCTTATCATTGCGCTCGACGTTTCCAACAGCATGCTGGCTCAGGATATAAAACCCAGCCGCATTGAAAGGGCACAAATGGCTATCTCGAAACTTATCGACAAATTCGAAGAGGACCAGATAGGCATAGTGGTGTTTGCCGGTAAGGCGCAGGTATTGCTTCCCATCACTACCGATTATGCTTCGGCCAAAATGATGTGCATGAGTGCCAATCCCGACATCATTCCCACACAGGGAACTGCCATTGGAGAGGCCATAAATCTGGCAGCATCATCGTTCGATAAGAACAGCAAAAACAAAAAAGCCATCATTCTGATCACCGATGGCGAAAATCACGAAGACGAAGCCCTGCCGGCAGTCCAGAATGCAGTTAAGGAAGGGCTGGTGGTTCACACCATTGGAATGGGTTCAGAATTCGGAGGCCCTATCCCCATCGGCATGAAAGGCCTGAGCATAGATTATAAAAAGGATAGGGAAGGCAACACAGTGGTTACGAAACTTGATGAGAACCAGTTGAAACAGATAGCGGCGGCAGGAAAAGGCATCTACGTGCGAGCTACCACCAGCGACGCCGGCTTGAACGATGTCTTTAAGGAGATCAACAAAATGGAAAAGAAAGAATTCGAAGCCAAGACGTTTGCCGAATACACCAACACCTATCCTTACATTGTTGGTTTGGTATTGATCATTTTAATACTGGAGTTTTTTATTTTTGACAGGAAAACCCGCCTGACCCGCAATCTTGATTTCTTTGGTAAAAAACGCATCTTAAAATAATGTTATGAAAATGCGAAAGAACAATTGTCGAAATTTATCTGCAAAGCTATCGGGCATCTTTGTACTATTATTGTTTTTCATTCTCAGTTTTAGTTCTGCCCCCGTTTCGGCCCAAAAAGCCGTGAAAGAACTGCGCGCCGGCAACAGCCTCTACGAAAAAGGAGATTATAAGGCGGCCGAGATCAGCTACCGCAAATCGCTGGAAAACCAGGCCGATTACACCAAGGCACAGTTCAATCTGGGCGATGCCATGTATAAACAACAAAAATACGATGAGGCTACCAAGATATTTCAGGGCCTTACCGAAGCCAATATCTCGAAAGACATGGCTGCCAAAGCATATCACAACATGGGCAACAGTCTGCTGCAGCAGAAAAAATATCAGGAGAGTATCGATGCCTATAAGAATGCCCTGAAGCAAAAGCCCAACGATATCGACACCAAATACAACCTGGAATACGCCAAGAAGAAGATCATTCAACAGCAGCAACAACAGCAGAACAATAAAGATCAGCAGAAACAGGATCAGCAGAAGCAAGAGCAAAAACAGGATCAGAAAAAGGACGACAAGAACAAACAGGACAAACAGAACCAGATATCGAAACAGGATGCCGAACGCATGCTGAATGCCCTGCAGAACAAAGAAAAGAACCTGCTCGAAAAACAAAAGAAAGAAGATCAGAAACCGGGAAAATATACCATTGAAAAGGACTGGTAACATAAAAGGGAATAATAAAATGAAAGCTACCAAACATCTTGCATTGTTTTTTCTTACCGCGCTCTTGGCGGTGCATCCGTTTTTTTCGTTCTCTCAAAAACTGACGGCCTCCGCCAGCGCTACCAGCATTGGTTTGAACAATACCGTACAGCTGACCTATACCATGACAGGCGGACAAGCCGAATCATTTCAGGGACCTTCTTTCAATGGATTTAAGGCCAGCGGCCCCTATCAATCTTCCAGCAGCAATATCATAATCAGTAATGGAAAAACCGTTACAGAGGTTTCCGTCAGCTGGATATATTCTATAGCTCCTACCAAAGCAGGCAAGTTTACCATAGATCCCGCCAAGGCAAAGGTGAAAGGACAATGGATAGCATCCAACCCCATCACTATTGATGTTTCGAACACCGGCACCCCCAAACAAAATCAAAACCAGCAGACCACTCAGACCAGTACTTCCTCCACCGATCTTTTCATTAAAGCCTCCACCGATAAAACTTCTGCGGTTCAGGGCGAACAAATCACGGTGGTTTATAAGGTTTATTTCAGGGTCCCTATCTCTTCGGTATCACCTAAAAAACTTCCCTCCTTCGCCGGATTTTGGTCGACCGAGATAGGCAAACCCGATGACAAAATAAAACAGTACGTCGAAACCTATAACGGACTAAAATACAATGTGGGCGAATTCAGGAAAATAGCCATCTTCCCTCAAAAGACAGGGAAACTCACTATCGACCCAATGGATGTGGAAGTAGTTGCTCAGGTAAAAGTGAAAAGTCAGGTGAACGATCCCTTTGGATTTTTTGGGGGTATGGACACCTATGGCATTCAGGAAGTACTAAAAAACCTTAAATCCAATGCCATAAATATTACCGTTTCGGAATTACCCGCCACCAACAAACCCGACGATTTCAGCGGATTTGTGGGTTCGCTCAATATGGACACCAAGGTGGACAAGCACGAGGTGAAGGCCGGTGAAGCCATCAATCTTACTTTTACCCTCAGCGGCAAAGGCAACCTCAGCCTGTTGGACAAAATGAATATTGAGTTTCCTCCCGATTTCGAGGTGTACGACCCACAGATATCCGAAAACATTTCCACGGCCACGGGCGAAGTCTCGGGAAGCAAAACTTTCAATTATCTTATTATTCCGCGCACCCAGGGCAATTTCAAACTGAAGCCCGTCACCCTAAGCTATTACGATAAGAACAAGAAGAGCTATGTTACTCTTAGCTCGGGCGAGATAGACATCAAGGTGAACAAGGGCGACGGCTCGGCCGCCAGTGTGACCGGAGGCAGCAACAAGGAAGACATCAAATACATCAACAGCGATATCAAGTTTATAGATAATAAGGTTTTTGAGGTGTATCCCATTGGACGCTTCTTCTTTGCTTCTATATGGTATTACATACTGATGCTGTTGCCTGTGGTGCTTTTCATAGTCTTTATTGTTATGATGCGCCGCCGTATCAAACTCCGCAGCAATGTAACCCTGCTGAAACATAAAAAGGCTACCAAGATAGCCCTGAAACGACTGAAGCAAGCCAACATCTTTATGAAGGCCGCCGATAAGAACAATTTCTACATTGAACTTTCCAGAGCTTTGTGGGGCTACATCAGCGATAAGTTCTCCATTCCGCTGGCCAACCTTTCGCTGGATTCGGCTCAAACTACCCTGGCCGAAAAGAATGTTTCGGAAAACATACGAAACAAATTCATTGAGATACTCAACAACTGCGAGTTTGCCCGCTTTGCTCCCGCCGAAGCCAATGTCACCATGGAGACTATCTATAATGATGCCGTTGCCATTATCAGTCAAACCGAACAAGAATTAAAATAAGAAAAAAAGAAGTAAAAGATTATTAATGAATTGTACCTAAGATCAAATATAATAATGCCACAAAGACAATAAGACACTAAGATGCACCAACCCATTATAATGAAATGATAAAATTTGCTTTGTGTGACTTTGTGCTTCTTTGTGAAACTTTGTGTAATAGTTTTTTTTTTGTTACACAGAGCCACACAGAGTAAAAGGAGATTCACAGAGAAGAAAAGGAAAACTTAGGGCTTAGTAGTGGCGATAAAAAAGATACTCCAATGAAAAAATACATCATTCTTTTTTTATTTATCATCAGTGGCTTTATGGCGAAGGCTTCGGTCAACAGCGACCTTATTTCGCAGGCCAACGATGCCTATACCCAGAACAAGTTTAACCAGGCTATAGAACTGTATCAAAAAGTAGTGACCTCGGGCTTCGAGTCGGCTTCGCTCTATTATAACCTCGGCGATGCTTATTTCAAGACCAAGAACTATGCTTCGGCCCTGCTGTATTTCGAGAAAGCCAAAAAGCTGGACCCCGCCAACGAAAAGATAGCCTTCAACATTCAGGTGTGCAATGCCCGCATCATCGACAAGATAGAGGAACTCCCCCAGCCCTTTTACAAACAATGGCTCTCCGATTTCAAATTCTGGTTTTCTATTGATGTGTGGGCCGTTATCAGCGTGGTGATGTTGTTCCTCTTCTTCTTCTTGATGGCCGTTTACCTTATGGCCAATGCCATACGAACCCGCAAATTGAGTTTCTGGGCAGGCATAGTATTTCTATTGGTGGCATTGGTGTCGGGCACGAATGCTTACAGCCAGTATCGCGGCATACACAATTCCAACGAAGGCATAGTATTCGAACCTACCGTGAACGTGAAAAGTTCGCCCGATGCCGCCAGCCAGGACCTATTCGTGATACACGAAGGCACCAAGGTGACCATCACCGATAAGGTGAACACCTGGATAGAGGTGCGCATTGCCAACGGCAGCGACGGATGGGTGCCGGAAACGGTGGTGGAAAGGATATAGGAGATTCCTGTAGACAAAACAAAGAAAATTTATAGTCGGCAGTCGGCAGTCGGCAATATTTGCAGACCGGGAATCCCACTCGCGTGGTCCGTCGTGGCGGATGCATTCCACGTGTCTAAAAATCATCCGCGAAAATCATAAAAACGAATCAGCGTTCCGCCGCGGCGGATCATAATCATCAGCGTAAATCAGCGTCTACTTTTCCACCCCTTTCCGACCCCGCTCGCGTGGTCCGACTCCCGGCGGATGCATTCCACGTGTCTAAAAATCATCCGCGAAAATCATATCTGATCCTATTCAATCAGCGTCTCCTCCTCATTTTAATTCTCGCACTCAATCTTCTTCACACCCCATAAAAAAAGGGCGATCAAAAAATCTGCAATTGACCGAATCAAAAAAGCCAATAATCGTTCTTTTTGCCCCGACCCTTAAGGGAGACTTGGGTTTTTACTGGGCTTTTTTGTATTGAAAAGTTATTGTTTTTTTGATGGCTATTATGGACTGACCGACCCCTCGGGCGGAAGCGTTTCATACTCTTAACGCCCTTTAGGGTCGGGGCAAAAGACAAATCCATCTTCCGGCCCATCATAACAAATCATCCGCGAAAATCATAAAAACGAATCAGCGTTCCGCCGCAGCGGATCATAATCATCAGCGTAAATCAGCGTCTACTTTTCCACCCCTTTCCGACCCCGCTCGCGTGGTCCGACTCCCGGCGGATGCAATCCACGTGTCTAAATATCATCCGCGAAAATCATAAAATCCGCGAAAATCATATCTGATCCTATTCAATCAGCGTCTCCTCCTCATTTTAATTCTCGCACTCAATCTTCTTCACACCCCATAAAAAAAGGGCGAT
>CAZRFL010000058.1:0-5402 GCA_964599365.1 uncultured Bacteroidales bacterium
GGAGATTCTTCGTGTAACTTCGTGATTCTTTGCGTAACTTCGTGTAAGAGCTCTTCCTTTGCTTTCTTTGCGTATGTCTTTGCGGCCTTGCGTGAAATAAAAGGGATGAAAAAAATAAAAATTTCCCGCATCCGCCAGCTGGGGGAGCAGATAATAGCAGATGTAACAAAATATTACTATAAAATTCTGCGTAAATCCCTGTCCGACTAATGGCGGAAGCGAGATCGGCGGGAAACAAAAAAAGGATAGCCAATAAGGTCCATAGGACTCCTACGGAGCACGTAGGTTTTTCTATTGTGCTCCAATGTGCCTATTGTGGTGAAAATGGGAGGAATGGAAAGATGGAAAGATGGATGAGTGGAAGCATGAAAAGTAGACGCAGATCAACGCGGATTGATTATGAAAGGTATGATTTTGGCTTTATGATGGTTTTATGATTGGGGAAGAAGGGAATGGCTTTATTGCTATATTGTTAAAGTGTTGTATAGCTTATTGTTTTGGCTTAGATGTATTTTCTCTGCGTAATTGTTTTAGTGTAATTTGGTGTCTTGGTGGCAGAAGAATGAATAAATAGAAAGATGGAAAATGGGTCTTGGGTCCCGGTTTTTTAATTTCAATAACAAATCCAATTCAAAAAAGAGTCGCAAAACCTTATTCATTGAAATATAATAAACACATTATCGACATTCCAAATACTGATTTTTGTCAACCTTTTTTCTCTATAAAGTAAATTGCCCTAATCCATTTTTAGTGTTTCACTAAGAAATTTTAAAGAAACACTAAGATTTCTTTCCCTGCTTAGCCGTAATTTTGCATAACTAAAGAAACACTACAAAAAACAACAAATAACACAACAATGCTACACATTACTAACGACTTAAAATCGAAACCGATTTTAAACAACAAGCAAAAAAATCATTAAACATCAGAATTTAATTTCTGTTTTTTCGGTTATTCAAGTATTCCAATACCTAATTAACCTAATAAACAATAACTTACAACAAACAATTCAGATAAGCGTCAATACGGGCGCATAAACTGAATTCAACTGAAATAAATACTACTTTAACTTTCAATGACATCATGTCGCACCCTACTGTAAAAAAAGAACTCCCAAACAAAACTGTTCCTGAAAAGCGTACACCATTTCTGAGGAAACCGATACCTTTGTATCTGAATATTCTCGTATTAATCCCATTGTTCTCTTTAGGCTACTTTTTACCTAAGTCCAAGACGGCAAGTAAAGAAAGTACAACATTGATTCCCCAAACCATTAGCAGCGAAAATGCCTGTGCAACCATTATCCGCGAAAAAGACAGCAGCTTGATTCGCCCGCTGCTGTTTGTTGATGTAAACGACGAAGCCATTTTTATCCCGGTGAAGAAAAACATTATTGATTTTATTGAACAGAAAAAAAGGCAAGGGATCATCAGCAGTGCCTCCGTTTATCTCAATGATATTAATACTGCCTGTCATATCGAGGTAAATCCTGACGAACTTTATGATCCGGCAAGCATCATGAAGGTATCCATGATGATAAGTTATCTGAAACAAGCCGAAAGCAATCCTTCACTTTTAAAAAAGAAATACCTTTTCGAAGGCAGTTCACAAACTTCAACAGTGGCTAATATCAAGGATAAATCGCTAGAAAAAGGCAAAAGCTATTCGGTAGAAGAATTGCTGCATTATATGATCGCATACTCAGATAACGAAGCTTTTATATTATTGGTAAAAAACACGGACAAGCAAGCGTTTAAATTGCTTAATGAAGATTTCGATATTCCTATGGTAACCGATAATTTAAATCAGCCCGGCAGAAGGCCTAAATTCATTGCTAATATCAACTCTGTTTCCAGGTTTTTTCGGGTTCTCTATAATGCATCCTATCTTAATCGAAGCATGTCGCAATATGCGCTCAAGCTTCTCACTCAGAGCACATACAAAGACGGACTATTAAAGGGTATTGATCCTTCGGTTAAGGTGGCCCATAAATTTGGCGAAAGGATTGAAAACGGCGCTGCCGAGCTTCACGAATTTGGAATTGTATATTTAAAAGATCGTCCCTATCTGCTGGGTGTCATGACAAAAGGTAAAGATATGAAACAATTATCTGAAGTGTTGAGCGGCATATCAAAGATAACGTATGATGAACTAAAAAGCAAATAACTACTTCATTATAAATAATATTAATACACACCAACTTATGAAAAAAACTGCTTTTGCTATTCTTGTCCTTTCCTGCATCATTTCTCTTAACAGTTGTAAAAAGAAAATAAACGGATGCACAGATGCTACTGCCACCAATTATACTGCTGAGGCAACCGATAATGATGGTTCCTGCACCTACAACCTTTCCGTTGGAGAAACTTACCAGGGGGGTATAATCGGTCATATATATCAATCAGGCGAACCTGGCTACATAGCAGGAGAAATACATGGCATCATAGCCTCTCCCACTGATATTAGTTCAGGCATACAATGGTACAATGGGAGTTTTCAAACAACCGGAGCCACATCAAATAGCGATGGAAAAACAAACACAAATACAATAATTAGCACTCAAGGTTCCGGTAGCTATGCTGCCAAACTCTGCCAGGATCTGGTGCTGGGCGGATATAGTGACTGGTATCTTCCTGCTAAAGCCGAACTATCAACCCTTTATACAAACAAAGCCACTATTGGTGGTTTTACGGCTGCCAGTTACTGGTCCAGTACAGAATATGCACCATCGGGCGTAGGAAATGCATGGTTTTATAATACCGCAGGTGCAGGTTATGCCGGTTATGGGAACAAAGCTAACCTATATGCCGTAAGAGCTGTTAGAGCATTTTAATTATCATTTATTACCATGGATTCTGTATTTATTGAAGACAAAACTTTCGAAAAAGAAGATTTCAGGAAAAACAAATTAGCCAAAGGCACTTACGAGAACTGCACCTTTAAGAATTGCGACTTCTCCGAATCAGATATCAGTAGTATCAAATTTATTGATTGCATTTTCAGTGATTGCAATTTGAGCATGGTTGCCCTTAATAACACAACGTTCCGTGATGTTACGTTTAAGGATTGTAAAATGCTGGGAATGCAATTTTTCAATTGTAACGAATTTGGAATGACCTTTTCTTTTGAAAAGTGCAATCTCAACCATTCTTCTTTTTATCAAACCAATATCCGCAATACTTCTTTTGTCAATACCAGCCTGAATGATGTAGACTTCACTGATTGCGATATGACCTCTTCCCTATTCGATAATTGCGACCTTCTGAATGCACAATTCGACAACACGAAACTTGAAAAAGCCGACTTGCGCACTTCAGTCAATTATTCTATTGATCCCGAAATAAACCGCATCCGTAAAGCGAAGTTTGCCTTAACGGGTTTATCAGGGCTTCTGGGCAAATACGATATTGAGATTGACTTTTCCAATTAATCATTCTTTATTACCCGTGGGTGTTGTAGTATACAAATCCACACGACAATTATCAATTAATTAGGCTATTTTTGCTGTGAAAAACAGCAGGATGACACGTTTGGGAACAAACACTTTTACGAACTTTATTAAACAGAATGGACTTATTCTGATCATAGCTTTGGCATTTGTGATTCGAATGGCATTTTTTGTTTCGTTGCAACCCTGGCAGGATGAAGTTGTAAAAAGTGAGATCATCGTAAAAGATGCCAGAATGTACCATCACCTTGCTTTATCTCTAATAGAAAATAAATCCTTTGAGGATTTCAACGGATTTCGTAATCCGGGTTACCCTTTGTTTTTGGCTATTATTTATAGTTTCTCTTCCGGTAGTGTCTGGTTAGCACTGCTGTTCCAGATACTATTAAGTTTGGTCTCAGTCATCATGGTTTATAAGATCACTAAAATGTTCTTCTCAGAAAAGATAGCGCTGTGTGCGGCCTTACTTTTTGCCATAGATATTCTGCAGGCAATGTATTGTGTGTCCATCATGACCGACTCATTATTTGTATTACTCTTGCTTATCTCGGTATATTTTCTGTGTAAAAGCATTAAAACAAAACAGCTCACTCCTCTTTTTATTAGCGCACTTATTATGGGGACAGCCACTTTGGTTCGTCCTGTATCCTATTTGCTTCCGGTTGTGGTTATATTATTTATTTTGCTTGCAGTTGGTGAGAAAATTAAATTGAAACTGGCTCATTGCTTTCTATTCGCAGCCGTTTTTGCAATATCGTTGTCACCATGGCTGATACATAACTACAGCAATAGCGGCAAAGCTGGTCTTACTTCTCAATCAGGCTCAAACCTATTGTTTTGCAATGTAGCCGCTACTGAAGCCTACAAAACAGGAAAGTCTGTGGAAGAGGTACAAAAAGAGTTTATGGAAATCTCTGTGAAACAAGGTGCCGAAACCAAAGATTACTTCACTTTTAAAAATTCGGATATTTATTTCAAAATAGCCAGAAACTACATACGGGAGAACTTTCTTCTATATTGCAACAGACACCTTATGGGTATTGTCAACATGTATGCCGGCATAGAAACCAAACATATCACTTCCATATTGACCTTACCTTCCAATGATCTTACTGTAGAGCAGGAAGAAGGACCAAATATTTTCAGCAGGATCTCTGACTTTTTCCGAAGCAAAACTGCTAGTGAAATAATTATTGCTTTAGTTGTGAGTTTCTATCTAATCATAAGCTACTTATTTGCACTTTACGCTATGTTTTTCCTGATCAGAAGAAAAGAAAATATTGTGTATCTGTTTATCCTGATAATCCTTTATTTTTCTTTTGTAACCGGAGTGATAGGTTGCGTCAGGTTAAAACTACCCGTTATGCCCTTTATCAACATCCTATGTGCAGTGGGTCTTTTTCATTTTTATGAAAAAATCAGGACCAGATTTGAACAAAAGCAATAAGCTTCCTTAAACATTAGGTTGTTCGTAAAATTTCCTGTACCAGAAATTACAATTATTATTAATGGTAAATTTGCTATGTAAATCAATAATAAATTGAACCTTATGAAAAAAGTATTCTTTCTGTTAATTGCCATGGCATTAATTTTTAGTTCATGTAAACCCTTCTATCAATGCGGACAACCCAAACCCACTAAGAAAGAATTTCTGTTGTCAAAGCGGGTGAAGACTGTTTTGGACGAAAGAGATCAATTGTGCAGTACTTTGGATACAAGAACCAATGAACTGGCCAAATTGAACACTGAGTATAAGAACCTTGACAAGCAGTATAAGGACCTTACCAATGACAAACTATCTGATGCGGAAAAATTCAACACTACGCTAAAACAAAAATCGGAAGAACTGACAGCCAAAGAAAACCTCCTGGCCGAAAGAGAAAAAGCCCTGAACGATCTGAAAAAGAAACTGGCCCGTCAGGATTCTATTACCAAACGACTGAATGATATTTTA
>CAZRFL010000058.1:5502-26277 GCA_964599365.1 uncultured Bacteroidales bacterium
GAATTTTCGCCCAGAGCCAGCAATGCCACTCCTGAAGGCAGGGCAAGTAATCGCAGGACAGAGATCATTCTTTCGCCCAAGCTTGATGAGATCATGAACCTAATCAACAAAGATTAGATTTCATTTATAATAAATTCCAGCAATGAAAAACAGTATACTTGCTCTCTGCTTTAGCTTAATAACCCTCTCTCTGTTTGCACAGACTACAAAAAACATAGCATTAAATCCACCTGATACCAACCGCGGTATGCCTGTTATGAAAGCTTTGGCTCACAGAGCTTCGGCAACCCATTATGATAGCAGCATGTTGAAGTTGCAGGATATTTCTGATCTGTTATGGGCTGCCAATGGTGTCAATCGTCCCTCCAATGGGAAGCGTACTGCCCCTTCAGCTATTAATGCCCAGGACATTGATGTGTATGTATTCATGAAAACCGGCGCGTATTTATACGATGCCCAAAAGCACTCGCTTAACCTGATAACTGAGGGTGATTATCGTATTTCCTGTGCCGGAAAGCAGGAAATAGTGGGGACTCCCCCATTATTCTGTGTGTTGGTCTCAGATATTTCCCGATTCAGCCGTGGGAATGATTCCACCCGATTGGTATGGGCTGCAGAAGATGCTGGAATAGTTTCTCAGAATATTTCTTTGTTTTGCGCTTCAGTGGGTTTATCCACTCGTCCGCGGGCTACCATGGATCAAAGTAAACTCAGGGAGGTACTTAAGCTGAAAGACAGCCAGTATTTAATACTAAACCATCCGGTTTCCTACAGAAAAGATTAAGATTATCAGGCTTCCAGAGTAAACCAAAAAGTAGTGCCAAGGTTTTCGGCTGACTCCACTCCCATTTCGCCATTGTGAGCTTTTACGGCTATGCGGCAAAAGGTAAGACCTAAACCGGTGGAATAGGATACTCCCAATTTACGGGCATTAATATCAGAGAATTCATCAAAGATCTTTTCCAACTTATCTACAGGGATAGGATCGCCTTCGTTGTGAACCGATACCTTTACATAATTCTTCCCATTAATGGTTTCCTGATTGCCTGTCAAGGTAATGCTGCTGTTCTTATGAGAGTATTTTACCGCATTCGTCAACAGGTTGATCAAAACCCGGTTTATGATCTCCGAATCAAAGTTGGCTTCCAAAGATTCATCAATTCGAATAATAATCTTCAATTCTCTCATCTCCAAAGCTATCTTCACCTCTTCCACTGCGTGATGAAGCGCTCGGGCCACAGATTGCTTCTGCTTCAATACCTGCATTTCCGACCTTTCATATTTCTGAATATCCAGAATGTTCGAGACCAGATGGAGCATTCCTTTGGCAGAATGGTTGATATACGAAAAGTGAGCATCGTCAGGATGAAACTCCGAAAAGCCAATGATAGAGTTCAAAGGATTCTTCAGATCGTGAACCATCATATTGGTCATAAAAACCTTAAAGGAGGTGAGTTTTAATAATTCTTCGTTCGTTTTTCTGAGTTCTGATGCCTGAAGGGTAACCTCTTTTGTCAATTGCTCCATTTCGACGTTCTTTTCTAATATCAAATGGTTTTGAAGCATCATCTTCATATGATTGCGCCTCTTCTGTATGTAGAATATAACCAAAACAATGATCAGAGTAATTAAAGTGCCGGAAGCAAAAAGCATGATTTGCAGGCGTGTCTTATCCTTCAGCATCTGAAGCTGATTTTGGTACAATTTATTATCCTGGTCTGCTATCAGCCTTTCTTTCTTAGCATTCTCGTAACGGGCATTTAACTCAGTTATTTTATAGGCTATTTCCTTATCTCGTGTAGCTGTTCTTATTCCCATTGATATCTCTGAAAATTCATAAGCTTTCTTATAATTTCCCTTTTCAGCATATACCCGTGACAATAAACCCGCTGAAATATCCATGTACACCCAAATCTTGCTTTTTTCAGCCATCTTATAGCTAATGTTGGCAAATTCAAGGGCTTTATCGAGATCTTTCTGACGATAATAGGTCCTGGCAATATTGCGATATACGTTGGGCAAAATAGTTTCCGGAGCATCCATCAAAGAACAAACGTCCAAAGCTTCCGTTTGAACGGTCAAAGCTTTATCGAACTGCCCCAGGGTGGTATATACTGCTCCTAATATATCAAGGCTGGAAGCAGTGATTTCATAATACTTTTGCTTTCTGGATATCTCCAGGGCCGAATCGGCATAAATGATGGTTTGCCAATAGTTGGTCTTTTCATAATTCACCGCAGCAAGCCTGTCGTAGCAATTGGCCGCTAAATTTTTATCATGATGCTCATGGCCTATTTTTAAACCATTCTTCAGGTAAAGTATGGCAGATTCGTACAAGGTAGTGGCACGACACAACTCACCCATAAAATGATAACATTTCCCCAGCAGCAGTTCATTCTTGTTTGCTTTGATCTCTTCCAACAGACCTTTTATGCAGTATATGGCCTGATCAAATACTCCTTTATATTGGTATGAATGAGCCAGAATTAAGGTTGCATCCACTTTTTTATCGATAAGATTATGTAAGGTGTATATCCTGATAGCATTATTAGCATGACGTTCCACAGAATCAGGGAAAATACCCAGATAGTATTTGCATATCTTCATTTCGATATCAGCTTTCTCCAAATCAGAAGAAGCCGTATTCAGTCTGGCTTTTAAACTGTCGGCAATGCTAACCTCCTGAGCCTTTCCGAAAAAAGGCATCAAGAGTAACAATATCAGGCTTATAATATTTAATGCAATTCTGCCCATTATAGTATGTGATGGTAATGTTTTGGCCTATATCAAATTTAATGCAAATCTATAAAAATATCGATAACTATCTTCATTTCAACCTAAAAAAATCAATGGATCAGGAATTATTGTAACATACGGAAATGCTTCAGGTAGTAACGATAGATATAGCTTAATATTTTGCCCTAAAATAAATTTCCTCTACCTTTATCCTAAAATTTCGAATTATGCGCCATTTTCTCTACCGTTATCTGATCATCTTTAGTATGGCTGCTTCTCTTTTTGCTGCCTGTAAGCCCATGGCTACACAGTACAAAGAAGATGAAGTGATGGATGCCACTTACTATACTGCTGCCAACCTCACTCCTGCTCCTCAACCTGATTCGGCTATCAAAGCCATGACATGGAACATTCGCTTCGGAATTGGCCGCACTCCCTGGTTTGGTGATGCCTGCGGCAATAATGTGGTCTTTTCGCAGGAAGAAGTGATGCCTCATTTGCAGGCCATTGTTGCGAAAATTAATGAAATAAAACCCGACATACTTATGCTTCAGGAAGTGGATGTGAATTCGAAGCGCACGGGCTATCTGGATGAACTGCAATACATACTCGACCATACCTATTTCAATTATGCGGCCTATGTTCCCGAATGGCAATCACAATATATCCCCAGCGACGGATTGGGGCGTATGGATATGGGTCTGGCGATATTATCGCCCTGGCCTATTAATGATGCCAAACGAATACAACTGGCATTGCGCACCGACCAAAGCAGCATAGAGGTGTATTTCTATCTGCGCTCCTGCATTGTAACAGGAAAGATCACGGTTCCCGGATTCAAGGAGATATCCGTGCTTAACATGCATGCTTCGGCCTTTGCAACTGATGACACCAAACAGAAACATTACCAACAATTCAAGGCGGAACTGGATAAGATAAACGATGCAGGAGGTTATCTGCTGGCCGGAGGCGATTTCAATACCCTTCCTCCCGGTTCGGATAAATGGGATTTTTGTCTGGAAGATATGTGCCCCGGTGAATCTTTCCATGAATCGGGCGACGACCCCATGCATAAAGCCGGAAGCGATTACACACCCGAACAAAGCTGGTTGCTGCCCATCTATAATACTTATTCCTGCGCACTTCCTCTGTCAGTATATCAGGCCAATCAATCGGCTTATTACACTCATACCACACGCCCCGAGCATACTTTCGACCGTACGCTGGATTATCTCTTCACCAATCTGCATTGGGTTGCTGCTTCCACCATAACTCATCAGGATGCTTTCTCCGAATCGGACCATGCTCCTGTTAGTTCTATGCTTGTATTACCCAAATAAAGACGAATCACTATGAAAGCTATACACATAAAACGAAGCCTGCTGCTCCTCATCGCAGTTTTAATCATACAAACCCTGACGGCACAAAACATCCCCCTCATCAACCGCTGGAGCTATAAAACAGCCTTCCTGATGCGAAAAGGCAAATGGGAAAGCGGACTGGTACAGCCCTTTCGCTATGGCATCAGTCGCAGGGTAGAAATAAACGCCAACATACTCCAAATGCCTTTTGTACCTAATATAGGTGTGAAGATATTCCTGGCGGACAAAAATGGTTTTCAGATGGCCAGCGAGCACGGACTGCAATACAATACCCCCTTATTCAACCTGCTCAGCCGCAAAGGGACAGGAGGCATACTGTCGCCTCAGTTCACCTTCCCGAATATGTTCTCTTTTTCCAGTACGTTTCTGGTAAGCAAACAGGTATTCGATACAGCTTTTGTTACGGCACGTGCCGGAGTTTTTCTCGGAATGCGCGATGGCTATCTGAGTCCTCTGGCTACCGTTGATTTTCCTTTGATCTATGCCCGCACTTCCCATCTGTTCCATACCTGCACCATAAGACTGGGCGCCGATCTGAAAGGAAAAATAGTAAGAAACTGGGCCTACGACTTCGATGTGCAATTCTTTGTGATCGCTACCAAACAATATAATTTCTTTATGGAAAACACCGGAACCATCATGTGCAAGATCAGCAAACACTCGGCACTGAAAGCAGGTTATAAGTTATGCTACGGCAGCTATCCTTTTGGCAGGCAATGGCATCTGCTGCCTACCATAGACATTGTTTTCGGGAGTAAATAAACCTTACTTAAAGGAAATCATCCGCCAAAGAAGCCTTTGATCTGGTCGATGAAGAAGAGGAAAACTTTGGGTTTTATGGCAATGGTGAAAACCACACCAAACAAAGCGCCCCAGAAATGGGCGTCATGGCCAATGTTATCGCTCCCGCGTTTCGCCATATAAGCGGAATAGATGAGATATAGACCACCAAATATAAAGGCCGGAATCCCAATGGGAATAAAGAACATGTATATCTTGCCCAAAGGAACGAATAAGATACTGGCAAAAACTACCGCAGATACGGCACCGGAGGCCCCTACTGCATTGTAGCCGGGATCGTTCTTATGTTTGCCGAAAGACGGTAAGGTGGACATCATAATGGCCCCTACATAGAGTAGCACAAAATAATAGTACCCTTTGAGGCCAAATATCTCCACATAATAAGCCACCACCACATTGCCAAAAGAATAAAGCACGAACATGTTGACGAAAAGATGCATCCAGCCGGCATGAACGAAACCATAAGTAAAAAACCTGTACCATTGTTTGGAATGGAGTACCAGAAAAGCGTTAAATTTCAGTCGGTAGAAGACATCATGATTACTTAATGCAAAAATTGAGATGGCAACCGTAAGTATAATAATAAACAGTATCATAGACTATTTCTTTTGAAAGAGTAAAGTAACAGTAGCTCCCTTCCGGAAGATACTGATCAACACATCGTGAATGGCAAACAAAGGGTAGCTAGTCATGAAAAATACTTTTTGTATAAAGATACAAAATTTGCCGCATTCGGGAGCATAATCTGTATTGCCCTTGAGTCGTTCGAAGAGTATCTCGCGTTTTCTGAATACCATATTCAGCAGGCTTTGCACCATGCCGAAAGGATTCTGCTCGAGGGAAATATACCTTTCGCTGATGCAGCTAAAGCGCCTTTGCTTCATGATCTTCTTCAGCACCGAAGGTTTGAAGAAGAAAAGATG
Organism: uncultured Bacteroidales bacterium; assembly: GCA_964599365.1. GTDB lineage: Bacteria > Bacteroidota > Bacteroidia > Bacteroidales > CAIWKO01 > CAIWKO01. Next base: position 11,345 of record CAZRFL010000058.1, read on the forward strand.
ACGGGGAGGATCGAGATGCAGCCATTTGCCGCGGAACAACTGAGCCTGAAAACTTGCAATATTGGGGAAAGAAAGGTATAAAATACCGCCGGGCTTCAATATCTGCTCAATGATGTGCAGGGTTTCGGCAGGATGCGTAAGATGTTCAAAAACATGAAAAAGGGTGACGGCATCGAAGTATTCAGCAGGATAATCTCCTGTTTCCAATGGAGTGGTCTTTATGGTCATGCCTTGTTTTGACATAGCGCGGGCAGCAGCTTTCATATCGCGCTCAATACCGTGCAGTTCGAGGTCTTTGTTGGAAGACAAAAACTCCAGAAAATTACCGTTTCCGCATCCTATATCCAATATTCTGGCCTGTTTGGGCAGTTTGGCAGCTATTTTATGCGCCCTGTAGTTGCGAAAGCCATCCAGCACCCTTTCAATGATTCCCGCTTTGAACTTGGTTTCCTGATCCCCATAGTAAGAAACATCGTATGCCTGAGCCAGCATAGCGTCGGTAGGCATGGGCGAAAGAAAATAAGCATGGCATTGCATACAGCGCCTGATCTCGTAAGAGTTATCGAAGATATCACAGGTGTTGCAGAACTTATCGGACAAGGTGCAACCACAAAAGATACACACCGACTGTGGCTGTTCAGACTCTGTCATCTGCTGCGGGTGTAAAGATACGATAGCGGGCAAGCTTCATCTTTTGAAGCCTGTATTTGAAGGAAACGCCCATCACACCCAAACCATATTTCAGGCTGCGCGAAAAATTGATGGACGAGGCTTCTGTGAAGTATTTCGTAGGACAGGTGACTTCGGCTATCTCGAAACCCGCGTAGAATATCTGCGCCAGCATTTCGTTGTCGAACACAAAGTCGTCGGAATTGGCGTGGTAGTTGATCTTTCGGAGCACTTCGGAAGAGAAGGCACGATAGCCCGAATGATATTCCGAAAGTTTCTGACGTATCATTATGTTCTGAAAAAGCGTGAGGAAACGATTGAAAATATACTTGTAACGCGGCATTCCGCCCCTGAGGGCTCCCCTGCCCAATATGCGCGAACCTAATACAGCGGGATAAAGTCCGCCGGATATCATATTGACTATGGAGGGTATCAGCAATGGGGTGTATTGATAATCGGGATGCAGCATCACCACAATATCGGCACCCAAACCCAGGGCATAATCATAACAGGTCTTTTGGTTGCCACCGTAGCCTTTGTTGTTTTCGTGACGTATGACATGACGTATACCAATGGAATGAGCCTTTTCTACCGTACGGTCTTTACTGCAATCGTCCACCACCACCACATCATCCACAATATCGAAAGGGATCTCGGCATAGGTATGTTCCAGTGTTTTCTCGGCATTATAGGCCGGCATCACTACCACTACTTTTTTTCCCTGAATCATATAACAAAATTATAATAATGGTTGGAAATGAACCGTATTTTCAGTTTTTTTTTTGAACAAATATAATTCACTACTTTTGTAATAATAATGCGGATAAAGGATAGCAAGGAAATGAGCCACAAAGGCAGCATCTGCCGCGGCGGACTCAAAGATGCACTTAGTTGTTAATAGTTTTACAACTTTTCTTTGTGAATCTTCGTGGCAAGAATTTAATGACTTAATTTTCTTCTCCTTATTGGCATTAATAAACTAACCCTATGCAACTCAGAAATTCATTGAACCGTTCCGATACCATCTGCGCCATTTCTACGGCGGGAGGCACCGGAGCCATTGCCCTCATACGCATCAGCGGCGAAGCAGCCCTGAAGACCATAGAACAGGTGTTTGTTCCTGCCAAAAGAACTGAAACGAAGGAATATGAAGGCCACAGCGTTCATTACGGAAAATTCGTAGCTGGAGAAGAGGTGATTGACAGTCTGCTGATGACGGTTTTCCGCGCCCCCCATTCCTTCAGTGGCGAAGATATGGTGGAATTCAGCTGCCACGGCTCGCTCTACATTCAGAAACGTATTATGGAGACCCTGCTTTCGCTGGGATTGAGATTGGCCAGTCCCGGAGAGTTTACGCTGAGGGCTTTTATGAACCAAAAGCTCGACCTTTCGCAGGCCGAAGCCATTGCCGACCTGATTGCCGCCAATTCGAAAGGCGCACACGATTTGGCTATGAACCAGATGCGGGGTGGCTTTTCATCAAAGATCAAAGAACTGCGCGAAAAACTCATTGGTTTTACCGCCCTGATAGAACTGGAACTGGATTTCAGCGAAGAAGATGTGGAATTTGCCGACCGCAGCGAGTTCCTCCGACTGATAAACGAGATCAAGACCGAAGTAGAAACCCTGAAAGAATCCTTCAAACAGGGAAATGTGCTGAAACACGGTATCCCTGTGGCTATTGTGGGCAAACCCAATGTGGGCAAATCGACCCTGCTGAATGCCCTGCTGAACGAAGAAAAAGCCCTGGTTTCGGAAATTCCGGGAACCACCCGCGATACCATTGAAGACATTATGAGCATTGACGGTATTGCTTTCCGCTTTATTGATACCGCCGGACTGAGAGAATCGGAGGACCAGATAGAACTAATGGGCATTGAACGCACCTATCAGAAGATAGATCAGGCACAGGTGGTGCTCTATGTGATAGATATCTCCAAAACTACGGTGGATGACATCAAAGATGCCCTGAAAGACTTTACGGAGCATATTCAGAACCCCGAAAAGAAATTCATCATCATTGGCAATAAGATTGACCAGTTGCAGAAAACACCCCAAAAATTCAGCGAGCTGGTGGAACTGGAAACCATTTTTGTTTCGGCCAAACGCAAGGAAAACATCAGTATGATCACCGATAGCCTGCTGCGCTCGGTGAATGTGGCCAACACAGGCAACAAAGCCATTGTTTCTAACATTCGCCATTACGAATCGCTGAGCAAGACTTTGGATGCCATTCAAAGCATTGAAGCCGGACTGCAGCAAAACCTGCCTACCGACTTGCTGAGCACCGATATACGCACCGCATTGCATTTCCTGGGCGAGATCACCGGAGAGATCACCAACGAGGATATTTTAGGAAGTATTTTTAGTAAATTCTGTATAGGAAAGTAATTATTTTTCTCTTGCTTGTCAAGTGCATGTCTTTGTTGATAACTTTGTAAATTTTATTCTCTTTTTTGTTGCCCATTTGCTCTTTTTTGTTTATATTTGTTGCTAATTTGTTGCCCAATGATGTTGCCTGTTTTCCGGGCAACACAAAAGCGAAATCTTGCTACACACTGCAACATCTAGCAACAGTCAGCAACTAAGAGCACCAATTATGAGCAGTAATATCCGAATTGAAAAAACCTGTGCTTTTTGTGGGATAAAGTTCACCGCAAAGACAACAGTAACGCAGTTTTGCAGCGATAACTGCGCTAAAAGAAGTTACAAAAAACGAAAACGTGAAGGTAAAATTTTGAATGCTGTTGATCGTGATCAGCAGGCAAACCCCTTCAACCCTATCATTAAGCAAAAGGAATTTTTAAGCATCGATGAAACCTGTCAGCTAGTCGGTGCCAGTCGATGGACCATTTATCGGTTAATCGACAAAGGTCGTTTAAAGGCTGCCAAGCTCGGCAGTCGCACCATTGTGCCTCGTAAAGAAATTGATAACCTTTTTATATAATCCATTATGCAAGTTACATTAAGACAACGTCAGAAAGGTAATAAAATAAGCTTGTACCTTGACTATTATCACCAGGGCAAGCGCAAGTATGAATATTTGCAACTCTACCTAATCCCCTCTCCTACTAAAGGAAAATTGTCTAAAACCGACAAAGATGATAATCAAAAAAATCTTGCTTTGGCTGAGGCCATCCGTTCCAAACGACATTTAGAATTACAAAACGGCATTTATGGCTTTCAGGATCAAAGCAAGATGAAAGGTAGTTTCCTCCGCTACTTTGAATATCTATCAGAAAAACGGAAAGGTAATACCGGTAATTATGGTAATTGGGACAGCACATTTAAACACCTTCAAAGGTTCGTTAAGTTTGATATCACATTTGCCCAGATCGACAAACGTTGGCTGAATGATTTCAAAGAATACCTGCAGAAGGAAGCACGGACTCCCGCCAAACAGCCCCTTTCCCAAAATTCCGCATCATCCTATTATAATAAGGTTCGCGCAGCATTGAGAGAAGCTTTCAAAGAAGGAATCATTCAGCGCAACCCTGCCGATGAGACCGAAGGCATCAAAGCAGGTGAACCCGAAAGGGAATTTTTAACCCTTGAAGAACTACAGGCCGTGGCAAAAACAGAATGCGAAATTCCAATTCTCAAACGTGCTTTTCTGTTCAGTGCCTTATCTGGTTTAAGATGGTCTGATGTTCACAAAATGACATGGTCTGAAGTCCAGCATTCAAATGAAATCGGTTATTACATCCGGTTTACTCAAAAGAAAACCAAAGGAGCCGAAACCTTGCCTATTTCTGATCAAACATTTGAATTGCTGGGTGAACGTGGGAAAGCCGATGAACGTGTTTTTGTCGGATTAAAATACAGCGCCTGGCATAATGTAAGATTGCAACAATGGATGATGAAAGCCGGCATAACAAAAAACATAACTTTTCACTGCGCACGTCATACATATGCCACATTACAATTAACTTTGGGTACTGATATTTATACCGTCTCAAAGTTATTAGGCCACAAGGACCTGAAAACAACGCAGATTTATGCCAAGATAATTGATGAACGTAAAAAAGAAGCAGCAAACCGCATTAGATTATAATTATGGTAGTAAAACCCTCAATTTTCGACAATATCCTTTTTGGTGAATTAGCACCATGGAAATCTGAAAACACAGCCGAAACAAAGTTCCGGGACATTCTAAATAATCAGGTAAGGGTAAACAAGGACAATCCAGAACAATTTTTTAAAGCATTGATTAAATCACTGAAGGATTATTCAGTCAGTTTAAAAATTGACCATTTGCCAAACAAGGAGAGAATTACAAATCTTGCAAAGTTTGCAGAGTTACAAACTTCCTTTAGTATGCTGATATTACCTGACTTTTATAACAAAGCATCAGAATTTTATTCCTATCTTATCAGCAACGAAACACTACGTATTCGTGCAGCAATTGCCACAAATGTAGTAAAATGCAAAACGACTATTGATGCTGAATACCAGGTATGCAGTTTGCTTCGTAACCTCGATTACACAATTGAACAAGTGGCTGGCAAATCTAATAATGATAAACTTAGTCTTTTTGTTCTGCATTCCTTGAAAATTTCTCTTTTCAGTTTGTATGAAGAAATAAAAAAAACATTTCCTGCGTTTACAGGGACTGAGGCACTTTCTGAAAACGAATTAATAAATTTTATTGATTCAAACTTTAATTCAAATAAGAGCATCCCGGAATCACCCGCTTTTACTATTCAGCAATACCAATTAGCCAAAACAAGCAAAAAACAAGCAGACATCCAGATTAAACAGGAAAGCAAAATTGTGCAGGTTCCTGAGAAACCTCCATTCATTCCAAAACAGTCTGATTTCCGTACTGGTTATAAGGGTAAACTATCCTATAATGATGTCGTAAATTCTTTGTTTTTTACTAAACTTGAAGAAAATTTATACAACTACGATTTTATTGATCTGGAATACAACTTTACAAATAAACATGACAAGAAAAAAGAGCTTGCCTCAATTTATAGAATATTGATTCAGAAAAAATATTTTAAAGAGAAGAACGTCAAACATCAAAGCAAATTCAGGGATGCTGACTATAGGCAATACCTCGACCACCGCTATAATGTTGACACTTCCCAACAATTCCGTAAAAGTTCACCCGAAATTATAAGATCGATATCCGATAAGTACTATTGGCTCGACACTTTACCGACTTGTCGATAATACAGTATTTTGCCTTGAAAATACCATTTCAAAATACCACCTTGTATTCACAAGTAACAGTATTATAGTCTAATACATTATTTTTCAAAATACCGTTTTTTCTCCCTCGTTTCCTTTTTTCCGACCTTTGTATCATCATCGACAATCGGTGATGACTTATGCGCATAAGTCCATTTTTAATTAAAAATCGTTCAAAAATGGACCAAATTTTAAAACAGCTTGATGAGTTGAAAGCACTCATCACAGGGCAAACTTTGCTCTTAAAAGATGTACTGAATTTTTCAGAGGCTTGTCAGTACCTAAACATCAGTGAAAGCCACTTGTACAAACTTACCAGCCGGAAGCAGATACCACATTTCTGCCCCCAAGGTAAAAAATTGTACTTCAATCGTCATGAGCTAGATGGCTGGTTACAACAAAACCGCCAGACAACTACTGATGAGATTGAAAAACAAGCAACAGAGTATGTAATCCAAAACAAAAGGAGGTGATCATGGATGAATGTAGAAAATGCCGTGAACCCCTTGAAAACATTCAGGCACGGCTTGACACTATTATTAGGATGCTTGAAAGAAAGCAACACTCAACCCCTGAAAAAGTATTCTTCGATAACCAGGAGTTCATTCAGATAATGAATATCAGTAAGCGCACAGCACAGGAATGGCGTACATCTGGTATCATTGCTTTTTTCGCAGGTCGGCTGTAAAATGTACTATCGTTTATCAGATATTCTTCAGATGCTCGAAAAATATCACAAACCATCTAAATCCTGATTCCATGGAATTTTGTACAATCTTTTCAGGATTTAATAAACCTGTCGGAAACGAATCTTTAATTTTTATCATTAAAGATATTAGGGAAGGCAAATACAGGGCGGATATTGAAACTATCCGCTCTTCAATTGCCTCTGGCAACTCCGAAAAAGCCGATCAGTTAAAAAAACATCTTCCGGCTTTCACTCCCTCGGCAACCTTTATTGGTGGCCGTAAATCTGAATTATTGGACCAGTATAGCGGCTTTGTTCATTTGGATTTCGATAAACTCACACCCGAACAGTTAAACAATGCTTTTCTGGCTATTTCAAAGATACCATATACTTTCGCTTGTTTTCGAAGTCCAAGTGGTAACGGGTTAAAAGTATTTGTGGAAGTAACCACAGGAGAGCAAGAGCACGAAACTGCTTATAAACAAGTACAGAACTATTACGAAAAAGCATTAGGCATCCTTTGCGATCCCAAATGCAAAGACATCACGCGACTTTGCTTTTTCTCTTACGACCCTGATACATATAAGAACAATAAGAACCGAAAATTTGAAGTACAAATCAAGCAAGAATTGAAAGTAAAGCAGGAGCCCATTAGCACTCCTGATTACTCAACTTCTTTTGATGATTGCATATCCTTTACTCAACAAAAAGAACAGTATGTTGAGGGTAATCGCAACAATTTCATTTATTTATTAGCTTCAAACTGCAACCGAAAAGGCATTCCCGAAAGCATAGCCCTTGATTTTATTACAACAAATTTTGATTTATCCGATCTCGAAATACGGGCATCCGTAAAAAGTGCTTACAACCATCATCCTAACGAGTTTGCAAACTTTGCTAAGTCTGCAAAAGTGCAAACTAACACAAATGTTCAATCTTCATTCAATGAAACTGTTGAAGAAGATTATCTTAAAAACACTCCTGTTATACCGGATGAACTATACATCCGATTGCCTGAATTGTTAAAATCTGGTGCCTTGGCTTTCTCGGATGAGCGTGAACGCGATGTATTTCTAACCGGTGGTTTATCAATTCTGAGTGGTTGTCTGCCAAATGTAAAAGGAATTTATTCTCAGGAAGTGGTTTACCCAAATCTTTTTTCGTTCATAATAGCTCCCGCAGCAAGTGGAAAAGGAGTTTTGAAATCTTCAAAATCACTTGCTGACAAATACCATGAACAGATTTTAAAAACTAGCAGAGAGGAATTACAGAGGTATGATGCCGAAATGAACGAATACAAATCACGCCAACGATTTAAAAAGAAGCAGGAAGTACCGGAAGATCCACCTATACAACCACCCTTTAAAGTGGTCTTTATTCCTGCAAATTCCAGCTATGCAAAAATTCTCTCTCACCTTGAACAAAATCAGGGTGATGGAATCATTTGCGAAACCGAAGCCGATACTATGGGTAATGTATTAAAACATGAATGGGGTGGATATTCCGACATGCTTCGTAAAGCTTTTCACCACGAGCATATTTCAAGTTCCAAAAAAGCTAACAACGAATATATTGAAGTAAAAGAACCACGCTTGTCGGTGGCGCTCTCAGGCACTCCTAATCAAATCACAGGCTTGATTGCTTCCGCTGAAGATGGCTTATTCAGTCGTTTTCTTTTTTACGCATTTAAAGTGGAACAACAATGGCGGGATGTTTCACCCTATGTAAACAATATCAACCGTACAGATTACATCAGGGTTTTATCAGAACAGGTTTATGAATTAGTTTTATTTTTAGGCCTTTCCCCTACTACTATCGAACTTTCCCAGGCTCAATGGCAGAAGCTAAACAGTATTTGTAGTAAATGGTTAAACGAAGTCACAACCTTTGCCGGAGCTGATGCCGGAAGCATTGTTAAACGTCTTGGTTTGGTCCTTTATCGTATCTGCATGATTTTTACAGCACTTCGTAAATGGGAAAATAAAGATTCTGCTTGCAACCAAACTTGCACCGAAATCGATTTCGAAACTGCTGTTCAACTCGTAGAACTTTACCAACAGCACAGTTTGCTCATGTTTCATAACCTTCCTAAACAAAACGAAAATTCCGTTTTCCGCTCTGGCGATAACAAACGCAAGTTTTTTGATGCACTGCCCAATGATTTCAAGCGGGCTGAAGCCATCGAAATAGGTAAAACTTTCAATCTTTCTACACGCTCTATTGATAGCCTTCTCAAAGAGCTAGCTGGCAAATTTCTTACTCAACCACAATACGGCAGCTATTCCAAAATTTAAATCAATTTCATTGTTCTAAAAACTGCAAACTTTGCAAGGTTTGCAGTTTTTATTTTTTTTGTTCCACCCTTTCTAGCTTTTATTCTAAATTTGTTTTTTGAAATTTCCGGGATTATCAAAACACAAGTAGAACTTTATGCCAATAGAAATAGGACAAATAGTAAAAAACCTAATCCCTTCTGAACCTGTAACTGTGAATCACATTCAGCCGTTAGGTTCAATGGTGTCATTAAAATACACGGGTATTAATTCCAATCGTGCCAGCACTAAAGTAATTTCAAAGGCAGAATTTGAGGCTTTAGAAGTACTTACTCAGGAAGGTAAATTTAATTTTACTGGCGATCCGGTAAGATTTGCATTATTTGCAGAAGCTGAACGCATAAATTCTGCTTATCAATTCGATCCATTATTTGCAGTCAATTGTAGCATCATCGATCCATTGCCGCATCAAGTCGAAGCTGTTTATAAATTCTTATTACCACTCCCTCAAATTCGTTTTCTTTTAGCAGATGATACAGGTGCAGGTAAAACAATAATGACAGGCCTTCTCATTAAAGAATTAATGATGCGGGGACTTGCAGAAAGAATTTTAATAGTCACACCCGGTGGACTCACCAAACAATGGCAGGAAGATGAAATGGCCATTAAATTTAATATCCCTTTTACTCTTGTAAACAGAAGTTTATTTTCTTCCGACCCTAATGTTTTTCATACTGCGCATAAAATTGTTACCTCCATCGATTTCGTTTCCCGTGAAGATGTGCTCAACGTGGCAAGTAGTTCACATTGGGACTTAATCGTATTTGATGAGTGTCACAAACTTTCTGCTTACGATTATGGTAATAAACAATATTTATCGCAACGTTACAAGGCTGCACAAGTGTTATCGACACAATGTGAACACATTCTGTTACTAACTGCTACTCCACACAGAGGCAGAACCGACACCTTCAAAAAACTTTTGCAGTTATTAGATGAAGATATTTTTGCTACTGATGAAATTGCTTCTAAAAGAATTAAGGAATTAGAACATAATGGCATCAATAAATTTTTTATCCGAAGGTTAAAAGAAGACATGAAGGATTGGCAAGGTAAGCCACTTTTTAAAGACCGTTACACTAAAACAGTAGCCTACCAGCTTACTCCCGAAGAAAAAGAATTGTACGATGCTGTGACCAACTATCTTACAAAGAGAAAAGAAGAAGCATCTGAAACAAAAAACATTCATGTTTCATTGGCATTAACTGTAATGCAGAGAAGATTAGTAAGTTCAATATTCGCAATCAAAAATACATTGGAGCGTAGATGGTTGGCCTTACAGGGTATTGTTGACGAACTCAATAATAACCCTAGCCTTTGGAATCAACGTCAACGTATCGATGCAGCGTATAACCAGGTAGAGGATATTGAAGATTTTGAGGATTTAGAAGACGACGAAAAAGATGCTTTAGAAGGAATTTTATCTGATCCTAAAAAATTCAAGCTCTTTACTACGGCCAAGAATCCGCAGGAATTAAAACAGGAAGCAGGTGAAGTCAAGAGATTGTTCGAAATGGCTCAAACGCTGTACAATCGCAAACAGGAAGAAAAAAAGTTCTTGGAATTACAAGAATTGCTCAAATCAAATGGAGTTTTAGAAAACGGAGAAAAGCTCGTGATCTTTACCGAACATAAAGACACTTTGCTATACTTAGAAGAACGCCTCACTAAAAGTGGTGGCTATAAAGTTGCTACCATACATGGTGGCAAAACTGTTGACGAACGTAGACAAGCTCAATGGGCATTTGCTAAACCCGATACTCAGATTCTTATAGGTACTGATGCTGCTGGTGAAGGTATCAATTTACAGTTTTGTCGCTTGCTTATCAATTGGGACATCCCTTGGAATCCAAACAGGTTAGAGCAACGAATGGGTCGTATTCATCGTTACGGGCAAAAACAGGATGTATTAGTCTTTAATATGGTAGCAAGCAATACCAAAGAAGGAAAAGTATTAGAAAGGCTGCTGACTAAATTAGACATCATTCGCGAAGGTATGGGCGACGATAGGGTTTACGATGTAATTCAGGATGTGTTGGAAGGTGTCAGTTTAGATGCTATCATCAATTCAGTTTTCAATGGCAGGGAAACCGATCTGGATAAATTCTTATCTCAGGACGACGAAGTTTTAAAGATGAAATTCACTGAAAAAATAAAAGAGCATAAGGATAAGTTGGCTCATAGTGCGGTCGACTACAAAGATGCCAGAGTATTAAAAGAAAATTCTGATGAAAAGCGTTTGCAGCCTATTTACATTCGTTTATTTTTTGAAAAAGCTTTTAAAAATTTAGGAGGTGTTTTCACTGAACTTAGGCCATCAATTTTCCGTATTGACAAGATGCCTCTTGCTGTTATTACCGAACTTAAGGAAAAGTATAAGATTCATTTTGACTCAATCAAATCAATTCAATTTTGCTTTGACAAGCAAATTTTTCTTGATTACCAAAATGTTGGTGATTTAGGAAAAGTACATTACATCAACCCGGGAAATCCCGTTTTTGATAGTTTGGTAAAAGTAGTTCGCAATCTGTACCGCGAAGATATGCTCAAAGGCACTGTGCTCATTTCTCCTGATGACAAAGAAGATTATTTCGCTTTTTTTGTGAAAAGCCAGATTGTCGATAACAGGCCAAGCAAAAAAGAAGATAGTATCGCCGATGAAAGGCTGTTAATGGTATATCAAACCAAGGACAGCGAATTTCATCTTACCTCCCCTGCCAAGTTTATCGACCTTCACACTCCTACCGAATTTGCAAAACCAATCGTACCTCCTGCTGTTGTTAGTAATGATGAAGTCGTACAATGGAGTTTTGAAACCATAACTACCCGTCAATTTGAAGATACAAAGGCTCATGTTGAAAAAGATGCTGAAGGTCGCAAGAACTACCTGGAGTCAGCTTTTACTCAGGTAATTTTGGATTTACAGATTTCCATTCAGGAACTGCAAGGCAAAGTACTTTTGGGTGATAATAAGGTACAGGAAAAGATTTTTAAAAAACAGACACGTATCAACGAACTCATCCAAAAAAAACAAAACCGTTTAGAGAATTTAGAACTAATGGTACAACTCAATCCCAAAGCACCTGAAGTGTTGGGCTGTGCTTATATTGTGCCATTAACGCAAGTGGAATATTTGGGGCATTATGGAATGAGTCGTGACGATGAAGTCGAAGCAATAGCAATGCAAATAGTCATGGAGTACGAAACTAATGTTGGTTGGACACCACAAGACGTAAGTGCCAATAACGAAGGCTACGACATACGCAGTGTCAGCCCCGAAGAATTAAAACGCTACATTGAGGTAAAAGGCCGCAGTGCTGGTGATGGCAATGTAATGCTCAGTGAGAATGAAATGAATCGTTTGGCTCAGCTTGGCGATGCAGCATGGTTGTATATTGTAATGAATTGCAAAAGTACACCCGAATTATTTCGCATTCAAAACCCGGCTAAAGCATTAAAGTTCGAATTAAAAACAAAAGGTGTTCAGTATTTTTTACCTATGGCTGAATGGAAAAATAAAACAATAGAATAGATTTTTTGCACAAAGTACCGAAAAATGGTATCTTTGGCAAAAAATTACTCTTATGAACGAGCAAGTAGACATAAAAATAAGTCAGTGGATTGGAGATCTTCAATCGCATGGTAGGCATGCCTTTTCATTGGATGTGCTTGTTGATGAATTGCCCAACTACACTACAATCGGGTATAAAAGAGCCTTAAGTCGATTATCAGCCAAAGGACAAATAATTTCAATCTTGAAAGGGTACTATCTGATTATTCCTCCTCAGTATATTTCTAAAGGAATTTTACCACCGGCTCAATTTCTCGACTCATTGATGAAACATTTGCAACGACCATATTATTTGGCCATGCTCAATGCCGCTTCATACCATGGTGCTTCTCACCAGCAACCACAGGAATTTTTTGTTGTTACCAGCTTCCCGGTCCTTCGCCCTACGCAAAAAAAAGGATTAAAGATTAACTATATCAGCAAAAAAGAAATCCCCGAAATACTCCTCGAAACCAAAAAAACAGAATCAGGTTATCTGAAAATCTCAAATCCGGCTCTTACTGCCTGTGATTTAATACAATTTGAAAAACGGGTGGGTGGCATCAACAGGGTTGCAACTATATTGAATGAATTGGTTGAGGCTATTCAACCTGAAATGTTCAATACTGCGCTTATTCAATACGCTTCTGTAACTTCCTTGCAACGCCTTGGTTTTTTACTCGAAAGAACATTTAATAACAATATGCTGGCCGATGCATTGCACCTTGCCTTGCTTCAGAACAAATCTACCTTATTTCGTATTCCTCTTAAAGCATCCAAATCGGTTAAGGGTTTTTCATCCGACGAACGTTGGAAAGTTATTGTAAATATTGAAATCGATATCGAAGAATGATACCACAAGCCTACATAACCGAATGGTCTAACTTTGTACCTTGGCAAACCAACGAACAGGTCGAGCAGGATTTAGTAATTTGCCGTGCTTTAGTAGCAATATTTTCTGACGAATGGTTGGCTTCAAGTCTGGCATTCAGAGGCGGTACTGCATTACATAAGTTGTATCTGCAACCCCAACCTCGTTATTCCGAAGACATAGATTTAGTACAAATCAGACCGGAGCCAATTAAAGAAACCATTATGCACTTGCAAGATCAACTATCTTTCTTAGGGGAAGCGGTTGTAGCTCAAAAGAAAAACAACAATACACTGAAATTTAGGTTTGAATCGGAGTTTCCTCCGGTGCAAAACCTGCGTTTAAAAGTTGAAACCAATTGCCGGGAACATTTTACGATATTGGGTTACAAACATTTTCCTTTTGAAGTAAAATCCTCATGGTTCACAGGTGCTTGCAAAATTACTACTTACAGATTGGAAGAATTACTGGGTACAAAACTTAGGGCGCTATACCAACGCAGAAAAGGCAGGGATTTATACGATTTGCACAAAGCTCTGGTGCAACAGCCCGGTTTAGATATAGATGCCCTTTTACTATGCTACCATGAGTATATGAAGTTTGTGGTCGACCATCCACCAAGCCAAAAGTTGTATTTACAAAACATGGAAGAAAAAATGCAGGATGATGAATTTTTAGGCGATATTGCTGCTTTGATAAGGCCTGATGAAGTATACAACAATGCTGAAGCTTACGATTTGGTAAAAAAAAAATTAATAGAAAAAATCTAAAATGCCCCAACCCAAAAAACTAATTGAAGTTGCAATGCCGATCAAAGAAATATCGGCTGAAAGTGTCAGAGATAAATCAATTCGCCATGGCCATATCTCAACTCTGCACTTATGGTGGGCACGCAGACCATTGCCGGTTTGTCGGGCAGTCGTGTTTGCAAGTTTGGTTCCTGATCCCTTGGATGAAAATTGTCCTCAACAATTTAAAGATGCAGTTGAACTTTTGCTCGGCAGTCCTGAAAAACCATTAAGCGAGCCGGGCATGGTGGTCGAAGCTTACAAACCCTATAATGATATTCCTTATACTGCCGCCATCGACAAAATGGAAGATAACGCTCGTAACAGGTTATTGATGTTTATTGGTAAATTCAGCAATCAATTTTGCGAAAATGAAAAATCTGGTAAAACAACAGCTAGTAATATTCAACTAAGTGATTACAGTTTAATAAAATGGGATAATAAAAACAACGAGGTTATTATAAACAAGGCCCGTAAATTAATATGGGTTGCTCATAATTGCAAATCGAATAACCAAAAAATTTCATCGCAAAATTTGTTAACTGATTTTGATGTACATTACACTGCTATTAAACAGGCAGAAAAAGAACTATACAGTTTACAGGACAGGCATATTGAAACTGAGAAAAGCATAATAATTACAGAAAATTTAAACCAGGCCATTGAAGCATTTTTAGATAAAATGCCAAAAGTCTTTGATCCATTTGCTGGTGGTGGTGCAATACCATTAGAAGCTGCAAGGTTGGGCTGTAGGAGTTTTGGAAATGATATTAATCCTGTTGCCTGTATGTCGTCAAACCAAATTGCACCATTTAGGATTAAAAATTTATGTGTGATT
>CAZRFL010000059.1:0-18147 GCA_964599365.1 uncultured Bacteroidales bacterium
AACTGGATGGCATTGCCACGAGTGCAAACAATTATACGCATCCAACAGGCGATGGCAACCTTCATGTAATTGCTACAGGTACCACCAACAATGGTAAAGTGTTAACGGCAGGTTCAACAGCCGGTTCCTTAAGCTGGACCACACCCACCACAGGAACCGTAACTTCTGTAACGGGCACTTCGCCCATAAGCATAACAAACGGCACAACCACTCCGGCTATCAGTCTGGGCATAGTTCCGGTAGCCAATGGCGGTACAGGAGCTACAACTCTTACAGGATACGTAAAAGGAAGCGGTACATCTGCCATGACAGCCTCTTCCACGATTCCGGTGGCTGATATATCCGGAACTTTGCCTGTTGCCAATGGTGGCACGGGCACCACAACAGGTTCTATTACAGGCACAACTGCACTTACCTTTGCAGCAGGCGGCACAAATCAGAACGTCAACCTTACCCCTACCGGTACTGGCGATGTGGTTTTGAACGGTTATACACGGCTTGGTGGTTCTACTGCACCGGCAATCAAGTATAAGAAATTCACTGGAACCTTGGCACCATTTACTGGCGACTTTGTATATATCAATCATGGGCTTACACTATCAAAGATTCTCGATTTTAGCGGTGTGTTTACTCTGATCGACGGGACCGGTAAAATCCCCTTGAATTGTTCAAGCAATGGCCACATAGAAACTTATATGTGGGTGGATGGAACGAAAATTGGAATTATGCCAGTTGGGAGTAGCGCTGTCAACTGCCCCTTTACTGTAATTATTATGTATGAGGAGTAGTCATAAGGGAAAACAGTATTAATAAACAGTAAATACAGTGCAGCAAAAACAAATTGATGAACTGAAAGCGCAGGAAACTGCTTTCGACCAACTGAAAGCCGAAGTAGAATCTATAAAAAAATCCTTAAACGAAACCAAAGTGGCTCAGAAATAAAACAAACTAAATACCATGAAAAAACTAATTATAATTCTAACGCTATTTTTGGCTTGCACAGCAGTGTATAGCCAAAGTTTTTCGCTGCAACTGATTGCTTCTTCAGGCGGACAAACTGACAATAGCACCTATAAGACCTCGTGGTCGATAGGAGAAGCAATAACAGAAACCGCCAATACTGGCAGTTGGAAGCTCTACCAGGGTTTTCAGCAGGGGGACTACTGCATACCACCTGTTATCACTGCTCAGGCTACCGATGCACAATCACAGTGCATTGGCGGGGCATTTGATGCCATAAGCGTTACAGCAACCGGCACCGGATTGAGCTATCAATGGTTTAGCAATACTGTTGCGAACACCAATGGGCTTGATGTAATAAATCTTGGTTCTGCCAATAATGCGCAAACGGATACTTATACTCCTCAGGCTGATGCTGAGGGGACTTTGTATTATTATTGCGTGGTAACAGGCGAATGCGGAACTGCTATCAGTGAAGTATCTGGGGCGTTTGTAGTAAATCCGTTGCCCACGCCAATCATTACAGGTTCTCTGAGCATTTGCAATGGAACCTCCACTACCTTGGATGCCGGTTCGTACTCCAGTTATTTATGGTCGACAACTGCCACCACCCAAACCATTTCGGTTAGCTCTGCGGGAAATTATACTGTAACCGTAACTAATGCCGGTGGTTGTTCGGCGGCTTCTGCACAGGTAACATCAGAGCTTAATCCTTTGCCAACCCTAACACTGAGCACTTCCAGCCTTAATATGATCGCCGGAAATACTTCAGGCAATCTGGCATATTCTGCTACAACAGGCAGTCCCGACTTGTATTCTATTGATTTTGATGTTACAGCCGAGGCCATGGGATTTGTTGATGTTGTTGATGCAACATTGTCGGGTGGTCAAATAGTGGTGACAGTACCTGCCGGTGCTATGGCCACAGATTATTATGCCGATGTAACGGTTAAAAACAGTACTACAGGTTGTATTAGCAATGCTTATCCTATTTCTATTAATGTATTTGGATTCAGTTTCACCACTTCCAAAGATATAGGAACCACCTTGTTGCTGACATGGACACAAATTCCGGGTATATACCACTACACCATTCAATATCGTTTGCACAGTGGCGGACCCTGGATGGGAACTCCTTCTTATACCGTAAATAATGCAAAGCTTAGTAATTTACAAGCCAATACCGAATACGATTGCAGGATCTTTATTTATAAAAACGGAACCTTCTGGAGTATTAGTCAAATTGGTAATTTTACTACGGCCAATGTGGCATACAGTACAAGCCAGGATATAGGAAGCACGGCATTGTTGTCATGGGACAATATTGCTCCCTGGGCTGCTTCGTATACCCTGCAATATAAATTGTCCTCGGTATCTAACTGGACTTCGGTTCCTGCTGCCATGGGCACTTCGGCCAAAGCTATCAATTTGACGCCCGATGCCGATTACGATTGCAGGATACTGGTTTATAAAAATAATACCCTTTGGGGTATTTGCCAGACAGGCAGTTTCCATACCAATGCAATAACTTTTACCTCCAGCCAGGATATAGGAACCACTTTGTTGATGAGTTGGAACACAATAACCTGGGCCAGTAATGTCACTCTGCAGTATCGTTTGTCAGGCAGTGGAGCATGGTCAGCAATAGGAGCGAATTCCAATCAAGTAAAAATAGGGAATTTGCAGGCAGATTCTGATTACCAATACCGCTTATATGTTTATAAAAATGGAGTATTGTGGGGTGTTAGTGCTACTTCTATAGTTCATACGGGGGCTGTTGTATTCACAACCCTAATCGATAATGGTACCTCAATGGAAATGACCTGGCAGCCATCTATGACATCATGGGCTACGGCTTATCAAATGCAGTATTGTATAGGTTCGGAGAATCCTCCTGTAAGCTGGGTAAGCATGAACACTTCATCGAACACTACTTTAAGCATATTCCCAATCTTATCAGGTCAGGATTATTGGGTGAAAATGCGTGTTATGATCAACGGTGTTTACTGGGGCACTACCAAAGAGCAGAAAATAGGCAGATCGGGCAAGTCCATTACCATGAATGAGACATCAGAGGGTTCAACAGAACTCAATTTATATCCCAATCCATTTGCTGAACAAATTACCATGGAGGTTAAATCTCAGGAAAACAGCCTTTGCAACTGGAGCATCTATGATATGACCGGCAATGAGGTGATCAGAGGCAATAATGAGCTGATGAAAGGCGAAAACACCCTAAACATCGATGCATCCGAACTGGCCAAAGGTGTGTATATGCTGAATGCCATCATCAACAACGAAAAACACAGCTTCAGGATTTTGAAACAATAAGGCTTGATTTAAATATCCTTACATTGAAAAGAGGGCGTGTACTTTTGGTACATGCCCTCTTTTTGTTATTATTTCGAAATGCTTTCTCGAAGAAATGATACCGTTCGTTTTTCTGAGACACCTGTATCTTCAGTCTCTACAGAGGTATAATGGTGTAGATAGAGTGTAGATAGCCTTGAAATCGCCCGACTTATCAGCAGCGTAAAAGTTCAATGCGTTAGGTTCGAAAAATTTTAAAGTGCAGCTTCCGAAATCTCCACTCTCATCCTGGATTTGAACAATCTATTAGAAGATTATTACACTGATTCCTGAAATTATCACATCGAACCTCTTACATACAACAACGAAGTAAAGGAAGATGAAACTCCCCTTAACTTTTACTCCGGTCATGTTAGTTTTTTTGACAATGAAGTAAAGAAATATTACAAGCAGGCTAACTTTTTTAACAACGGAACTTAGTATTATTAAACCCCTTATCGTTCCCATGACAATGGACGACGTTCTCATTACCATGGATGTTATTCTGATAACATTGGACGTGATTTCGGTTTCATTGGATAGGGGTTTTTCAACATGAAATGTCATTTTGGCTTCATCGATGCACGTTTTATTCACTCTGAAGTTTACTTTATCTCCATCGGATCTTATAAAATCGACACTGTTTGCTAAGAATCTTCCATCGAAGTACGCGATATCCACTTCGGAGTAAGAAATACTTCTATCGATTTCGGTTTTACTTACATCGAAGCAGGAAATAGTAAAAACGATTTTTGTTTTAGTTTCACCGAATTATTTTTTACTTTAACCGTTGTAATGTTTGGTTACATCCAATAATTTTTTAATTGCTTCGATTTTTCCGTTTCTTTGTTTGTAATACCTGCTAAAATGATTGAAAAAGAAAATACACGCCACAAAGCGAACATTAGAGCCTCCCATTTTTTAGATAGATACGACGGAGAGCTTAATGATATGGATAAATTCCTCCTATTACCCCCTAAATATCATCGAAATGGAAACCACATTTCTATCATTGTACTTTAAGTTTTATTGTAAGTTGGCAGTCTCCATTCGGCAGTCTCCAATTTGCCGACTGCCCCGAAGGGGTCCTCCATAGGAGTCCTACGGACCTTCGGGAAGGACTGCCCCGTAGGGGTCCCTTCGGGAAAGACTGCGGACTAAAAGGAACTCCTGTTTTTCGAAAGAAGGGCGGGAGTTTTTTTATCGACGCATTAAAAATATTTTCCATTTTTGTTGCTTTCAGTATCTTTTGCGTGTATATTTGTGGTTGCGTAACATAGTATTATGCCGTACCAAAAAAAATATCTTTTCTATTTTATTTAAATTGAACTGCTTATGAAAAAGTTCTACCTGCTCCTCATCGCCTTATTACTTATGAATGGCCTGAAAGCCCAGTATGTGACCATTCCGGATGCGAATTTTGTTAGCTGGTTACAAACACATATTCCTACGGCCATGAACGGGAATCAACTGGATACAACCAGTGCTGCTATTTCAACTGTTACTTCGGCAAGTTTCTCATTAATTGATCTGAATTATCATTCTGAATTTAATCTTACAGGGATAAAGTATCTTACATCTCTGAAAAATTTAGCATGCAATCAAATGGATAGTATTATTATCCCTGACTTGCCTGCATCGCTGCGAAAATTAATTTGCTCGAATAATGGATATGTTTTTATTGGTTCGTTTCCGACAGCACTTGACACTTTGATAAGTAAAATGTTGTGGAATAACACATCATCCTTTCCTGCCTTACCTCCATCCTTAAAATATTTGGACTGCTCCGGGAGCTTTGGAATCATTGGGATGACGGGGAGTTTGCCGGTTACACTTCAATATTTGGATTGTGGCGATAATAGTCTCAATAACCTGCCAACCTTGCCTGCCTCACTACAATATCTAAATTGTAGAAATAATAATCTAAATAGTCTGCCAACTTTGCCTGCCTCACTACAATATCTGAATTGTAATGGGAATATGTATCTTTCCTCACTACCTGCTTTGCCGGTATCACTGCAATATTTAGATTGTTCTTATTCCCCTGTTTCGTCTCTTCCGGCCTTACCATCCTCGCTTCATTATTTAAATTGCAGTCTTTCAGAATTGACCACTCTTCCATCTTTACCCGCTTCTTTAATCCATTTAGAATGCTGGTATAATCAATTGTCAACACTGCCTGCCTTGCCTGCCTCCCTTTCCTATTTAGATTGCGGGCATAATCAGATATCCGCTCTGCCTGCCTTACCGGCATCTCTTTATTATTTTGATTGCGGAAACAACCAAATATCAGTTATGCCCACTTTGCCCTCAGGGCTTCATGATATAAATTGCAGGTACAACAACCTGATTTCTCTGCCTGCTCTTCCCAATAATCTTTATGCCCTGGAGTGTTCAAATAACCAGTTAACCAGTTTGCCGGCACTTGGAGATTCCCTTTATTTACTGGCCTGTGCCAACAATAGCCTAAGCAGCCTGCCTGCCTTGCCCAATTCCTTACTTCATTTATGGTGCAATAACAACCAATTGACCAGTCTTCCTTCTCTTCATTCATTTGCGCACTTTAATTGTTCCAATAACCAGCTTGGCTGTTTGCCTGCCTTGTATCCTTTTATTTGGATTAATGATTATTATCTGGTTCCTGTCTTTTTTTCCAACTATTGGTATTTTAATGAATTCATAGAATTTAAAATCATCCCCAATCCTTTTACCTGCCTGCCAAACTATACTTATGGTATGAATGATACGTTGCTGGCATATCCTCTTTGCATGAACGGTGATCCGCTCAACAATCCTCATAGTTGCAATGGTCTGTCAGGTATCACAGGTACCGTATATAAGGACACTATTATGAATTGCAGTCTGGATGTGGCCGAACAAAGAATTTCCAATGTGCATGTGATGCTTTACGACAATGGTAACAATCTGGTGGCTCAAACCTATACTTTAACCAATGGTATGTATACTTTTTCCGCAGGCCCCGGAACCTACACAGTTAAGATTGATACAGTGGGAGTGCCCTTCGATGTACAATGTGCCAATCCTGGCATAGATTCTACAGTTACCCTTACAGCGTTGAATCCCACTGCTTATAACATTAATTTCCCTGTGGTTTGCAAAAGCAGCTTCGATATCGGCGTGCAATCTATTGTGACAGATGGTGTGGTTTTCCCAGGTCAATCATTTAATCTTATTATTTGTGCGGGCGATATGAGCCAATGGAGCCATTTAAACTGCACTTCAGGAGTAGGAGGGCAGGTGCAAATAACTGTTAACGGTCCGGTTACTTATCAGGGTGTAGCAAACGGTGCATTGACACCTACTGCAGTAGGAAATGTTTTCACTTATAACGTAGCCGATTTTGGAGCTATCAGTAATTGCTCTGATTTTGGATTGATCTTTTCAACAGATACCACAGCAACTTCGGGCAATCAGGTATGCTTTACTGTAACTGTTACCCCAATTAGCGGAGATGTTGATCCTTCCAACAATACCTACACTCAATGTTTTAATGTATCTAACTCCTTAGATCCTAATTTTAAAGAAGTTTATCCCCGTAATGTACCTCCGGGTTATAATGGTTATTTTACATTTACTGTACACTTTCAGAACACAGGAAATGCCCCTGCCTACAATATTCGTATCATCGATTATCTGGACAGTGATCTTGATCTGGCCACCTTTGATGTGATCAACTATAGCCATGCCAATACGGTGTCTCTGGTAGGCAATGCCCTAACCATACGATTCCCGAATATTATGTTGCCTGATAGTACCACCAATGCGGATGCTTCCATGGGATTTGTGCAATACCGCATCAAACCCAAACCCAATTTGTTGGCCGGGGCTCAAATTACCAATACCGCCAATATCTATTTCGATTACAATGCTCCCGTAGCTACCAACACCACCACCAATATCTTTGAGATAATGACAGGGGTGGAGGAAAGTCCTTCGGCTAATACCATAAGCATCTTACCCAATCCGGCCAGCAATAAATTGTTCATAAGCGGCCTTGCTCAAGATGCCTTAGCAGAAATATTCGACATCAGCGGCAAACTCCTGCTCACAAAACTCCTGCTCCACCCACAGCTCGATATCAGCAGTCTGGCTCAGGGTTTGTATTTTATAAAACTCACCACCGCCCAAGGCAGTGTGGTGAAGAAGTTTGTGAAAGAATAGGACGAAAGAAGGGATAGAATGAATAACTAATACTGTCATTCTTTTTAAAAAAGCTACTCGCTCGGATTATTCCCAAAAGGACTCCTATGGAGAAATCAGGGTGGTCTATGAAAATGAAAAATGAAAAACAATCCTCCATATCATAACCGAAAATCCAACCGTTTGCCTGACTATGACTATTCAAAATCTGGAGCATATTTTATAACCATTTGCGTTGCCTTCAACAAATGTTTGTTGGGGAATATTGTGGAGGGGAGGATGGTGTTGAATGAATTTTGTAAAATTGCACAGGATTATTTAAACGGCATACCTGAAAAATATACACAAGCGAAAATACATGAACATGTGGTCATGCCCAATCATATTCATGCCATCATTGTGATCAAAAATGTAATGGCGATTCACGAATCGCCTGATTTTAATGAGGGTCTATCTGTAGGGGCGATTCATGAATCGCCCCTACAAACAAATACCTATGACAGAGAACGGGCGATTCGTGAATCGCCCTTAACCATCGATCAACGAAGAAAAATGCTGATGTCAAAAATTATCGGTTGGTATAAAATGAATACGGCGAAACACATCAATATTGCTATGCAAGCACAGGGTCAGTCATTTTGGCAACGCAATTATCACGACCACATCATCCGCAACCAAACCTCTTATCAAACCATTGCAGATTATATCAAAAGCAATCCTGTGAATTGGAAAAAGGATAGGTTTTTTAATGAATGATCTGAAATCCATAAAACAAATACCACCCCATTCCTTCCGACTTTCGACCCGCTTGCGTGGAATTGCATTCCACGTGTTTAATAACAATCCCTTTCGTTAAGCTCAAAAACCCCGCTCGGTCGGATTTATCCCAAAGGGACTCTTATAGAGTAATCCGGGTGGTAAATGAAAAACAATCCTCCATATCATAACCGAAAATCCAACCGTTTGCCTGACTATGACTATTCAAAATCTGGAGCATATTTTATAACCATTTGCGTTGCCTTCAACAAATGTTTGTTGGGGAATATTGTGGAGGGGAGGATGGTGTTGAATGAATTTTGTAAAATTGCACAGGATTATTTAAACGGCATACCTGAAAAATATACACAAGCGAAAATACATGAACATGTGGTCATGCCCAATCATATTCATGCCATCATTGTGATCAAAAATGTAATGGCGATTCACGAATCGCCTGATTTTAATGAGGGTCTATCTGTAGGGGCGATTCATGAATCGCCCCTACAAACAAATACCTATGACAGAGAACGGGCGATTCGTGAATCGCCCTTAACCATCGATCAACGAAGAAAAATGCTGATGTCAAAAATTATCGGTTGGTATAAAATGAATACGGCGAAACACATCAATATTGCTATGCAAGCACAGGGTCAGTCATTTTGGCAACGCAATTATCACGACCACATCATCCGCAACCAAACCTCTTATCAAACCATTGCAGATTATATCAAAAGCAATCCTGTGAATTGGAAAAAGGATAGGTTTTTTAATGAATGATCTGAAATCCATAAAATAAATAACACCCCATTCCTTCCGACCCCGCTTGCGTGGAATTGCATTCCACGTTTTTAATAACAATCCCTTTCGTTAAGCTCAAAAACCCCGCTCGGTCGGATTTTGTCACAGAGGGACTCTTATGGAGAAATCCGGGTGGTAAATGAAAATGAAAACCAGTAATCAAATTAAAAGATGAAACATCCCATCACGCACCTTCTACTGTTTCTGCTCATCCCACTGTGTGCCATTTCGCAAAACGAACATTTTGAAGGGAGTCATTCATTACACATTTAAGTGGAAGACCTCCGATCCGGGTGTTTATCTAAAGTCGTATAAATCCTATTACGGCACTTCGGCTGTCATTTATATTCAACCCGGTCGGTATAAACAGATATACAATCATAGCACGGGTTACGATTTTGTACAGTATGATTACAAAACCAATTTTTATTATTACAAATTCTTTGGAATAGACACTTTGTTTTATCATGACTGCTCCGTGACAAGATTCGATTATAAGGTTTCCAAAACAGCTTTCACAGAAAAGGTATTGGGATATACCTGCAAGCAGCTTCTGGTGCGCAATGGCAATGATGTTATAGAGTATTATTATACAGAAGAACTGCCTCTTGACCCTAAATACTGTGTGAATCATAAAATGTCGGCTTACGATCAGGTCGCGGAACAAACCCGGGGCATTTATCTCATGAACGTTTCTTATGTCGATGGAATTAAAGTTACTTTTTTGGCCCGCAGCATCTCTCAAAAAAAAGTGGACGATAAGTTATTTGAGCTGCCTGATCTCCCTTTAAAGAAGAGATAAAAAACAATTCATCCATCCCTGCCCGAATGAATCCGGTCAGGCGGGCATCCATTTTTTCAATCTTCCACCTTTCCATCCATTTTTCCAATCATCCATTTTTCCATTCTTCCATCTTGCTGTTAACCAAAAATGAATAATTTTGTCGGACCTGCACAGTCGGTAAACTACACTCACTATGACGAAATTTATAATAAAGGAAACGGGGAAGGTCAAAATAGTCATCATCATAGGTGCCAGGCCGCAATTCATTAAGGCTTCGGCCATTTGTCGCGCCATACGCGAAAACTACAGCGAACTCATCGATCAGGTGATTATCAATACCGGTCAGCATTACGACGACAATATGTCTGCCGTCTTTTTCGACGAACTCGACCTGCCTTTTGTCAAGTATGTTTTCAATGCGGGTTCCGGCGAACATGGTGCGCAGACAGCACGTATGCTGAATAATATTGAGAAGGTGCTTTTGAGCGAGAAGCCTCATTACGTTTTAGTGTTCGGAGATACCAATACTACGCTGGCTGGAGCTTTGGCAGCTTCCAAACTCGGTATAAAACTGATTCATGTAGAAGCAGGCCTGCGCAGCTTCAATAAGAACATGCCCGAAGAGATCAACCGCATACTCACCGATCATGTTTCCACTTTGCTGTTCACGCCAACCTTGAAAGGAGTGGAGAACCTCTTGCGCGAAGGCTTCAAGACCAACACCAAGCCGCCTTACAGCCCCGATCATCCTGCTGTGATTCATTGCGGCGACATCATGTACGACAATACCCTCTATTTCTCGAAGCTCGCCAACCAGAAAAGCGATATACTAAAACGTCTGGAACTGAAAAGCGAAGAATACCTCCTGCTGACCTTGCACCGCAACACCAATACAGACGATCCTGAGCGTTTGACATCCATATTCAAAGCGATAGACCGCATCAGTCTGCAACATAAATGCCGTATAGTTTTCCCTATACATCCACGTACCCAGAAAAAATGGGATCAGCTGCATGATGAGGTGCTGAAGCAAAAGATAGCTGACAACACCCTGCTGACTATTATTCCAGCTGTATCTTATATTGATTTCATTTCTTTGGAGAAAAATGCGCTGATGATCATCACCGATTCGGGTGGAGTGCAGAAAGAAGCCTATTTCTTCGAAAAGAAATGCCTCATCATTCGCGAAGAAACCGAATGGGTAGAATTGGTAGATCTGGGCATGGCGCGTGCCTGTGGGGTAGAAGAAGATAAAATTGTAAAAGCATTCGATAGCCTCAGCAAAAAGATCGACCTTCATTATCCCAAGATTTATGGCGACGGCAAAGCCGCCGAATTTATAATAAAGAAGATACTGGAACTTCATTGAGCCTTGCGTAGGATTGGTATCCCTTTGAAAGGTCATGAAATAAAAAAGAGAAGGCTGCATGAAACCATGCAGCCTTCTCTTTTATTATTAAATTTAATGTTACACTAAACCTTGAGCAAGCATAGCTTCGGCAACTTTTACAAAACCACCGATGTTAGCTCCGTTAACGTAGTTGATGTAACCTTCAGCATTTTTACCGTATTTTTCACAGGTTTTGTGAATGCTGATCATGATATTGTGGAGGCGTGTATCAACTTCTTCTCTGGTCCAGCTCAATCTCAGACTGTTCTGGCTCATTTCGAGACCTGAAGTGGCAACACCACCGGCGTTGGCTGCTTTACCAGGGCCGTAAAGTATTTTCTTTTCGATGAATACTTCAACAGCTTCTGGTGTTGAAGGCATGTTAGCACCTTCTGATACGCAGTAGCAGCCATTAGAAACAAGAGTTTTTGCATCCTGCTCGTTAACTTCGTTCTGAGTAGCACTTGGAAGAGCGATATCGCATTTAACACCCCATGGAGTTTTTCCAGCAACAAATTCGCAACCGTATTTGGTAGCGTAATCCTGAATTCTGCCTCTCTTAACGTTCTTCAGTTCCATAACGTAAGCCAGTTTAGCAGCATCGATACCAGCTGGATCGTAGATATATCCGCTTGAATCTGATAAGGTAACTACTTTGCCACCTAATTCGGTAGCTTTCTGGGTTGCATACTGTGCAACATTACCTGAACCCGAAACAATAACTGTCTTGCCTTTGAAATCCAGACCGCGGGTCTTTAACATTTCCTGAGCAAAATAAACCTGACCGTAACCTGTAGCTTCCGGACGGATCAAACTTCCACCCCAATCAAGTCCTTTACCGGTGAGAACACCTGTAAACTCATTGCGGATTCTTTTGTATTGTCCAAACATGAAACCAATTTCACGTCCACCTACACCAATGTCGCCTGCAGGAACATCAGTATCAGGACCGATATGACGTTGCAACTCGGTCATGAAGGATTGGGTGAATTTCATTACTTCATTGTCTGATTTTCCTTTAGGATCGAAATCAGAACCACCTTTTCCACCGCCCATAGGCAATGTGGTCAAACTGTTTTTGAATACTTGCTCGAAAGCTAAGAATTTCAAAATACCAAGGTTTACGGTAGGATGGAAACGCAATCCACCTTTGTAAGGACCAATGGCGCTGTTCATTTCAATTCTGAATCCACGGTTTACCATGAACTCACCTTTATCGTTCAACCAGGGAACGCGGAAAATGATTACACGTTCGGGTTCTGCGATTCTTTCCAAAATACCGGTGTATTTAGGATTTTCTTCGATAAATGGAAGTAATGATTCTACAACTTCTTTTACAGCCTGATGAAATTCAGGTTCTGCAGGATTCTTGGCAATTACATTAGCCATGAATTTGTCTAATTTTTCTTGATAGTTACTCATATTGTTTTATTTTAAGTTAATTTGTTTAAAACGGGACAAAGATGGAGAATTATTTTTAATCCAAAAAGTTTTTTTCACGTTTTTTTTATACATAAAACTCTATTTTTTAGTTACTTAATATACTGATGAAATTTCAGAAAACACTTACATCCTGCTACGAAGGTCACAGAAAAATAAATAAGTGTATCACTTAAAGCCTTTGTCTGTTTAATTGTTTTATTTTAGCTGAAAATTCAGGCATATCATGGATAAAATTGTCGATACCCAAAAGGAATTACAAAAGCTGGTAGCTGAGAATACCGAGCGATTAAAGGAGTTGTCTTGTATTAACTACACCACGCTTATCATACGCGAAGGCAAACCTGTGGATGAGTCTTTGCAGAAGATCTGCGCCTTGCTTCCCAAAGCCTGGCAATATCCGCAATATTGCGTGGCCCGCATCACCTATGATAATAATTCGTACGCCACTCCCGACTTTGAAGAATCGCAATGGCGACAGATGCAGACCTTCCAGACCATTGACGATAAAAAGGGAACCATTGAGGTGTATTATACCAGAGAATTTTCTCCCTGCGACGAGGGCCCTTTCTTGAAAGAAGAGCGCAACCTGATAGAAAACCTTTCGAATCTGATAGCGGGTTATATCAATAGTTTACTGGCTAAGCTAATATTGCACAAGACCAAAGCTACGGGTCTGCTCAATGGAGGCCTTTCGGATAATCCAGCCGATACCATCAACAGCCGACAGTTGTTGCAACGTTTTTTGAACAAACAGAACTACGAACGGGATGTTTTTCACGATCTCATGCCTTTCAAGGTAAGGGAGATACTTATCGTAGCCAATTTGTACGATGCTTATAACATAGAAAAGGAAGGACGTTTTGTAGAACATTTTCTGGGCGAGTACTATCAATTGAACTTAACTTCCATGCCTCGGGTGACGGGAGTTTCTTCCTCGGAAGAAGTTTTTTCTCAACTTCGGGCCAAGCATTTCGATCTTATTATATTTATGATGGGGGTGGATAAGAACATTCCTGCCGAGATCAGTAAGGAAGTGAAACAGACTTATCCCTATATCCCTATCTATCTTTTGCTGAACAATAGCAGCGATATTGAAATCTATCAAAGGGAAAAAGAAAAATACAAAGCCATTGACGATGTGTATGTCTGGAATGGCGATCCCAAGGTGTTCTTCGCTATGGTGAAGCTGCTCGAAGATCAGGTGAATATTGATAATGACACTACCAAGGGCTTTGTTAAAGTAATTTTGCTGGTGGAGGATTCGGCCATCTACTATTCACGCTATCTGCCGCTATTATATACTAATGTATTGTTGCAGACCCAACGCATCATTGAAGATGTAAGTTCCGACGAGTTGCTGAAGGTGCTCAGGTTAAGGGCCCGTCCCAAAATACTGCTAGCCAAGAACTATGAGGATGCTATCAAAATGTTCGACAAGTATAAGGAATACATGCTCTGCCTCATCACCGATGTGAAGTACGATAAGGAGGGAGTGGAAGATGAGAATGCAGGTGTTCATCTGGTGGAATATGTACGCAGTCAGATCAAGGATATACCTATTATTCTGCAGTCATCGGAGAAGGAGAACGCCAATAAGGCTTATGAACTGAAGACCATTTTTATTGATAAGAACTCACCCACTTTGTTGCAGGATGTGCAGAGCTTTATTATGCACTACCTGGGCTTCGGTAATTTTATTTATAAGAATGCCGAGGGCAAACAGATAGCCATTGCCCGTTCGCTGAAAGAATTTGAGAATTATCTGAAGATCATCCCGGATGATTCTTTGATCTATCATGCCAAAAGCGATCACTTTTCCTTGTGGCTGATGGCCCGCGGCGAAGTGCAACTGGCCCGTTACCTTAATCATTATAAGGTTAGAGATTTTAAGACCACCAAAGACCTGAGGGAGTTCCTGCTCAATTCTATTCAGATGCACCGCAACGAACAGAACAAGGGCAAGGTGATCAGTTTTGAGGAGGTGGAAAATCTCGAAGAAAGCAGCATCATCAGCCTGGCTTCTGGTTCGCTGGGAGGCAAGGGACGCGGTGTTTCTTTTATCAATACGTTGATCTATCATTTCGATTTTCACAACCTCATCCCCAATATAAATATCCGTTGTCCGAAAACCCTCATTATTGGTACTGACGAATTCGAATATTTCATGGATAGAAATAAACTGAGGACTGCCATTAACGAGGAAACCGATTATGAAGTACTAAAAGGCCTCTTTGTTAAAGGAACACTCACAGAGGGACTGATAAAAAGATTACGTAAAACCTTAAAACTTATTAAGAACCCTATAGCGGTGCGCTCTTCCGGTTTGTTTGAGGATTCGCTTATGCAGCCCTTTGCCGGGATATTTGAAACCTATCTGTTGCCTAACAACCATGCTGATCCCGATGTGTGTTTAACCCAACTGATGAATGCCATAAAACTGGTGTATGCTTCGGTTTATTCCAAAATTGCAAAAGGTTATGTGGAGGCCATCAACTATAATATTGAAGACGAAAAGATGGCCATTGTGTTGCAGGAGGTGGTTGGGAATAATTACGGTGATAGTTTTTACCCACACATAAGTGGTTCGGCACAATCATACAACTATTATCCTTTCGGACACATGAAACCCGATGAAGGCGTTGCTGTGTGTGCGGTTGGTCTGGGTATGTATGTGGTGGAAGGGGAGAAGGCTTACCGCTTTTCGCCCAAGTATCCGACTACCGAAAACTATACCCCTAAAGACCTGTATAAAAATTCGCAGCTTCACTTTTATGCTGTTGATATGAGTAAAAAAGATGTCGACCTCATGCAAGGCGAAGAAGCTGGTCTGGTTAAACTCGATATTGATGTGGCTGAGGCGCATGGGGCACTAAAACACTGTGCTTCGGTTTACGATCTTGAAGGCGACCGAATGGTGCCGGGTCTTACGTCGGCAGGTCCGCGTGTGGTTAATTTCTCAAATATTCTGAAGTATAACTATATCCCTTTGGCCGATACCATACAGGTGGTGCTGGATATTGTGAAAGAAGCTTTGGGAACACCTGTGGAAATTGAGTTTGCCGTCGATTTGAATAAAGACAGTAAAAACCGTGCATCTTTTTATTTGCTGCAGATTAAACCATTGCTCGGCAATGCGCAGGATTATGAAATAAAGATGAACGAGATCGAAAAAGATAAGATGCTACTTTATGCAGATAAATCTATGGGCAACGGCAAGGTAGATACCATACATGATGTGATCTATGTCGACATCGATTCATTCGACAAGAGCCGTACCGAAGAAATGGCGGTAGAGATTGATGCGCTGAATCGCTACATGATAGCTCAAGATAAAAAGTATATTCTGATTGGTCCCGGTCGTTGGGGAACCCGCGATAGATGGATAGGTATTCCGGTGAACTGGCCGCAGATTTCCAATGCCCGTTTTATTATTGAAACCAGTCTGGAAGATTTTCCTTTGGATGCTTCATCGGGTTCGCATTTCTTCCACAACGTGACTTCTATGAACATTGGCTATTTCTCGGTGCAGCCCGAATTAGGCAAAAGTTTTATTTCGTGGGACGTATTGAAAAAGCAAAAACTCTTGAAGCAGACTAACTTCTTCCGCCATGTGGAATTCGAAAAGCCCCTGAGCGTGCGCATGGACGGGAAGAAGAGGATTAGTGTGATTACGTGGGAGTAGAATTTTTAGATTTTAGATTTTAGATTTTGGATTTTAGATTTAAGATTGAGCGTTGGTCATTCATTGTCATTGGTGTTCATTGATTGTCATTTATTGTTGTAAATTTCAATGATCAATAATTAAGGATCGATGAGGATTAGTTCGACAATTTTTTTGCCTCGGTCCTAAAGGATGAAATTGCCGAACTAATCCTCCATAGGAGTCCTTTGGACTTTGAAATGCTAATAAAATTCTCTGCTTTCTTTTCCATCCTTCAGGACAGGAGGCAAAGAAAAGGAAGAAGAGAATTTTAGGGATAACTACATTAAAAAAAACTCCCGCAACTGACAGACTCAATTTTCAAGGAAAGAAACTATTGAAACCTTAAACGTTTTCTTCTTATCAGTATTGTCATCAGCAAATTGGAGAAGCTTAAGAAAAGGCAGGTCCAAAAGCCCCACATGAAAATATCTTTTGGTATTTTGCCATCTGCTATTATGAGAAAAAACATTAGTAGTAATAGCAGACTAAACACACTTATTATAGTCTGTGCGATGTGGTTTTTTCTGACGAATAGCATGAAAATGCCGGCAAGGGAACATAAGAAACTTAGTAATACAGCATAGAGGGTGAATCCATTAAGCCCTCCATGTAAACTTGCTGCAGCAATTCCGTATCCGCTAATTGAATTCTCTGTTGGATACCGTAAAAAATCATCGATTTTGGAAAATACGCTAATGTCTTTTTTTAAAATACGCTTCTGATTATTTTCTTCCGGCAGTTTCGCAGTTGCAATGGCCGAGTCAGGTTTGACTTTTGATGCTGACATATCAGACATAGAACCTTGATAAGCCTGACTTATAGAATCTGACTTACGTATTGAGTCAGACAGGGCTTGTTCTTTTGCAGCCATTTCATCGGCCGAAGGTCCTTTGCATTCGGGCAAAAACAAAAACGGCAAAAAGAAAGAAACAAAAAATAAAACCCTGATGCTGATGTAGATGATTCTTATAGGTTGTTCGGTTTTCATCTGTCTACACTTATCTTCCAATCCTAATAATCCTTTGCCTCAATTCCAGGTAATCATCGGTGGATAGATCTTGGGTTAGGGAGTCCAGTTTTTGCATTACTTCCTGCCTCTGCACATTCAGTTTTCTTTTTTTGTTGTTCAGGATCAGAAAAAGAATGAAGCCGCCTATAAAAAACAAAAGAACAGCCAGTATCTGCATTCGCTTTAGTGAGGCATAGTCGTAGCAAGCCACGTCATATTTATCTATCAGTTGCGATATTTCTTCTTTTGGGGTCATGGTTGGCTGTGTTATTTAATTACTTTCTCAAAAGTTACTATCCATCCTTCGGGCAGTTTAGGTACGGTAACCCAATTGCAGCTTGAAAATTGTTTTTTGCATATGCCGCAAGCATAGGAAGTCACCTTATAGTGATATTGTTTTTCATCCTCCAATTTGGTTACTTCCCAGTTCGGCTTAGGCTCCAGCCTAAGTCGTTTTTATTCTTTCAGGCTCTGCCTGAATCAACTTCATCATTCAAATCAGGTTAATCAGCAGTTCAGTCAATTTCCCCATCAAAAATACCATATTTCCCCTTCAATCAAATAAAATTAACGTAAAAAACACTCAAGGCTTCAAAATAAATGAATCATCCTCAAAGGAACCTCCCGAAAAAAACCACCAAAAATTTCGTCATGTTTTCTAAAACCGCCGATAATTTTGACACTACTTAAATGTATCATGGAAATTCTGCCTACGTCAGAGGATGTTTTACGGAAGACAGAGGAACTTCGACGGAAGACAGAGGAACTTCGACGGAAGACAGAGGAACTTC
>CAZRFL010000059.1:18247-25993 GCA_964599365.1 uncultured Bacteroidales bacterium
ACAGAGGAACTTCGACGGAAGACAGAGGAACTTCGACGGAAGACAGAGGAACTTCCACGGAAGACAGAGGAACTTTCTCGGAAGACAGAGGAACTTCCTCGGAAGACAGAGGAAATGCAACTGTATTTGAAAATCATTGATTTAGGTTTTTTCATGGAGTTAATGCTGTTTGTGCTTACATTTTAGCAATAAAACCATTTAGCAATAGAACCATTTAGCCCTGCCCGTCCGTCAGTTGACGGATCAGGCGGGAATAAAACAATTTAACCATTCCCCAACTCAACCTCCTCCCCCTATCAACACACATTTGTCAATAAAATCAAATATTTTTTTTGATGCAAAACTTTTATTTTTTATCTTTGTATTAACGAAACTATTTTAGTAATTAAAAACAAAATCTTATGAAGAAACAGGTTAAACTCTCAGTTTTATTGGTATTCGTGGCCATGTTTTTTCTATCCGGAACTCACGTTTTCGGTCAGATGAAAACTTTCACATGGGATACTTACAAAACAAAATTTAAAGTGCCATCCGATTTCACTGTCGATGAATCCACAGGGGAAAAATGGATAGGTTCAAACCGCAACATCAATATGAGCATCTATCCGCGCAAAGACGAAAATCTTACCAAACGCGAAATGACTAAAGGTGTTTACGATTGGGCTGTCGACAATGGAGTAAAAAACATTGGCGATGTAGTGGAACTGGATGAAGAAAAACTCAATGGCTATTGGGGCGTATTGTACGAAGGCGACAAAGATGGTTTCAGCATTGGAACCATGCTCATAGTCGATCCTGATTATCCAAATATCACTATTTATATTTGGGTATCGTATCGCGAAAGCCAGACTGATATAGTGCTCGAGATGCTCAAGAGTTTCACACCTAATTGATAATTATTTTTTAATGATGAAAAAGAAACTCCTTTCAATTTTGGAAGGAGTTTTTTTGTTACTTTGCGTTGCGTTCCGGTCTTATTTGTGAATAATTTATGATTTGGACTAAAGTCCGCGAATAATAGATGATAATAACCCCCGACCTGAAGGTCAGGGCTAATTATTAGGATAAAATAATTAATAACCCCGAACTTTCCCGAAGGGATAACTACGGGGCGTTCTTCGGACTTCGGTCTTCCGACTTCGTTCTTCTAACAGTATAACAATGTAACAATATAATAATTCCCCCTATGCCACAAACCGTACAAACTTTCAAGAAAAACCTGAAGCTTGTCGATTCCACCGCAATAGTGATCGGCTCCATGATAGGTTCGGGTATCTTTATCGTCAGTGCTGATATATCACGACAGGTAGGAGCTCCCGGATGGCTTTTGGTCGTTTGGGTGATCACCGGATTGCTCACCATCATTGCTGCCAATAGCTACGGCGAACTGGCCGGTATGATGCCCAAAGCCGGAGGACAATATGTCTATCTGCGCGAAGCCTATAATCCTTTGACAGGGTTTCTTTACGGATGGACACTGTTCACCGTCATACAAACCGGCACCATAGCGGCTGTGGGTATGGCTTTCGCCAAATTTATGGGTGTGATAGTTCCCTGGTTTTCCGAAAAGAATGTGCTCATTGAGCTCATGGGATTCAAATTTAATACGGTTCAGATGTTGGCTATTGCCTCCATTCTGGTGTTGACCTGGCTGAATTCAAGAGGAATAAAATCGGGCAAGATAGTTCAGAACAGTTTCACACTGACCAAGGTGGCCGTACTGCTGATCTTCCTAGTGATAGGCTTGTTCTTTGTTTCCAATTCGGGGGTCATGCAAATCAACAGCAACATTTTCTGGAATGCGATTCATGTGAATAAAGACGGAACGGGATTTACCGCCCTCTCCGGATTTGCCATTGTGGCAGCCCTCGGCACAGCCATGGTAGGAAGTTTGTTTTCGTCCGATGCTTGGAACAACATTACCTTCAACGGCAGCGAGGTGATCAACCCCAAGCGCAACATCCCTTTGAGTTTGTTTTTGGGAACACTGATAGTAACCGTCATTTATTTACTTGCCAACGTGGTTTATATGCAGGTGCTTCCGCTCAGAGGCGCTTTTGAAGGAGCCACGGTAATGGAGCGCGGTATGCAATTCGCTACCGACGATCGTCTGGGGACCGCTGCTATGAGTACCATTTTTGGTAACAATGCCGCATTGATCATGGCGGTTTTTATTGTTATTTCCACCTTCGGTTGCAACAACGGATTGATCTTATCGGGAGCCAGGGTATATCATACCATGTCGCAAGATGGCTTGTTCTTCAAAAAAGCCGGTATGCTCAACAAATTTCAGGTGCCTTCGGTGGGTCTTTGGATACAATGTCTCTGGGCTTCCTTGCTTTGCCTGACCGGTGCTTACAGCGATCTGTTGGATTACGTCGTCTTTGCCGTTCTTCTCTTTTATATTTTGACGATTGCCGGAATATTTATTCTTCGCAAAAAAATACCCGATTCCGAAAGACCCGTCAAGGCTTTTGGTTATCCCGTTTTGCAGATACTTTATATTTTGGTCTGCACACTGATCATGATCATCCTACTGATCTACAAACCCGATTATACCTGGCCGGGATTGGGAATTGTATTTTTGGGGGTACCGGTGTATTATATATGGAGTGCAATCAGGAAGAAAAAACTTGAAAATTGAATTCATTCCAAAAAATAAAAAATGCCACCAAAACTCCAATTCTCCAAAACACACCAAAGCCTATATATAGGCACTTTTCCTTTGGTGAAATTTGGTGTTTTTGTGATTTGGTGGCAAGTTTTTTTAGCCACAATAACTCCAGATCACTAATGACTACGAATGACTACTAATGACAATGAATGACTACCAATGACCATTAATGACAATGAATGACTACCTATGACTATTAATGACTATAATGACAATTTCATAAAATAAATGAAACTAACCAAACAACTCTTCGACGCTCAGAAATACTATTTTCAGGACAGATCCTTTAAGCTGCTGATGCAAAAGCGTATCTACCATGTCTTGCTGATATGCAGTACCTACGATGCCTTTATGTTGGAAGAAGACGGGCGCATTGATGAGCAGATCTTCAACGAATATGTGGCTCTCAACCTGCGATATCCGCCGCGCTTCATTCTGGCATCCAATCACGAGGAAGCCATGCACATATTGCACCGCGACAACATTGATCTGATCATCACCATGCTCAGTATTGACGACCCTTTGGGCCTGACAAAAAAGATCAAAATCAAATACCCCAAAAAACCCATTGTAGTTTTGTTCCCTTTCTCTCGTGAGATCACGGAGAAATTCAAAGCGGATGAACTTTCTGTTTATGATTATTCCTTTTGCTGGCTGGGCAACACCGATATTCTGGTGGCCATCATAAAGCTGATAGAAGATAAGATGAACGTGCGTCAGGATGTGGAAGATGTGGGCGTGCAGTCTATACTGCTGGTCGAAGATTCCATCAGGTTTTATTCGAGCTACCTGCCCATACTTTACAAGACCATTTTCGAACAATCGAAAGAATTCATGATAGAGGGGCTCAACGAGCATCAGAAGATGCTTCGCATGAGGGGCCGACCTAAGATACTTTTGGCTAAGAACTACGAGGAAGCCATTTGCTTCTACGAGATGTATAAGAACAATATGCTCGGCATCATCACCGATATGTCGTACCTGAAAGACGGTAAAACCGATCCACAGGCAGGGGTCAAGCTGGTGGAAAAGATACGTGCCGACGATGAATTTATGCCGGTGTTGATACAGTCCTCTGACTTGGAAAACGAAGATATTGCGCTGAATTTTAAAGTGAAGTTTCTCTATAAAAATTCCAAGACCTTGTCGCTGGAATTGCGCGATTTTATCAATGAATATATGGTTTTCGGCGATTTCATTTTCCGCGATCCCATCACCTACGAAGAAATTTCACGTGCCCAGGATCTGCAGTCGCTGCAGTTGAAGATATTCGAGATACCCGACGATTCTTTACGCTATCACATCGAAAGAAATCACTTCTCGAAATGGCTCAATGCCCGAGCGCTGTTTTCCTTAGGCGAGGTGTTCAAGTTTGCCCGCCCCGAAGATTTTCAGGACATAGACGAGGTGAAACGCTTCCTCTTCGACAATATTGCCAGTTATCGTTTGAACAAAGCCCGCGGTATCATTGCCGAATTCAACCGCGACAGCTTCGATGAGTACATTTTCTTTTCGAGAATTGGGCAGGGGTCATTGGGAGGCAAGGCAAGAGGTCTGGCTTTCATCGATTCGCTCATCAAACGCAACCAGATACTGGATAAGTTCGACGATGTGCTTATCACCATTCCACGCACTGCTGTTCTTACAACCGATGTGTTCGACGAGTTTATGGAGGACAACAAGCTTTACAAGATAGGCCTTTCGGAAATGTCGGATGAGGAGATACTGGGATGTTTTGTGAAAGCCCGTCTACCCTTCCGTATTCACGAAGACCTAGCAGCCTTCATCAATGTGGTGAAGAATCCCATTGCCATTCGTTCCTCGAGCCTGCTGGAAGACTCCTATTATCAGCCTTTCGCAGGGATATATTCTACTTACATGATATCGAAAGTGGATAATGAACGCAAGATGCTAGAAATGATGAGTTGCGCCATCAAGTCGGTGTATGCATCGGTGTATTTCAAAGCCAGCAAGGCCTATATGACTGCCACTTCCAATGTGATTGACGAGGAAAAGATGGCCATCATATTGCAGGAGGTCTGTGGAAAGCAATACGGAGATACTTTCTATCCCACCATTTCAGGAGTAGCTCGCTCTACCAATTTTTATCCTATCTCGCCCGAAAAAGCGGAAGAAGGAATTGCCAATATCGCTTTCGGACTGGGTAAATATATAGTGGATGGGGGAGTAACCCTTCGTTTTTCGCCTCATTATCCCAAAAAGATTATTCAGCTTTCGTCGCCAGAGATGGCTTTGCGCGAAACCCAGCGTTATTTTTATGCCCTCGACATGAATCCTGATAGTTTTAAGGCTTCAGTGGACGATGGGGTGAATATCATGAAATTCCCAATCAAGGCAGCTGAAAAGGATAGTGCCCTGAAATATGTTACTTCCATCTTTGATTACAACAATAATATCATCCGCGATTCTTTTGATACCGAAGGCAAAAAAATAGTTACTTTTTCGAGGATACTTAACTACAATACTTTCCCTTTGCCCGATATCATCAAGAAATTGTTGCAGGTAGGAGAGCGCGAAATGAACAATCCGGTCGAGATAGAGTTTGCCGCCAACCTCGATGTTCCGCCCAATTACCCGAGGATTTTTAATTTCCTACAGATACGTCCTATTGTTAACAACAAGGAAGAGATAACTGCTGACCTGGAAAACATCAGCTATGACGATGCCATCATTTCATCAGCCATGGCACTGGGAAACGGCGTTTATGACGATGTGCATGATGTGGTGTACGTGAAACCCGATTCATTTGATGCGGCTAAAAACCCACAAACGGCACTCACCATAGAACGCATCAACCAGTTATATCTCGACATGAAGAAGAAATACGTTTTGATAGGCCCGGGACGCTGGGGTTCCACCGATCCCTGG
Source organism: uncultured Bacteroidales bacterium (assembly GCA_964599365.1). GTDB lineage: Bacteria > Bacteroidota > Bacteroidia > Bacteroidales > CAIWKO01 > CAIWKO01. Next base: position 23,811 of record CAZRFL010000059.1, read on the forward strand.
CTGGGCATTCCTGTGAAATGGCCCATGATATCGGCAGCACGGCTCATTGTGGAGTCGGGTCTGGACAAATACCGTGTAGACCCATCGCAGGGAACGCATTTTTTCCACAACCTGACTTCTTTCCGGGTAGGGTATTTTACGATCAATCCTTACATTAAGGATGGATTTTACGATATTGAATTTTTGAATCAAAGTCAGGCCGTGTATGAAGATGAAGCCATCAGGGTGGTTCATTTTGAGTCGCCTGTGGTAATCAAAATAGACGGAAAAAAGAGTCTTGGGATTCTGTATAAGCCCGAAAAAATATAAGTGTAATACTTATTCCTTTTTACGTGTTCAAATTAGCTTTTTTTTGCATTTTGGTTGAATAATTTATTATTATTGACTACAAAATGCAATGTAAAATACAGTATTATAGTTGTTTAATAGGTAAAAAAAAATTTACTATTATCTTTGGAAGCTTCAGAATAATAATTAATTTTGCCCCATCAAAAAGAATGATTTTTATCAACCATAGTTACAAACTTTTTTAAAAACTTATTCAAATGAATGTAGATAAAATAATGAACGAGCTTGAAAAGAAAAATCCAGGTGAAGTGGAGTATTTACAAGCCGTAAGAGAAGTTTTAGAATCTATCGAGGAAGTAGTGAACGAAAATCCTCAGATCGAAGCAGCAGGAATTGTCGACCGCCTTATTGAGCCAGACAGAGTGTTAACTTTTAAAGTTCCCTGGGTAGACGATAAGGGTTCGGTTCACGTTAACCGCGGATTCCGCGTACAGTTCAACAATGCCATCGGCCCTTACAAAGGCGGATTGCGTTTCCATCCAAGTGTAAACTTGAGTATCTTGAAATTCTTAGGTTTCGAACAAATTTTCAAGAACAGCCTCACTACTTTGCCTATGGGCGGTGGTAAAGGTGGTTCCGATTTCGATGCCAAAGGCAAATCAGATGCTGAGATCATGCGTTTCTGTCAGTCATTTATGCTGGAACTCTGGAACATCATAGGACCAGAAACCGACGTGCCTGCAGGTGATATCGGCGTTGGTGGAAAAGAAATTGGTTTCATGTTCGGTATGTACAAAAAACTCACCCATACTCATGTAGGTGTTCTCACTGGAAAAGGTTTGAACTGGGGTGGAAGTTTGGTTCGTCCGGAAGCTACCGGTTTTGGTTGCGTTTACTTCGCACAGGAAATGCTGAAAACCAAAGGAACTGATTTCAAAGGTAAAACAGTTAGTATTTCCGGTTTCGGAAACGTTGCCTGGGGCGCTGCACTGAAGGTTACCGAACTGGGTGGTAAAGTAGTTACCATTTCTGGTCCTGACGGATATATTTACGATGCTGACGGTATTTCGGGCGAGAAGATTGAGTATTTATTAGAACTCCGTGCTTCTAACCAGGATATCGTAAAACCATACTCATATGAATTTCCTAATTCAAAATTTGTTCAGGGTAAACGACCATGGGAAGTGAAATGCGACATCGCATTGCCATGTGCCACACAGAACGAACTGAATAAGGAAGATGCATTGAACCTTATCAACAATGGCTGTATGGCTGTTGCTGAAGGTGCCAATATGCCTTGTACTCCCGAAGCTGTTGAACTTTTCCTCGAGCACAAAATTTTGTTTGCTCCCGGCAAAGCTTCTAACGCTGGTGGTGTTGCTACTTCGGGTCTCGAAATGAGCCAGAACTCAATGAAACTTTCATGGGGTAAGGAAGAAGTTGACAGGAGATTGCATGAGATCATGAAGAACATTCACGAAGCTTGTGTAAAACATGGCAAAGACAGCACTGGATTTGTGAACTACGTTAAAGGTGCCAACGTGGCAGGTTTCTTAAAAGTAGCACAAGCTATGCTTGATCAGGGAATAATTTAATTTTAGTTTAGGTTATAATTTGAGAAAGGGCTGAGCGATCGGCCCTTTTTTGTTTTCATGAGTCGTCCTTAAATGGGTTTTTACAAAATGTGATTTAAAATATGGAAATCTATTGACAAAAGAAATAGCAAGATCAAGGAGATTATAGTATAGTGTCTATTGAATGCAAAGAAAAAGGCTTGTAAATTTTTACAAGCCTTTTTCATGAATTTGAATTCAGTTATTTTGATATTTATTAGGGTTGCTTATTGTTTCATTACCCTAAAGCTTTGCACCTGATCATTAAGATTAGCCTTGATC
>CAZRFL010000060.1:0-24774 GCA_964599365.1 uncultured Bacteroidales bacterium
AATTACTCATTAAGGTGGAAAGCTTTCGCTCACTTTCTTTTAATGAATCGGCAATAATTTTTCTCTCAGTAATGTCGAAACAATGACCAATGTAACCAACAAATTCTTTATTGTTGTTATAATTGGGTGTGCCCATATCCAACAGCCATCGGTATTCGCCGCTGGCATGGCGCAAGCGGTATTCCATTTCGAAGGGTTGTTGCTTATCAAAGGCGGTGGTGTAAATGTTGAGGCAATTGTCGAAATCGTCAGGATGAACTCCTTCGGCCCAACCGTTGCCCATTTCCTGCTCAAGTGTGCGCCCGGTGAAGCTGAGCCAGGTGTCGTTAAAATAGTTGCACAGTTTGTCGGTACCCGAGGTCCAGATAAGTGCCATTCCTGAGTTGGCAAGATTGCGGTATTGGTTTTCTTTTTCGCGAAGAGTGTCTTCAGCTTTTTTAAGTTCGGTGATATCCTGCAAAATGCAGTGAGTTTGTTTGAACTGACCCCCGGCATCGTAGCCAATACGACCATCGAAGGCAATAAACAGTATGCTGCCGTTTTTGTGCAGCATCTCGAATTCACTGTGAATTGAACCTTGTGCTTTGAAGATGGGGAATCGTTTGCGAAAGCCATCCTGATAGGCAGGGGTGAGAAAATCGCCAAACCACCGGCCCACTACTTCATCATACTCGTAGCCGAGTGTGACTAGCCATTGCTGGTTAACTACCAGAAAATTACCATCTATATCCAGAGATTGATATCCCATGGGAGCATTGTTGAACATCTCCTGAAAACGACCATCTTCGCCCATAAGTTCGTTTTCGATGAGCTTATGCTCGCTAATCAAGCTATTTATTTTCTGTTGTAATGCGTCATTCTCTTGCTTCAATCGTTGCAATTCTGACAATAGTTTTGCATTCGGGTTGTCTGATTGATTCATTATGTAGTGTTATGTAATGAAGTTGATAGCCGAGTAAGAATCTCATCATCAGTAATTAACCCAACAACACCTACCAAGCCCTTAACAACAATTTTACGGATGAGATGACAATAATTCAGTAAAAATAAAAAATAATTGTTCTGATTTCAAGATTTTATTAGAAAAAAAATTATTTCTAATAAAAAATAAGGGCTTAGCGAAGTAATAGCTGCCAACCGATTACGGAAGTTATATTTTTAAAGTAGGTTTAAAATGTGGCTATTTTTTTTTCATTTTGTAGAAGTAAAAAAAAACTCCCGAAGCCATGAACTTCGGGAGTATAATAAGAGCATGCCCTTATTTGTTGTTAATCGAAGATTTCGTATTTCGCTAGTTTACCCTGTTCTTCAAGCAGATCGTTGATCTCTTTTTTAAGTTCCTGCATGCGATTTTCGCGGTTAACAGCGATGCGGCCAAAACGCACCATATCTTCTACCTGCTTTTGTTTAATCATTTCTGCTTCTTTACGCGCGGTCATATCGCGTATGGATCCATTCACATGATGAGGTTTTCCTTCGGCATCGATCACCAAACGGGCATTGACCGAAACATATTTCACCTTCCCTGATTTGCTTTTCAATTGTAATTCATAATCGTTCAGTTCACCCTTTTTGTTTAATTCACTCAAGAAGAGGTCTCTGTCAGCACGATTTTTAAAAAGATCAAACACGGAATCGCCTACCAAAGCTTCGCCTTCGAATTCAGGGAAATACTTTATTGAAGGGCTTATCTCCAGGATTATACCATTGAGGTCGATCTGATAGAATACATCCTGCACATTTTCGAAAATGTTGCGGTATTTTTGTTCGGAAGCCAACAATTCCTTTTCAATTTGTTTACGCTGGGTAACATCATCCTTCACGGCCAGATAATGTGTGGCTTCGCCCGATTCATTTAAAATGGGCGAAATGGAGGCATACTCCCAGAAAATTTCGCCATTCTTTTTCTTATTGCCAAACTCACCATGCCATACCCCCCCTGCGGATATGGTTTTCCATAAATCGGCATACTCTTTATCGGTGGTTATACCCGATTTCAATATACTGGGATTGCGTCCTACAACTTCATCGTAACTATAACCGGTTTTTTCAGTGAATGCCGGATTTACATATTCTATAATCCCTTTTAGATCGGTAATTACGATAGATGCAGAACTTTGCTCCATGGCAGTGGAAAGTTTGCGTGATTTTTCCTCGGCCAGTTTAGATTCGGTGATGTCCCAGTTGGTACCTATCATGCGAAGCGGTTGGCCGGATTCGTCTCTTTGAACGCTGGCAATTGCCTTGATGTGGCGAATAGCGCCATTGGGCCATACCACACGAAATTCAGTATCAAAATCTTTTTTGGCGGTAATGGCCATTTGTATTTCAGCATCGCCCCTCACCAAATCCTCTTTATGAAGTCCGGTTTGCCAGGCATCATAAGCACCACTGAAATCCGCTTCCTTGATACCGTAAAGTGCAAACATCTGCTCGTCCCAAACAAGGGCATTGGTTACAATATCGAAATCCCACACACCTATGCCGCTGCCGTGTGTTGCCATAAACAGACGGGTGGATAGATTCTTCAACTCTTCTTCTGCATGTTTTCGTTCGGTGATATCCCAGTTGGTTCCTATCATATGAAGCGCTTGACCGGAATCGTCTCGTTGAATGTTGGCAAGAGCCTTGATATGGCGAATAGTGCCATCGGGCCAAACCACGCGAAATTCAGTATCAAATTCTTTTTTATCTGTGATGGCCATTTTTACTTCAGCATGGGCCCTCTCTATATCCTCAGGATGAAGCCCGGCCTGCCAGGCTTCATAAGCGCCACTAAAATCATCGCACTTAATGCCGTAAAGTACAAACATCTGCTCGTCCCAAATAAGGGTATTGCTGACTACATCTAAATCCCACACACCCACTCCACCGGCTCGTGTTGCCAACGACAGTCGGGAGGTCAGTTGTTTTAACTCTTCTTCTGCAAGTTTGCGTTCGGTGATGTCGAAACAATAGCCGATATAGCCTATAAATTCTTTATTGCTGTTATAATTGGGAGTCCCCATATCCTGTATCCACCTGTAATCGCCGCTTACATGATGCAAACGATATTCCATTTCGAAAGGTTGTTGATTATCAAAAGCCTCAACATACACTTTCAAACAGTGGTCATAATCATCCGGATGAATTCCTTCGGTCCATCTTTTGCCCATTTCCTGCTCCATGGTTCGTCCGGTAAATTGGAGCCAGATATCATTGAAATAGTTGCACAGTTTGTCGGCGCCCGAGGACCATATCAATGCCAAACCCGAGTTGGCCAGATTGCGGTATTGTAACTCTTTTTCCCTTAGTAATTCTTCTGCATTCTTGATTTCTGTGATATCCATGCTGATGCCGCGCAATTTCAGGGGATGCCCATCGGCATCGCGTTCCATGGTAACTTTGCTCCATAACCAGCAAACCACTTTATCGTTGTGACGGATGATGCGATGCTCTTTATCGAAGATATGATTTTTGCCTTTGACAAAATCAGTAATATAGTCGGTGATTATGGCTCTGTCGTCGGGATGAGTTAAAGCAATCCATCCTTCCAGCGTTCGCTCATAGCTGTCGTCTATACCCAATAGTTCGTCCATCATATCATAGCCTGACCACTGCCTGCTTTCGAGATCGAACACAAAGCTCCCCAGGCGGGCAATATTTTGCGCCTGTATCAGTCTTTGTTCACTTTCTTTGATCTTCTCAGTGGCTTTCTTTAATTCTGTGACATCGTGAGCGATATTGAGGAAATATGAATGATCATTTAAAATGATGTTACTGACTGACACCAAACAAGCACCCACAGAGCCATCTTTTCTGAGGAAGTCCATTTCGTAACCATTGATATTCCCGTTTTTAACTATGTGCTCTATCATGGCTTCTTTTTCCGAAGCATGAGCCCAAAATTCAATTTGCGAGGCAGAAAATCCAATCACTTCATCGCGGCTGTATCCTGACATATTGGTGAAGCCCTTATTAATGTCTACATATACCCCCTCTTTAGTGGTGATACTAACCGCACTGGGACTTGCCTGAAACACCGCACTGTATTTGATTTCGCTTTCGCGCATCAATTGTTCTACATTTTTGCGTTGGGTGATATCAGAAATAATATGAACCGCACCCACCATGTTGTTTTCGGCATCGAACAAGGGATCGACCGTTACTGCGTAGTCGCATTTACCCGATTTCAATTCCGATGTTTCGCGTTTCCCGTTTTTCTGAACGCTGATAAAAGGACATTTATCTTCGTCGCACAATGAGTTATCCAACAATTCCCAACAAGCTAAGCCAATAACTTCATCCTGATGTTTCTTACCAACAAAATCGAGGAATGAACTGTTGCATTCCAGTATTTTCCTATCCTGGTCGAGCAGAAAAATACCATCGTGCATGGCATCGAAGGTTTTGCTCCAATGTTCTGATGCCTGTTTTAGTTTTTCCTGAGCCTGTTGTAGCAATTTCTTTTCGTTTTCTTCCTCAATAGCACGGATGATGGCTGTGGGAAGCTTGCTCAGGCGGTCTTTCAATATGTAATCGTTGGCTCCCTGTTTTAAGAGTTCGATACCTACTTCTTCGCCAATGGCTCCGGATACGCATATAAACGGAACCTCAGGGCAAACCTGATTGCGCAATTTCAAAGATTCTTTAGCACTGTAGTCGAGCAAATTATAATCAGAGAGTATGATATCATACCGATGGGCATAAATCAACATTTCATACTCTTTTTTTGATGCTGCTAAGATCAACTCCATCTCGAATCCAGCATCGCACAGCAAACTGCTTAATATATCAGCATCCTGAGGCGAGTCTTCGAGATATAATATTTTCAGTTTGATTTCCATATTATTCAGGTGGTAATTCGTTTAACATTGCCCAGAAAAAGCCTATATGAGTAACAGCCTCCATAAATTCTTTGAACAATACCGGTTTCACCACATAAGCATTTACGCCCAATTGGTAGGTATCGAACAGGTCTTTTTCTTCGCGCGAAGAAGTAAGTATGACCACAGGGATAGTTTTTAGTTCATCGTCGCCTCTGATAGCCCGCAGCACCTCTATGCCATCCATACGGGGCATTTTGATATCGAGCAATATTACAGCCGGGTTGCCTGTTGTGCGAAGTTTGTATTGTCCTTCGCAACGGAGAAATTCCATGGCTTCTATGCCATCTTTTACTACTACCACACGGTTGAGCAGGTGGTGATCGGCCAGGGCTTCCAATGTAAGTTCTACGTCTTTGGGATTGTCTTCGGCCAGTAGTATTGTTCTTAAGTGTTCCATAATTTATTTATTTTTTTCTATGATTTTGGTAATGTAAAATGAAATGTGGCGCCATTGTCCAGTTCGGCTTCGGCCCAGGTGCGCCCACCGTGGCGCGAAATGATATGTTGCACATTGGCCAGGCCAATGCCCGTGCCCTCAAATTTGTCGGGGGGATGAAGGCGCTGAAAAACACCGAATAATTTATTAGCATATTGCATATCGAAACCCACACCATTGTCGGCAACTGTGAAAACATATTCGTTGTCTTGCTCCACGGCAGTGAGGGTGATCACGGCTTTTTCGCGGGGGGCCGTAAATTTAACGGCATTGCTCAAGAGGTTGACCCATACCAAACGCACCAAAGCCGGATCGCAGGTTATACGGGGCAGACGGGCCAAGTGCCATTCGATATCGCGTTTGTGGTTATCTTGTTTTAGTTGTTTTATTATTTCGCTTACTGCGGCATTCATATCCATATCTATTTTTTGCATTTCCTGCCGTCCGATGCGCGAGAATTGCAATAAATTATCGATGAGCATACCCATATGGCCCGAGGAGTTGGCTATGTTATCGAGATAATGTTTGGCTTTGTCAGGAAGGGTGTCGTGATAGCGGCTCAAAAGCAGATCGACATAGCCGTTGATATGGCGCAAGGGAGCCCGAAGATCGTGTGATACCGAGTAGGAAAAAGTTTCCAGTTCTTTGTTGACTATCATCAGTTCTTCGGCTCGCCGGTCTTTTTCGCGGCTTTCGAAATTTATCTGATCTATCATTTTGTTGAATGAGGTTGACAGATGGCCAAATTCGTTTTTGGATTCATAAGGCGAACGGGTATTCTTAATGCCTACTCTAAATTGCTGGGTCGCCATAGTTAGTATTTCTATAGGCCCTTTGACATTTCGATACAGTAGGATATTGATGATAACGGAAATCAGAAAAATGACAACGATCATTACTAACAATTGAATATTGAGGGTCTTGCTATAGGTATGCGCTTTTTCATAAAGTTCGGTGGCTGAATTTTGGGCTGAGTTTTCGATGACAGCCATTTTTCTCATCATTTGTTCTCTATAGTGGGTTATATGCCCCAACGAAAGTATATTCATTTTGGCACTGTCGGTATGGCCTAACCTGGCCAGATGTATGTTTTCATCTAGCAGCGCCTTCCATTTCTTATAAGCCTGATGGGCTTCTTCAATATCGGCCGGGCGACCTAAATAGACTGTAAACAATTTATCAAATTGTGGTTGTATGCTGTCGGAGGCTAATTTCAGACTCTTTATGGCCATTTGTTTTTCGGATTCGCTAACGGCCAGATACAGGTTGCGTTCGGCAATGCGGGCCTCCAACACATCCGTTTCGAGAGTTTGTATGACACCTCTTACCTTGAAAGGATGGTCGTAAAATTCCTCTATCTGTTCTTTTATTTTGTATGTTTGATAATACGAAACTGTTCCTAAAACCACAACCAGAACCACCAGAATGGAAAATCCTATCTGCATCTGTAATGATATACGTACGTCTTTAAGTCTAAACGACATTATTTTTCTTTTAATGATAAGTAAAAAGTGGGTTTAATTGTTTTTGGCTTATGCTTTCAGGATAGAATGCATAAATTGGGCATTTAGGTTATAATGCCATTGTACAAAGATAGTGTTTTATACGGGACAACCAAAATAAAGTTTGATTCGTTATCAACAATGATTTTGTTTATAGAGGAAGATGTCGGGCACCGGAAAAAAAAACTCCCTCAGTGGATTTTCTCATTGAGGGAGTTTTTCTTCAAAACCAAAATTCTAATTCCTATTTACCCGAACCGAAACTATTATTTTGGTTTACGAACCGGACGTTTTCTTTCCGATTTGCGGGTTCCTCCCAGCATTTCAACTTCGCTGGAATCCTCGCCAAATTTAGAAATAGCACCGGTCAACGTCCTTTTATACAGCGATTCTATTTCTTTTTCAACAGCAATTAAAGTATTTCTGATTTCATCAGCTTCTGATAATTTCGCATTCAATTTTGTCTGTACATCATCGTAAGACAAAATCTTCGCTTTCACTAGAGTTTTGTTGCAAGGATTGGTTGTTGAACCATATTCCACCTCGCTTCCTTGTTGTTCATCAATTTTATCCATACCAGCCATTCTTTTTCTGGCATTGGTGACAATTCTTGTTTCTTTACTTTTTTGGTAGCCCATAATTGTAAAAATTTAATTTGTTAGTACTATATTTACTTGTTCGGGTAAATTTTTAAAGGATTTTTTTGATGTTAATGAGCAGTTTGTCGCTGCTAACATCCACTCTGTCGCTGCTACTGACTTGACGGTAGGAACGACAAACACTTCGGTAGCTGCTACCGACCTCCCTATAGCTCCTGCCATCAAGTCTGTAGCTCTTACAATCCACCCTGTAGCTGCTACAATCTTCATGGTAGCTGCTGCCGACTTCATGGTAGCTGCTTCAGACTGCACGTTAGCAGCTACATGAGCCTTAATTTCTGCAATAAAAGGTGGTTTAAAACGATTGTTTTTTTCTGAAACGTAGAATATATGGGCAAAAGCGGTTGTGTTGCTCTTCGATGGAGTAATAAAGGCGAGAAAACAAAACGTATTAAAAAAGGAATTTCCCATTCTAATAAAAATTGAAACTACGGCAAATGTAAAAAATATTTTTACAATACCAAACACAAATTAACAATTATTTTTATTAATTAACTAATGTGATGAAGCATCATTGTTTATTTATAGGGTCCCTCTCCTTCGGAGCAGATTTTGCCTTTCCCATCAATTTGCTACCAACATCAGGCTCCTAAGGAGTCTGATTGTTAGAAGCTACAAAAAAAGTTGACCCATTGTGTCCTCTCCATAGGTCCGCAGGACTCTCCATAGGAGTCCTACGGACCTATGGGGCCGGAATCATGTATATAATACAACATCCGATAGGCCTTTGTCAAGTGTTTTACAAAAAAAAAGCTGCCGGAATTATAGTCTATGACATCTACAAAACCGGCAACTCGTCATTCAGTTAATCTAACTTAATCTTAAAACCACCACAAATATACAACATCCGATAGGCCTTTGTCAAGTGTTTTATGATCTTTTTTTCTTGCTTCTGATCGTTTTTTCCCTATAAAAAAAAGATGCGCTTTCCACATCCAAAGGATATCCCCTACTCATAGCCTCACAGTCTAATAGTCTAATAGTCTTATTACCTACTCAAAGATATCGTATTTCTCGTCTCTTTTCAATTCTTTCAGTAGTTCGTTGATCTCTTTTTTCAGCTCTATCATCTTATTTTCACGATTGACCGTAAGGCGGCCAAAGACCAACTGGTCTTCTATTTTCTTTCGCTCGACCATCTCAATTTTCCTGCGTTCGCTTATATCGCGCAGGGCGCCATCGATGCGAATGGGATTTCCCTGTTTATCCTTCACCAATCGTACGTTGACAGAGGCATATCTCAGGCTTCCATCTTTGGCTTTTACTGTTAATTCATAATCCTTCAGTTCGCCATGCTCAAGCAATGCCGTAAGCAGTTTTTCGCGATCAGCAGGGTTGTGATAAGCATCAGAGATCGATTTGCATATTACTTCCTCACGATCGTAATCCGAAAAAGCTTTGATGGAAGGACTCACATCAAGTATCTTGCCTTGAAGATCTATTTGATAAAAAACATCCTGCACATTCTCGAAAATATTACGATATTTTTCTTCGCTCTTGATTAAGGCCGATTCTATTTTCTTTCGCTTTGTGATATCTAAACTATGCCCTATATACCCAATAAATTCTTTATTACTGTTAAAATTAGGCGTGCCCAGATCCAACACCCACCTGTATTCGCCGCTATTATGCCTTAATCGGAATTCCATCTCAAAAGGTTCCCTAAGGGTGAAGGCCTTAGTATAAATATCGACACAATATGCGAAATCATCAGGATGAATTCCGTCGGCCCATCCTTTATCCAATTCCTGAGCCAAGGTACGTCCCGTAAAATTTAGCCAAATCTGGTTGAAATAGGTGCAATTTTCATTGGTATCCGAGGCCCAAACCATAGCCAGTCCGGCATTGGCCAGGTTCATATATTGCACTTCTTTTTCGCGCAGCGAATTCTCTATTTGTTTGCTCTGGGTGATGTCTGTAATAATATGCACAGCCCCTATTATCGTTTTGTTTTCATCGAAAATGGGGTCGACCATTACACGATATTGCGCTTCGCCCAAATGCAATTCGGCGGTTTCACGTTTTTTGCTTTTCAGAATACAGTTAAACGGACATTTGTCATCAGCACACATGGCTGTATTTAATATTTGCCAGCAGGTCATGCCTATTACTTCATCGCGGTTCTTCTTCCCAATAAAATCGAGAAACGACTGATTACATTCTACTATTTTCTTATCCTGATCCAATATAAAGATGCTATCATAAATGGCATCGAAAGTACTGCTCCAGTGTTCGGAAGCCTGTTGCAGTTTTTGGCCGGCCAACATGTGCAAACTAATATCGGTTGCCGAAACCAGACATTGCAATCCATTATAAGCTATTATGCCTCTCATCTGCAAAAAGGTTACGGCATTTTCGCCGTCTGATATTTCTACAACGCAGGTTTCTGCGGCTTTTTCAGTAAATATTTTCTCCAAAAAATTGTGGAAGACAAGGCGTGATTCGTCGATCATGAAAGCCTCTATCCGTTTTCCTATCAAAAAGGAACGATCTTTTCCCAACAATTGCGACCCAAACAAATTGAGAGAAAGAATATAACCATTTTCGGAAAGCGTAAAATAGCCCGAGGGAGCAAAATTGTAGAGGTCGGAATATTTTTCGGCTTCTCCTTCTGCCTTTACTTTGGCCAGGATCAATTCGTCGTTCATCATTTCCAGCACTATCTGATGAATTGCTAGGTCATGTTCCATTTGAAACGCATCCACTTCGGCAGAGGGCCTCGTTCTAAAGGTGGGTTTCTTTTTCAATAGGACTTCTGCTTTTTCGCGCATGACCATTACCTTGTGTTCGAATTGCTGATTCATGATATTAAATTTTAATCGGTTATAATTAATCTCTGTAATCGAAAATTTATAAGTGCTGTATTAGTTTTAACTGTTTCCCCTGCAGTTAAAAATAAAAATCGTAAAGGCATACTATACAGCTTGCCATTTACGTAATAAAAAAAAGAATTCGGTTTTTGGTTTATCCTTTTTGAAACTAAAAGGATGAGGTTAAGAGTATTCTAAAGAACAACAAGCGTAAAAAAAGACCCAAAACGACATGTTTCTACGCGTTGCTGATCCCAGTAATTCTATAAGAATAGAATTACTGTACAAAAGTATGCAATAATAAACGTAATTCCTTATTTATTTTCAATTATTTACGTTTATCAGGTTAGAGCAATGTTTTATTCGAAAATCTCGTATTTAGGTTGTTCCCCTTGCTTTATCAATAGTTGGTTGATTTCTTTCTTTAGTTGAACCATACGGTTTTCGCGGTTGATGGCTATTTGCCCAAAACGTATCATATCCTCATCTTGCTTTTTTCGGGCCAATTCGTTCTGTTTTCGCTCGGTAATATCGCGTAAGGCTCCGTCAACATGGCTGGGCTCTCCATACAAGTCGCACACCAGCCGTGCGTTGACCGAAACGTGCTTTATCTCACCCGTATCCAATTTCAAAGCGAGTTCAAAATCTTTCAATTCCCCATATATCTTTAATTGAGAAAGAAAAAAATCGCGATCACGCGGATCATTGTACAAATCGAACACAGAACTACCTATAAGCAGATCGCGCTTGTATTCAGGATATTTTTTTACGGAAGGACTAATATCGAGTATTTTGCCTTCCATATCGATCTGATAGAATATATCCTGAACATTTTCGAATATGTTACGAAATTTCTCTTCGCTTGCGTGCAAGTCTATCTCGGCTTGTTTCCGCTTGGATATATCGTTTGAAACCGATAGCACTCCCTGCTTTCCGTTGGGCAAGGTGATGGCTACTTCTTTTATGATCAGATAGACCAGGCTGCCGTCTTTTCGCAGGCTTTGAAATTCGAAATCGAGGGTTTCGCCGGCAAAAATACGCTTGATGTTTTCGGAAACCTGATGGCTTTCTTCGGTACGCGTCAGCATTCGTACATCGGCTCCTATCAATTCCTCCAGGGCATATTGCGATATCCTTGACATTTCGCCATTGGCCTGCAGTATGATGCCATCTTCGTCTATGACCATAAGACCTGCCGGGGAGTTAATGAAAAGGGTCTCAAACCGGAGTTCGCTTTCCAGCATATTGGCTTCGGCCAGTTTTCGCTCGGTGATGTCGCGCACCACACCTTCGGTACCAAACATTTGGCCATTTTGATAAAGCATTTGCACGTTCATAGATACCCAGAAGAAACTTCCGTCTTTTCGTCGGGCCCGGGTATTAAAATCTTTTATTTGTCCTTTGCCCGAAAGTTCGGATAAAACAACGGCTCGTGCCGAACCATCGGCATACAGATCAATAACAGGCATACCCACCATCTCGTCTTCCGAATCGTAGCCAAACATCTGCGCTGCCGACGGACTCACCAGGGTGAGTCGCCCCTCGAGGTTGCCCTGAAAAAAAGCATCCTGAAAAGAGTTAAAAATTTTTTGAAACCTTTCGTGGCTCAGCCTCAATTCATTTTCGGCTTGTTTAAGCCCCGTGATATCCTGAAAAAAACCGTAGATTCTTCTATTTTGCAGATCGGCCTGACCAATGGCTCTCACAATTTTATGATTACCTTTTGCTGTGATTATTTCCGATTCAATTTCGTAAGATTCGCCCGTTTCAATGACTTTTTTAACGGCTTTATCTACCAATGATAATGATTCGGGGGTATAAAAATTGACCCGCTGATCAATCGATGGTATATAATCGGAGTCTACTTCATGTATTTGATGCATCTCGCTGGTCCAAATAAGGTCGCTGGTATCAATATTGTATTCCCACCCTCCTATTTTACCAACGCGTTGCGAATCTTCCAGCAATTTTTGAATACGCTTGTTTTCATTTTCGGCCAGTATGCGCCGGGTAATATCGCTCACGCTGCCTATCAGCGCCACAGGCTCGCCCGCCGCGTTGCGCATGACCATAAACTTATCGAGAACCCAACGATACTTACCATCCTTTTTGTGTTTGAACCGATATTGCAATTCGTACGATTTTCCTGCCGGGCCCGATAATGCTTCGCCTATTATGCGCGAAGTAAGCTGCAGGTCGTCGGGATAGTGGAGCTCCGAGACTCCTTCGAGTGGTAAACTCTTCAAATCATCAGGCGTATAACCGGATATTTTTTCGAAAACCGGGCTAATATATTCGTATTTGTCGGTTTGCAAATTGCGTTTGTACGAGGCATCAATAGAGTTTTCGAGTATCTCGTTCATGCGCATAGTGCTTTCGAGCAATTCCTGCTGGGTGAGTTTGCGCACAGCCAGATCTTTTTCGTAAGATTCACTAAGCGAAATCAGTTCTTGTTTTCATACCTTCAATTCAAGCAGTAGTTCTGTTTGTGTTTTTTCTTCAGGTTTCATCAGAGTATAATAGACAATGAAAAATAAAGTAAGCAAAGGGACTACAGTAACTGTTATTTGTTTTTCCGATCTATAATCTGGGCCTGTTCAACTAGCAAAAACGAATAATTTCAGTAAAAGTAAAAAAGTTTTATTCAGTTAGCAAGTTTTTTCTTAAATAAATAGGACTTTGCGCGAAAAAACTTTTTTTTCGTCAGGTTTAAGTATTCGGAGGTCTTATTTAGTGATACAATAATAAGACGACTCTCACGGGGGTGGTACTTAGGATGAATTTGCCATAAGGCAATATGTTAAATGGGGCCCAACCAATCGCGCCATCCTATCCAACCTTTTTCTTTATATTGATAATTGGGATTAGCGGGTATATTTTCGGGTCTTTTTTCGGTTTTGCACCAGGCGCGCCAGGCAGGTATTGTCTTGATTCGTTGTTTGCGAACCAAAGCTCTGGCTTCCTCAAAGGGTAGGTAATCGTTCAAACTCTTTTTACCTGATCCAATGCCAAGCCAATCAGCAAATCCTATCCACCCTTTATCTTTGTAAACTATGCCCGGCGATGAGGGGATGTCGGAAGGTTTTTGGCCCGAGGTACAATAGGCAGGCCAATCGCTATAATATTGCAGGTGAAGTGTATGAACAAATTTTCGGGCATCTTCAAACGAAAGGTATTGGCGTTTTTGGGTTTGTTTGGTTCCGGTTCCCAGCCAATCGCCCAGGCCAGACCAGCCCTGATTGCGATATACAGTTTCGGGAGTTTTGGGAATGTTAATAGGCTTATCACCTATATCGCAGTATTCGAGCCAATCGCTGTTGTTCTTTAAATTAAGTTTGCGAACAAATGCCCTCGCTTCTTCGTAAGGCAACCAGTCGCGGTAATGTTTTGCCATTGTTTTTATTGTTTCATCAATTTTTCAAAAACCCAACTCATACACCATGGGCTGCAATTATGCTTAAGGCTTGCAGGAATTGGCTCTGAGTAATTAATGGTGGTTCAAATATACAATTAATCTTACACACAATAAATCAACCAAAAAAAAACTCCCGCCCTTCTTTCGAACGACGGGAGTTTTCGCCTAAAAGTCTAAAGGTCCTTAGCCTAAAAACCTAGCTGATCACCTGACCGATCATAGCTGACCACGGTCCGCTTACTTCGGGATGTTTGGTGTTGGTCCAGCGAACATAAAACTGAAGGTTGTTGCCCGATTCGACATCAGGAAACTGAATGGTAAAAATGGCACGTGTGAAGATAGCATGAACTGTTGCCTCGCTAGGTCCAATCATCTGCTTGGGTTTGGATTTAACAGGAGGCTGACTACTATCTTCTGCCGGAGTAATAATATCAGGAACAATACGGTACCAAATTTCGACGGCATCGGAAAACTCGGCTTTGCTGGCCCGCTTGCTGTCGGCCGAGGCACGGTTCTCGAACCTAAGCAAACAAGCGCCCAGTAAACTTAAATTGGTGAAACACTTAGCCACAATTTGGGTGGCTTTCTTTTTGTGAGTCACCGGAGGGGCTGCAATATTAAGCTTGCCACGGTCCTCGTTGTTGATAACCGCACTTCCGCTTATGCGATTGAGCAAAGGACGAAAGAAGGTTTTAAATTGTTTCATACCTTGCACCATATTCGCACGGGTAAGCTTGTTCTTAGTGTCCTCATCGCTATGGAGATCCCAAAATCCCGGAGCCAACGGATCGCCGCTCATGAATTTTTTTACCCAATCCTTCAGTAAGTTCATTTCGGCCGTAGTCAATCCTAAAACGATACCTCTTGGGTCGGTATCGCCCTCAGCCACTGCATGTAAATAAGTATTTACTAAAATAATGTAAGTGATAAACTTGTCCATAGTACCTGGAATTCTTTCTTTTTTCATGATTTTAAATTTTTGCGTTAATAATTGATTATGTTTATTTTAAATGTAAATTTTATTTTTTTAAAAGCACCTCCTTCGATTTGAAAGAACGATCTTTCGTTTCGTTAGAACGATCTTTCGTTTCGTTAGAACGATCTTTCGTTTCGTAAGAACGATCTTTCATTTCGTAAGAACGATCTTTCGTTTCGTTAGAACGATCTTTCATTTCGTAAGAACGTTCTTTAGTTTCGTTAGAACGTTCTTTCGTTTCGTTAGAACGTTCTTTCGTTTCGTTAGAACGATCTTTCGTTTTAGAAAACTTTTCGAAACAGGTATTCATGATCTTTAGTAATTGCTTTGTTGTTTTAAAAACAATACAAAGTTACTATCATAAGGGGGGGCGAAATCAATACCGAAAATACGAATAATTACAAAGCGCTATAACCCGCTATTCAAAGCCATTTTGATAGATATACAACGCCAAAGCCACGTGTCCCGTGACTTCCAGTTTCTGACACATACTTTGAATGCGTTTTTCGATGGCCTTGGGCGAAACAAACATTCTGTCGGCAATCTGTGATGCCGTCAATCCCAAATAAATAAACGGCATGATTTCTATTTCGCAGAGCGTCAGAAGGTTGTTTTTATGTTTGTTAAGTTGCCGGGTTTTCTCTATTTGGTATTGCCTGACCGCATCAAACAGATTTGATTTACTGTCCATTATGGCTCCGCTGAAAAAGAAAATTTTGGGACTTTTAAGACCGTACCACTCCGTAACGGCACAGTTCCAATATAACCAAAAGGGAGCATCCTTTTTGGGCCGCATCTTAAAGGCCCCATCGTAGACGGTCTGGCGCGGATGTTGCGACAGATAGTTTATCATTTTTTGAATTATCAGCCGTCCCTCTTTATAAAATAGGTTTGCACAATAATTTTGGCCCATGCATTCAAATTCTTCAGGGGTATATTGGAGTTTTTCGAGCAGGCGGTGATTGGTATGGTGATGATAAAGGTTGCAGAAGTCGCCGGCCACCATGATATAAAGACTGAATTCGGCGGCCAGAGCTAAAT
The DNA here is from genome assembly GCA_964599365.1 of uncultured Bacteroidales bacterium. Classification (GTDB taxonomy): domain Bacteria; phylum Bacteroidota; class Bacteroidia; order Bacteroidales; family CAIWKO01; genus CAIWKO01. Next base: position 15,708 of record CAZRFL010000060.1, read on the forward strand.
TCCCGTTTTGTAGCAAAGACAAACTCTCCCTCTCTTGCAACTTATTTTTTGCAGAACGATCTTTAATGGATCTGAGGCCGATGCTGTCCAATGCTTTAGGCATAATGAATCAACGCTAAAAGTAATGAATTATTATATGATATAGTAAAATTATTTTGGAAAGACGGAATTATGAAATACCTGAAACCCGCCTCACAGAGACTGCTTTTTTGTTTTGTACTATATATAGTAACTCCTCCCCGTAAATGATGGTAAGTAAACTATTTTACCTATTTTTACCAGCATTAAAACTTCCACATTATGACATTTGCCGAAAGAATAGAAGCGTTGGATATCCGAAGAGTGAAGAAAAACATACAAACTTTTACTAACCCGATCGCCCGTAAACTGCTGTTACTGCTATCGAAACAAGATAAAGTGGATACAGTGTTTTTGACAGAGCATATGGGCTGCAGTTACAATTCGTACATGAACTCTTTAAGGATATTAAAACGCTTAGGGATCATCATCCGCCACCGAGGTTCGTTGCCCACCTATTCGCTCGATAAAGACCAGCTTGAAAAAATACTGTATCCAATTAATCGCCTGAAATAAAACGGAGATAGTTGATGGCTGAGTAAAAAAAAGTTGACCCGTATGGTCCCTCCATAGGAGTCCTACGGACCTATGGGGCCGAAATTGTAGTCCATGACAACTATAAAACCGGCAACCTTGTAAATAACCTCTAAATCCGGTATAAAAATACAACATCCTCAGGCCTTTGTCAAGATTTTTCTAAAAAAAGTTGCCGGAATCATAATGACCTGTAATATCATTACAAAACCGGCAACCTACTATAGGGAATAAATCCCTTTACAAAGATACAAAATCATATGACTATTTGTCAAGTAATTTCGTAAAAATAAATTGCCCCATAGTATCCCCTACAGTTCTTATGGACCGGAATCGTGTGTCCGCCAACAACCACAAAACCGGTCACGAAGTGAACCTCCAATTATAAATGTAAATAAAAAACAGTTTAAAGATACGACATCCGAAAAGCCTTTATCAAGTTTTCTAGCAAAAAAAAAATGCCTTTTCCCCATAATGAAGTTCACTGTTAAAGTTTCACTACTTTGATTTCCTTTTATTTGCCAGCACTAACCGTCTTTATATATAAATCCGTATAGTCATATAATCACTTTTTATTGGTAAAACAGCCTACCGAATCAAGTCATTTTACCTACCAAAAACAGGTAATTCTCCTCTTGCAAGACCTATTTCTGCCTTCCTATCTTTGTATTGAATTATTTTCAGTTAGATAGAGTAATCCTATAAATAATAAAGTTAGAAATTAAAATATAAAGAGTATGAAAAGAAGTTTCACAATTTTAGCAATATTGGCTATGTGCGCATCACTCAAGGTGTCCGCCCAAAGCATAGGCATAAGCGATGTAACGCATACACCCGATGCCAGTGCAGCATTGGATATTTATTCCACCACCAGGGGATTATTAATACCCCGAATTGCATTAACATCTACCACATCAGCTTCGCCTGTAAGCAGCCCTATAGCCAGCATGATGGTTTACAACACAGCCACAACAGGCGACGTAACACCCGGCTATTATTTCTGGGATGGCAGTTCCAAATGGTTGCGACTGATGTCGAATACTGATGCAAAGCCATTAAATATTGTAACAAAAACGGCTGCTGCTACTTTGCTTAAAACAGAGAATATGGTGCTGGCAAGTGGGGATATTACTCTTACCCTGCCAACAGTTACCAGTGCAGATGACGGACTGGAAATAAGCATAAAGAATGTAGGTACCTACTCCGATTTGATAACAGTTGTGCCTCAATCAGGAAAAATGATCGACGCGACTGCAAATTCAAAACTTTCTCGTTGGCGAGGTAGAACATTTGTTGCAACCGGCTCAAATTGGGTTATTAAAGAAAAGGAAACAAGGGCAGACAATTTATTAGATGTCAGTGCCACGGGCAGTTTTACAACGATTGAAGAAGTAATTGCCTTTCTAAATGAGGACAGCCATCACCATATGACAGGACCAACAGTGGTTAGGCTTGGCGGGGGAGTTTATGAAGTTGATGCCACTCAGGTAATTGATTTACCTTATTCTGTCACATTTGAAGGGTTGTCGTTCGGAGAAACCGAAATTAAAGGAACTGCGGGGCTATCGGGCGATCCTATGCTCGAATGCGAAACCGAATGCTACTTCAAAATGCTGATATTTACAGCCTATGCCAGCACCTCGGGCAACGATGCCATACATTTTAATGGATCAGAAAAAAATCATGAAGTGAAAGACTGCTATTTTAATGGGTTCAATAAAGGAATAATCTCAACCAGTAACAATGAGTTATGGATTTTCGAAACGGATTTCGACGAACATACAGGCGTAGGAATTGAAATAGCTTCAGGGTCGAACGAAGGAGGATTCATCAAAGTTTCCGAATGCGACTTCACCAAATGTGCCAAAGGCATCAACCTGCTTTCGGGCGAAGACCAGGATGTTTCCATAATGAATTGTACTTTTTATAACACTACTTCCGGAAGCGATATCGGCATCAACTATGTCGCAGCCACTTTTGCCCCTTTCAAATCCATATTTATCACCAACAATGCTTGGAACAATCAGGGCACTTATATCACCGGCTTCGATTTTTCGCGATCAGATGGCCGCGATGCCAATGCTCACTTGGTAAACAATGCTGGCATGGAAGACGAAAAACCACACTGCAAGATCAATGTAGCCAACAACTCATCCAATACAACGATTACTACAGCCGGAACCTATTATAAAGCAAGCTGGACAAACTCATCAGCCTATACCTGCAAATGGACCGTGAGTGGCAACCGCATGACCTATCAGCCTAACAACGGAGGCGATGTATGGGCAGTAATCACAGGCGATATTATACCTAATGCAGCTCATATTTTTACATTTGCCATTGTGAAGAATGGTGTAACCAGCACCCTTTATGGCGAAACAGCTTTGAGAAATACCTCAGCCAATCAACCCACACAGTTTTCGACAGTAATTTATGTGCCTGATGTAAAAAAGAACGATTATCTCGAATTGTTCGTAACCTCAAATTATAATGGCGATGTCATTAATTTTAACGACATTCAGTGGTTTGCCAACACACAGTAAGCTAAATTTATCTAATTTAATAACTCGTTTATGAAAGCCCAAATTTACATAGCGAAATCCTCATTGGTTGCTGCCATGGTTTTATTCACCCTATCAGCATCCCCGCAAGGACTGTTGAATAATGGCGGAAAAATAACCCTCAGCAGCGGTGCAAATATCACCCTAACCGGAAGTACGGCAAACTTTGTCAATGCCAGCCAGAATGGCGACGGAACAGTTGATAACGACGGCACCATTAATTTACAGGCCAACTTCACCAATTCTGCCACAGGGGGCAGTGTATTTATCAATGCCAACACCCAAGGTATAGTTGAGTTTAACGGGTCAACAGCCGGCAACATCACCGGATCCGTCAGCTTCGAAAACCTCACTATGAACAATGCAGCAGGCGTAACCCTGCAAAATAACAATTCCATTTCCAATTCTTTATCGCTTACTAATGGCCTTTTTTCGCTCAACGGCAAAACCCTGTCAATAGCCAACGATGCTATCATTTATAAGACCGGAGGCAACCTTTCGACCACTCCTGCTTTTGCCGGACAGTTCGATGTGGAATACGATCAATACGGTTCGCAAATTGAAACAGGTTACGAATTGCCCGATGCAACCGATAAAATCAGGGATCTGATCATTAATAACACCAACGGCGTATTGCTCGAAAAAGACATAACCGTAAACCGCAAAATCACTTTCAATAATGGCAAGTTCGATATCTTTCAGCATGTATTGAAACTGGCACCCGAAGCAATAATTACGGGCTTCAGTAGTTCAAAATATATTATAGCCGGAGGAGCCGATTACGAATCGGAAGGCGGACGCTTGTCACGTTTTATCAAAGATACAACCGCTGAATCGAAACAGTTTTTCCCAATAGGCACGGCTACCAGCTATACTCCCTGCTATGTTTCGACCAACCATACCACAGGAACCTATTTCAAGGTAAATCTCTTCGATAAGGTGTTGGACTATGGCACCAATGGCAACGAAGTAACCACACTGGTGGTAAAACGTACCTGGGACATCAAACCCGATGATCAGGCTATGGTTGGTTCCGCATCGGTAAAACTATTCTGGAATACCAGCGATGAACCTGCTGATTTTAATAGAAGTGCAGTTACTATATGGAAAAACCGCCATTTGGCCGGTACTGACGAAATGTGGAACGAACTCACAGGCAATCTGACAGGGCAAATAGTCACAGCACCTTATTGGGTAGCTATAGATGGTATCAACAGTTTTTCGCATTTTGCGATAAGTTCAAAACTATCGGGCAATTCACCACTGCCCATGAGTTTAGTTTCTTTCACAGCATCCTGTGAAGGCATTAAAAAAATATTACTTTGGACAACCGCCACCGAAACCAACAACGATCGCTTCACTATAGAACATAGCCCCGATGCCATCCATTGGGAGTATGTAACTGATATTGCAGGAGCGGGCAACAGCAACAGTCTGTTACATTATACTGCTACGGACAGCAAACCATATAACTCTACCACCTATTATCGTCTGAAGCAAACCGACTTTAACGGAAATTATTCCTATTCAGGCATCATCACTTCTGAGAAATGCTCCACATCAGAAGCCTCAATAGACAATGTGTATCCCAATCCTTTCAGAGATAATGTAAGCGTTAATTTCAGTTCTGCTGAAGAAGGGCAGGTAACTATTGAAGTGGTAAGCGAAAAGGGAGACAAGGTGTATTCTAAACCTGTATCAGTTTCGATAGGTCAAAACATTACAATGCTCAACCTTTCATCCCTCCGCAAAGGGAATTACATAGTTTATCTTTCGTGCGACCCAAAGAGATTCTTTAAAATTGCAAAACAATAGCTGCAAGGAAGTGATAACAACCCAGGAGGTTTTTCCCTTCAGGAAAATTTTGACATTCTCAAGGTTCCGCCTTTCTTTTTCTATTATGATCTGTCGCTTAATATCCTCTTCGAAGCTATAGCAGTAAAATTGAAGCTCAATGCTATTGCAATTAGGCACCACGATTGGTTTGGCTTTGTTGCGCGGACAACTCTTGCACTGGATAATTTGGGCTGTTTCCTGAAAATTTAAGCAATGTTACTATCAAAAGGGGCAATATAAAAAAATTACCTCCTGCTAAATATTGAGCAAGAAAAAGTAAAAGATCAATAAAAAAAGTTGCCGTAAATAAACCGCATTTGACACCAACATTTGCAGCTAAAAACAGCAACTTTTCCCTAAATGAAATTTTAATGGTGTAAAGATAAGTCAATTAATCAAGGAATAGCAAGTTATTGCAAAAATAATTGCGAAATTTAATCGTTCGAAAAATAAATCAGATTTATCGGACGGGCAAATGAATCCGGCCAATGGAACTCCAACAAAAATTTTAAAGGATTACATCGTATTTAGGATTTTCGCCTAATCGGACAAGCAACTCGTTGATCTCTTTTTTCAGTTCTATCATCTTTAGTTCGCGATCGATAAAATATCCGTTGAGGCGTTTCAAATCATCGGCTCTTTTGCGCAATTCTTCTTCGTCGCGTTTGCGCTCGGTAACATCACGGCAGATCACGTAAGTGCCGAGAAAGTTTTTATCTGCATCATAAATAAAATTCGCATGATCTTCGCGCCATATGTATTGCCCATCTTTTCTTTTAACCCTATAAGTATAATAAAGGTCTGGCATCTTGATATCCATGGCATTTAGTATTTCGGCAAAAAGACCTTCGCGGTCTTCTGGATGTATACCAGTACCAACAGCAGTCATATCTCTGCCAATTTCATCTTCAAAGGAATATCCCAGTTGTTTCAGATAAGAAGGCGAAACATAACTGATCTTTTGATCGGCACCGAAAGCCAATATGCCATCTGAAGTATGCTCGGCTATCAGTCTGTATTTGCGTTCGCTTTCGTCCAGTTTTTTCTCAATAAGCTTACGGTCCGATATATCACGGGTGATCGAAAGTATGTGTGGCACATTTTGAATGGAAATGATACAGGCAGACATGAGGCCGATCTTCAGCGAGCCGTCCTTGCACCGAAAAGTTGCTTCCATGTTCTCGATAATTCCTTTGCGCTTGAGCACCTTTATCAGATGGGCTCTTTCCACTGGTTTGGCCCATATCTTCATTTCAAAGGATGCGACATCAATTACATCCTCCCTTGTATATCCCGACATCTTGGAGAAGCCTTCGTTTATATCCACATAAACCCCGTCCATGGTATTAATATTGATAGAATCGGGACTGGTGCGAAAGGCAGCAGCATATTTGGCTTCGCTTTCGCGCAAAGCATCTTCCATATGATGGCCTATATTTGAACTTTTCAAGGAGACGGTTATTTCAACATTCTCCTTCCGAAGTTTTTCTAACTCTTCGATCAATTGATCTTTAGTTTTATCATTATCACCCATAATAATGTTTTACACAACAGACCGGACTTTTGCAACTTCACATGAATGATCACCCTAAACTACATTCATTTAAAAACATACCGGCCCAACCAGCAAATTCAGTCTATTACAATTAGAAGTCAAAGATATTAAGTAATTTGAATCTACTTCCAATTTTAACATTTTTTACCAAAAATTTTGCAGTAAATTCCCTGAATCTTTATTGTTTCATAAGCTTTTTTATCATCAATTCTTCGTTGATATCCAGTCTGATAAAATACATCCCGTTTGCCAGTTGGCTTATATCGATTTCAAAAACGGAAGAAACACAGTCTTGCTGCAAAACGATTCTACCAGTATGATCGAAAATTGAAACTGAACTCACTTCATTAAATACGGGCAATTCAATAACGACTTTGTCACTTGCGGGATTGGGATAGATACTTATCACTGGTTCGATTGACTCAGTCTGATCATTATGGGTAATGATATTGCATGGATCGTACAACTGGAGATAGCTGCCCGAGCTCCATCCATTGGTAACATTGCTACTGGCACTGGTAAAATAATTATACCATCCTGAAGCGTTAGAGGACGCAACGAAGATCTGGTTATCGGCCACCTGGTCGATAATGGTATAGGTGGTCGAAGGTCCGCTTCGCACCTTAAGCATTGTTGGCCATGCACCTGTCACCTTTATCTGAGCGGCACAATTGTTGGGCGTAGTATAGACATTTGATATCCACCCATCGTAGTGCAAAGAGTTCCCGCCTGGCAGAAAGATTAGATGCCATCCAGTAGAAGGATCAGTATAGTAGGAAACAAATTCCTGATTCAAACTCAATGTGGTCAGCAAGGGACTCCCCGATCCCGGGCCCGTTCTAACATTCAACGATGCCGTATTGACCTGTAACGGCTGATACACTGAGACTGCACCGCTCACCGATTGAATGAAAGTATCCCAATCCCATGCACCTCCGGGATCGCTATGATGCCCTGCTCCTCCCCAAAGAGTTGCATCGCCGGGATCAGGCACCTGGTTATGCCCTACGATGGAGGTTCTTGTCTTCGGAATCCCCCACTGATTACACTCCCATGTGCAAATATTCTTAACTGAATTATAGGCTGCCGACGAAAAATAAGATGGGTCTGCTACATATCCCTCAATTTCAATGCCCACGGAGGTTTGGTTGTACGAAAGATTTCCGGCATGATATCCAATATCTTTATCATCCACCATTTGCACCACATAACCATCAGATGAACGAACTACATACTGCGAACTAACACCCGAAGCAGCATTTTGAAACCATGAAACTGCTGAGGCAAATGAACCCTCGGTATTGTGAATGACAATTTTATTGATGGCATAAGTAGTGGGCCGGTTCGAAACCCCATAATTACCTGATGCAGCGGGAGTCCAAACAGCCCCCGGATAGCCTATCTGCAGGGGTGTCATGGCATCAACCTTATTAAAATTTGAATCCAATAAGGGGTCGACCAGCAATGCAGGATCAATCTTCTTCTTGTTGATGAGAATACCACAATTCTGAAATCCTGAATTAATAACCGCAAATACGTCGCGTGCATATAATCTTGATAATTTAGGTTGGGGGATGCCACAATACTTTTCGACAGCATCATTCCAATCTTCCAACTTGTCGCTTGTTTTGGCACACAACTTCTTTTTATAAGCGGATAGTAGAGCGGCTGCTCCCAAGATATTATCGCGGGCATTTGTCTGTATACTAATGACAGGCAACCCTGTAATTTCTGAAGCTTTATTTAAGCTGTGGCCAAAGTATTCGTCATCTCTTAATCCCATCACTCCATAGGAAGCAGGTGTATCTCCATACTCAACCGGAATCCGCTGAAACCATCGTGATTCTACAAATGCAATACCCTGAAGAATTTCAACAGGAATGTTATATACCAGCGAAGCTTCTTTAAAATACTCATTTAGGTATGATCTGTCCGACAATCTATCGACCTCGTCTCCGGATAATAGTGTCTGGGAGAACCCATCCACAATCAAAACACAAGAAACAATTAGGAATATGATTTTTTTAATTTTCATTTGTATAAGCTCTTCCACAAATATACTATTATTTATACAAGGAAGATTTTTAGGGCGCGAAACTGCCAAAGTTTTTTCTGTTTCCTAATCAATTACATTCCGTTTACGACATTAGGGCATAACCTCGCTAAAAGCAAAATGACTAACTTTTATGAACACTCCCGGTTTAGTGAAAGAAATAGATGGTTCAGTGAAAGAAAATGATGGTTCAGTGAAAGAAAATGATGGTTCAGTGAAAGAACTAGATGGTTCAGTGAAGGAACTTGATGGTTCAGTGAAGGAAATAGATGGTTCAGTGAAGGAAATAGATGGCTCAGTGAAAGAATTAGATGGTCTAATGAAAAAATCGAGAGATAGTCAGTTCCCGATTTATGCTCAAACAATGAAGTTTCATTTCCTTCGAAAATTTATTTGGTAGAGTAAAGCAGATTGTGTAAACAGGTTTTAAAGGAATATAGGCTTGCGCTG
>CAZRFL010000061.1:0-2140 GCA_964599365.1 uncultured Bacteroidales bacterium
ATCCAAAGGACTAGGCAGATACAGGACAATAGCGTCCAAAAGATTTTGAACCGCTTTATTTCTAAATGATGAACCACAGAAAACAGGTGTGATTCTCATTTCAATAGTAGCTTTTCTTACAGCGGCAATAATTTCTTCAGCAGAAATTGATTCCGGATCGGTAAGGAATTTCTCTAATAAAGCATCGTTTTCTTCAGCACAACCTTCAATCAACTTTGTACGATATTCTTCAACAACGTCTTTAAGATCAGCAGGAATTTCAACTTCAGCATACGTTAAACCTAATGATTCTTCGTCCCAAATAAAAGCCTTATTATGAACGAGATCAACCACACCTTTAAAGGTATCTTCTTCCCCAATAGGAATTTGAAGTACTACAGGGTTTGCACCCAGTTTGTTTTTTATCTGGTTGATAACAGCAAAAAAATCAGCTCCCGAACGGTCCATTTTATTTACATAACTGATCCTGGGAACATGGTATTTGTCTGCCTGATGCCAAACAGTTTCTGATTGCGGCTCAACGCCACCAACTGCACAGAATAATGCAACTGCACCATCCAAAACTCTCAGGCTTCTTTCCACTTCAACGGTGAAGTCGACATGCCCCGGGGTGTCGATGATGTTTATTTTGTATGGGATATCGTTTGTTTTCCAATAAACGGTGGTAGCAGCTGAAGTAATGGTAATACCTCTTTCCTGTTCCTGCTGCATCCAATCCATGGTAGTATTGCCTTCGTGAACTTCGCCCATGCGATGGGTAATACCAGTATAATACAGTATACGCTCCGTAGTCGTGGTTTTACCCGCGTCTATGTGAGCCATAATGCCAATATTTCTGATATTTTGTAAGTTCTCTGACATTAAATTATTATTATATCCCGCGTCTCACTAAGTTATTAAAACTTAAAATGCGAAAATGCCTTATTAGCTTCTGCCATGCGGTGGGTATCTTCTTTTCTTTTAAAAGCAGCACCTTCTTCTTTTGAACCGGCAATAATTTCAGCAGCTAATTTCTGACACATCGATTTTTCGTGACGAGCGCGGGCGTATTTTATCAGGTTTTTCATACCTATAGACAATTTTCTGGATGGTCTGATCTCAGATGGAATCTGGAATGTAGCACCACCAATTCTGCGGCTGCGCACTTCTACCGCAGGAGTAACATTTGTTAAAGCTTTTTTAAATACTTCAAGACCGTTCTCGCTGGTTTTTTCCGAAACTATATCCATAGCATCGTAAAAAACGTTGAAAGCGATATTCTTCTTTCCAGCAAGCATAAGGTTGTTTACAAATTTTGTAACCAACTGATCATTATACTTAGGATCGGGAAGAATTATTCTTTTTTGTGGAGTCGTTTTTCTCATTTTATCTCAAAAATTTCTTTCTGTTCACTAATTATTTTTTAACTTTTGGACGTTTGGTTCCATATTTCGAACGACGTTGATTTCTTCCGTCAACACCTGATGTATCCAATGCTCCGCGAATGATATGATAACGAACACCCGGTAAATCTTTTACCCTACCTCCTCTGATCAATACGATAGAGTGCTCCTGCAAGTTATGTCCTTCACCTGGAATATAAGCATTTACTTCTTTCCCGTTGGTAAGTCTAACCCTGGCAACTTTACGCATTGCAGAATTAGGTTTCTTCGGGGTTGTAGTATATACTCTCGTACAAACTCCACGTCTCTGTGGGCATGAATCAAGAGCACGTGATTTGCTTTGCTCCGTTAATTTCTTCCGTCCTTTACGAACTAATTGCTGTATTGTAGGCATATCAACCGTTTTTTATCAATAAATCTTTCCTTTTTTTTTCGGACTGCAAAGGTAAAGCTTTATTTTATAATACCAAGAACTTTGTAAAAAAAATTTATTTAGCTAAAGAAGCACTGATTTCACTGGTATTTTTCAGGGTTTGGAAGAATTTAATCCTTTGTTTTTAAAATCATTAATTTCGCTTATCAAACACTATTCCATTTGCGATTTTCGAAAAAACTAACAGGGATGTATCAATAACTTTATGCACAAATCCATTTCTACCCGTCCAAAATAGTACCTTTGCTCTTTCTATGAAAAAAGACATACTCCTCGACCTTAACGAGTCGCAACGCGAAGCCGTACAACATATTAATGGCCCACT
>CAZRFL010000061.1:2240-24701 GCA_964599365.1 uncultured Bacteroidales bacterium
GTTGACGGACAATTGATAGGATATCCTTCCAATTTCACCATTTATGATACGGACGACACCAAGAGTATCATGAAGGCTATACTGAAAGAGCAAAATCTCGACCCCAAACAATATCCCCCACCCTATGTGCTGCACAGGATATCAACGGCTAAGAACAACCTGATGTCGCATGAAGATTATAACCGAAACGCTGAACTGACGGACTATGATAAGGTATCAGGAAAGCCTCAAATGGGACAATTGTTTACAATATATTATAATAGGCTCAAAAAAGCACAGTCGATGGACTTCGACGACCTGCTGTATAACACCAATCTTTTGCTGAGAGATTTCCCGGAAGTATTATATAAGTATCAGCAGAAATTCCAGTACATACTGGTGGATGAGTATCAGGACACGAACTATGCTCAATACATGATCATCAAGAAGCTGGCTGCCAACAACGAGAACATTTGTGTAGTAGGCGATGATGCGCAAAGTATTTACGGATTTCGCGGGGCCAACATACAAAACATTTTGAATTTCAAGAGCGATTATCCGGATGCGCAGACCATAAAGCTGGAACAGAATTACCGATCGACACAGAATATTGTGAATGCAGCCAATTCGGTGATCCAAAAAAACAAGAAGCAGTATTACAAAGAAATCTGGACCGACAATGAGGAAGGCAACAAGATACAACTCTTTAAAGCCAGCAGCGATAATGAAGAAGGAGCTATGATAGCCAATTCGGTTTTCGAAACCAAGATGAATTTTCAGCTGCCTAACAGCGACTTCGCGGTGCTGTACCGCACCAACGCCCAAAGCCGGTCGATTGAAGAATCCATGCGAAGGCTGAATATCCCTTATAAAATATATGGTGGACTTTCTTTTTACAAAAGGAAAGAAATAAAAGATATGCTTGCCTACTTCCGGCTTATTATCAATAATAAGGATGAAGAGGCCCTGTTCCGCTGCATAAACTACCCGCCAAGGGGAATTGGCGACACCTCGCTTCAGAAAGTTGTGATTGCTTCCTCAGCCTATCAGACCAGTTCGTGGGATATTATTGAGCAACCCATGGCCTACAACCTTCAGGTGAATTCGGGCATCATACAGAAACTGGCCGATTTTACGACCATGATACGCAGCTTCTCGGTGCAGGTACCTTTTAAGGATGCTTACGAGTTGGCCAAACATATTGCCGCTACCAGCGGTATCTTCAAAGAGCTGAAACAGGACGAGTCGCCCGAGGGAATGGGAAGAGTGGAAAACATTGACGAATTATTGAATGCCATCAAGGAGTTTACCGAAAAGGAAAACCTGATAGCCCCTGACGGGACCATAATGGACAATGCCATAAGAACGCTTGACCTGTTTATGCAGGATATTGCCCTGCTGACCGATGCCGACACAGAAGACAAAAACCAAACCGACAGGGTTTCGCTTATGACCATTCACCAGGCAAAGGGATTGGAATATCCCTATGTGTTTGTGGCAGGACTTGAAGAAAACCTGTTCCCTTCTATGCAGTCGCTGCACAGCCGCGAAGATCTGGAAGAGGAGCGCCGGTTGTTTTATGTGGCCATCACCCGCGCCATGAAACGACTTACGCTGAGCTATGCCGAGAACCGGTATAAATATGGTGAGATGATCTACAGCGAAAAGAGCCGTTTTATTGACGAGATAGATCCCCAATATATGGATGTAGCCCGTAAGACGCCTCAGCAGCATGTGGAGAATTCGTGGCAGAAGAAAACCGTAGCTCCGCCCCTGCAGAAAAAACCTTTGGGGCTGAAAAAAATCAATCCTTCCATGGCGCCCCCTTCGGTTCCCTCCGACTTCACGGCTTCGGATACGGAAGACATACGCGTAGGTATGACGGTGGAACATCAGCGCTTCGGAAGAGGCAAGGTGATGACTCTGGAAGGCGCCGGCCCCAACAAAAAAAGCACGGTGCTGTTCGATGGCATTGGCGCCAAACAATTGTTGTTGCAATATGCCAAACTGCGTATCGTAAACTGATTTTAGCAACCTTATCGTTCCCTTAAGGAATTCAGACATTTCGGGTTTTATTTGCTTACAGTGTAAAATCAATTGTTGCACTTCTCAGGAATTTTTAGTAACTTTACTTTAGCATTTACAATTAATCATTCCTGAATTTTGAAACTCTATATAAAAAACATGGTTTGCGTGCGCTGCGAATCATTGGTAAAATCGGAACTAACAAGTCTGGGTTATTCCTATCATTCTGTTAAAGCAGGAGAAGTGGAAATAGCAGATGATCTCACCGAAGACGACCGGCATAAACTGAACCAGGTGCTGGAAAAAGCCGGCCTGGGAATACTGGACGACAAGAAAAGCGTTATTGTGGAGAAAGTAACCAACCTCATCATCGAACTGATACATTATAATGATGACCGCATCAAGATCAATCTATCGGACTATCTGAAAGAAAAACTGGGCTACGATAACGCCTATCTGTCGAGGCTTTTTGCGGAAGTGAAAGGAACCACCATTGAGCATTTTTTTATTTCGCAACGCATAGAGCGCGCCAAAGAACTGCTGATATACAACGAGTACAGCCTGAGCGAAATTGCCGATCAACTGCATTTCAGCAGTGCTTCGCATTTGTGCAATCAGTTTAAAAAAGCTACCGGATTAACTCCAACCTATTTCAGACAACTGAAGCAGAACCGACTAGGCACCTAATGTCAAAATAATGCAATTTCTTTCCAAAATCGTGTAATCGGTTGGGGGCTTTTCAGTCATACCTTTGCAATTAAGAAACTGAACTACTTAATTAAAACATTTGTGATCATGAAAAAGCTAAAGATATTGTTCGCGGCATTGGTGGTATTTACATTTCCATCTATAGCCCAAGTGGATCACGACTATAATCCCAACGATAAGGTCCCCGTGACCAGTATAAATCTAACCAAAGACCAGATACCTTCCAGCATATTAATCGCCTTATCGACAGACTTCAGCCTGAACAACCCGCTCACCTGGACCAAATTCCCCTATGCGCTGAAAGAATATGGATGGGTGTACGATTCGGCGGGAGCTTCCAACGTGAAACCCGACAGATACCAGATATCTATGAAAACCAACAGCGGCCACGATCTGTATGCGGTTTATTCGGCCGAAGGAAACCTCATCGCTACACGCGAAACCTCTCTGGATGTGCCTTTGCCGCTTACGGTGAAACAAAAACTCGCCAAAAGCATTTATAAAGACTGGGCGATTGTGGGCAGCAAAGAGGTGATACGTTATTATCACGACAAAAAGAGTGTGGAGCAACATTTCAGGGTAACCGTGGCCAAAGACAATGTGAGAAGAACCCTTTCGTTCAATTATCAGGCTACCGACGATGGGACGACAGTGAAATAACCCCGATTCCCGAAACCGGCAGACAAATATCAAAGAGATAAAATCACAAAATACAAAAATCAAAAAACAAGAAAATCTCAAAATCAAAAAAAACAATTTAACAAACAGCGGAAAAACGGTTTGATTTTTTTCACATTTTGGTATTTTCCCATGGGGATGTCTACGGCACTATCTATTTGTTATTTGATCCCTGAGATTTGTTATTTCGAATATCTTACCCTGAAAAACGCTGATGATGTCAGAATTATGCAATTCTTTTCAAAAATCGTATAATGGTTTTCGGGCAGAATGTGCTGAACTTTGTAATAAGAAATATGCAGGGTCACGACCCTCGCGAAAGCGGATGTGAAGTGCATAGTTCCATTTTACGAATTACTAATTAAAACAGAACATTTATGAAAAAATTACTTTTTACGGGAGTTGCATTGTTACTATTTGCAGTTCCCATCATGGCACAGGTTGATCACGACTATAATCCCAACGATGTGGTTCCCAAACCGGGACCCAACCTTTCGAAAGAACAGGTTCCGGCCTCGGTGGTGAAAGCCGCCAGCACCGATTTTGATCTGGCCAAACCGGACACATGGACCAAGTTTCCCTTTGCCCTGAAAGAATATGGATGGGTGTACGACAAAGCCGCTTCGGATGTGAAACCCGACCGTTACGAGGTTTCGATGAAAGCCACCAACGGCGACGACCTGTATGCGGTTTATTCAGCAGAAGGAGTTCTTATCGCTACCCGCGAGGTAAATGAAAATGCCCCGGTACCGGCATCAGTGCTGGCCGAACTCGCCAATAGCCAGTATAAAGACTGGAAAATTGTGGGTAATAAGGAAATCATTAAATATTACCACGACAAGAACAGTGTGGAACAGCATTTCAGGGTCACGGTTGAAAAAGGAAATGTGAAACGCAGCATTTCGTTCAACTACCAGGCCAATGGCGAGGGAACGGCCGTAAAATAATACGTTACATTCCTCCCCATTGAGTCTACTGTAAGCAAGTCCTTACTAACTCTGTCAGCATCCCTTCGGGCCATATGCACTTAATATTGCCCGGGGGGATGCTCTTTATACGGAGGTAGGTCAGGAGCAATATTGTTAATTTCAGAAAAAAGGATTTCAGAACAAGGATTAACGATTTAAGATTTTTGAAGTAAAGCAATCGTTTCAAGACATAATTGTTTCTGTTTTTTGCTGAAAATACACTTAACTTATAACATTTCTGTAAGGGTTCCCGGGGAGTCTTAAACTATTGGGCCACCTTTGCAAAATGAAATATTTTTATGTACGAAATAAGAACAGCGCATAAAAAAAAATTTGTAAAATCCAAATTAAGTCTTATATTTGTAGTCAATTATGCCCTGAACTATTAACTTAAATTTTTTACAGTATGAGTATTTTGTATTTATTTTCGGCTATTATTGCTGTGCTTGGAGTCTTTGTCGGACTTATCATTATCATCAAAGGATTTGCTTACAAGAGCAATAAAAACATTAATCTGGGAACTATCCTGGTATCCATTGGGCTTATTGTTGCCTTGTCGGGTGCTTTTTGTATTGCCCAACGTGCCAATCATTTCAGAAAAAAAATGATGCACAAACGCGAGATCATGATGAAGGAATGCATGAAAGAATGTGATATGGACGAGATGGAAGGTTGCGCAGTGAAAGACACCGTTATTAATGGCGATACCGTTTGCATTAAAACGGCCACCAAGGTGATCATGGAAAAAAACTGCAGTATGAGCGGCAAAAAATGCGACGGTAAATGTAAGCATGATATGCACTGATAAACTTTCGCAAGCCATTGCTTGAAAAAAATTGAAAAGCCTGCCCTTTGGGGCGGGCTTTTTTTTGTCGCTACAAGTTTCCGGCAAGCTTATTAATTGTTTTTTTATTGCCTTTTTTAACTACCTGCGTTGTTATTTTAATTTTTTAGGTATTTTCTTTAACTTTTACAGGAAATTAAATTTTCTCTTTATTCTCTAATTTTCAACCTTTTAATTTAGTTTTCATAATTTTTACCCATCTTTTATTTCATTAATCAAAAATTTATTTTCACTTGTTTGTCAAAATTGATATAAATCAGCTTATCTTTGTAATTAGAAATTATAAAAAATGTTTTTCGATAAAAAATCAGTTCCTATTGTTTAACAATTTTAATACATAAAGAAAATGGCAAACACTAACCCCAAAAGATTGAAATGCGAATACGAAAAACCCAGTAACATTTCCGAACTCTGTACCTATTACCTGGCTTTTTTGGCAGGCATGCTCACCGACCCTCTGTTTACCGCTATAGCCACGCTTTTGGGCGATGCGAAAACGCAGGTACAAAAACTGCAATCGGCCGAAGAAAAGGCCCTCACCCGTGTGCCCGGTGCGGCGGCTACCCGCGACACGGTGCTGGTGGCTACCGAAATTATTATGGACAAGGTGCTAGGTAAGGTGCAGGAAGCCGGCGACGACAACATGGACCAGGCCCGTATTATATTCGAAAGCCACCAGTTGAAGGTTGTGGATTACGGACAGCATACACGAGACACCTTCGAAGTGAAGCACGGTAAGGTTTCTAAAACATTTATAGTACGCAACAAGCCCGTTGGTAAAAATGCCGGTTATGTCTGGATGATCAGCGAAGATAAAAAGATATGGTATTTGGGCGACTTTGGTTCAAAAGCCTCGGGCCTTATCACTTCCTGCAACGATAACGACCTGGTGCCGGGCAAACTCTATTACGTTAAATCGCAATCCAACTTAAAAGGTGTGAAAAGCGATTGGAGTCAGATCATGGAAAAATACTGTATTTAGACTTAAAAATCTAATTATTTGCAAAAAGCGGGCAGCCCTCACGGTTGCCCGCTTTTGTTTTAAGCGACTGACTCTGGTTGATTCAAAAATGCCTCACAAAATAAAAATCCGCTTTTTGTCGCCAATTTCCGCTTTTTGTTTTCAATTTCCGCTTTTTGCAGCCAATTTCCACTTTCTGTTTCAAAAACCCGCTTTTCGATTCTGGAAATCCGCTTTTTGTCGCCAATTTCCGCTTTTGGTTTTTAGTTTCCACTTTTTGTCGCCGATTTCCACTTTCTGTTTCAAAAAACCGCTTTCTGTCGCCAATTTCCACTTTTTGTTTCAAAAAGTCAGTTTACGGAGCCAAATGCCTCTTTTTGTCGCAAAATGCGGCTTTTTGTTACAAAAAGACGATCTCTGTTGCCAAATGACGCTTTTCGCCGGAAAAAGACGATTTTCATTTTTAAATCCCTCTCTGCCCAATCCAGCTTGTAAACCTCACCCCCCATCCCGCCACACCCCTCGAAAACAAAATATTTGAAAGAATAAATAGATTTGTATGGAGATTTTTTATTTAGCCGCCATGTATGCCTTCATCAAAGGCAAAGAATGGATACGCATACCTACCTTCCTCATCATGTCCATTTTGTTTACCAATGTTTTTATCATTTGCAGCGAAGAAATTGCCGGGCCCACCCCAGCGCTCAACCTACCTTTGGTATTGCTGGCCAATGCTCCCTGGTTTCTCTTCCCCATATTTTTGATAGGGAAGATGTGGAAAAACGAGCATCCCTTTACGGAAGAAGTGGGCGACTGAGCTCGGGAAATCCCCACTATCTTGTGTTGATCTGCTATCCGCAAAAAGTATTTTTTGTGGATTCAGCTTAGGAGGAGAATTCCCATGAAGCGGGTAGAAATGGGATAGTAATAACCCAATGAACTTCGCGAATTTTATTACTTTTACCGCAAAATATACCAATACAACATTACTATGAAAGTCATTATTCTCGGTGCCGGCCTCGTGGGCGGACCCATGGCCATCGACCTCGCCAAAGACGAGGCATTTGAAGTTTCTATCGTTGACATCAGCGACAAATCATTCGAACGTCTGAAACAATTCCCCATTCAAACCATACAACAGGACCTTTCCGATCCGAAAACGGTAAGCAAGCTGGTGGCCGATTACGATATGGTCATCAATGCCGTTCCGGGTTTTATGGGTTTCCAAACTCTGAAAGCCATTATAGAAGCCGGCAAAAACCTGGTCGATATTTCTTTCTTTCCTGAAGATCCCTTCGAACTGAGCGAACTGGCCCTGCAGAAGAATGTTATTGCTATAATGGATTGCGGCGTGGCTCCCGGCATGATGCACATACTCACCGGATACGTGGCTCATCTGCTTGACGAGACCGATACTTCGCTCACTTACGTGGGCGGTTTGCCCGAAATCAGGGAATATCCATACGAATATAAAGCGGTTTTCTCACCCATAGATGTGGTGGAGGAATACACTCGCCCGGCCAGATACATAGAGAACTTCCTTTGGGTTACCAAAGACGCACTGTCCGATACCGAACTGCTGAACTTTCCGGGAATAGGAACTCTGGAATCGTTCAACTCCGACGGCATACGCTCGCTGGGGAAAACTATAAGGGCTGCCAACATCAAAGAAAAAACACTGCGCTATCCCGGTCATGTTGGCCTGATGAAAGTGCTGCGCGAAACAGGTTTCTTCAGCCAGAAAGAAGTGGAAGTGAACGGCCACATGATAAAACCCATGGACCTTACCGCCAAACTCCTTTTCCCCATGTGGGAACTGAAACCCGGCGAAAGAGACCTTACGGTAATGAAGGTGGTGATAGAAGGCAGAAAATCCTGCAAAAAACTCCGCTACACCTATGATTTGCTCGATAGGTATGATGACGACACCCAAACCCATTCCATGGCACGCACCACAGGTTACACGGCTACGGTTGCCCTGCGCATGATCGCTAATGGTCTGTATAAAAAGAAAGGCTTGTCGGTTCCCGAATACATTGGCAAATACCCGGAATGTGTGGAGTATATGCTCAGCGAACTGGGGCAAAGGGGAGTACACTACATAGAGACCATTGAAGAAATAGAAGAGATCAAATAGATGCAGAGTTTCCCCTGGGGCGATCAAAGGCGGTTCCATACTTTTTCGGCTTGGTGCCAAAGAGAATTCGGCAGCAGGCTTCAGAAACTCAGTATCAATGCCGGCTTCACCTGTCCCAACCGCGACGGCAGTATTGGTACAGGTGGCTGTACTTTCTGCAATAATGATGCTTTCAATCCTTCATATTGTACACCGGCCAAAAGCATCACGCAACAAATAAACGAAGGCATAGAGTTTCACAAGAACCGCTACCGCCGCGCCAACAAATACCTGGCCTATTTTCAGGCTTATTCCAATACTTATAAGGAGCTGGCCGAACTGAAAAAACTGTATCAGGAAGCCCTCTCCCATCCCATGATCTCGGGCCTGTCCATTGGCACCCGCCCCGATTGCATCAGCGGGGAATTGCTGGATTACCTGGAAGGACTGTCGAAAGAACACTTCATTTCGCTGGAGTATGGCATTGAATCCTGCTACGACCGCACTCTCAAGCTCATCAACCGGGGACATGATTTCGAATGCGCTGCGGAAGCCATAAGGCTGACGGCGGCCCGCGGCATCTTCACTACCGGACATCTGGTATTCGGACTTCCCGGGGAAACCCCTGAGGAAATGCTGGCACAGGCGGATATTCTTTCGGCCCTCCCACTGCACAGCATCAAGCTCCATCAGTTGCAGATACTGGAAGGAACGGTGATGGCAGAGCAGTTTCGTAAAGATCCATCTGACTTTACCATCTTCACCCTCGAAAACTATATGGCGCTCGTAATATCTTTCCTCGAACGCCTTCGTCCGGATATGATCATAGAAAGATTATCGGGCGAAGTTCCTCCCCGTTTTCTGGTGAACTCGCCCTGGGAAAAGCTTCGCGCCGACCAGGTTTTGCAAAGGATAGAGAAAAATATGAAAGAAACAAATACTTGGCAGGGCAGGCTGTATAAGGCCGACAGGAGTTTCGCCGACTAAAACGTTTATCTAAACGATTCATTCATTCGTGATAATCAGTTTCCTACAAATTACCTATAGAGTATTTATCCTCGCAGCCACTGACTGTCTGTTGTTTGTCTGCTAAAAAATATTTACTGTTTTAAACAGCTGTTTAAATAATTATTGATACTTTTGTCGCGTTTTATGTCGACAGAAGAAAAAATAAAAAAGACCGCCCTGACTCTGTTTCTGGAGAGGGGATTTGAACGTACCAGTATACGCGAAATTGCCGGTAAGGCCAAGATCAATATTGCTCTGCTCAATTATTATTTCCGCAGCAAAGAAAACTTATTCGACTCTATTTTTTCGAGTCTTCTGGGAAAGCATACCCCCGTTTTGCAGGATATTCTGGAAACGGAGATGCCTTTGGAAGAAAAGATAGAAGTGTATGTGGACAAATACATAGACATGCTGCTCGACAACCCCAAACTGACGTATTTTGTGCTTTCGGTACTGAATCGAAATCCGAACAAGATCATAAAAATGAAGATGTTTCGGGGTCTTTATCAGACTAAGAATTTCTCGCTGCAGTTTGAGGAAGAAAAAAGCAAAGGCCATATCAAGAACGTGGATATTACCCATTTTTATCTGAATATGCTTTCGCTGATCACCTTTCCGTTTACGGTAAAAAGTGCTGTGATGGAAAAAGATCAAATGTCGGAAGCCGAATTCAGAGAATTTATGATAGCCCGAAAAAAAATAATCACTGAAATGCTCATTCAATCTTTAAAATAAACTCATGTATATCAACTCTATTGCCCACTACATTCCTGAAGGAATACGCAACAACGAATACTTCGCAAAAATGCTCGGCCTCACTGAGGAAGATATTTTTAAGAAATCGGGGATCAAAGAACGCCATGTTACTCAAAACGGAGAGAACACCAACACCATGTCGATTTGCGTTGCGGATATACTGCGTTCGAGAATACCTTTCGATGTAAGCGAAGTGGATCTGATAGTGGGTGCCACTTATTCGCCACACGATACGGTGGCCACACTGGCTCACCAGATACAGCATCATTTTCAGATAGAAAATGCACAGGTGGTTTCGGTTTCGACGGCCTGTTCGTCGTTTGTGAACGCCATGGAGATAGTGGAAGGATACTTCGCGATGAACAAGGCTACCAAAGCCATTGTAATAGTATCGGAGCACAATACGATATACAACGACGAGACCAATGCCTATTCAGGATTCCTTTGGGGCGACGGCGCCGCTGCCATGACGGTGACCAAAGAACGTGTGACTCCCAACGACCTAGAGGTTATAGAGATAGAAACCCGAGGCTATGCTCATTTTGCGAAAGCCATGCATGCCGTGAACCTGCGTCCGCTGGAAGACCGCATACAGATGGGCGACGGCAAGGATGTGTTTATAAATGCCAGCAAACTGATGTCGCAAAACACCAGCGAGATACTGGACCGCAACGGTTATACGATAGACGATCTTACTTTCCTGATACCTCATCAGGCCAATATACGCATCATTAAAAAAGTTGGCGAAATGCTGGGCCTCTACAATGGGCATGTGGTGACCAATATTGAAAACCTGGGCAATACGGGCAGCGCCAGTTCGGCCATAGCCCTGTCGCAAACCTGGGAAAAGCTGGAAAAGGACAATCTGGCGGTAGTTACCGTTTTTGGCGGGGGCTATTCGTCGGGATGCATGCTGCTGAAGAAGTAGGGAAGTATTCGAACTATAACAGAAAAGGCTGCGTCATCCGCAGCCTTTCTCGTTTATTATTGTTTGTCTTTAATCACCTCTATCACTTCGGGCAGGTCCATGCCGATAGATTTCATTCGTTCCATGGTAGGAACTCCGTTAGGAGTCCAGCCACGACGGAAATAAACGGCATCCAAAAGCAACTCGTATTGTTTCTCGCGGAACTCACGCGTGATAGCAACTTTCTCCACTGAAGATTTTCCAGTGGGATCAATGCCTATTTTCTCAAGCATTTGCTTATCGTAGCGCTCCTGACGTGATTCGTATTCCTCCACGGTAACAGGACCTGCAGCACGGTATGGCTGAGCATCATGTGCGCGAAGACCGTAACCACGGCGAATGTTGAATATACGCTGGAACTGATATACACGTTCCGATTGAACTATGAGAGAATCCTTGTCCAAAGGTTCGCCGGTTACGGCTTTGTATATGGTCACATAATTATCCACGTGTTCGGGAACTTTGCCGGGCTCAGCATGAGTATGGTTGTCGGCAGGTTCTACGTCGTTCCAGGGAAGTTTGCAAAGACCCTGCAAACCAAACCAGGTGCGGAACATGGGGAAATAATATAAAGCTTCGGCTTTCTTTTCGAAAGTCGGGATCTGGTTGTTCACCATGTCCATAAAAATCAGCCAGGCTTCATCATGCTGAGGGCCTTTGTTGGTCATAGCATAACCACCTTGCTGCGCCAGTGATTCTTTGGAAACATATTGTGAGTACTCAAGACCCTTGTTTTCCATTCCAATATCCTGCAGAAATTGTGCATCGCCCCAACCTTTGGCAACGAAGAGTTCTTTCATTTTACGAACACCTTGTCCAGCTATCATTCCGAAGCCTTCGCCTTTTGCCAGCTGATGCAGAATTTCCATAGCTCCGTCGGAGTTACCGAAATTGAGTTTCACACCGCCTGTGCGTTCGTCATTTAAGATGCCATTCTCATAACATTCCATCACAAAACCCAGAATGGTTCCCCAGGTAATGGTACAAATTCCATAAGTATCGCAATAGAAATTGGCTTCGATGGTGAAGTCGGGATCGAAGATACCGGCACAGGAACCCAGCGAAGCGGCTGTTTCGTATTCAGGACCATCTACGATTACACGCGAACCCGCATAAGGACCGGTTCTCAGTAAATAGTTATCGACACCTTTAGCGCAAGACATATTACATCCAATCCAGCAACCGTCGGGCACATTTTGTGTAAAGCGTTCTTTATACACATCAGCATGAACATTAATAGCATCAGGATGGCTTCCGAATTTAAAGTTATTGGTAGGGAAGAGATCGTAATCGTTCATGATATGGGTAAGGTGGGCCGTGCCGATCTTGCGCATCTGGCATTGTGAATCGTCCAGTTCACGCATTTCCTTGTTGAAACGTTTGCCTCGTTCCATGATGGGTGCCATATCCACCACATTGTTGAGATTTCCTTTCACTCCCGGAACTTTGGCAACCACAGCCAATATCTTTTTATCGCGTAGTACAGTTCCAATTCCACCACGACCGGCTTGTTTCAAGCGAACTACTTTACGTTTTACATCATAAAAAGTAAAGTTGAGCATACCTATCAAAGAGTGATCGGCTGCCGTTCCGGCAGAAACCACAGAAACATTCATCTTATCTTTTTCGTCGTTTGCAAAAATAGTGTGCAACTCTTCGGCAAGTATGTGGCTATCGATAGGAAGGTTAGATGCATCATAGATATCCACTTTCCCGTTGACGCCATCAATATACACTATAACTTCTTTCTCTGATTTTCCCTGCAACTCCATCGAATCGAAGCCTGAGAATTTCATGAAAGGACCGAAATACCCACCCACATTGCTATCCACAACAATATCTGTCTGAGGGGAGATTGCCACCACCAATGACTTACCTGTTCCTGAATATTGAGTGATGCCACAAATAGGGCCGGTATTAATTACAATCTCGTTTTCGGGATCATTCCATTTGGTGTCAGGTTTGGTAGCATCCCACAGCAGTTTCAGACCAAAGCCTTTACCACCTACAAATTTCTCTTTCATCAGTTGTGAAACCGGTCTCTCTTCCATTTTGTGGGTGCCAACGTTAACGTATAAAGTTCGCATGTTGTAGCCTCTTACGATAGGTTTCATCTCGTAAGACCATTCCTTGAGCAGTTTGTGTTTAGTTTTAAATTCCTGAAGGTCCATATAAATATTTTTTGTGAAATTTCTGTGCACAAAAATAGGAATATTATAAAACTAAAGGATGGGGAAATGAAAAAAATGTTGATGTGCAATAGCTTGCATAACGATTGAATTAAATTATCGAAATCAAATTCACTCACCTATAATTTTTTACTTTTGTACCTTAAAACTGACCATGACCTTCGAACAGATAAAATCAGCACTTAAGAACCATACGGTTGGCATTGCAGGATGCGGCGGTCTGGGTTCCAATTGTGCCGTAGCACTGGCAAGAGTGGGAGTAGGGAAACTGATCATTTGCGATTTTGACATAATAGTGGAAAGCAACCTTAACCGGCAGTATTATTTTTACGATCAGATTGGGTTGAAGAAAGCTCCAACGTTGAAGGAGAATATCAACAGAATCAATCCCTCTATAGAGGTTATTGCTGTTGATGTGAAACTCAATTCTGAAAATATCGTGGAACTTTTCAAAAATTGTGACATCATAGTAGAAGCTTTCGACAGGGCAGACATGAAGAAAATGATTATTGAAACGGTTCTCTCAGAAATGCCTGAAAAGCCCATAGTTTCAGGAGTGGGAATGGCAGGATGGGGAGAAAGCAACACCATACAAATGAAACAATCGGGAAACCTGTACATCTGTGGCGACGGAATCAGCGAAGCCACTGAAGACAATCCACCGCTGGCACCCCGGGTAGGCATTACTTCGAATATGCAGGCCAACACGGTACTCGAATTATTACTTAAGAAATAACTTTATAAATGAACATCATACTCAATAACAATAATGAATCGTTTGATGCTGACAAACTCAGCATTACCGAACTATTGGCATTAAAGAAGTTCACTTTCAAAATGCTTATTATTAAGATCAACGGACAATTGGTAAAACAGGAGAACTATTCCACTTCTTTTATAAAGGATGGGGATGATGTAATGGTTTTGCACCTGATAAGCGGCGGATGAAAAATCTAATCAAAACCATACTTCAGAAGCTATTGGGCTTCGAAACTTATCTTTATTGGTTTTCGCTTTACATTATCAGGACCTTGAAGCGCAATAAAAATGAAGGTGATTTTGTTTATTTCCGCGATATGATTCCTGACGGCAATATCATATTAGACATTGGAGCCAACATTGGAGTTATGTCTGTGCATCTTTCGCAGACCCACCCACATTCTAGCATCTATGCCTTTGAACCCATACCTCAAAACATTAAAACTCTAGAAAGGGTGCTAAGGCATTTTAAGATAAAGAATGTAAGAGTCGTTAAAAGTGCCTTGGGGAATACCATAGGAGAGATAGAAATGGTTATGCCTGTTCAGAAAAAAGCAAAGCTGCAAGGCTTGAGCCATGTGGTGCATGATAGCATCACAGATTTCAACGAAGGCGAGAAATACAAAACACCCCTGACTACCCTTGACATCTTTTTAAAGGAAAACAAAATCACGCAGTCTGTCACAGCCATCAAACTGGATGTGGAAAATTTCGAATTCTTTGTGTTGGAGGGGGGCATTGAAACAATAAAGAAACACAGGCCCATCATTTATACCGAGCTTTGGGAGAATGAAAACCGGGAAAATTGTTTTACTTTTATAAAAAATCTGAATTATACAGTGAAGGTGCTCATCGAAAACAAACTGGTCGATTTTGACGAGAAATTGCATTCCACTCAGAACTTTTTCTTTATCCCGTAAAAGCCAATATGCAACAGCATCGTAAATTCATCACCAACCTGTTGATCCTGCTATTCCTTAATCTGCTGATCAAGCCGTTTTGGATATTGGGTATTGACCGTACGGTTCAGAATACCGTGGGTGCCGAACAATTTGGTTTTTACTTTGCTGTTTTCAACCTGACCTTTATTTTCAATATTTTTCTGGACCTGGGACTGACCAATTTCAACAATAAGAATATTGCGCAGAACCACCATTTGCTCAACAAACACTTTTCGAGCCTGCTGATCCTGAAATTCATGCTGGCCATAGTTTACTGTGTGATCACTATATCGGTAGGCCTTATTATTGGTTATAATAGTCAACAGATGATGCTGCTTTTGGTGCTTTGCTTCAATCAGTTTCTTACTTCATTTATTCTTTATTTGCGTTCCAATATTTCGGGTCTGCATTTCTTTAAGACGGATAGCGTCATTTCGGTTCTGGATAGAGTTATTATGATCATAATCTGTGGCGCCTTGTTATGGGGACATATCTTTAATGAACCTTTCCGTATCGAATGGTTCATTTTTGCGCAGACAGCGTCCTATATAATTACAGCTTTGGTTGCCCTTTTAATTGTTATTAAAAAAGCCCAATTCAATAAACTAAACTGGAATCGTCTATTCTTTATAATGATCATCAAAAAGAGTTTCCCTTTTGCCGTTCTGGTTCTTTTGATGACCTTTTATAACCGTATCGATTCCGTCATGATCGAGCGCCTCCTTCCCGGTAAACTCGGTGACCAGCAGGCCGGACTTTATGCATCGGCCTATAGGCTTCTGGATGCCTCGAACATGATAGCCTATTTATTTGCCGTAATACTGCTTCCTTTATTTGCCCGCATGCTGAAATTTAAAGAGAATGTGGAACATCTGACACGCCTCTCGTTCACTTTGCTATTTTTACTTTCTATCACTGTTGCCATGGGAGCCTACTTCTACAGACTTGAGATCATGACATTACTTTATCCTCAACATATAAACGAAGCCCTCGAACTGTATAAAACACGCATAGGAGAAACCTCCTGGATATTCGGAATACTTATGATAGGTTTCATTCCCATTTCAACCACCTACGTTTTCGGAACCCTGCTGACTGCCAACGGCAATTTAAAATACCTGAATTTAGTAGCATTCAGTGGTATGGTTATGAACCTTACCCTAAATTTTATTTTGATCCCCAAACTAGAAGCTACCGGATCGGCGTATGCGAGTTTAACCACCCAAATGATCATGGCTTTCATACAGGTATTGCTGGTCGTAAAAATATTTAAATTCCAGTTTAATTTCAAATACCTTTTCATGTTGGGAATTTTTGTCATAGCCATCTATTTATTCAACGTAATGAGTCAGCACCTTCCTTTTGACTGGAAGATAAGTTTTATGATCATGGTTGTATTATCAATTATTACGGCTGCACTGACAAAACTTCTAAACATTAGAGCGTTTATCAGCATACTGAAAAAAGGCAACCGTTAAGACAAAATGTTACCAATTTACTTTTCGTGTTAAAAAAAGATATACTTTTGCCCGACACAAGCACATCCAAACTGTTTTTGATACATGACCCAAGGAGAAAATAATCAAGTAGATTTTAACACTACCAACTTTATTTTTTTTCTGTATAAATGGAGAAAGCACCTCATCATCATCGGGTTGGTTGCTGCTATTCTTTCAGGAGCACTTTCGTTCCTGATCACCCCTAAATACAAGTCTTCGGTAATTTTGTTCCCAACTTCTACCAATGCCATATCCAAGGCACTTCTTTCGGATAATTTCGGGGGAAAGCAAGATATTATGGAATTTGGAGAAGAAGAGCAGTCGGAGCAATTGCTTCAAATTCTTAATTCAAATGAGATTCGCTCGAGGGTTGTAAAAAGGTTTAACCTGCTGCAACATTATGATATTGATGCGGATTCGAAATACAAAATGACCAATCTTTTCCAAGAATTCAGCGATAACATTTCGTACAGAAGAACTGAATTTATGGCGGTGGAGATAACCGTTTTGGATAAGGACCCTCAAATGGCAGCGGATATAGCCAACTATATTTCCGACCAGCTGGATTCGGTGAAAAATAAAATGCAGAAGGAAAGAGCCTTCAAAGCATATAAGATTGTTGAAACAGAATATAAAAAACTGCTCAACGATATCAAATATATGGAGGATTCGTTGACCGTATTGCGAAAACTGGGTATAAACGATTACGAAACCCAGGCAGAAGCTTACAATACGCAATTGGCTTTAGAATTGGCAAAAAACAATAAAGCCGGTATTGCTGCCATTGAAGAAAAACTAAAACAACTGGGCGAATACGGAAGTGCCTACGTATCGCTGCGTGATGAACTGGAACTCGAAAAGAAACAATTAAGTCTTATAAAATCAAAATTCGAAGAAGCTAAAGTAGATGCACAGGAAGAGCTTCCTGCCAAGTTTGTGGTTGAAAGAGGTTACAAAGCCGAACGTAAATCAACCCCGGTAAGGTGGGTGATAGTTTTGGTATCTTCACTTTCGGCTCTTTTATTGGCGGTATTGGTACTAATCATTTTTGAGAATTTTTCAAAAAAAAAATTCCAGACCAGGAAACAGATGAATACGCTAGGATAAAGCTGACTTTAGAACTTGGTGATGAAGCATTTATTGACAAAAGAGAATCATTTGAAGAAAAAAATAAGGTACCACAATTACAAAAATTCATTAGTTTACAAGAACCTGATGAAAAACAGTACGCATTTATTGATATCTTAGAAGACAATATGGATAATTTTTTCAAAAGCTCATTTATTATCAAACTGGTGTTAAAATGGAAATGGCACTTGCTGGT
Source organism: uncultured Bacteroidales bacterium (assembly GCA_964599365.1). Lineage (GTDB taxonomy): Bacteria > Bacteroidota > Bacteroidia > Bacteroidales > CAIWKO01 > CAIWKO01. The sequence continues at coordinate 19,963 of CAZRFL010000061.1, forward strand.
CGTTTTTGTTTTATCAGTGATACTATCTGTTGTTTTTTCCGAACCTTTTTTCATAAAACCAAGATACAAATCGTTTGCGGTGGTTTATCCCGCCAACATTTCCCCCTATTCGGCCGAAAACAATACGGAACAAATGCTTCAGTTGCTTAACTCTGAAGATCTACTGCTCAGCATTGTCAAAAAATTCAAACTTAATCAGGAATATAAAGTTGACACCAACGACAAATACTTCCGAACCAAAGTACTTGGCAGACTGAAAGACAATCTGAATATCAAGAAAACCGAGTACGAATCCATACTCATAGAGATTTCGGACCATGATGCCGCTAAAGCATGCGAAATGGTTAAGGAATTTATCAACTTAATGAATTTGAAAGCCAGGGAGCTGCAAAGGCAAAAAACGTCTGAAATTGTTAAAATCAATTACGATCAGATGACGAATAAGTTGCACCAGATCGACAGCATAGAAAATCGTTTGCAGACATTAAGAAAAGAATACAATATCCTCGACTACAATATTCAGGTGAAAGAGTATAGCAAAGGTTATGTGAAAAACATTTCCGGAGGTAAAGGAAATGCCAAAAATGACATTTCAACGACTTTGGAAAACCTAAAAAACTATGGCGGCGAATACCGTTTACTCGAATCCTATTTGGAAAGTTTGGTAGTATCGTACAATGGTTTAAAAGGCGAATACGACAGATCGTTGAGCGATATGACCAAAGAACTTACTTATACCAATATTGTAACCACACCGGTTCCGGCTGATAAAAAATCATACCCCATCAGGTGGCTCATAGTGTCCATCACCTCAGTTTCTGCTTTATTATTTTCATTAATGCTTTTTTCCTTTATCGGCGCCAGAAGAAAAACTGAAGAAATTACTCAATAATCTTTGCAGTGAGCCACGATAAAAAACTAATATGGGTTTATATCATTAGTGCAGTTTTTATTGCATTTAATATTTACTCCATCATTAAGGAATTTTACTGGCTCTCGCTACTGCCTGTAGCTCTTTTATTATTGGTTCTGTTCTTTTTTGCTCTGGATAAGGTTTTATACTTTATCATTTTTGCTACTCCCCTGGCGTTCAACCTCCGCGATTTCGAACAACAACTTTCGCTTTCTCTACCTACAGAACCCTTGTTGTTTGCCGTATTGATCCTTTTCTTTATTAAGCTGCTATTCGAAAGAAAATACGACGGAAAAATTCTGAAACATCCGGTAACCATAATTATCCTGATCTATTTGTTATGGATGCTGATCACCACATTTACCAGCGAAATGCCTTTGGTTTCTTTAAAATATTTCATTGCGCGACTTTGGTTTATTGTGCCTTTCTACTTTATTGTGATACTGCTTTTCAAGAAAATCAGTATCATCAAGCTGGTTAGCTGGCTTTACGTGATACCTCTTTGCATCGTTATTATTTATTCTACTTACAGGCTGTATTTGTGGGCTTTCGATGAGCAAGCAGCTCACTGGGTAATGGACCCTTTCTATAATGACCATACAGCTTATGGTGCCGCCATATCAATGTTCGTCCCGATTTTTACCGGATTTCTGTTCGACAAACAATATACGCGTACGCAGAAATTATTTGCCGGCATACTGTTTTTTATTCTATTGGTAGGGTTGTACTTTTCCTATAGCCGTGCAGCATGGATCAGTATGGTAGCTGCCCTGGGGATTGCTTTCATCTTGCTTTTAAAAATAAAATTCCGTTGGGTATTCCTTATGATGGCCGTTGGACTGGTAGCTTTCTTCTATTTTCAGAAAGAGATATTATGGTCGTTGGAAAAGAACAAACAAGATTCTTCGGCCAATTTTGTGGAACATGTGGAATCCATCTCCAACATTTCGTCCGATGCCTCCAACCTCGAACGCATCAACCGCTGGCAGTCGGCTTTCCGTATGTTCGAAAAACGTCCTTTTTGGGGATGGGGACCGGGCACCTATCAATTCATCTATGCTCCTTTCCAGAAAACACAAAACAAGACCATTATCAGTACCAACGCCGGCGACAAAGGAACGGCCCATAGCGAATATATAGGGCCGTTGGCCGAATCAGGAGTATTTGGGATCATGAGTATGCTGGCTATTGTTTTCGTGGTAGGATATACAGCGGTGCGATTATATAAAAGGTCGAAAAATGAAGAAGTGAGACTGCTGTGCCTCATTTATTTTTTAGGTTTGATCACCTATTTTATTCATGGAACTCTGAACAACTTTTTGGATTCAGACAAATGTTCTATTCCTTTCTGGTCGTTTACAGCGGTAATTGTCGCTCTCGACATCTATCACCGCAACGACGAAGAAATTCCTGAACCGGAAACCCTGTCAGAGGGCTAACAAATACTCTTTCACTTGCTCTATGAGCCACAAAGGAGTGGAAGTGGCGCCGCAGATACCTACCTTCTGATTCGCACTGAACCAACCTACCTTAATTTCTTCCACACTGCTTACAAAGTTGGTGTTAACGTTTTCCTGACGGCATATTTCGTACAATTGCTTGCCGTTGGATGAGTTCTGACCGGCCACAAAAACAATAGCATCGAAGCGGCGGCAAAACTCCCTCAGCTCCTGCTCGCGGTTGGAAACCTGTCGGCAGATGGAGTCGACCACATGCACCTGTATGCCCTGCGAACGTAAGGCCTCTATGATATGATAAAACTGCTTGAGGCTTTTGGTGGTTTGGCTGTACAAGGTAATTTGAGGGGGTATCTTGCCCAGATCCAGATCTTCGAACTTTTCGAAAACATGGGCCGAGTTGTTTATCTTGCCGTTCAAAGCCACAATCTCTGGATGGTTGGGCACGCCGAAGATGTATATGTTCTCGTGGTTCTGGTAGGATTGAAATATCTTGTCCTGCAGCTTCAATATGATGGGGCAGGAAGCATCAATCACAGTGATGTTGTTCTGACGGGCTATATCGTAACTTTCGGGGGCTTCGCCATGGGCACGGAACAACACGGTTTTGTGATGCACCTGCCGGAACTGATCTTTGCTGATGGTGATCATGCCTTTGGCTTCCAGGCGTTTTATTTCCTGATCGTTGTGCACTATCTCGCCCAGGCTCATCAGTTCTTCTCCGTTTTTCAACACCGCTTCGGCTTTTTTGATGGCCTTGCGAACCCCAAAACAAAAGCCTGAATTGGATTCTATCTCTACTTCTAACTGTAACATGCTAAACAAAGTTTTTCTTATGTAAAGGTAGGAAAAATTTGAGATTTCAGACATTATGGAATGGCGATAACAGAATTAAATATTGGAATGTGTTTTTTCACTACCATGAATCATTTTAAATTAAAGTATTATTATATTTGTATCTAAATTATCGTTTATGGACGAAAAAGACAAAATCATTGCGCAACTCAAGGCAGAGGTAGAGGAATTAAAAATCATGCATCAGACCTGCATGATCAACAATGCCAATATTTCGCAATCTCTCACTCTTTTAGACAACCTCATCAACACCTGTCCCCTTTCCATTCAGATTATGAATGCCGAAGGCAAAGAGATAAGGGCCAATGCTGCTCACCGCAAAATATTTCAGGGCGAACCCAATAATAACTTTTCGATATTTTCAGACCCCCAGATCGAGGAGGGAGGTTTGGGACCACTTTTCAAGAGATTAAAAACAGGGGAAACAATTTCTTTGCCTCCTATTCCTTACAATCCATTTTTACAAAACCCCGAATTACCCAATCATTGGATGATGGTGCAGGCCGTCGCATTTCCTGTGTTCGACCATAACAAGCAGCCGGTTCAATATGTGCTCATGCACGAAGATATTACCGAACGCGTTAAAATGGAGAACGAAATTTCAGAAAAAAACCAGTTACTTGAAGCTCAAAAGCAATGGATGCTCGAAAAAATTGAAGAAGAAAGAGAAAAATTTGCTAAAGTAATTCATACTTATTTCGGTCACAATCTGGCCTGCAATAAAATCAAACTGGAAAATTTACAAATGGACATGGATGACCCCAATGAGTATGAGAAAACTCAAATAATTGTGACAGGTCTGGAAGAGATGATTGTTGAGTGTAAGAAACTCACATCAGACTGGAGGAGATATACTGAAATAGTAAGCGATTTTTTAGCAGATATGCACAGAATGGTTGATGAATTTGCCGAAGACAATGATATTAATACGATATTTAATAGAGATAAAACAATAAAATTAAGTTCGAAAAAGGCTTTAATTTTGCATAACATACTGGAAGAAGCGCTTTCAAATATCAGTAGGTATGCAATGGCAAAAAATGTGAGAATATCGTTAAAGAAAAAAGCCAATAATGCAATATTTTCGATTATCGATGATGGCATAGGAATTACAAAAAAACAATTACAATCGAAAAAAGCCTTTGGACTGATGTATATGCACGAACATACCAATATGCTGGGAGGCAAATTCAGTATAGGCAAACACGAAGATAAAGGAACCGAAATTTATATTGATTTTCCCATTAAAAAGTAAAGATTGTATGAAAATATTGTTTTGCGACGATCACCTTTCTTTTATTGAAGGCTTGTCCGATTTTATGAGCCGCTATAAGGATATAGAATTTATTGGCCTGGCTCAAAATATTTCAGAGGTTACGACCCTTATAAAAGACAATAAAATCGATGTGGCTTTTATCGATATTAACCTTGGCCGCGAAAACGGATTTGATTTGATAAAAAATCAAAAAATCATGGCCTCTGATACCTGTGCTCATGCTTACGGGCGTACCTGA
>CAZRFL010000062.1:0-2495 GCA_964599365.1 uncultured Bacteroidales bacterium
ATGTAATAGATGGGTTACAACCATTAACTGTAATGGTTCCTGTAGCATTAACCGAACCACAACCACCTGACAAAGGAATAGTGTAATTGAAAGTACCTGTATTAGTAGGAGTACCGCTAATTGTGATGGTATTTGATGCCCATGCAGCGCTTACACCACTGGGTAATCCTGTGGCTGAACCAATTCCAGTTGCAAGTGTTGTGCTATGGGTAATAGATGTTAACGCAGAATTTACACAAATAGATGGTGAAGAAGATGCAGCACCGGCACTCATATTTGCAGTAACATAAATTGTTCCTGTGGCACTAACTGAACCACAACCACCAGTCAAAGGAATAGAATAATTAAAGGTTCCTGATGCTGTAGGAGTTCCATATATGGTTATTAAATTGGCAGACCATGAGGCTGCGACACCTGCCGGTAAACCGTTTGCGCCAGGCACAGCATTATTAGAAATACCAGATGCACCTGAAGTAGTATGTGTAATATTTGTTAAGGCCGTATTTACACACAAGGTAGGTGTCGACGAAGCAGCTCCAACCGTATTAGCAACGGTGACGTAAATAGTTCCAGTAGCATTAACTGAACCGCAACCACCTGTCAAAGGAATAGAATAATTATAGGTTCCCGATGCAGTGGGCGTACCGCTAATAGTGATTGTATTAGAAGCCCAAGATGCAGTAACTCCCGATGGTAACCCTGTGGCCGACCCGATACCTGTAGCACCGGTAGTACTATGGGTTACACTGGGTGATAATGCTGTGTTAATACATAATGTAGGTGTTGAAGATGCAGCACCAACCGTATTTGCAACAGTAACGTAAATAGTTCCTGTGGCATTAACTGAACCGCAACCACCTGTCAAAGGAATAGAATAGTTAAATGTTCCCGATGCAGAAGGCGTACCGCTAATAGTGATAGTATTAGATGCCCATGAAGCTGCAACACCTGCAGGTAAACCGTTGGCTCCGGGTACGGCATTGTTAGTAATACCACTTGCTCCTGTAGTTGAATGTGTAATGTTCGTTAAGGCTGTATTAATACACAATGTAGGTGTACTTGAAGGAGCTCCAGCAGAATTATTAATAATAGTAACTGTTGTGCTTGCACAAGAAGTAACTGAACAACCTGAACCTGTTCCCGGATCATATAAAGCATAATAATTAGTAGTGCTCCCAGGGGCAGTAAAACTCGTCGACGCAGTAGTACCACCTGTTGGTGTTACTGTTGCTATAAGTGTACCCCCGCAACTTCCCGAGTAGAATTTTACGGTTCCGCGTAAATTGATTGTTGTTGGGAAAGTTGCAGTTAAGGTTCCTGATGTCCCTGAACAAACGTTGTTAATATTAGTAGTTAAGCTGGATGGAGCTTCATTCCAAAGATCACGAATTAAAACTGTATTTGAATATGCAGCAGGACAAACCCCATTAGTTACAGCAAAGCGAATTCTGTCAGGAGTTCCATCACTGTTCGATACCTGTTTAGGAAAACAGCATACGCCAGATGAAGCACCACTGCCCCATGCATTCCAAACCCCGTTGTTACTACCCCACTGGTAAACAGGAGTCCCATTATAACCTGAAATTGAAACAGCGGGTGAAAAAGTTCCATCACTTGAACAGAAATTTACTGGTCCTGCAGTACTTAAAGTTCCAGTACTGCTTGCAGTATAAACTGTAACAGTAGTACTAATACAACCTGTGGTTCCACCGCAGCGTGTATTAGCATAATTTACGTAATAGGTAGTGGTTGATGATGGGGTAACCGTAATGCTGGAGCCTGTTCCGATAGCAGCACTATTACAACTTCCTGCATACCATGTCATAACTCCATCACCTGAAGCTCCACCAGAAGCGCTCAAAGTCACGGTAGTAGCTCCACATACAGATTGTGATGCGGTTATTGATGTAGGAGCCGATGAACAAGGTACATTGGATACTGTGGCAACCCATCCATCATATTGAACTGATCCATCGGAAGTAAAGCGGGCATAATATACCGAACCGCATCCGCCATATTGTGCAGGCGGGATTGCAGTGCCATGATATGCTGTTCCACCTGTCCCTCCAACGGCGGAATTCATATAAAGATAATCATAGTTTAATTCAGTGTTGAATGAACTAAATGCAATTTTTACGCAATTATTAGCTGCGGGAGTAAATGTGTAACGATAGTTTGCATTTGTACCATAAACTCCGGTTCCACCTGGATCGTACCATGTTGAGGGTACCCCGACATTAACATAGGTTTGAGCAACTAAATTTCCCAGCATTGCGTAGGAAACAAACAAAAAAACGAATAGAATTTTCTTCATTTTGGTTGGTATTTGATTAGTATATATTTTCCCTTATTTTGCATCAGATAATTTTTCATCAAAGGTACAAATGAGTATTAACATAAAGCATCAGTGTATCTCTAAAATAAACTTAGTGTTTCACTAAAACAATATAGGTAAACCCTGCATTAATCGGTTGTTTAGGTTATTTAGTATTCGA
>CAZRFL010000062.1:2505-22582 GCA_964599365.1 uncultured Bacteroidales bacterium
ATTCGATGTTCTATTGGTTTTGTAAAAATACTATTTTTTTTGGCAAAAAATACTTATTTTTAATCAAACTTTTGGAGAGTAATCTGGATAGAAGAAAAAGTCAAGATATAATGCGGGAATATGACGACAAGAGGATGGATTTATAATGATTTTAAATAAGCTGTATTTAAAAAGATTGATAAGAATCATTTTTCAATTTTCTAACACAAAGCAGATACATTCTGACTATGGAGTCAGATATCTTTTGTAATACTCTGCTTTAATCTTATTATTGTGGTCAGAATAATATTTGAAGATATTATAGGCTGTGCCTGGGTTACGAGGATTTATTTCAAATGCCTTTTCGAAAAATTCAATAGCTTTTAGTGTGTCTTTTTTCGAAATTTCATAATTTCCCAGGTTTAAATAAGGTGCATCGTTTGCTTTATCATTGGCAATCACTCGCCTGTTGTAATATTCTGCTGAATCCGGAAGATTGAACTTATAGAAGTACAAATTGGCCAACATAAGTGAGGCCAGATCAAATTTGTGGTTAATTTGCAGGCAACGGAGATAATTGCTCTTGGCGTCTTTATTGTTTTTTATTTGTTCGTTTGCATAGCCAAGATTTAAAAAAGCAAAATCATTGGTATCGTTTATGCTTACTGCTTTTTTAAGAAAATAGGCAGCAGAATCTGGTGTTTTTAGTTCTTCCAAATAGATTTTTCCCAGATTATTCCATCCAATGTCGTAATCAGGGTTAATCTTTAAGGCTATTTTATAATGTTTAATTATGTTTTTCAGTACTTCTGGTTTCTTGTTACTCTGATAAATATTTTCAAGGCAAGAGGCATAGTATGTGTTTGAAAAAAAAGATTTGTTTAGATGCTTAATGTCTGATTCAACTATACTAAAATGTGTTTTCCATGCAGTATTACGGTGAATGGTCATGGCAGAGAAAACGAGAATAATGGTTATAAAGAAACCAATGAATACTTTTCTTCGAAATGGGGTGACATTTTTTGCATTATCATTATCAATAATTATCGGTTCTTTGAAAATACTGAAAAGTAAAAAAGTAATAGCCAGACAGAATCCCCATGAAGCGATAAAAACAAGTCGCTCAGCAACGATTCCTGTTATAGGTATTAAATAGTTTAGGAAAATACAGATCGAAAAAAAGTAGAAAAAAATCGCAAATGAAAAAATGTGTCGTTTTTTCAGGAGCAGTAATGCAACTGATAACAGGAAAATAATTAGTAATAGTGAAGTTATATGCGTGAAGGTATTCAGTCCTTTTTCAGGAAACATATTGTAACCGTAATAAAATAGCAGGGGGTATGGAAGGCAGAGTTTCTTTAAATAGAATAAATTACTTTCGAGAAAGGTGCTATATTTTAATGTTTCAGATTCGCTTACAAATTGCGGATTATGCCAGTTTTCAACTTTTGAATGGGTAGGTAATTTGCTTTCAGGATAATCAATTGATTTAATTGAAATAAGCGTTAAAACAATCAATATTATAATAAAAGTAAGTATCTTATAGGCTTTAAATCTGATTGATATCTCAACCACTTTGTCAAAAACAAAAGGTCGATTCGGGAGTATTTTAAAAAGAAAAGCTTTAATCTTATCAATGTCTATCAAATTTCTAAAAGAAGAGATATCGAAAGTTTTTTCACTATCACTTTTGTTGAAAAAGAAGAATATTTGAAGAGGAATAATTAATGCAAAAACAGATCCGCTTGGTTTGGTCAATACAGACATGATTAATGACATTACGCCAGGTAAGATATACCAAAGATTTTTTCTTTTTAAGGGAAATGAAAAGAAATACATAGCCAATAACCCAAATAAAAAACAAAGAATCTCTTCGCGATTTTTCAGACTAGCTACAACTTCAGTATGAATAGGATGCGAAGCAAATAGAATTACAGATAAGAACAGAAATAATAGAGATTTTTGATTTAATTGGAAGATTTTTTTGAAAACAAGAAATATCATGACACAGAGCAAACAATATAGCAAAATGTTGCCCAGATGGCTAAGTGCAGGGTTTGCTCCAAAAATGGAGTATTCAATAGCAAAAGTAGCTTTGGCAACAGGGCGGTACCCGTATGCATGATCGCTCTGTTGAACATAATATGAGGTGAATATTTCGGGGATGGCTTTTATGCCTTTTGCAATGGTTTTATTATTGTAAACTACAATTTCATCGTCAATAGAGTATTTATTTCCTAATGTATTGGCATAGATAATAAAGCAATACAGGGCAATAACAAGGGAATAAATAAATGTCGGCGACTTTAGTTTTGGGCTAAGAATCATGTAAGAGATCTTGTGAGAGTGTTCAACAGTTTGATAATTCTTTATGCAAATATAATAATAAAGTTGACTGTAGGTGAATGATTTTATTGGGACTAAATTGCACCATCTGATCGAAATTTTAATTTTTGAGGCTCTTGATGATTTGATTTGTTTCTTGTACTTAATATTTTTTCTGATTTTGTTTTACTAAAAAATGATCAAGCGACACAATAATAAAATATAATTTGCCGTTGTCTGTTATAAATCATAACACATAGCATGAGATAAACCTATACCTTGTAATTTTGAAATAAGTATAATTACTTTTTAAAGCGTAATGGTTTTATTTTGTGTGTTATGAAAGCTGCAGATTTTGTTACAATAGTTTGTTCCACTGATTTTTCAACGGTTAAAACCACCCTGTTTTGGTATTGGTTAAATACTATCGTTATCAAGCGGTATACTGTAATTCATTTGCCTATAACGGTTGTATCCGAATTATTAACGTTAGTTATCAATGAAAATACAAATGGTTTTCGACAGATAACGGTCGTATTTTGGCCAAATACAACCGTATTCCGGCCAAGTACGACCGTATTTGGCCAAAATACGGTCGTTAATGAACTGATTCCTGTCCCTATCAATTCAATAACTCCTGTATTCTGTCGATATGCTATTGTATTCGTACCATTCATTATCACACTTCGCCAGAATATTAATGTCAACGGGTATAAGGCTTATTTAGTGTATGTTGATGGATTTGTGCTGCCAGAAAATACCTTATGCCCTCCTTCCAACTATGCATTCCCTTCAGACTATAGACATAGCAGGGGAAATGCCTCATTATATACGTATTTGTCAGACTTTTGGAAGCGTTATAGCAGGCAATGGTTTGTTCAAATATCCCTAACCCTATCTATTAACTTAGTAAAATTTAACTATTATGCCACGAAGAAAGGTCATAATTAGCTATGTGCACTTCGCAACCGAAGAGCTCATTGCGCTTACCTGGTTCATTTTATCAAAAATGACGGGTAATGGATATTTTACTACCCCGGATCCTACACTTGCTGAAGTGAAGAACGATTTGGAGGATCTCGAGACAAAGAATACTGCTGCTATGGAGGGCGGACGAACAGCGCATGCACAAATGATGGAAGCGCGGATAAAGCTGTTGGAAACTCTTCGTAGTCTGGGCCTGTATGTGGAAAAGATTGCAAAAGGCAATCTGTCCATCATGCTGAGCAGTGGCTTTCCTGTTTCGAGTGTTCCTCATCCGAAAGATCGTCCTGACTTCTGGGCAACGTATGGCACCAATTCAGGAGATATACTGTTAGGATGCAAGACATTTCCCAGGGCCAAGGCGTATGTATGGCAGTGTTTTGTTGGTGATGCACCTCCCACGAATGAAAAACAGTGGATATGGTTCATGGTCACTACTAAAGCCCATACTGAAATTTCAGGACTTATCAGGGGTGGGGTAGTATGGTTTCGCTGCTGCGCCGTCACACCCGACGGAATGCAGAGCTGGAAAGATGCTATCAGTATTATGGTAGTGTGATAACGGAGTATTAATCATTATCAAAGGCTCTTCCCGGGAACGGAGGGGCCTTTTTTTATAACCTTAAACTCAAAAAAAATATCGTTAAGCCATGTAAAAATTAAAACACAAACTGACAAATATAAGCTTGTACTAACAGGGGTAAAAAAAAAGTCCTCAAAAGAGGACTTATACTGAAAAGTCAGTTATTGTGATTTTTTGTAATTTTTTTTAAAAATTAAAATAAATTACAACTTAAACAACTTAAAAGGATTTAAGTTGAAGTTATCTGGCATTGCTATATCGGGAGGGTCGCCTCCGGGATTAGCCGACATCATAACAAGAGATATTTCTTTATCGATTTTTATTTCGGTAATTTCAGGTGCTGTATAGCTCCTTTTAGTCTTCTGAATATCTTTTTTGTCTTCCATAGTGCTTTTTGTCAAAAGTAAGAAAAATTATTTAAAGAAAACCTGAAAATGTCAAATTTTACTTTAATTTGCAAATATATATCCTTTTTTCGAAACATCAAAAAAAAAACAGATTTTTTTTTAACAAAATTCGAAATTACCTTCCATTCATTACCTATTTAAACTTTTTTATCTGTTTCAGATACTCCTTGGTGAAATTGGCATACCATTTATCGCCCAGGGTATATTCAATCACCTTAACTTTTGCATCCACTGAATTTCCTGCTTTATAATCTCTTAATGCGATAATGCGAGCCAATGACTCCTGTTGAATCTTGCACAATGATTTGTTTACATTTCTCTGTCTTAATATTTTTAAAAGATAGAGTCCGTTATCACAATCATTGTTGTTTACATACCACATTATTCCTTGCAAAACAAATCCGTATTCGAAAGTAGCGATATACTCCGGTAAGGCTTGGTGCTTGATGGCTGAAAGCTCGTTGCTATTCGACTGATAATAGGTTGTCAATTTATTGTAAGCTTCTATGGATTGGGTATATCTATAGTTCTTGGCCTGATCGGTACATTCGGCATGAAATTTTTGATATTGTGAGAGTTTACTAACGTATTTTAGCCCTGAAACTGCTTTGTCACTATTTATGCCACAATCAGGATTTGATCTTACGACATTCATGGCTTCATTATAATATTTTTCAGCTTGAATAAAGGCTGACTGATTTTCCGAGATACCGGCAGAACTTAGTTTAGTATCGTACTCATTTTGCGCATTGGAGCATTCTTGGCTGAATATGGCTTTCCTTAGGGTTTCAATTCTTTGCGAAAGCTTTATATTGTCAGATAATTCGTAGGTTTTTTGTTCGTCGATGACTTGTTTTAAGTTAGTCCTGGCCTTTGTCAAATTATTAGTTTTGACATCGCTGTCGGTTTCGTCGAGCATAATGAGCAGAACTTCCAGTTTGGAGCTTTTGATCAGATCAGGCAATTGCTTTACTTTTTTAACCGGATACAATTGTTCCAAGTCAGCAGCCTTTTTGAATTCAAGAAATGCATTACGATAATTGTGAGCATCCATCTCTGCTTTTCCTTTAATGATGGTCAGGTAATACTGCTCTACCTTTATTTTTTCCAAAAGATCGTTGGCAGCTTTATCTTCGCTTACGTACTTACGATATTTCTGCTGGTAAGCTATGGCTTTATTAATTTCACTTTCGGCTCTGTCAACTTTTTTTAGATTGAAACTGTTTCCGGCATCCATAATATACTGTTGATAAATGCCATTATAACAATCTTTTCGTATCAATTCTATAGTGTCGCTGCAACTGAAGGATGGCAGGCTTTTACAGAAGTCTTCCGCTTTATCGGCGGCAAGAAGTGCCTCTTCAAATTTTTGTTGGGTCAATAAACCTGCTGCGGCATTCAGATCGGTCCACTCGAGGGCGTTTGCCAGTTCCAATGCTGCTTTATGTGTATCCTCATCAATGAATTTGAAGGTGAAAAGCTTTATTAGCTGTTCTTTACTTTCATCTGTTTTTTTCTGCTCAAAGGCTATTCTTGCAAGGAAAAACTGTGATGGTGCGAAATCTTTTTGATAGTACATTGATTTTTCGAAAGCGATTTTAGCTTCAGCCACTTTTTTGTTGTTGTACAGGTTTAATGCTTTTTTGTAATATAGTTGATGTAATTCTGAGTAGGTTTCGTTCAACTGCTGTTGTATTTCCTGATAATTTTTTTGCAGGTTGAATAGTTTGGGTTGTAGGCCTAAAGGATCATAATTGGTGATTTGCAAAGCTTGCCAAAAAACAGCGGTACTTACATTGTCCAGTTTCGATTTGATGCTGTTCATTTCTTTTTGAGTATTGTCAATAGTCTCGAAAGCATTCGGATTGATATCTGACAATAGTTTGTTGAGGCTGTTAAGGTCGACCTCAGCTATAAAATACTGATTCACCATACCCACTTTTTCGCGGAATCGTGTACGAGCCACCTGATCGTAATAAAACTTAAAACTGTTTACAGTAAAACTATAGTTGGTTTGTCTCGAAGTATCGTTGAATTGGAGTTGCGATTCGTTGAATATTAAGGAGAAATTGGTTTTTTGGGGAGCGAAATCAGCCAGTAATATATTCTTATTGCGATACAATGAACCTTTGAAATCGTATTTTGAGGGTATCAGTACATCGGTCATGTTGAATCCTTTGTAAAGGACGTCCCCATTCACGAAAATATTCTGGTAATCAACAAAAATGCTTACAACATTCTTGTCACGAGTTATTTTTATGTTTTCGTCAAACGAGAGGGTAAATTTGGTTTGATAAGCTGGTTTGGGTATAAACTTGCCAATAACCTCCAGCATTTCATTAATTACTACCTGATTTTCATCGTAAGAATTGGTGTAAGAAATGAGATAGGATTTCTTCTGTTCCGACTCGAATAATATTTGGTTTTGCGAGAAGCATTTAATACTGAGGAATGTTAAAAGGATTATTAATAGACGAGTTTTCATACAGCTTGATTTATATTGCAATATTAATCAATTTAGAGAATTTATTGGTTCACTTAATCAGTTTTATTTGTTAGTATCACTTCATAAAGATGACGTTGCTCTTCGCAAGAAAAATGCAAATAAATTTCGACAGCACAAAATTCTTGAAGAATTGCACTGGATTTTAGTTAATAAATCTTAACGTAACTCGGAATCCAGATAATATTCCCTTATTTTGTAATAAATTATTGGTGTTACGGCATTAAATTATCTGAATGAAAGTTAATATTATTGGAGCGGGAATTTCGGGACTAACAGTAGGGTGTTACATGCAAATGAATGGTTTCGAGACTACCATTTTCGAGAAGCATACTGTTGCCGGAGGATTGTGTACTTCGTGGAAACGGGGCGAATACACTTTCGATGGCTGCATTCATTGGCTGTTTGGTTCTAATAGCAGCAATCCTTTTCATAAATTATGGTCGGAACTGATAGATATGGAGTCGGTTAAATTTGTGAATCATGATGTCAGAATTGTGATAGAAGTGAAAGAAAACACCAACAGATTTGGCGATAAGCTCTTTAAACTATATACTGACATCGATATTCTGCACGATTATTTGCTCGATCTTGCTCCTGAAGATACACGAATGATCAACAAACTCATCAGGGCTTTGCGGAAAATTCAGAATTATGAGATGCCTCCAAAGGTGGATAAGGTTATAGAATTGCTCCCTTTGAAGGAAAAAATGGGCATGATAAACCAACTTCCCTTGCTGGCTTTTATATTGGCTTGGAAAGATGTTACCAATTATTCCTTTGCCAAAAAGTTGCGCAATCCATTTCTGAAAGAGGCTTTTGAGTTGTTGTACGACGGAGATGAAATCAATCTTCTGATCATGATGGTTCCTCTGGCTTTCAATGATTCTCACGGAGCCGGCTATCCTGTGGGCGGTTCAACTCCTTTTTCACAGAAGATAGCGAAAAAATATCTTGAACTGGGAGGTAATATCGTCTTTAATGCCCCTGTAGAAAAGATTAAAACCCATAATGATAAAGCGGTTGGAGTAATACTTGAGAATGGAGATTTTATTGAATCGGATATCACTATATCGGCTGCGGACTGGTATTTTACCGTTTTTAAGGCATTGGAAGGGAACTATACCAATAAGCTAATTCACTTGCTGGGCGAACAAAAGAAGTTGAAAGTGTATTATTCCATTTTTATGGTGGCTTTGGGAGTTAAAGGCACGTTTGACGATTTACCGCATTTTTTCCGTTTCCCATTGGATGAGGATCTGATTTCACCTGATGGAAGCCGATATTCGCGAATGGAAGTCCATGTGTATAATTATGATCCCACTATGGCCCCTGCCGGCAAAACGGTGATTACCATTAGCTATTATACGGTTCAGGGCAACTATTGGATTGATCTGCGCGATTCTGATAAAGTTGCTTACGATGTTCAAAAAAAACAATTCGGCCAACAGCTCATTGATACTTTGGATAAAAAAGTAGCACGTATAAAACCTAATATTGAAGTAACGGATGTTATTACTCCGGCTACTTATTATCGTTACACCGGCAACCGTCAGGGAAGTGTTCAGGGTTGGTTGCCCGGAAGAAAATTAAGTGCGAGTTCGCCGGTAAAAATGAACCTACCGGGTTTAGATAATTTCTATTATACAGGACACTGGGCTCAGCCCGGAGGCGGACTTCCGGTGGCTATCAAAACCGGAAGAGATATTGCTCAGGTGATTTGTCATAAATATAAGAAGCCCTTTAGGGTAGGGCAATAGTCGAATGAAAATTAACCTTTGCGTCGCCTGATTTTCTGTTCTTTCTGCCTGGCTCACCTTTTAAACCCTTTCTTCACTTCAGGATCAAAAAAAACATCACTACATACCCTTAATTTTTTTTAGATGAAATTCTTCTTGTTGCTTGAGCTCTGAGGGGTGTGCTATCATGTTTTATTCTTAAAATGACAGTTGAATGATTCAAACTACGTTTCAATAATTCAAACTACGTATTGAAAATAAAAACTACGTAAAAAGAATAAAAACTACGTTTGAAATTTTAAAATGACATTTGAAAAATAAAAACTACGATTTGAAATGCCAATCTACGTTTATAAAAAATAATCTACGTTTTCAAAATCAAAACTACGTTTCGAAGATTAAAACTACGTTTGAAAAATTAAAAGTAGCATTTTGAAAATATTATCATGATTAGGATGGTGAAATATCCTGCCAAAGACTTAATCTGAGATGATTTCAAATACAGTATTTCTCAACAATCTGGCTCCAGTCGCTTATCCCATTTTTACTTCTGGTGCGCGATTTAATATAGTAGAGTGTTCCGGGAATCAATTCGGCATCGTTGCATGAGTCAATTAGCCCGTGAGCACTATAATTGAAGTCGCCCAAATACCAATTTACTTTGTCGGAGCTTATCAACCAGATATATGAAGCTCTGTCGGCAACGGGTTTGTTTAGCACAATAAAAGTTTTCGAAACCTTGCCATATTTCACTTTAAAAGAATCTCTTTTGCGACGTTTGTATTCAATTATCTTTAACTGGTGACTTTCGAATACGATTCGGGCCTGCTCCAAATTTGCGTCGCCTGCTTCCTGCACCTTAGCCAGCACGTGATCCATATAAATCTCGGTGGCCAGCAAAACCGTATCTCGTATAGCTGCTGCACCGGGTATACGACTTAGCGCCTTTTCTTCAGCAGAATGAAGACTTTTAACCTGAGTTTTTGCAGAATCCAACAAATCGGCAATGGCAGTAAACAGCGGATCTGTCATCATTCCTGCCAAAAATGCCAGATAATATGTCACAAGTTCTGAAATATTGCCGGGCTTTTCGTACTCGCATTTTAGTCTTTTCGGTTTATTTGTTGCCATGATAATTAGATTTTTTTTGAATTTAAAATGATAACTAAGGCAAATTTAAAAAAAATATTAAATCATAAAACACTGTAACCAAAACTTATCGGAGTTTTGGTTACAATATTAATTTTTATGTTTTAGCGAACATTGGCTAATCCATTTTTTTCGAACGCAAACGCAATGAGTTGGCCACTACAATTACATCCGAAAGAGCCATAGAAGCTGCGGCTATCATAGGATCCAGAAATCCCATTGCGGCAATGGGGATGGCAATTACATTATAGAAAAACGCCCAGAACAGGTTTTGTTTTATGACCTTCATGGTAATGGTACTAATGCCATAAGCCTTAGTCAGTAGATTGATCTTGCCATTCAGTAATATTACCTGAGCTGATTTAATCGCAATTTGTGTAGCATTGGTCAGCGATATTCCAATTCCGGCTTTCGATAGGGCAGGGGCATCGTTGATTCCATCGCCTACCATGGCTACATCATTATTCTTATTGAGATCGGCAACGATGGTTAGTTTTTCGGCCGGCAGTTTTTCATAAAATATTTCATCAATACCCAGTTGTGAACCTACAAATTCGCATTTCTCGCGCTTGTCGCCGCTGAGCATATAGGTCCTGATGTTTTTTGATTTTAGGTAGGCAATAACTTCTGCGGCCTCCGGCTTAATCTCATCCAAAAGGGCTATGCCTGCAATCAAAGTGTTGTTCTGCAACAAATAGATGTCATGTTTGTTTTCAGATGTGAGATGTTTTGCGATTCTGTAAGATCCAGCCTCGAAAGTATTCCCTGAATTATCACTGGCTTTTATTCCTATACCGTTATTTTCTTCGATGCCGGTGAGTTCAATTACAGGCGAATCTTTCAATTCATTCACCATGGAAACTGCCAGTGGATGAGTGGAAAATTTTTCGAGGGAGAACAGAATAGAACGTACTTCCTCTTCGCTTTTACCGAAGGTCTCAATGTGCTTGATTTTAAAGTTACCGGTGGTAAGGGTTCCTGTTTTGTCAAAAACTATCTTTTTGATCTCGCTGATCTTTTGCAAAGTTACCGCCCCTCTGATCAAAACCCCCTGCTTGGCAACTCGACCCACGCCGACCACTACAGCAGTTGGAATAGCTAATCCCAGGGCACAGGGGCAGGCAATTACCAAAACAGCAATGCTTCTAAGTAATGAATGTTGGAAACTGATATCGGCGGCAAAATAATTCAACAGAAAGGTTGCAACGGCAACAAGCAATACCACCGGAACAAAAATGGAAGCAATTTTATCCGCCAAATTTTGCAAAGCTGGTTTGTCTTTTTGAGCATTTTTAACCAGTTCGATGATTTGGCCCAATACGGAGTTTTGTCCGACAGCGGTGGCCTTTACCTTAATATTTCCCGAATTGAGAATGGTGCCTCCAATCACATCATTTCCTGTGGCTTTATCAACCCCCATGCTTTCACCACTGATGGTCGATTCGTCAATGTTGCCTTCTCCCCATATAATCACACCGTCGCTGGCAATCTTGTCACCTGAGTTATAAAGTAAAACATCGTTCACACAGATTTTAGCTGCTTCTATCACTGAAATTTGCTCGGCCCCATTATCGTACGATATCAATTTTGCGGATACCTTTTGCATGTTTACCAGATCATCTATAGCTGTAGTGGTCCGTTTTATAGCCTTGTGCTCAAGAAAATTTCCCAGGAAAATCAAACTGATGATACTGGCAGGAGTTTCGTAGAACATATAGTCATGACCCAAATTTAGGATGGTTCCGGTTAAACTGTAAATAAAAGCTGCAGTGGTGCCAATAACAATGAGGACATCCATATTGGGAACTCCTGAACGAACCGAATAATAGGCACTCTTGCCAAAATGCCAAAGCCCCAAAGCAAATACCGGAATGCATAAAGTAAGCTGGAAATACTGGTTGTGCAGGAATTCTATGGGGATAAACATAGCAGAAAGCAAGGGTAGGGTGAATAGCAATGAGAAGTAGAATTTCCATTCTATGCTGCTTATCCCTTTCTTGGTAGCGGTTTCATTTTCGCTAAGGTTGGCAGTAATTTTATAGCCCATTGATTTGATCCTGCTCAATGCAGACTCTATCTGTTCGGGTGTTATGGTAGTAAAACGTACTTCGGAAGTAGTGAAGTTCACATCTACCTGTTCCATACCAAGCTTTTCCAATTGTTTTTTTATGCCTAAAGCGCAATTGGTGCAATCCATTCCCTCAATAAGTAGTACAGTATCTTTAGTGTTCTTCATGATGTTGCTATCCGCAGTTTTTTTGAGCTTTTTAGTTACTTTTGTTGTTGCTATACAAAGTTAGCGAAAATTATCTATTTATGAGAGGTCTTATACAGCAGAAGATGGTGAGATGGGCATTTATAATAATGCTAATATCTTCTTTGCTCCTGGTTATTTTGATGGTTTTTCTTTCAGGTTACGATCATCCCTCGGCTGATGACTTTAATTATTCGGTGAATGTAAAGCAATATGGATTTTTAGGTGCACAATATTATTGGTATATCAGCTGGTGCGGAAGGTATTTTTCGACCTTTATGCTTAGCTTAAACCCATTGGTTTTTTGGTCATTCACAGGATATAAAATAGCCTCAGCCTTATTGATATTGTTAAGCGCTGTTTCATTTTATCTTTTCTCCGGTTCTCTATTCAAATTCAATAGTAATCTTGAGAAAATTTACCTTGCCTCCTTAAGTTTTTTTGCTTTCATTTTGATGATGCCATCAATGGCTGAGGGTTACTATTGGTTCGCCGGCGCATTCTCTTACCAAATTGGCAACATTCTGACATTATCCTTATTCGCAGCGGTGATTGCTTATAGAAAAAGACCTTCAAAAAATATTTTTATTGTTTCTTCTGTTGTAGTATTTGCTTTAGCAGGAACCAATGAATATGCCATGCTCTTTTTGGTTCTCTTTTTGTCTTTTTTAAATGCCTTATGGGTATATCGTTACAATAAGGTTTCTTCATATTATCTTGTCCTTTTATTATTGGCAATAGGCGGTTCTGCCATTGTTTACTTTGCTCCCGGTAATTCTTTTCGTGCGTCTTTCCAAACGAATAATTTTCAATTCTTGTTTTCATTAAAAAACTCTTTTAAAGAAACTTTAGATGTATTAAGTCATTGGTGGTGGGTAGGAGGTATTCTTGCAATTGCCGGCTTTAGCATTGTATCTTCGATGTTAACCAATTATCCGGAAGTATGGATTAGGCGTGTTTATTTGAATCCTTTTTTGATAGTGGTATTTATATTTTTAATAATTGCTGCAGGTTTTTTTAGTTGTTATTGGAGTCTTGGACTTTATCCCCCATTGAGGACCATCAACACGATTTATTTCTTTTTTATTATTGGATCACTGTATGCCGGTTTTTGTTTTGCTGTACTATTGAGGAATTTTAAGATTCCTTACCTGCCTTACATTCATTATGTGGTTTTGGTATTACTCTTTATTTATGTTATTAAAATTCCGGGTAATATTAGCCGAGCCTATGGCGACCTGAAGGATGGGGTAGCTTCAGCTTACGATAAGGAATTAAATGCCAGATACGAGATGTTGCAAACCAGTAATTGTAAAAAATGTGGCATTACCAAACTAAAGAATATCCCCAAAACATTGTTTTTTACTGATATTTCAGAAAAAACCGATCATGCTATGCTGAGAAGTTATGCTTACTATTTTGATAAGGACAGTGTTTTTGTTGCCTCAAATTAATTGTTGTTAAAGAAGTCTATACCATGCAATCATTAAAATTCAAAGACGTAGCCGTTAATCCTGGAAATCCGAAATGGGTTCAATGTATCCATCGTGAGTTGAAGATCTACAAAAAGTCGGACGACATTCGAAGTGAATTCTCGCGTGATTATAATCGAATACTTCACTCGAAGGCCTACAGACGAATGAAGCACAAGACCCAGGTGTTTTATGCCACGCAAAACGATCATGTCTGCACCCGTATCGAACATGTGAACCATGTGGCCTCGGTGAGTTATTCCATTGCTAATTATCTCGGTTTAAATACCGAATTGACGGGCGCCATAGCTATAGGTCATGATCTGGGACATGCTCCCTTTGGTCATGTGGGTGAGTATATCATTAGCGATATCTGCAAGGCCGAGTTGGGTAATACTTTCTGGCACGAACGCAACAGTTTGTTCTTTGTTGATAAACTGGAGACTTTACCCAATTTGCACAATAAAGAGAATAACCTCAATCTTACCTATGGAGTTCGCGATGGTATCATTTCGCATTGCGGCGAAGTAAATGAGAATGCCATTTTCCCAAGAGATGAATACGTTGATCTGGAATCAATTCTAAAGGCAAACCAATATGCCCCATTTTCCTGGGAGGCCTGCGTGGTAAAAATTGCCGATAAAATATCTTATCTGGGGCGGGATATTGAAGATGCTTTAACTCTCAAAATTCTTGATAAGGAGCAACTCAGCGAACTAAGTGAGATAGTAGCTGAACTGAAAAAAGTAAAGGTATGGCAGATCAATAATACCATATTGATGAACGACTTTGTGCTAAATCTCTGCAAAATGAGCTCACCTGAGAAGGGTATATTATTTTCGGAAAAGTACCTGAAAATGATTAATTCTGTGAAAGCCTTTAACTATAAACATATCTATAAGCACAAACGCTTACAGTATTTTGGTGATTTGGCAAAGCTTGTCATTAACTCTTTGTACAAAGTGCTTTCAGAATCTTATGGCCCGAAGGCAGAGCTTAAAGAAGAACTTGACCGGCTCGAGAAAATCTATCCATCGCTTTTCGGAGCTTTTAAATATTGGTTGATGAAGTACTCGGATATTAATCTAACTGAACGCAAACATACTAAATTTGGAAATGCTATTGTTTATGATATTGCCAATGATAAGGATTACAAGCTGGCTATTCTGCACTATATCTCCTCCATGACCGATCAGTTTGCCATGAAAATGTTTGGGGAGTTGACCAGATTTTAGTCCTCCTTCAACTGATTTAAATTAAATGATAATTTTGCCAAAATAAATCCATTTCGCACATGACACCCAAACAAAAGAAATTGAATGAAATACTTGATAAGTTCAAGACCAAATCTGTTCTAAAACAACAGGTATATCAAAATACCCGTCAGGTTTTTGCAGAATTGAAACAGGTGGCCATAGATTTTGTGGCGGATGCAAAAAAAGAACTTAAGCGGAATAAAATTTCTCATATAAATGTTGAGTTCAATGATAAGGGAGAGTTCGAAGCAGAATTGAAATTTGCAGGTGATGCCCTGGTGTTTATTATGCATACCAACGTTTTTCAGTTTCCCAGGGAGCATTCCATTATGAGGAATTCTTATATAAAGGAAGATGAAAGCAGAGCATATTGCGGTGTAATTTACGTGTATAATTTTTTGGCCGATTCCTTAAAGTACAAGCGCGAAAATGATATAGGCTATTTGGTTGCCAGGATATTTGTGAATAAAGAATTACATTTCGTAGTGGAAGGTAAACGACAGATGAATTTTCTCAATAATACCTTCGTGCTCGAACCTATTGATTATCCCATTCTCAAAAAGATACTCGATACCGCAATTATGTACTCAATTGATTTTGATCTTTTGCTGCAGCCTTATGAGATGTTAAAAGAGATTACCTTATCTCAATTAATAGAATACTCGTCTGCCATGGGGCTTCAAACGGGAAAGCGTTTAGGGTTTCGATTTCAGGCCGACCCGGGTGAGATGTTGTGATAGGAACATTTTCATGAAAAAAAATCTGAAAAAACTTGCAGGAATTAAAAAAGTCAGTATCTTTGCACCCTCAAAATTGAGGAAAAACCAAACGGTCCGTTCGTCTAGTCGGTTAGGACGCCAGGTTTTCATCCTGGAAATCAGGGGTTCGAGTCCCCTACGGACTGCAACTTAAAGTAAAAAAATGGCAAACCACAAATCATCTGAGAAAAGAATCAGACAAACAGAAACCAAGAGAACTCACAATCGTTACTTTGCTAAAACCATGCGTAACGCTTTGAAAGAATTCAGAAGCTTAAAAGAAAAGGAAGCTGCTACTGCTGAACTTCCCAAACTGGTTTCTTTGATTGATTCATTATCTAGCAAAGCTATTATTCATAAGAACAAAGCTTCAAACCTGAAATCAGGCGTGGTGAAATTTTACAACACACTGAAATAAATCAGTTAAGACATATTATAAGCCCTTGCCCTTAGGCAAGGGCTTTTTTTTTCCTTTTTTGCCCGAAATTTCTATAATCTCTGAAATAAAAGTTTGCCATACCTTGTAATATCTCAGGAAAATTATTTTTATTTGTACTTGGATATTAAAATTTTGGCAAATGTCGGAGTTAAATAATATTAAACAATGGGCTGAGGATGACAGACCCAGAGAAAAGCTGATTAATAAAGGCAAATCGGCTTTAAGTGATGCCGAACTTATGGCAATCCTTCTACGTTCGGGATCTTCCAAAGAAACAGCTGTGGACTTATCAAAAAGGATTCTGCATCATGTTTCGGATAATCTAATCGAGCTATCCAAACTGAATTTTACCGATCTGATGGCTTTTAACGGCATAGGCGAAGCCAAGGCTTTGAGCATAATTGCAGCTCTCGAATTGGGCCGGCGACGAAGGGAATCTGAAATTGCCATCAAGCAACAGATCACTAGTAGCAAAGATGTGTTCGAGTATTTCCATTCGAATCTGTCGGATTCGCATTATGAGGAATTCTGGGTGCTGCTGCTCAACCGCGCCAATAAGATCATAAAAAAGGTTATGATAAGCGAAGGCGGTATTTCAGGCACTGTGGCTGATCCCAAACGGATTTTTAAAACGGCCATTGAAAATAATGCCTGTTCCATCATTCTTTGTCATAACCATCCCTCCGGGAACCTAAAGCCCAGCGAGGCCGATATTAAACTGACCAAAAAACTGAAAGATGCCGGCACCCTTTTGGATATAGGAGTGTTGGATCACATCATTATTGGAGAGGAGAAATTCTACAGTTTCGCTGACGAGGGGTTACTCTAAAAAAGAAGAGCTGAATCAAATTCAGCTCTTCTTTTTGTTCCTTTTTATGCTACAGCTTAATAAACCGCTGTGTTTTTAAGGTTGTGTTTTTACTGTTCAGTTTTATGAAGTAAATGCCCGAAGCCAATTTGTTTGTGTTAAATGAACTTTCTAGGCTGGTTGCCGATTCTGAAATCGTTTTCGATGAGATCAATCTTCCGGTGATATCTACCAGTTGAATGGAGCCTTCTGCAGGAATGGCAGACAAGCTAACGGTTACATAGTCCGTTGCCGGATTAGGATAAATGTCGAAAGTGACATTTTCTTGTTGTTCATCAACTGAAGATGGATTTATCGGGCAATTATTGATAAAGGTGATTTTGGACGAAACGTTCAGCGAATCCACGAAGAAATTCCATGAGGCTACATTTCCTTTTAGCCAATAGTCCAGATAAGGTTTCACAAAGTTCATGGTGGTGGTTTGCTGTGAGGTTCTGTCTAAAGGAGGTACCGGTAAACAGAACGATTCGCCCAGTGTGCAATTGAAATTGTAATTGGCAAAGTAACAATGACACCCATCAATAATATTGATGTACACTTTGCAGGAGCTGGCCAGTGCATTGTACATCAAAACCTGATGATCGGCAGGAGGTGCCGTACAGTCTTCCGAGCCGGAAATAACGAGTGTAGGTATTGTCACCGTGGCAGCGGCAGTTACTGATGAGGGTGTGGTTACTGCTGCAGCAAAAGTGATCATACAATCGGGAACGGTGTTGCCTGCACAAGCCAGAAAAGAAGAACCTCCGCCCATGGAATGTCCCATGGCTGCCGATTTGTTTGTTATTTTCTGATAGAAAGGCGATGCCGAATTGGTATTCTCCGATTTCAGTTTGTTGATTAAAAATGCTATATCTTTCCCAAATTCGTCGTGGTTGGGCGAAACACTGCCTTCGGTGCGTGGAAAGGCCATGATATAACCCAAAGGAGCCAGGGTATTCCATATATTATCATACGAATCCCAGGCCATTACGAATCCATGTCCGAACACTATTATGGGAAATTGTCCGGCAGCCACGTCAACATTGTCGCCTGCCGACACAGCCGGATAATACAATTCGGTTTGTATGCTACGGTTGCTGCGCGCAGGATCCTGAAAGGTGATCTGCCTGTGCCCCACCGGAAATTGTGCCAAAGCATTCATGGCGAATGCCACAAGACAAATAAAGGATAGACTTTTCTTCATGGTTATTGTTTTTTGTTCTTATTTAAAAAAAAAGGCTGATGAAAGAAGTAAGTATCTAACATCAGCCTTTATTATTTAATCGTTTTATTTATTTTGTTACTGCTTCGAGTCGTTTCATGATAGAGAATATGAATATCGCAGCCAGAATACAGCAGATGATAAATATTCCCCACAGCATGTATAATTCAATTTTTCCCCACATCAAACTACCCACAAACAAGAACTTGTTGCCAATGGCAGTGGCCAGCAGCCAGCCTCCCTGCATCAATCCCTGGAAACGTGCCGGAGCTACTTTCGATACAAATGATAAACCTATAGGGCTCAGGAAAAGTTCCGCTATGGTAAGTATCAAATAGGAACTCATCAACCAATAAGGCGAAACGCGGTGAATCTCTTCAACTGCGGCTCCACCCATGTCTTTTGGTGATACCAGCCCCAGAGAGGCAATCAAAATAAGTATAAATCCAATGGCGGCAATAAACATACCGATACCAATCTTTTTGGGCGATGAAGGCTCTTTGCCTTTTTTGTTCAACCATGCAAAAATTCCCATCACAGGAAGTGTCAGCGAAACAATAAATAAGGGGTTGAACGACTGGAATACTTCAGGTGATATAGATTTTGTAGGATCATTGTATTTAGCAAATAAGTAACATCCTATGCCGAAGCCAACAAACATTACCGCTCCGATAATCTTCGTTACGGCTTTTTTCGTGAAGAAAAGCATGGCACAACCGGCCATAGCTGCTATCACACATAATATGGACCAAATACCAAAGAACAGATCCGTAATGGGTCCTACAAACTGCACCGTATACGATTTCGCAAAGTAGGTAAGCGTTAGTCCGTTTTGATGGAATGACATCCAGAAAAAGATTACTACCAAAAACACCAGACTAAGTGCCACAATACGCGGACGTTCGTCTTTGGTGGACATCTGGAACACCATGGCAACAAATCCCACGAACAAACCAACGGCAAGTCCTAACATATAGTTGATCTCTTTTACATCGGTATACTGGTCGGCCAAATAGAAGGCCAAAGTAACAAACACCATCAACACAGCGGAAATAATCACAGCCTTCACATTGCTGCCTAAGCTAACCACTGATTTGTTCTCTGTTTTCACGACTTCCACCTGCTTAACGGGTATGAGTTTGTTGAAGATAAGATAAATTACAAGCGACAATATCATGGCTCCGGCAGCTATACCAAAGGCATAGTTGAAACCGGTGGAGAAAACCTGAATATAGTCTGTCGCAAAAGCACCCAGATCGGCAGCCGATTTTCCGCCGCCTTCAATGATTGCTTTATTGGCCAGGGTTTGAAACTGTTCGGGATCTTTTAAAGGTGTTCCGTTTAAATACTGGTGGCATAGCGATGGCAGATCGGCATTTTCGAGATATCCGTTGGCTTTCAACCAATATCCTTTGATGCCTTTGGCTACAAAAGGAGCGAAAAATGCACCTACGTTGATACCCATATAAAATATCATGAATGCGCTGTCGCGGAATTTGCGGTATTTATCGTTATCATACATCTGACCTACGACAGCTTGCAAATTGCCTTTGAACAAGCCATTGCCCAGTGCAATAACCATTAAAGCCCCCACCGAAACTTCAAGTGCAGAGCCAGGAATGGCAATGATGCAATAACCGGCAAACATAATAACCTGCCCGAAGAAAATTACTGTCTTGTACTTTTTGGTCCAGTCGGCAATTAAACCTCCAATCAGGGCCAGAGCGTAGATAGCAAAATAGAACCATGAGTAAATTGAACCTGCCGACTCTTCGTCTAATCCGTAGCGTGCCTGCAGAAACATTACCAAAATAGCCATCATGGTGTAGAAGCCGAAACGTTCGCCCATGTTGGTAAAGAATGCTACCAGCAATCCTTTGGGATGATTTTTTAACATAATCGTTTTTAGTTTAGTGTAACATTATTTTTTTCCGTTACAAACATACGGTTATTTTCAGAAAAACAGAAACTTTTTTGCGTCCCCCTATATAATAATATGGTAAGCGTCGCTCAGACTTGATCGTGGCATGCCTTTTATGATTTATGGCAGGTAGGGGGCAACCCAGCAGCGGACCACACGAGCGGAATTTATCCGCCTATTTCATTATTCATTATTCATTATTCCCCGGAATATTTTAAGGCGTTTCCAATAATGAAAAC
>CAZRFL010000062.1:22682-24597 GCA_964599365.1 uncultured Bacteroidales bacterium
CTAACTACTAACTACTCTCTTCCTCAACACATGCCTCAGCGCAATCACCGGATGCCGCCACATCATGCGGGGGCCGGCCCAGCGCATCACCTCGCGCACCTGTTGGCGCTTTTCG
Source organism: uncultured Bacteroidales bacterium (assembly GCA_964599365.1). Classification (GTDB taxonomy): domain Bacteria; phylum Bacteroidota; class Bacteroidia; order Bacteroidales; family CAIWKO01; genus CAIWKO01. The sequence goes on from CAZRFL010000062.1 coordinate 22,798, forward strand.
CGGCCGAAACAATGTACCGTGCAGTCGGAGCAGTTGGGTTTGTCGGCTTTGAAACGGCACTTATCGATACGCACAAAAGCAAAGGCCTGCAGCTCGCTGCAATAGGCGCACAAACCAACTGAATGATGATGCTTTTTGCAGTACATGCCTATCATCAGGCTGATCACTTTTTTTTCTCTTTCTATGCGGTTCATAATTCTGAAAATGTAAAACCTTTATTTGCTGTTATTTCTGCCGTGACTTTGTCCTAGAATTGCCTTTGGGAATCATAAATTTCATCCCCTTGTTGATCCTCCTCACAAATATACGATTTATCTTTTTCACAATAAAAAATACTCCTTAGTGATCTCAGAAAAAAACCTTTAGCTAACACCTTAAGATATTTATTTTTTTAATAATTTCGATAAAAAATAGATATCATGGGAAAAACTAATCAAACAAGGGCTGACAAAGCCGCTGCCATACTAGCCGGAATGAGCATACACGATAAGGAGATAATCGAAACCCTTCGCGAAAACATTGACAATGTAATATATATTGAAGGGGATAAGCATGATAAAGCAATTGTTTTTTCGGGCAGAGACCCAGAAAGCATCAGGATCACATTTGGTGATCTGGATGTTCTATTACCCCAGGGTAAACTGGACGATGTGCACGAATCGTACTGGATTAATTTCGCGAAGGTGGAGTTTCCGCGTTTGGTGGTTAGGGATCTGTTTGCCGTGATGAGTAATGGCAAAAGCATTCCAATACGCCGACCGGATGCGAAAGCGTTTAAGGAAAAATGCCTGAAAGCGGGCAAGGGCAGAAAGGCGAAGAAATAAAAACGGACAATACGTGCCACGGCTTATTTTGCTATGAATAATGTCAATAAATTTGGTCTTGAGTTTAAAATTCAATATCATTTTTAAAGTAAAAACACATTATTAATTAAAACAATTTTTTTATGGCTGATCCGGTTTACAATTCTCGTCCCCTTGCTATCATGGCTGTTACGAAAGAGCCCGTAAAAGTGCCTGAAGCAATAATTATTTTTCGCACCACCCTCGACAAGCTGGCGAATAGTGGTGATGACATTATCGATGATGCTACTTTGACAGCACAAAATGCGAGTGTTGATAAATTAGTAGAAAAACAAGATGCTATGACAGGCGGCGCAAGTGATAAAACTATCATTCGCAACGATGCATATGGTGTTTGTTTTACTGATTATAAGGACAACATGCTGAGTGTTCAGATCAAATCAAACAGTTTGGATTACAATGCTGCAGCTGCTTTAATTTTGAGAAACGGTTATGAGATCAAGAAAGAAGCTGTTTCTCCTGCAAATCTGGCTATCTCAATTAAGAAAAAGAAAGGTGTGGATAATACCATTATTGCTGAAGTGAAACAGCCTAATGTAACCACTAATTATTCTATTGATTGGGAATATTCTTACGACGGTGGGCAAACCTGGACTCATCTTAATTCAACTCCTGTATGCAGTCGTGAAATTTCGGACTTACTAACACAAAAGAGGATCATTGTACGTGCCCGTTTTACCATTGGCACCAATGGACCTTTGGATTGGATGGTCTCTAGTCCTTTGAATTTATAATTGTCTACTAAGGATTAATTAACCCTGACATTACGATTTATTGATTCGTAGTGTCAGGGTTTTTTATTCGTCCACAATTTTTCTTTTATGGGCTCTTACATTGAACTATACGGCATGAATCCTTCCGGCTAAAGCAAGAATCCTTCTAGCTAAAGCTAGGAACCTTCCGGCTAAAGCTAGGAACCTTCCGGCTAAAGCTAGGA
>CAZRFL010000063.1:0-24456 GCA_964599365.1 uncultured Bacteroidales bacterium
CTATGGCAAATAAGGTAACTGCTCCTATGTATATCTGCAATCCTTTGAAGAAAAAGGGAATGAAGATGTCGGATTTGAGCAGCACTCATCCTCCCATATCCGAACGCATCCGCATTCTGCGCGAAATGTCTGGTGGAGCAGGTCTGGTAAATTATCAGAATGCCTTTAGTAAGATTACTGGCAAAAAGAACATGATTCCTCAAGGTGAACTGAGCAAGAACGAAGAAATTGGAATGAGAATGGGAATTACCTCTGAAGTTGCAGACAATAAGACGACTGCCCGCACCATGAATGATATCATGATGAAAGTGGACAATTATTCTTTTGTTGATTGCTCTTGCGGAATGAAAATTAAGATACCTACCGATTTTACTGCCGATATGGCTTATTGTCCCCGCTGTGGCAAAGGCCATGTTATATCGCATTAACAAAAAAAACCAAAAAAATAAAAACCCCGCATGTTTTTCACGCGGGGTTTTTTTGTATGAATCACTTGCGAAAATCAGTGAGTGCAATTGATGTGCTCTCCTTCTTTCTTTTTGCAACAAGCCGGAAGTTTGGCATAAGCAGCTGCATCACCTTTGGTGTCGTCGGCATCGTAACCCAGATCGTTCAGAACCTTACGAATCTTTTTATCGTCGGTTTTAGCCGGGTTATAGACAACTGTCAAAACCTTGGTTTGCACATCAAGAGTTGATTTTTTTACACCCGATTCATAGGCAAAGGCACCTTCAATCCTGTCTTTGCACATGCCGCACTGGGCAGATGTGGCAATCTTGATTTCCTTTGTACTTTTTTGGGCAAATGTGGCCGAAGCGGCTAACATAAATACGGTAATAAATACCATACTGATTGCTGTTGTTGTGTTTTTCATCTTATTTAATTTTTATGGTTTATATTAATTGTTTTAATCTAGTTGTTCAATCTCATAACCGGCATTGTCAACAATATCGATAATCTCGGATGGTTTTAGTGTTTCTGTTTCCACCTTAAGTATTTTATCATCATTATCCAAATCAACGGTCCATGATTTGATTTCGGTATTGGAGTCCAGGAAAGGTTTCACTTTCGAAAGACACCCATTGCAATGAATGCTGGTTTTAAATGAATAAGTGTTCATGTAGCAATTTTATTTAATAGATAAACGTAATCCTGCGTAAATGGTACGACCCATAATCGGCCCCCATATCATAGAAGCATCAAAATACTTGCCAAAGGAGTCATCGGCTGCAATAATGGGATGATGCTGTTTGTAGTTTGTGATATTTTCCACTCCGGCATAAATGTCTATGCGCTTCCACTTTTTAGTGATCTGGGCATAGAGCATAAAATAGGGTTTCGAATAGTCGGGTCGGCTGTACATTTCCGGATTGGAAGCGGTGGATGGCAATCGGCTCTTACCATTGTATTGGGCCGTAACATCAAATTTCCATTTCTCGAAACGGGTGTAATACGATAATGTCATCAGGGCTTTGTATTTGCTGATGTAGGGGCTTTCAACGAATTTGCCGTCTATGGTCTTTTTCACATAATTGAATCTGCCGGCCAGGGTGATTTCAAATCTGTCGATGGGTTGAATCATGCCGTCTAACTGCAGACTGTTTGCGTAGGATTTCCCATCAAGATTATAAAACAACACCTGTTGTGGATTCTTATCAAAATCAACCACCACCTGATTCACAAAGTCGGTTCTGTAGAAATCCATTCCCAGCGATGCTTTGCGTTTCTCAGAAAGTAAAAACTCTTTGGTGAAGTTGATGCCGTAGTTCCATGCTTCTTCGGCTTTCAGATTGTCGGCAAAATACCTTGTCCGCGAAGTAGCCAAAATAGAGGTGTTTTCGGCAACCACATTGGGCGAGCGATAACCCCTGCCGGCCGAGGCTCTGATAATGAAAAGGTCGGTTACATCCCATTTGATATGAAGACGGGGAGTGATGAAGATGCCATGCTCCGAATTATAATCGGCCCTGATTCCCGTGATAATGCTGAGTTTCTCAGGATAAGTGTAAGTGTATTCGAAGAAAGCGCCCGGCACATATTCGGTATGATTGAAAGATGAGTCGTTCAGAGATTCCAGATAATTGTCGAACATAAAGCTTGCGCCCGTGCTATATTTGTGGTTGGTATTGCCAAAAACGGATTGATAGATCAGGTTAAGGTAGGCACTATTCTGTACTCCCGTGTATTTATTGATTCCGTAGCTGGCGCGCATTTCATGACGGTTACCCGTAGCCACTAATCCCAGACTTTTATATGTATTCTGTCCGAAGAAAAACCCTGATTTCAGAAAGGCAGTGTAATGCCTGTTCTCAATGCCTATGCGATAGTAATCAGGCTTCAGTTCCGGTTCCACTTCATAATAATCAATTTGCCCACCATCTTTCATATCTTCCAACACATTAACGCCAAACTGAATGTGTCCCACACCTGTTTTCTCATACGACCAGCGGTTCATGATATTTCCTGACCAGCCTGTTGGGATATCCAGAAAAGAATCATGGTTATGATCTATACGCAGCCCGTTGTAGGATCCGTTGGCCAAAATCATGGTACTCCAGTTATCATTCAGTTTTATGGAAGACAAAATATTCGCTTCGGCTCTGGTATCGCTGTTTCCGTATAGATTTAAGAAAAAGCGTTCAGGAGAGTGTTCAGGTTTTTTATATTCAACATTGATCTGTCCGGTGATTGATTCATAACCATTGATCACCGAAGAGGTTCCTTTCGAAATCTGTATGCTCTGCATCCACGAACCTGGTATAAAGGTAAGTCCGTAAGCCGATGATAATCCTCTAACAGCAGGCATGGTTTCGGTTAACAGTTGACTGTATATGCCCGACAAGCCGAGCATCTGAATGCGTTTGGCCCCTGAAACCGCATCGGAATAGCCCACATCTACCGTGGCAGTGCCTTCGAAACTCTCAGATAAATTGCAGCAGGCCAGTTTTTGCAGGCCGTCTGTCGTTATCACCTCCGTTTTAATGGGTTTGATTTTCGAGATATAGTTTCCGTTTTCCCCGTCTTTTATCACTACTTCCGACAGGGTGGTGTTGGGTTTCAACACAATGTTCACCTGATTTTGATCGGCAGGTATTAGCAGAGTATCGCTTTTAAATCCCACAAAGCTTACAATAAGCATTAGATCTTTCTTTTCGGGTTTGGTGATGATAAATTTTCCCGTCTCATCGGTTATAACTCCAGTGGTGGTATTGGACCAATACACATTTGCGAAGGGAAGGGGCTCTGCATCGTTGTGTCCTCCTTCGTTGTGAATTCCTTTCACGGTTCCGCGCAGCAGTTTGGCTTGGGTGAAGCCGTTTTGCTGAATAAATAAAAATAGAAGTAGAGGTAATAGTATTTTGCTAAGTGATGTTTTCATGTATGATAATATTTTAGTAAGTAAATAAAAAATGCAAGGGAATGAATTCCCTTATCGTGATTTACAGTACTAAAAAATCATAATAGAAATGAAGAGATTGCAATAAAAATTTGTTGGGGAATTTTTGGTGGCGGCTTATTGTAAGACATCAGATATGTCTCAGCCGGAGTGATTTTGGCAAAAAGTAATATTGAAGGAAGGCAAGAAACAAAGGAAATTGGATTTTCTGTGCTATTTGAACGCGATTGTGGTGAGGTGGTTTTATTGAAAATCACCTTGTTTACACAACATGTTTTGCCATCCAAAACTTCATCCCCGTCATGATGCATGCTTTCTGCCGGTGAATCACCGCAGGCATCTTTACCATGGTGCTGTTCAGTAGTGCAACATTCAGTAGCGTGCGCGCAACAACTGCCCGAATTGTTTTTTACAAAATGAAAATTTGTTTGTTGCTCCTGATAACATTGATGCTCAATCAAAAATATCCCCGTGGTACTTAACAAGAATATTGTCAAGGTGAACAAAAGGGCGATTTTGATAAGAATATTTTTCATTGATGCAAAATTACAGAAAAATTTCACACCATTGTCAGGATTAATAGGGAATGTAAAAAGCCCTGATACGAATTTGCGATGATGCACTGCTGCATTGATGTAATTGTTCGATGGTGATTCATTATAGATCCGTGGCAGGGCTTTAGGCTATGCTACGGATTTTTTTCTTTTTGATATTACGAAGTTAGAAGCTATAGGAAATCAATAACGGTTTTACAGGGGAGGCAACGATGTTTGGTTTGTAGCTTCAGTAATGGTTCCCGGCGTGTAACTAACAGTAATTCTCGCGTATAAAGTTATATTTGTTAGGGCGAACACCAGGAAAAAGTTATTGCTAACAGGATAAGAGTTATTGCTAACAGGAGATGAGTTATCCCTAACAAGAGATGAGTTATCTCTCACAAGAGATGGAGTATCTCCTAAAAGAAATGTACCATCTCTGACAGGAAATGCAACATCTCTGACAGGAAATGAAACACACCTTGAGGAAATGTAACGTCTCTGAGAGGAAATATAATATCTCTGAGAGGAAATGAATCATTTCTTACAAGAAATGTAACGTCTCTTACAAGAAATGAATAAAAGTATGGAGACTTTAAAAAAAAAGTCAGAATAACAATTTCTAACTCCTTTTCAATAATTTCTCCTTTTTCTATAAGGGTAAATTTTCTTTCAGGTGTATAACTATTGTGCAAACCAAAAAGAAATAATTAATCCCTCTCCATTGATGACCGAAACCGATCTGCTAATTCAACTAAAAACAGGCAATAAGGAGGCTCTGGCCGAATTATTGGCCCTACACCGCCAAACGGTGCTCGATATCTGCAAACATTTTTTACTCAGCAAAGAAGATGCAGAAAATGTTTCCCGCAATGTTTTTGTGGAAATTTACAATACCGCGAAGAATTTCAGGGGACCCTCCAAACTCACTACCTTTATCTATCGCATAGCCATAAAAAAATCACTCGCCGAGATCAACAAGCGTAAACGGAGGCTTCTGTTCATTACATGGGGCAAAGCCCTGGGGTTTTACCAGTTAATAGCATGGTTCGCCGATGATCAACAGCCCGCTCTATCCATAAAAAACCTTCAAGAACTACCCCTGAGAGACCAGGCATTGAACCGCCTCCACGTCAAACAAAGAATAGCTCTTACCCTGAGCGAAATGCAGCAATGCAGCAACCGCCGCGTTGCCGAGATCATGGATATTAGTTTAAGGGAAGCGGATAGGCTTATTTATTTGGGCAATCAAAATGTAAAACTAATGTTGGACGCGCAACTCCGTAATTCCATAGAAGTGTCCGCCGACCATAATATGAATTGGATAGAGGAGGAAAAATACTTGAACAGTTCGACCACATAGACGCATGGACCCCTCAGCATTCAAACAAATATTCGACGACAACCAACGAAAGGTGTTCAATATTTGTCTGAACATGCTTCAGAGCATCCAGGTATCCTCGCTGATTTTAATAATTGACAAAACAAAACACCTGATCCCACAATTTTTTAATATTATTAGAACCGTAAACTTTACTATGAAGACACCGAAAATCATCACAATCCTCGTAAGCCTTTACATATTGATGCTCATACCAGGGACCCTCCAAAGTCAATCCCTTACTTACCCCATTGTTGGAACCGGCGTAACCCAGTGCTATGGCAACACAACTCCTATTGCCTGTCCCACCAACACTACGGATGCATTTTACGGACAATTTCAGGGAACTACACCATCCTATCAAAACAACGGCAACGGAACCATCAGCGATCTCAACACCGGATTAATGTGGGTTCAGGCCCGCGGTGCCAAAATAACCTGGGACAGTGCTTTCATCATGGCGGCCCAATGCAATGTGGGCGGCTACAACGACTGGCGGGTTCCTACCATCAAAGAGTTGTATTCCCTCATCAATTTCAATGGCCGATCCGGACAATATGCTTCAACTTGTATTGCCTATATCGACACTACTTACTTTCAGTTTGCCTACGGCAATTTATCCATCGGCGAGCGCATCATCGATGCTCAGGATTGGTCAGCCAATCAGTACACAGCACTTACTATGATGGCCGATACTACGATTTTCGGCGTGAACTTTATCGACGGACGCATCAAGGGTTACCCCAAATACGTTCCCCCCACAACGGTTACCCGTCAGAAAATGCACATCCGCTATGTGCGCGGAAATACTTCTTATGGATTAAACAACTTTTCTGATAATGCCGACAGCACCATCACCGATCATACTACCGGGCTGATGTGGCCCAAATACGATGCAGGCGTCGGAATGAACTGGGAAAATGCCCTGGCCTATGCGCAAACAAAGAACACCCAAAATTATCTCGGCCATAACGATTGGCGCCTGCCTCATGCCAAGGAACTTCAAAGCATTGTGGATTATTCCCGCTCACCCGATGCCACCGCTTCCGCTGCCATCAATCCTGTTTTCAACTGCACGTCCATCACCGACGAAGGCGGCAATACCAATTATCCTTTTTATTGGACTTCCACCACCCATCTTGATAATATGGGCGGAGTGTACGTTACTTTTGGCGAAGCGCTGGGATATATGAAAATGCCTCCCAATGCCACCTATTATACTTTAAAAGATGTTCACGGGGCAGGGGCACAGCGCAGCGATCCCAAAAGCGGGAATCCTCATTCCGTTCAGTTTTACCTGGGTGTCAACCAGGCAGGTGACTCTGTATTTGGTCGTGGGCCACAGGGCGACGTTCAACGCATCAACAATTTTGTCCGCCTGGTTCGTACTGTAAGCGGCTCTGAGGGTATAAATGAAAACAATAACAACCCCTGGAAAGTCTATCCCAATCCCTTCACCGATAATATCCATGTGGATAACACCACCGGCAAAGAAATATACGAATTACGCAACCTCATGGGCCAGATCATCTGGAAAGGCATGCAGGTAGAGCAGCACAACTTCTCATCCCTGCCCTCCGGAGTCTATTTCTTGAAGGTGGATAACATCACTACCTCACAGGTGATAAAACTTATTAAAAAATAAAGTACACCCTACATAGCGACCATTGTGTCCGCCAGCGGATTGTGCCTATTGTGGTAAAAAGGAAAGCTGGAAAAATGGATAAATGGAATAGCTTTACGGCACTACAGTTAAATGGCGTTACGAAGATTTCTCTGTGAAACTTTGTGCTTCTCAGTGTTCCTCTGTGTTACAGTTCCTCTATTGTGCCCTATTGTGCCTATTGTGGTGAATAATATCCCATAAACCTAAAGCCTAAATGTCTATCAATGACAATCAATGACAATCAATGACAACTAATGACAACTAATGACAACTAATGACAATGAATGACCTTCTTCCAAAAAGTCTTCTCCCCATAATCCCATTCATTTGCTTACCTTTGCAAACTCAAAATCAATCGGCAGTCTGCAATCCACAGTCAACAGTCAGCCATCAACAATCCAACAAGCCAACAATTTAGCAATCCAACAATCCAACAATATAACAATTTAGCAATTCAGCCATACCCTCATCCAATCATCCATTTTTCCAATCATCCACTTTTCCAATCCTCCTCAATACAATTCAACAATCCAACAATCCAACAATCCAACAATCCAACAATTTAGCAATATAACAATTTAACAATCCAACAATTCAACAATCCAACAATTTAGCAATAGATCCATCCATTCATCCAAATATCCATCTTTCCAATCCTCCATTTTTCCAACCATCCAACTCCTCCTTCCCCATGATCTCAGTCTCCGATGTAGCCGTTCAATTCGGCAAACGCATATTGTTTCAGGATGTCAACCTGAAATTCAACCCCGGCAATTGCTACGGCATCATTGGTGCCAATGGTTCCGGAAAATCAACCCTGCTTAAAGTACTCTACGGCGCACAGGAAACCACCCGCGGCATCGTCAGTTTCGGTGTCAACGAACGCCTGTCGGTGCTAAAGCAGGACCACTCCGAGTTCAACGATTACACCGTTCTCGACACCGTCATCATGGGCCACACCAAGCTTTGCGAGGTAATGAAAGAGAAAGATATCATCTATGCCAAGCCCGATTTCACCGAGGCCGACGGCATACGTGCTTCCGAACTCGAAGAAAAGTTTGCCGAGATGGATGGCTGGAATGCCGAAAGCGATGCAGCGGCCCTGCTCAGCGGACTCGGCATCAAAGAAGATGTACATCACCGACTCATGAACGAACTCAGCGGCAAGGAAAAGGTAAAGGTGCTGCTGGCCCAGGCTTTGTTTGGCAAGCCCGACAATTTGCTGCTCGACGAGCCTACCAACGACCTCGATCTCGACACCGTGCAATGGCTCGAAAACTATCTGGCCAACTTCGAGAACACCGTACTCGTTGTTTCTCACGACCGCCACTTCCTCGATACCATCTGCACCCACATCATCGACATCGATTTCAACCGCGTGCAGCAATTCTCCGGCAACTATACCTTCTGGTACGAATCCAGTCAGCTCGCTCTTCGTCAGCAGCTCAATCAAAACAAAAAGGCCGAAGACCGCAAAAAAGAACTCCTCGAATTCATCGCCCGTTTCAGTGCCAATGCTTCCAAATCCAAGCAAACCACCAGCCGCAAAAAGATGATAGAAAAGCTCAACTTCGAAGAGATCAAGCCTTCCACCCGCAAATATCCCGGCATCATCTTCACCCCCGCCCGCGAACCCGGCAACAACATTCTCGAGGTCGCCCACCTCACCAAAAGCGTCGAAGGCACCCTGCTCTTCAAAGATCTCTCCTTCACCATACAGAAAGACGAAAAGATCATACTCCTTTCGCGCGATTCACGCGCCATGACCTATCTCTTCGAGATCCTCAAGGGCCATATTCCGCAAGACAGCGGCACCTTCACCTGGGGCCAAACCATCACCAAAGCCTACCTGCCCCTCGAAAACGAACACCTCTTCCAGAAACCCATCACCCTCATCGATTGGCTGGCGCAATTCTCCACCGATACCACCGAAAACTACCTTCGCGGCTTTCTCGGCAAAATGCTCTTCTCCGGCGAAGAAATCTACAAAAAAGCCAACGTCCTTTCCGGCGGCGAAAAGGTGCGTTGCATGATAGCCCGCATGATGCTGCGCAACGCCAACATCATGATGCTCGACGCCCCCACCAACCATCTCGACCTCGAATCCATACAGGCATTCAACAACACCCTCATCAAATTCAAGGGCAACATCCTCATGTCCTCCCACGACCACGAGTTCATACAAACCGTCTGCAACCGCGTCATCGAAATGGGCCCCCGTGGCATGATAGACAAAAAGACCGAGTACGACGACTACATCTCCGACGAAAAACTGAAAGCACAGAGGGATAGGCTTTATAGGTAGAATTCAGATTTTAGATTTTAGATTTATGATTTTAGAATTGAGAATTTGGGTGTATGTGAAATGCAAATTCTTTGCTCTTCTCGACTAAGCTCGAAGAAGCGGCGCTTTACTAACAACCACCCTTTTATAACTCACCTAAATTTTTTTTCGTGAGGCTTATATCTTTTGTATATTTGCCTGTAGCAAAACACAATTGCATATGGCAAAAACTCAGGACCTCAAGAATTTCGATTTTGGTAACTCTACCGATATAGGCTTAGTTCGCAGCGAGAACGAAGACTACATGGGCTATTTCGAATGTATCAACGGCCATGTTTTCCTGGTCTGCGATGGTATGGGCGGACACAAAGGCGGGGCCACGGCCTCGCGCACAGCCGTTGAAAACATACGCGCTTATCTGGAAAACCACTATTTCGATATGCCCGAAGATGCCCTGAAAGCCTCTATTGAGTTTGCGAATTCGGTGGTGTTCAAAAAATCCAAGACCGATCCCGAGCTGGCCGGAATGGGTACCACCATTGTGATGATCATTGTTCGTTACGACAAGGTGTATTATGCTCATGTGGGCGACAGCCGCATCTACATTCAATCGGGAAGCAAACTGTATCCTCTGACCCGCGATCATTCGCTGGTGCAGGAGATGGTGGATAAAGGTACCATTACCCCGGAAGAGGCCCTGGATCATCCCGAAAAGAATATTATCACCCGTGTTTTAGGCATAGGCCCTGATGTGGACGTAGAAACCGGCCGCAGCTTTGCCATGCCCGCCAACGACGATATCATTGTGCTTTGTTCCGACGGCTTGACGGGTATGGTGAGCGATATGGAGATAGAAAATGTGTTGAACGAGAACATTTCGGTGCAGCACAAAGCCATGAAACTTACCCAACTGGCCAACGACAACGGAGGCACCGACAACATCACCGTTCAGTTGATATTGTTCTATAATGTAGCCAATAAGAAGTCGAAGTTTACGGATGTGAGCGGCAAACTCACCGAGGTGAAAGCCGAGAAAAAGGACAGAACTATAGTAGACAGTGAGCCTTATGAACCCAAACCCAAAAAAGAGAAAAAACCTTTCACCATGGGAAATAAAATAAATATCAGCGCTTTGTGGATGAAGCGGATCAAAGTGGCCGCCATATCGCTGGGAGTGCTTTTGCTGGCTTATATCATCTGGGATATGTTCATCCGCCAGGGAGTGACCACCCCTATGGCCAATGACCAAAAGGTGGTTGTGACCGATTCGGTGAAGAAACCCACGGCTGACAGCGTGGCGAAAAAAGAAACCGTGGTGGCCAAAACAGATACCAACTGGATCAGTTATTCGGTGAAGAAAGGGGAGGTGCTGGGCAAGATATCCAGTAAGTTTGGCATTCCGGTGGCTTTCATCAAGCTGAAGAATAAGTTGAAGAACGACAACATAGGCGAAAACCAAAAGCTGATGATACCCATCAAAGCCGATCATGCGGTAGCAAAAGGCGAAACAGCCGATGTCATAGCCAAAAAATATAATGTCCCTAAGGCATCCATACTCAAGGCCAACGATATTAAGGACGAAAAGACACTTAAGGCGGGCAGGGACCTGGTGATACCTTTCAAATAATGAAGCATGGCTGCCGCAAAAGCTAAGCAACATAAGAAGCCGCCTGTTACGAGCATAAACAAGGGCCCTGTGCCGGAAGCTGCCGTGAAAAGTAAAACGACTGCTTTGCCTGAGAAGTACCTGAAATGGCTGGTGTTTGTTTTTGCCTTCCTGCTGTATGCTGATACCCTCGACCTGAAATACACCCTCGACGATTCGCTGATGATCACCGGAAACACCTTTACGCAAAAGGGTGTGGCAGGCATTAAAGACGTTTTTACAAACGATGCATTTGTAGGATTTTTGGGAAAGAATAACCTGCTGCCCGGAGGTCGTTACCGGCCTTTGTCGCAGGTGATGTTTGCGGTGGAAAAAGAATTGTTCGGGTTCAATCCCTTTGTGGGTCATTTGATCAATGTGCTGCTGTATGCCCTCACCTGTATGCTGCTTTACATTATCCTAAAGAAATTGTTCACTACTTACACTTCCAATATCTGGTTTCTGTCGCTGGCTTTTGTCAGTGCCCTGCTGTTTACAGCCCATCCGCTGCATACGGAGGTTGTGGCTAACATCAAAGGACGGGATGAGATATTGTGTTTGCTGCTTTCGCTGAGTTGTGTTTATCTTTCGCTCTTGTACATAGAAAAGCAGAAGATCTATTATGCGCTGCTGATCTTGCCTGTCTTTTTCCTGGCGATATTATCAAAAGAAAATGCCCTGACTTTTCTGGCAGCCATACCTTTGTTGCTTTACATGTTCACCAAAGCCAAACTGAAAGATCATTTGGTGATTGTTCTGCCGTTGGTGGTTGCCATAGCCTTATATTTTTTGCTGCGCATGAGTATGATAGGGGCAAGAGTAAGCAATGTCAACACCACAGAGCTGTTGAACGATCCCTTTGTGGGGGCTTCGGTCATGCAAAAGTATGCGACCATCATGTTCACCTGGTTGAAATACCTGCTGCTGCTTATATTCCCTCATCCGCTGACGCATGATTATTATCCCAAGCAGATCCCTATTATAGGTTTCGGAGATTTCAGGGCGATATTGCCTGTGCTTATTTTCGGAGCCATGCTGGTTTATGCTTTGTGGAAGTTTCGCAGCAAGAGCCTGCCTGCCTTTGCCATTCTGTTCTTCTTTATCACTTTCTCCATAGTCTCGAACTTTGTGTTTAACATAGGGACCTTCATGAACGAACGCTTTATGTTTACCGCCTTGTTGGGATTCTGTGTGTTTGTGGGTTGGTTCATCACGGTCTACCTGAAGAAAAGGATGAAAAATAAGGAGGCATACCGAAACACGGCTATGTTCATACTGATCGTCCTCTTGCTGGGATATTCCGTAAAGACCATCAGCCGCAACCGCGTTTGGATGGACGATGTAACGCTGTTTACCACCGATGTGAAGGTGTCGGAAAACAGCACCAAATGCAATACTTCGGCAGGAGGTAAGTTGTTGGAAAAAGCTGATTCGACGGATAACGAGATACAGAAGAATCAATACATTCAGCAGGCTTACGGCTATCTGAAGAAAGCTGTTGAGATATACCCCAGCAACCTGAATGCCTGGAATCTGCTGGGCAACTGCAACATCAAACGGGAGGATTATGCAGCCAGCAGGGAGTGCTTTATGAATTGTCTTAAGATCAATCCCAAACATCCTCATGCCCTGAACAATTTGCTCTATCTGGCACAGGTAGCCAATAAGAACCAGCAATTCGCTGAAGCGGTGACGGATTATAAGATATTAATACAATATAAGCCGGAAGTGGCTGAAAACTATTACGGTCTTGGGGCGGCATTCCGGGGTATCAATCAATTCGATTCGGCCATAGTCTCACTGAACAAAGCCCTTCATCTGAAACCCGATTATGTGGATGCCATGAGTAAGCTGGGTGAGATTTACGGGCAAAACCTGGGACGCATTGATGCTGCTGAGGATTGTTTCTTACAAGCCATCAAGGTGAAGCCCAATGATGAATCTGCTTTGGAGAATCTGGGTATTGTTTACGGTATTAAAAAAGATTTCAATAAATCACTTTCGTATTTTCAGCAGGCCCTTAAGATCAAACCTGAGAAATACGAGCTCTATATGAACATCTCTCAAACCTATCGCATCATGGGCGATCTGAAAAGCGCCCAGGACTATATTATGCAAGCAGAGAAGTATAAACCAAAAAAGTAAAGTATGATTCAATACGACCGCAAGGCATGGCATAAATTGCTTTTCGCCTGGAAAGGAACCATCATCTGGGGTACCATGCCCCGAGTTGTTTTTTTTATGGTTTGGACAGGGTTGATGGTTTATCTCTACGACCACGACATCATTTCTAAAGACGTGAAGATTGACATGGTGGTGTATAATGTGGTAGGTTTGGCTTTGGGCCTGTTGATGGTATTCAGGACCAATACTTCTTATGACAGGTATTGGGAGGGTCGCAAGCTTCTGGGCTACACAGTAAATGCCTCGCGCAATCTGGCGCTCCTTCTCAATGAATTGATTCCAAAAGCCGAGACCGAAAAGCGTACCCGCCTCATCAAACTGATATCCGCCTTTAATTATGCCACTAAGGAAAGATTGAGAGAAGGCGTTACCCGCGAGCATTTACCCATGCTGAATGAAGACCAGAAAGATGAGGTATTCAAAAGCAATCATGTTCCCAATGCCATCATGAAAGTGATTCATAAAGAAGTTACCCTGATAAAAAGATCGGGATTTGCCATGGAGCCCGATCTGATCGCCATCAATACTGAATTGACCACTTTGGTCAACAACCTGGGAGGGATGGAGAGGATACGTAATACTCCCGTGCCTTTTGCCTATGCGGCTCATCTGCAGTTGTTCATTATGCTGTATTTTCTGGCCCTGCCTTTCGGATTGTACGAGAAATTCCATTGGATAGCTGTTCCTGTAATAGGTATCGTTTCGCTGATATTGCTTGGCATAAACGAAATAGGAGTGGAGATAGAAGATCCTTTCGGCAACGACCCCAATGACCTGCCTGTAGATACCATCTGCGAGAATATTGAGAAAGATATCAGGGAGATACTTGATTGATGATTCCGTTTTTCCCGTAGACCTGACTGCCGTCAGGCAAGTTTTCGCTGATTGACGCAGATTATTAGTTTTTTGATGTTTTATTCTGCGAGTTTCTGCGTCATCTGCGGGACATTTTAAATTGGGTCGGCATCTGCTCCTATCCCTAATCCTCTTTGATCATTTTATAATGGCAGCGAAGCACATCATGATTTTCCACATCTCTTAAGTGGGTTCCGTTACCGCGGCACCAGCTGAATTCTTTGCAATCGGCGCATTGACCCTCTTTGGCCCAGTTTCGGTCGCGCATGGGTTGGAAACGGTTGTTCCAGACATCCATGAAATCGTCCTTATAAATGTTGCCCTGGGTGAAAGCTTCACGGTTTATGTTGGGGCAGGCACAAATGGAGCCATCGGCCAGCACCGAAGCAATATTGATGCCCGCGCGGCAGAAGAAGAAGCCATCGCGTACCTCCGATTCGTAATCGCCCAGGAAACCTTCGCAACCGAAGCTGGTCTGTAGGATGCCTTCTTCGCGGTTGGCTTTAATGAGATCGAGTACCTGACGAAACTCCTCGTTGCTGATACTGAGCAGTGGGTTTTCTTTGGCACGGCCAATGGGGCAAATGCTGAATATCCTCCAACGCTTTACTCCCAGGTTGATGAGGAATTGTTTGAGGGCAGGCAGCTCGCCGAAGTTCTTCTGGTTGACACAGGTGACTACATCGTACACTATATCGTCGCCGGCACTAACGGCCAGTTGGATGGCATTCACGGCTTTTTCGAAACTATGGGGGTTGCCCCTCATCCAGTTGTGGCTATCCTCAAAGCCGTCTAGGCTGATAGTCATAGAGCGCAGACCGCAGGCAAGCAGGTTCTGAAAACGTTCGGCAGTCAGGGCATAGCCATTGGTGACAAACCCCCATGGAAAGCCCTGCTTGTAGAGTTCTTTGCCACATTCTTCCAGATCCTTTCGCATGAGGGGTTCGCCACCGGTGATCACTATCATCACCTTGTGGGGATCATACACCTTGCTGACCTGTTCGGTTACTTTCAGGAAATCCTGATATGGCATGTCTGTTACGCCCGATTCGGCGCGGCAATCGCTTCCGCAGTGTATACATTTGATGTTGCAGCGCAGGGTGCATTCCCAAAAGAAATAGGATAGTTCGTGCAGTTGCGACTGAACGTTTACGTATTTGCTGAAGACATTCAGTGCAACTCGTTTGCGGAATCCGGGACGGTGGTTTTTCAAGAGAGAAGGGTTAGTTGTTACAAAGTAGTAGGGTGATTAGCTAAATGTTTGCGTTGTCAGTTAGACTAACGATACAGCCAAAAGTAAAATCCTATTCAAAATTTGGTGGAACACCGTATTCTGCAATGGGATGATTGATAGGGATGCCGTATTTGGTGATTACAGGTATGGGCTTATAGGGGTTAACGTGTTTTTTTGCTTTGGCGATGGAATCGGCGCGGACAATAGAATCCTGACGTGCCTGTTCTCTTTGGGCCTTACCCAGCGAATCGGCCTTGGCTACTGAGTCCTGCTGATGTTTGGCTTTGGCTATGGAATCGTTTATGCGTTCCGAATCGTCGGTTGCATTGGGGTTATTACACCTGACAAAGAACAACATGCCTGCCGAACCTATCAGCAATAAGGTGTAATAATAAAAACGCGATTTAAACTGTAATATTGTTCTGCGGATCTTCATAGCAAATGAATTTGATCCAAATTTACAAAAGTTTATGAATTGGAAACGGAAAAATCAGTTTTTGTAATCGTTTACGGGCACACCGTATTTGGTGGCGGGAGTTTCGTTGGGCATCACCCCGTAATCGACTACGGGCTGCATCGGGACGAACTGATGGGGAGTCTGTGGTTTGGTTTTGGCCTTCTGACGGGCTTTGGCCACTGAGTCGGCCTGATGTATAGAATCTAGGGCTGCCTGAATCTTTCCGGCTTTTTGCAGAGAATCTGCTGTGGCCGTGGAATCCTGAAGATGGTGGGCCAATGCTATAGAATCGTTTTTTCGGGATGCATCTTCTTTGGCTTTGGGGTTGCCGCAACGTGTCAGGAACAATACCGTGGTGGAGCCTATCAGCAACAGCACATAATAGTAGAATCGCGATCTGATCTTCAGTATCTTTCTTTTTATTCGCATGGTATCAGGGTTTGCGTTGTAGTTGTACGTCGGCCTGATGTTCCAGGTTGTTCACATCGCGGAAGCTTACATCCACTTCCACAGTCTTGTCGAAGAACTTTCCGTTTTGAGCCCCATCTTTGTCGGAAAACACCAGCATCACCTTTTGGTTTTCGTAGGCAGGCTTATGGGCCGAATAATCGCCCGCGGCATTGGTGGAGGCAGTAATGGTATCTTCATATTCGCTGTAGACCTTGATCTGAATGCCGGGCACAGGCAGTGAGGAATCGGCCGACATCACCTTGCCATGAAAATCAAGGGCATTGTCGGGGTAAGGTACCCCATATTCAGCGATAGGAGCACCGTATTTGGCGCATGACATCAGCAGGCCGAAACCAGCCATGCCCAGCAACCAAAGTGTAAACTTCAATGTAGAAGCGCGAAACCGGAGAAAGAAAGTATTGAATTTTTTCATGGCATAGGATATTTGATTTGACTTAGACCAATGACTCGCAAATTTATAGAAAAAGTAATTGCTATGCAGAAAACTGCAAAAATTGTGCCTTAATACCCATAGGCGATTTATTATTTTGTATCATTCAAAAAGAATAGAATAATAGCATTGTAATTAGATAACGCTGTACCAAAAGATTTTGACTCTGTACCATCGGATCACGTATCTGTACCAATAGATTTTGACTCTGTACTATCGGATTACGTCTCTGTACCATCGGTTTTTGACTCTATTGATAATATTTACGCCTCTGTTAATTCAGTTTTTGACTCTCTTGATAACATCTACGTCTCTGTTGATTTAATTTATGCCTCTCTTGAAAACATTCATGTCTCTGTTGATATAATTTTTGACTCTCTTGATAGCATTTACGACTCTGTTGATTTAATTTGCGACTCTGTTGATTTAATTTACGTCTCTCTTGATACAATTTACGACTCTCTTGATAAAGATTACGTCTCTGTTGATACGGATTATGACTCTGTTCATAAGGATTACGACTCTGTACTATCGGATTACGACTCTGTACCAAAAGATCTTGACTCTGTCCCAAGAGGTAAAGCCGAATCGGATCAATGAATGACAACTAATGACTAATAATGACAATTAATGACTATCAATGACCTCCCTAACAGTCTAAACCCCTTACAGTCTAACCCCCTAATTTATCATAAACTCCCAACCCAAACAAGGCATAATCGTATTTCACAGGATCGCTTGCATCCATTTTCCTGAGGTTTTCGGTGAGTTCGGCCACGGCTTTCCAGTTATTCTGCCGCATGCCGAGCAAACCCAATTCGCGGGAAGTGTTGCCGGTATGCAGGTCGAGGGGGAGGTAGAGGGCCGAAGCCGGAATGCATTTCCACAATCCGAAATCCACCCCGCGATTATCATTGCGCACCATCCATCGCAGGTAGAGGTTGATACGTTTGCAAGCCGAATCTTTGGCGGCATTGGAAATGTGTTTCTCGCTTCGCTTGTCATGAGGCACATCAAGCAACACGGAGCGAAAAGCACTGATGGACTCTTTAATATCCTTATGGCGGAGGTAAGCCTGTGTAAAAACGGCTTCGGGGCCTCCATGATTGGCATACATGTTTTTCAGAGCGCGTATCAGAAACATACAATCGTGTCCGTTGAAGGTGCGATACACAAAACTGCCGAAGCGACTGATCTCCTGTTCCGATGCCGTGCTGATAAACTCATAGGGCTGCTGATCCATCATTTGCATCAGCAGCATACTGCTGCGAATGATAATCGGCCTCTGCCCCCAGGCCAGGGTAGCAGCAAAAAAACCGGCTATCTCTACGTCTTCTTTGCGTGTGAAACTATGGGGTACACTCACCGGGTCCGCTTCAATGAAAGCGGGGCAGTTGTACTGTTCATGTTTTTCGTCGAGCAGTTCTTTCAGCTCAGGGTAGGTCATTTTCACTTATCTGACTTCCTCTTCCCCAAAAACAATGGCGGTATACACATAAATGTCTGCATCTTTCCAACCGTTCCATCCCAAACCTGCCTTGTCTTCGGAGCAATGGCCCAGGAATTCTTCTTTGGTCCATCCGGTTTCGGTGGCTACCTGTGGCAGGAAGGTCCCGCTGTAGTTTCCTTTGGTGATATAAATACCGTGTTTGCCCATTTCTATCTCATCTACTGAAGCAATCTTGCGCATAGGCGAAAGCACCGATATCTCAATTTCAATCTCGCTCAGTTCGGCAGCGGTCACTTTCTGAAAACGACTGTCCTGTGTGGCCGAGGCCAGGGTCATATCTTGTATGATAAGGTAAAGGGGCTTGCGTGCCGTAAACTGTCCTATACAGCCGCGCAGTTTGCCGTTCTTATGCAAGCTGACAAAGGCCCCGCACAGGGCTTTCAGGGCGGGGGAGAGTTCGGTAGAGTCTACTTCAGGCACATCCCCCTTCTTAATGTAACTCTGCAACGTCTGCCGCGAAATTTCCAGCAGCTTTGCTTTATCAATAGCAGTGAGCGAAAATTCCGATTGAGCCGCGACAGTATTCGTCACCGTCATGGCTGTGTAACCTACCACCCTCGAGCTATCTCCATAGGGTTTCGAGTCGCCTGAGTTCTTATATTCTATGGTGGATATCTTCAACTCAGGATGTTTTTCGGTAATATACAGCAGGCTCAGTACCGACGACCATCCGCAGAGGCTGGTCAGCAGGTTGGATACAGGCAATTTGGTGTTCGAACTTAATACTTCCAACAGTTTCTTTGGCGAATTGCTGGCTATGGCTTCGGCAGTTAATAGGTCCACTTTACGGGCGTCGGCAATCCGGGGATAATGTGAAAAATCGGTGCTAATCACAAAAAGATTGTCTTCCGTAAAATAAGGTGTCAAAGCATGAGCTATCTTCTTACAAACGGTGGCATCGTCGGTGCCAATCACAATGGGCACAATGCGGAAAGGCTTGTTGAGCTTATATTGCAGAAAAGGAAGTTGCACTTCCAGCGAATGTTCGGTCTTGTGGGCCTCGTTATAATTGCTGAAAAAACTATTTTCGCTGATAAGTTTCTTCCCCAGGGCCGTATCCACCTCCAGGCTTCCCAGAGGAGTAATGAAATTTCCATCCACATAAATAGCGGCTCCGTTAAAATATTTCTTATGGCTGGAACCAATCACAAAGATGGTCTGGTAATCTTTGGCGGTATCTATCTGGTTGAAGGCGCTGGCAGCTACCCCTCCCGAGAAAACATAGCCGGCATGGGGCGTAATGATGGCCTTGACCCCCGAACGCTGAAAGGGTTTGGCTTGAGCAAAAAGTGAGTCGAGTTCTTTTCTGAGCTCTGCTGAATCGGCAGGATAAAACTGTCCTGCCACGGCGGGCTGGCGGTCTGAGGAATTTCCCATCTTATTTTGTGAGTTACTGATTTCGGGCATGGTCAAAAGGATTACTAAAATTATGATCCAAAAACGTGGCATGTATGACTGCTTTATACAAAATTACGAAAAAAAACCTCCCCTGAAACTGACAAAAATGGATTAATATGGGTGAAACAGACAAGAAAAACTTAATTTTACATGCTGAATCTGATCTTATGGACGACACAAAAAAAATACGCAGCAATGCCATCATTCAACTCGATAAAGTATCGGTTTTTCAAAACAGTGCTTTGGTGCTGGCTAATGTCAATGTTTGCATAGAACGCGGCGAATTTGTTTACCTGATTGGCCCTACCGGCAGCGGTAAGAGCAGCCTGCTGAAACTCATCTATGCCGACCTGCCTGCTGTGGACGGATTGGCACGGATTGCCGGCTACGATCTGCTGACCATCAAACACAAACAGGTGCCTTTCCTGAGACGCAAACTGGGTATAGTTTTCCAGGATTTCCAGTTGCTGACCGATCGCACGGTGAATGAAAATCTGCATTTTGTGATGCATGCCACCGGATGGAGCAGTAAAATAGACATCAACCAACGTTGCATAGAAGTGCTCGAAATGGTGGGATTGGGAGGCAAAGGCAGCAAGATGCCCAACCAGCTTTCGGGCGGCGAACAACAGCGCGTTGCCATTGCCCGTGCCCTCATCAATCATCCCGAGGTGATTCTCGCAGACGAGCCCACCGGAAATCTTGATCCCAATACTTCAGAAGAAATATTGAATGTGCTGCTGAACATCAGCAAGACGGGTACGGCTGTCTTCATGGCCACCCACGACTATTCCCTCTTCAAGAGGTTTCCCGGACGTACCATGCGTATTGAAAATGGTTTGTTGATAGAAGATCAGGAGAATCAATAAAACAGCATATTGATCAGCGTGCGGGCGTTGTGCCCGTTCGAGAAGCCGTTGTTAAGCAGTATCTCTTCCCTTTTTTGAATTTCTGAAGCATCAAATTCTGTTTGGAACAGAATATCCACTTCCTTTTTAATTTCATCTACACCATCGCGGCAAATGCAGAGACTTTCCAGTCCGGTGTTTTCGATCATAGGCGTATTCACCAGACAATGCCGGCCACGGAACAAGGCTGCCAGCAGTTTCAGTTTGATGCCTGTCGACTGAAAGGTTGGGAGAATATTGATGTGGGCATCTGATATCAGTTCGTAGATGTCTTCGCTGGTGATGCCGGTCCTGAGTTCTATATTGCTTTTGCCTGCAATGGCTGTTTTCAACTCTTTCGACGGTTTGTTACCTGCAATGATGAAATGATGCTTTGAGTCAGCAAAAATATTCTTAATCAGGAAAAGGGCTGCTTCGTTATTCTCCCCAATTTCGAGACTACCATGGTAGAGTGCGAAATTACCATAGCCCGGCTTCGAACTGATGGTTTCGTTGGCATGAAAGGCCGAAACGGTTTGTACATTTTTGTATTTCGACGAAAGGTAAGCCGAATCGTTTTTAGAAATGGCAGCAATACCATCGCTGTGTTCCAGTATCTTTTCGTACTTGGCCAGTTTGCCGGCTTCGTTCATGAAATAATACCTTTTGAAAAGGTCTTTTTCTACCGAGGCCAGACTCTGATAGTAATCGTGTTCAATATTATGGGTCCTGACTATCTTGCGTCTCTCGCGAAGGCGTTTGTCGCCCAGAAAATAGGTGGTGTGCAGCCCCTCGAACAAAATGGGATAGTCATCTTTTAGCAGCAGCGACATCAGGTCGTTAGAGTCACGTGTGGCAACAATATAGGGTTTGCTGTTGAAGAGCTTGGTCTTGGAGATATTGCGTTTGTAGTAATACACATTCTCACAAAACTCATAGAGCAGGGCCGAGGGCTTGCGGTCGTATTCGAAACAATGAAGATTTATTTTAATACCTTCCTGTTTCAGACTTTTCAGTTTGTAATAGATGTCGATGGCTCCCCCATAATTCACCGGAACAGGAATATCGAAAGCGATGATATGGACGGTTTTGTCAGGCATATGGCTTCAGCAGCTTTAGTAGTATGAGTTCTTCGTTTTGCCAGTGTAACTTTTCAGATGCAAGTGTAAGATTTTTTTTCCACATTTCGCGCGAATTTATATCCGTAAGCATGAATTGAATCTTTTCTGCAATGTGATGCGGATCGTGGCTTTCGGTGGTGCAGCCTATGCCGAATTCGTCTATGATCTTTTTTACTTCGGTCAGGGGAGAGGCCAAAACAGGGATGCCGGCATGGATGTAATCGAATATCTTGTTGGGCAGGCTGAAACGGTAGTTGATATTGCTGTCCTTATCAAGTGTCAAACCCAGATCGGCGTTGGCGGTGTATTGATACAGTTGTGCGAAAGGCTGTTTGGGAACGAACATCACCTTGTCTTTATATCTTGCCTCCTGGGCTTTTTCTTTGAGCAGGGGTATTACATCTCCATCGCCGACAATCAGCAATATGGCATTGTCAACATACTCCATAGCAGCCAGCGCTTCTTCCGAGCCCCTGTCGATATTGATTCCGGCTCCCTGCAGTATGATGATGTGCTTGTTTTCAGGCAGGCCCAGTTCGCTGCGTGTTTTCACAGAATCAGGGATTACCCTGGAGGATATATTCCTGACCACAGTAAGTTTCTTTTGATATTGCTTTTCGTATAGGTCAGCAATGGACTCGTTTACCGTGATAATTTCTTTCAACTTTGGGAAGATGAAACGCTCTATACGTTTCCATGTGTTTTGAACAAAGGGTCTGCCGATCAGTTCGGGCACCTCAGTGAAGTATTCATGACTGTCGTAGATCAGGGGCACTTTCTTTATTCTGGATACAAGGTAATTGGGCAGGAGGGTGTCCAGATCGTTGGCAAAAAGCAGATCGGATTTTTTGAAGAGAAGCAGGAAGAACAATCGGAGGTTGAAGAAGGCATAGAACAGTGGCCCTTTTTCGAAGATCATGCGGAAGCGGTGCATGTGGTATTTCCGCTCAGGCAGTTCCAGACTGTTCTTTTTCTCACGACCTACCAAGAGTACTTCAAAACCCAGTTTTACCAAAGCCGAACATGTTCTGTCGACCCTTTGGTCGGTCACCAGATCATTTATTACAGAGACTATGGCTTTCTTCAAGAGTTTTTTTTACAAAGGTAATTGAATCTCCTCTGAAAAATTATTTTTTGCCACCAAATTACAATCCGCCGCGGCGGACACCAAATTGCACCAATATTTATTATTTCACGCACAACTATAGCCCTATTTGATGTCAACCAATTCGCGGTTGGAATTTAGGTGTCCATTTTAATTATCTTTTAATGGATTGGAGTCAAATCAGAATTTATAGCTGATCTTATAAGGTTTGACCGAAGTTGCAATAAACAAAAAAAGCAGGCTAATGCCTGCTTAAAGTTTGGTGCCCGGAACAGGACTTCCGCCAGTGGGCGGATAAACTTCTCGTCCTGTAAGATTAAACAAAAAAAGCAGGCTATTGCCTGCTTAAAGTATTGTGCCCGGAACAGGACTCGAACCTGCACATCCTTGCGAATACTAGTCCCTGAAACTAGCGCGTCTACCAATTCCGCCATCCGGGCTTTTTGTGATCATTATGATAAAAGCGTCAAAGCCATTTCGCTTTTATTTGGTGCCCAGGACAAGACTTGAACTTGCACGTCCGTAAGGACACTACCCCCTCAAAGTAGCGTGTCTGCCAATTTCACCACCTGGGCAATTAGGAGTGCAAAAGTAGTAAAAATTAGAATTCAGCAAAATTATAATTGTTTATTTTTCCTGAAAAGTGATTAATTTCTTGTCAGATAAGGAATGTAGCGTTATTTATCTGCGTTTTTTGAAATTCCCCGGACGGTTGGAGCGGTTGTGAGGCATGCGCCTTTGATTGTGTGGCTCGTAGGCAGGTCCTTCGCCGAACATCTGAGGAACAATACTTTTCGGTATCTCTTCACCAAGAAGCTTTTCTATATCTGCAAACTTTTGTTGCTCCTGCTGATTGATAAAGGTGATAGCCACCCCATCCGATTCGGCACGGGCCGTGCGACCAATGCGGTGAATATAATCTTCGCCGTCGTTGGGCACATCGTAGTTTATGATCAGATCGATGTCTTCCACATCAATGCCTCGCGACACAATGTCGGTGGCTACCAGTACCGTCGTTTGGTGGTTACGGAAACTTAGCATCACTTCTTCACGGGTCTTCTGATCCAGATCGGAATGTATCTCGGCTACCTTGAGTCCGGCATGCTTCAGTTCGCGGCTAAGTTGCTTGGTGCTGTTTTTGGTCGAGCAGAAAATGAGCACACTTTTGATGTTTTGTGAATTTAAAGTATGTACCGTCAAAGGTATCTTCTGACTGTCGTAAACACTATAGGCCACCTGAAGTATCTTTTCAGCCGGTTTGGAAATGGAAATGTTTACTTCTTTGGGATTCACCAGAGTTTTACGTGCCAACACTCCAATGTCGCGGGGCATGGTGGCAGCGAACATTATGTTCTGACGGTTTTCGGGCAGAAAACTCACTATCTTCATGATGTCGTCATAAAAACCCATGTCGAGCATGCGATCGGCTTCGTCGAGAATAAGGTATTTTAGTTCGGATACGTTCACATAGCCCTGATTGAAATGGGCAATGATACGACCCGGTGTACAGATCACCACGTCGGCTCCTTCGGTCAGGGCTTGTTTCTCTCTTTCGAAGGTGATGCCATCGGTGCCTCCATAAACAGCCATTGAACTTACGGGAGTGAAGTAAGAAAAGCCTTCCATTTGCTGATCTATCTGAACAGCCAGTTCGCGGGTAGGTACAATTACCAATGCCTTGAGGCCATTTCCCGGAGGAGAGGTAATGATATTATTGATCACAGGAAGCAAAAAGGCAGCTGTCTTTCCGGTTCCGGTTTGTGCCGAGCCCATAAGGTCGCGGCCTTGCATAATTATTGGGATAGCTTGTTGTTGTATTGCTGTGGCTTCTGTGTATCCAAGGGCTTCTATGCTTTCCATCAGCCTGGCATCGAAACCGAATTCGTCAAATTTCA
>CAZRFL010000064.1:0-4464 GCA_964599365.1 uncultured Bacteroidales bacterium
GCCACTTCAAACATAAGCATAGAATGTTCACAAAGCCAAAGCATCAAAGTTTCCATCTTTAACCTTGTCGGAAAACAAATGATGCAAAGAAGTTTTGCCGGGAACAAGGAGTTTATAGACATAAGTGCATTGCCATCTGGAATGTATATTATAAAGGTTTCGGCAAGTGACTGGCAGGTGAATAGGAAATGGGTGAAAGAATAATACTCGCCGTAAACTGTCTAATAATAAAAAAAAATACTAATTTTGAAGAGTTAATATGAAAAAAAACAGATAGCTTAATTGGGTTTCACAATAGAGGAAGGATTGATCACCTAAATTAACTTAAAGATTGCGCTACAAAACAACATAAATATGTTAAAGTAATGGACAAACTGGACAGTCAGAATATGAAAACATCCAATTCAGATGTTAATTGGGCTAAAATGTATGACTTTTATGAACTGGAGATGAGAAACATATACAGAACTGTTTCAAAGCCTCAAAACGACAGTCATTATGAGATGTTAAAAGATAAGGGAGCGAAGTTCTTAAGCAAAAACAATACATTTTGCGAAATAGGATTTAGCGCCGGACTGACATTAAGACATGCACTAAACCATTTCGGACATGTGTACGGCTTAGATATTTCACCAAAGAATGTTGAGCTTACAGCAAAAGAACTTGATTCAGAGGGTTTTTCGAATTTTGAATTATATACTTCTGACCTAATGGTATTCGATGAAAGATTTAACAATAAATTTGATGTCATCTCCTATATTCACGGATTAGAACATTTTACCACAGATGATTATCCTGTCATTTTCAAAAATATAAAAAAATACCTGAAATCTAATGGGGTATTTACAGGGGCCTTACCCTTTAATAACCAGTTTAAATATTTGATGTGTCCTAATTGTAGTCATGTTTTTGAAGCTGACGGACATGTTTCAACTCACGATAAAACGTCCTTAAAAAAATTGTTCGAAGATAATGGGTTCGAAATAATTCATTTAGATAATTTTAACATGAAATATGCACTAAGTCGTGGAAGTTCTCTAAAGCGAATTTACAGATTTGTGATGTATGGCATCTTAGGAAA
This sequence comes from uncultured Bacteroidales bacterium, assembly GCA_964599365.1. Taxonomy (GTDB): domain Bacteria; phylum Bacteroidota; class Bacteroidia; order Bacteroidales; family CAIWKO01; genus CAIWKO01. Next base: position 1,082 of record CAZRFL010000064.1, read on the forward strand.
ACAATCTAATGCGCAATTAGAATACATTGTACGACCTAGATAAAAAAATAAGGATGGCCCAATAAGTTCATCCTCTAACCAAAAATGCTTAATATTTTAATAGGGTTATCCAGTATAAAAACTCAAATATTATCTGTTTAGTTTTTAGCAATTTTAACCATGACACTTATCAATTATTCTTAAAAAAGGTTAAAACTTTACATTATAAAAGTTTCATAACCAGTAGATTTAAAAAGCAAGTAACCAAAACGCTCTTTAGGCCCTTGCGCCCTCATCTACCAATTTAATTATTATTACTATTTTTACCCTCCCAAAAATAAGCTGCATCTGCAACTTATACGCAATCAGCTATAAAGGGAAATTGCAAAGTCCTATTTTATTTTAACCAAACAAAGAAACACGTGTACAGATTACAATCGAAGATCGACACCAACTCCGAAGAGTTCAAAAAGAATAAAGAAGAGTTCTTAACCCTTCTTAACCAATACAAAGAGATACACAAAGAGGTCACCCGCGGTGGTTCGTCCGGAGCCATCAAAAAGCATAAAGAACGTGGCAAACTTTTGGCCCGCGAACGCATAGACAAACTGATTGACCCCAATACTCCTTTTCTGGAGTTGTCGCCTCTGGCTGCTTACAACCTTTACGATAACGGCTTCCCTTCAGCAGGAATAGCCACAGGTATAGGCCTCATTCATGGCCGCGAGACTGTCATCATCGCCAACGATGCCACCGTAAAAGGCGGCACCTACATGCAGTATACCATCAAGAAACACCTGCGTGCACAGGAGATAGCCATGGAAAACCATCTGCCCTGTGTTTATTTGGTAGATTCAGGTGGTGCTTTCCTGCCTGAGCAAGACAAGGTGTTCCCAGATAAGGACCATTTCGGACGTTTCTTCTACAATCAGGCCCGCATGTCGGCCATGGGCATTCCGCAGATCGCCATTGTTATGGGAAGCTGTACTGCCGGTGGTGCTTACGTGCCTGCCATGAGCGACGAAACCATCATCATCCGCAATCAGGGAACCATTTTCCTCGGCGGCCCTCCTTTGGTGAAAGGTGCCACAGGCGAGATAGTCACTCCCGAAGAACTGGGAGGTGCCGAAGTGCATACCTCCATCTCAGGCGTTGCCGATCATATTGCCGAAGACGACCATCATGCCATTCAGATCTGCCGCAACATCTTCCAGTCTATGGACAAAGCCGAAAAGCAGGTACTGGACATAGCCCCCATCGAAGAACCCTATTACGATCCCGAAGAACTCTATGGTATCGCTCCTCTGGATTTTCGCAAAATGCTCGACCCAAGAGAAATCATCGCCCGCATGGTCGACGGAAGCAAGTTCCATGAGTTCAAAGAAAACTACGGTTCTACCCTTATCACAGGTTTTGCCCGCATCATGGGATTCCCGGTGGGTATTCTCGCTAACAACGGTGTGCTCTTCTCCGAATCTGCCCTGAAAGGCACCCACTTTATAGAATTGTGCACCTCCCGTAAGATTCCTTTGGTGTTTCTGCAGAACATCACAGGTTTCATCGTAGGCAAAGAATACGAGCGCAAAGGTATGGCGAAGGACGGTGCCAAAATGGTGCATGCCGTAGCCAATGCCAATGTGCCCAAGTTTACGGTCATCTTCGGAGGTTCCTTCGGAGCCGGCAACTACGGTATGGCAGGCCGTGCCTTCGGTCCCCGCTTGTTGTTCATGTGGCCCAACGCCAAGATCTCTGTCATGGGAGGTATGCAGGCAGCCACGGTTCTCATCACTGTGAAACAGGATCAGATGCAACTCGAAGGCAAAGAAATGCCAGAAGCCGATGTCGAAAAAATGCGCAAGAGCATCATCGACAAATACGACTTCGAAGGCTCAGCCTACTACAGTACTGCACGCCTATGGGACGACGGCATCATAGACCCCACCGACACCCGCAAAGTGATTGCCATGGGTATTGCAGCCTCACTCAACAACAAATTCTCCGAAAAACAGGATGGTGTGTTCCGTATGTAATTTTCAATTTAATACCCTGTCATGATGAAAAAATATGAAACCTTAGAGATTGAAGTGATTGATAATGTGGGCACCATTTGGATGAACCGCCCCGACCTGCACAACGCTCTTAACCAACAACTTATAGCCGAACTGATAGATTGTTTCGAAAGTGTTAACAGCGAAGCCGACATTCGCATCGTTGTCTTGCGCGGACGCGGCAAATCATTCTGTGCCGGCGCCGACCTCAACTATATGAAAGGCATAGCTACCTTTGGCTTCGAAGAGAATTACCAGGACAGCCTGAAGCTGGCCAAATGCTTCAATGCCATTTACACCTGTCGTAAACCTACCATAGCTGTGGTGCAGGGCGCTGCCATTGGCGGTGCCAACGGACTGCTGGCCGCCTGCGATTTTGTCTATTGTGCCGATGACACCAAGTTTGCCTTCAGCGAAGTGAAGCTGGGCATTGCACCGGCCACCATTTCGCCTTATGTCACCAAACGCATTGGCGAATACGGTTCACGCGAATTGATGATAAGTGGCAAACGCTTCACCGGCAAAGAAGCCGAATGGCATAGACTGGTGAACAAATCCCTGCCGCTGGAAGAACTCAATGCTTACGTGCAGACCGTTATTGCCGGAATCATGAGCAGCGGCCCCGAAGCCATGGCTGCTACCAAGACACTTATTTACAACATCGTGAATAAACTCTCTTTCGAAGATTCCATTGATTATACTGCCCGGCTCATAGCGGAGCTCAGGGCATCGAAAGAGGGTCAGGAAGGCATGGCATCTTTCCTGGAAAAAAGAAAACCCAATTGGGTGAAGGAATAACTCAAAAACGAGAATGAGAAGCGGAATGCTTCAAAGACATTTAAAAGAATTGAAATGAAAAAAGAAATAAAATTTAGTCTGGTCTACCGCGATATGTGGCAATCCTCAGGGAAATATGTTCCCCGCGTCGATCAGTTAAATAAAATAGCCCCCGTGATAGTCGATATGGGATGTTTTGCCCGTATCGAGACCAACGGAGGTGCCTTCGAACAAGTGAACCTCCTCTATGGAGAAAACCCCAACACCGCCGTACGTCAATGGACCAAACCCTTTAACGATGCCGGCATTCAGACCCACATGCTCGAGCGTGCCCTGAACGGTATCCGTATGTTTCCCGTTCCTGCCGATGTGCGTCGCCTGATGTATAAGGTGAAGAAGGCTCAGGGGGTTGACATTGCCCGATCTTTCTGCGGCCTCAACGACCACCGTAACCTCGAACTCTCCATCAAATACGCCAAAGAAGCCGGGATGATTTCTCAGGCAGCCCTGAGTGTTACCCATTCCGAAGTTCATTCGGTGGAATATTATATGGGCGTGGTTGACAAAGCCATCTCATAC
>CAZRFL010000064.1:4474-13617 GCA_964599365.1 uncultured Bacteroidales bacterium
GAAATCTGCCTGAAAGACATGGCCGGAATAGGCCGTCCCACTACCCTCGGCCGTCTGGTGAAAGCCATCAAAGACAAATATCCAAACACCGTAGTTCAATATCACGGACATTCGGGTCCCGGTTTTTCGGTGGCCTCCATGCTCGAAGTGGCCCGAGCCGGTGCTGATTATCTGGATGTGGCCATGGAACCCCTTTCATGGGGAATGGTTCATCCCGATGTCATTACCATTGCTGAAATGCTGAAGGACGATGGGTTTATCGTTCCCGAGATCAATATGAATGCTTATATGGAAGCCCGCGCGTTGACGCAATCCTTTATGGATGACTTCCTCGGTTATTTCATCGACCCCAAGAACCGTTACATTTCTTCACTACTCATTGGTTCCGGCTTGCCCGGCGGCATGATGGGCAGCCTCATGGCCGACCTGAAAGGTATACACAACGTTATCAATTCCACCCTGAAATCACAGGGCAAACACGAACTCAACGAAGACGAACTGCTGGTGAAACTGTTCGACGAAGTAACTTACATCTGGCCTAAACTGGGGTATCCCCCCTTGGTGACTCCCTTCAGCCAGTATGTGAAGAACGTCGCACTGATGAATATCCTGCAACTCACCAAAGGCGAAGAGCGTTATTCCATGATAGACAACAACACCTGGGATATGATTCTTGGCAAATCGGGTACCCTCCCGGGTCCTCTGGCTCCTGAAATCATAAAACTGGCTAATGATCTGGGCAAAGAATTCTACACTGGCGTTCCTCAGGATGGCTACCCCGATGTACTGGATAAGTATCGCAAGGAAATGATTGAGAACAACTGGGAATTTGGTCAGGATGATGAAGAACTCTTCGAATTTGCCATGCATGAGACCCAGTATCGTGATTATAAATCAGGCGCAGCCAAGACCCATTTTGAACAGGAAGTAGAAGACGCAAAAGCAAAAACCACAGAAAACAAAACCGTATCGAAAATGAAAGAAAAACAAAGTCCTAACCGCAGTTCCTATCCCAAAGAAGAAGTTTCAGCGCAGGAAGCCATAATAGCTTTTGTTTTACATTCCATTAGTCAAAAAGCAGAAGCCCCCAGCGAACACTCCAACCCGGTTAACAATGTGTGGAGCACCATAGGATTCTGGAGAAACCTGCTGAAGGTCAGCGTACATTACGAAAAAGCCGACACGGAAGTGTTTTACAAAGCCTCCAGAGACGGTAACTATGAATTGCAGATCAACGGTGAGAGTCACAAAGCCAAAGTGGAATACATTTCGGAAGACGAACTGGATATTACCCTCAACGGCCGCAAAGTATTTGCAGCCATCACCGCCATGAACGACGGCACTTTCAAAGTGCTTATCAATGGCAGGGAATATTTCATGAGCCGCAACGATTTGCTGATAGAAAGTTCGGAACTCACCGAAAACGAATCCACCAATCACTCCTCATCTGCCAATCATCTGTTGTCGCCCATACCCGGAAAGGTCTTCAAGATCAATGTAAGCGAAGGCGACAGCGTGAAGAAAGGCGACGTAGTGATTGTTGTGGATGCAATGAAAATGGAGAACAACCTCATTGCGAAAAGAGATTCCGTGGTGAAGAAGATACACGTTTCGGTAAACCAAATGGTGACAGGTAATTTTCTCCTTGTCGAACTGGAAGAAATTCTAAACTAAGCACCAATGGATATTTTGATCACCGAATGTCCAAGGGACGCTATACAAAGCTGGCATGATTTTATTCCAACTCAGGCAAAAGCAGATTATATCAATAGCCTGCTGAAGGTCGGTTTCGAAATCATTGATATCGGAAGCTTTGTTTCTGAAAAAGCCATCCCTTTGTTGAAAGATACCGCAGAGGTGTTGAGCAAACTGGAACTTTCGGATACAACATCAGAGATCATGGTTCTGGTGGCCAATGCCAAAGGGATAGAAACAGCTTCTTCATTCAAAGAGGTCAACTGGTTGTCATTTCCTTATTCCGTTTCTCCTACTTTCTTAAAACGTAACATCAATGCTGATATGCAACAGGGGCTTTGTTTAGTCGAAATGGCTAACAACCGCTGCGAACAGAACCAAAAGAAACTGAAAGTATATCTCACCATGGGATATGGAAATCCATACGGAGATAAGTATAATGTGGAAGTGGTAATGGATTCTGTGGCAAAACTTCATGCTTCAGGCATTCGTCATATCATTTTTGGGGATACCACCGGAGTGGCAACCCCTGAATTGATCTCTGAGATTCATTCTATGGCGATACAAGAATACCCCACCATCGAATTCGGTCTCCACCTGCACACCACTGCCGGAACCTATTATGAAAAACTGGATGCTGCATACCAAAGCGGTTGCCGCAGTTTCGATTCGGTAATGAGTGGAATGGGCGGTTGCCCAATGACGGGATACGAATTGCTCAATAATCTGAACACTTTGGATCTTTTATATTGGTGCGCAGAAAAAAAGGTAGATGCCAAACTCAACGCGGATGCTATGCAGTTGGCATTGAAGAAGAATAGAGAAGTATTTCAAAAAATATCAGGGGTACAATTTAATTAGTAAAAATTTAAACAAACTTTATAAAACATAAAAATCACAAGTATGCGAAAAGTAGTAAAAAATGCCACGGAAGCCATTGCAGGATTGACTAATGATATGTCGGTCGCAGTCGGCGGATTTGGTTTATGCGGTATCCCTGAGAACAGTATTCAGGCCATTTTTGATAAAGGCATCACCGGCCTCACCTGTTATTCCAACAATGCCGGTGTCGATGGCTGGGGATTGGGATTGCTGCTCCAAAAACATCAGATCAAAAAAATGATTGCCTCCTACGTGGGCGAAAACAAAGAATTCGAACGTCAGTTGCTTTCGGGCGAACTGGAAGTGGAACTCATCCCCCAGGGTACTCTGGCCGAAAGACTCAGAGCCGGCGGAGCCGGAATACCTGCCTTTTTTGTTCCGGCAGGCTATGGCACCGAAGTGCAGGGAAGCAAAGAAGTACGTGAATTCAATGGTAAGATGCACCTGTTAGAAATGGGCATTGTTACCGACTTTGCTTTTGTAAAAGCCTGGAAAGGCGACGCAAGCGGAAACCTGGTGTACCGTCACACGGCAGCCAACTTCAACAATATGATAGCCACAGCAGGCAAGATCACCATTGCAGAAGTGGAAGAACTGGTTCCGGTAGGCACACTCGATCCTAACCACATCCATACCCCGGGTATCTTTGTGCAACGCATCTTCCAGGGAACAGACTATCAGAAGAAAATTGAATTTATAACAACAAGAGACTAAAGTATATTCTGACTTCTTAATTCTGACTTCTGAAATGAATCAATAATTATTAATAACACAAAACAACAAAATATGGCATTAGATAAAAACGGCATTGCAAAACGTATTTCTCAGGAACTAAAAGACGGATATTACGTAAATCTGGGGATTGGTATTCCCACACTTGTCGCAAATTATATTCCTCAGGGCATGCAGGTGGTACTCCATTCCGAGAACGGATTGCTGGGCATTGGCCCCTTCCCAACCAAAGAAAATGTTGATGCAGACCTCATCAACGCAGGCAAACAAACCGTAACCTACCTTCCGGGTGCAGCATTCTTCGATTCTGCTACCAGTTTCGGAATGATTCGCGGCGGACATGTGGACCTTACCGTATTGGGAGCCTTCGAAGTTTCAGTAAAGGGCGATATTGCCTCATGGAAAGTTCCTGGCAAACTCGTAAAAGGTATGGGCGGCGCTATGGATCTGGTGGCTTCGGCAAAATACATCATCGTGGCCATGCAGCATACCGATAAGGAAGGCAAATCAAAGCTGCTGAACTCATGTACCCTCCCGTTGACCGGTGTGAATTGCGTGAAGCGTATTGTCACTGAACTGGCTGTGGTGGATGTTACCCCCAACGGTTTCAAATTAGTGGAAAGAGCCCCCGGTGTGAGCGTGGAAGAGATCGTAAAGGCCACCGAAGGCAAACTTATTGTCGAAGGTGAAATTCCCGAAATGATATTATAAAAAGAGTTCAGAATTCATGCCAAAGGCATCCCTTCGGGAGAAGTGAGAATTCAGAAGTAAAATCTAAAATCAAAAATCATAATTCTAAAATAATAAAACAATGCAATATCCTAAAAAAGTCACCATCGGTGACATCACCGTCAGAGACGGTTTTCAGCACGAGGAAATTTTTATTCCTACCGATGCTAAATTATGGCTGGCTGAGGAGTTGATCCTGGCCGGATTTAAACATGTTGAAATTACCAATTTCGGCAACCCTACAGGTATGCCTCAGTTCAAAGATGGCCCTGAGTTGATGAAACGTCTAAGAAACAGCAAAAAAGTAGCTCATTTGATTGATGGAGTATCTTTAACTGTGGTTACCATTCGCGAAAAGGCTGTGGAAAGAGCCATTGAAGCCAGAAAAGAAGGTTATGGCCCCGACCGTATCCTCCTGATGGTTTCCACCAGTGAATCTCATCACAAGAAAAATTCAGGTCTTTCATTAGATGAATACTGGAAAATGAGTGAAAAGTGCATCAAAGATGCTCACGATGCCGGGATTAAAGTGAACGGAACTGTTAGTACCATCTGGGGTTGCCCCATCGAAGGTCCTACCGAGATGAAAAAGGCTATTGAGTTCACCAAACGCTGGTTCGAAATTGGTGCCAACGATGTGGAACATGCCGATCACGATGGTTCTGCTTCGCCAAACCGCGTTTACGATTATTATTCTGCGCTTTTGGATAGCGTGCCCCGTCCCGAGAAACAAATTGTTCACTTCCACACTACCCGTGGTTGGGGATTGGCCAACGTTCTGGCTGCTTTGCAGGCAGGTATGACCAATTTCGAATCTACCATGGGCGGCATTGGCGGACAGCCTGCCAATTTCGTTAGCGGAGTTCCCGTAGCCGGAACCGGTGCTTACTACTACAAAGATCCCAACCTCGTCGGACTGGTTTCTACCGAAGATATGGTAGTGATGATGGACGAAATGGGAATAGAAACCAATCTTGATATCGACCGCATTTTGAATATAGGCGCCATGGTCGAAAGAATAGTGGGACGCAGACTCAGGTCAGAATCTATCAAGAATGGAAGGATTCCAAAGACGTTAACGGGAAGAAGATAAAACAATGGCTTAATTGTTTTATTGTTCTATTGTTATTTGTATTGTTTGTTTGTTTTAAATTTGTTCCTCTGTTGTAATGTTTAATTGTTTTTGTTATGGCTGATAAAAGATTCCTGCAATTAAATGATGTGACTTCCTACAAAATAGCTTTCAATCTGAGCAATTATGTATGGGAGGTAGTAATTAATTGGGATAACTTTGCCAAAAGGCATGTAGGCGGACAATTTGTTGAAGCTGTTGATTCCATTTCAGCGAATATAGCAGAGGGTTTTGGTCGTTATCATAAGAAAGATAAAGTGAAGTTCTACCATTATAGTCAGGGTTCATTAAAAGAGTCTTTTGATTGGAATGAGAAATCAAAGGTCAGAAAGCTGCTCAGCGAAGATGAATACAATCATATCTTCAATGAATTGCAAAAACTACCAAAAGAAATAAACCAATTGATAAAATTCACAAACGAAAAACTATCCATATAACAATTTAACCATAAAGCAATCCAACAATTTAGCAATCCAACAATATAGCAATTTAACCATATAACAATTTATAAAATGGAACACCCACTTTTAAACGAAGACCATCATCTCATCCGCGAATCCGTGAGAGATTTTGCCGAAAGAGAGATCAAACCTTTAGCCAAAGAACTGGACGATAAACAGCAATTCTCCGTAGAGCTTACCCACAAAATGGGCGAGATAGGCCTCTTCGGAATGCTGGTTTCTCAGGAATACGGCGGACAAGGCATGGACTACCTTTCTTACATCATTGCCGTAGAAGAACTGGCCCGCATCGATAGTTCGCAGGCTGCTACCATAGCCGCAGGAAATTCTCTGGGGCTGAACCCAATCTACTACTATGGTACCGAAGAACAAAAGCGGAAATATCTGCCGGTTCTCTGCACCGGTAAACAACTTTGGGGCTTCGGACTCACCGAACCCAATGCAGGTTCCGATTCACGCAATTCAAAAACCTTTGCCAAACTGGCTGATGGTAAATGGACCATCAATGGTTCCAAGATATTCATCACCAATGCCTCTTCCGAAATCTCTCTGGGCTCCACCGTTCAGTGCGTTTCGGGCGAAAACGGCAAGGATAAGGAATTCACTGCCATCATTGTTGAAAACGGAACTCCCGGCTTCATTGCCAAGACCATGCACGACAAAATGATGTGGCGCGCTTCCAACACCGCCGAACTTTATTTCGACGAATGTACCGTGCCCGAAGGTAATGTCCTCGGCAAACGCGGCGAAGGCTCCAAGATCATGCTCAGCACACTCGATTGCGGTCGTTTATCCATTGGTGCCATGGGTCTCGGACTGGCACAGGGAGCTTTTGAACTGGCATTGTCCTATGCTCAGGAGCGCGTTCAGTTTGGAAAACCCATCAGTAAACAACAGGCAGTGGCATTCAAGCTGGCCGATATGGCCCTCAAGGTCGAACTGGCCCGCAACCTACTCTACAAAGCCTGCTGGCTGAAAGACCACGACAAGCCCTTTGCACTGGAAGCTGCCATGTCCAAACTCTATTGCTCCGAAGTGGCACAACAGGTAGCCAACGAAGCCGTGCAAATACACGGTGGTTACGGACTGATGAAAGACTACGATATCGAACGCCTCTACCGCGACCAACGCTTATTGCAAATAGGTGAAGGTACCTCGGAGATACAGCGTTTGGTGATTTCGAGGTATATTGGGTGCTGAGGAGGTTGTTAGGCTTTTAGGCTTTTGGCATTTAGACTATTAGGAATTAGGACAATTGCTACATTGTTTTATTGTTGAATTGTTGAAGAATTTCCCGCACCTTCCTAACTGTCGTTTAATCGGCAGGCAGGGATTTCGCAGATGTACGCAGAGGAGGAAAAACCACTAAGACGTTAAGAACACGAAGTTACACTAAGAAATAGTATAGTCGGGACACAGCTGGGAGTTGCACTCCGACTTGGGAATTTAGGCGGGTATTTGCGCATGGAGCATCGACGGTGGCGCATGGAGGTGATGCAGTCGCGCACAGAGGTAATGCAGTTGCGCATAAGACACGTGCAGTCGCGCACAGAGGTTGTGCAGTCGCGCACACGATACATGCAGTCGCGCATGGAGTATCGGCAGGACACTTTGTCATACTTACATGACAACATGTCATAGATGCAGTCGCGCATAGAGGTGATGCAGTCGCGCACACGATACGTGCAGTCGCGCACATGACCCATGCAGTCGCGCAAAGGGTATTGAAAGGATTTCGTTGTTTATTAGCATTTTAAAAAAAATAATTTTTGGAATCAAATTAAATTAAGTCCAAAATGAAAATAAATTAAATTTTGTTTTGCCACAAGCCACATCCATCTCCGGTCACTCGTCTTCCAACAATATAACAATTTAGCAATATAACAATAAAGCCAACCTCAGAACTCAGAGCTCCGCCTTCTCAACTCCTCCTTCTTCTCCTCACTAACCTTCTCCCATGGCCCAAGGTCGTAAGGGCGTATTAGGCTACGATACATCTCCGCGTCGCGGTTCAGTTGGCCTATGTGGCGGTTATAGCTAATCATTGAGAGCAGGTACGAAAGCCCCATATCAATGGAAAGTTTCTTGCGGCGAATGAGCTTCAGAATATAATGGAATAGTTTGCGCTTGTAAGGAGCGGTGATAAAGAGGTACTCTTTCAATAGTTTGAACACCATTTTAGCCTTGAAAGCCGCGCCAGGGTCGCCATCGTTATACGGACGGGTGAAATGCCCCTCGCCAAAAAGTATATGCGCCTTGTGATAGACGGATTCAAAAGAGAACATCTTTTTCAGCGTAAGCAGATACTGGTCGAAGAGTTCTATCTGCCCCATTTTGTTGTAATGAATGCAGGGGAAAAGTCCGCCCATCATATCGGGATTGTTCTCGTAAACTCTTCCCTCGGCTTTGAGGCGGTGATAGAGCTCGGTGCCATGAGGGGCGCCCAGAATATTGAAGTTGATATACGATAGGCCTGTGCGTTGCGTAAATTCGTACAGACGCTCGAACTCGGCAGGGGTGTCGGTATCGAAACCAATGATAAACGAAGAAGTGATGTGAATGCCGTGTGAGTGAATGGTCTTGATAGCATCTTCGTAGATCACGGCATCGCGGTTCTGCTTTTTGTGGGTCTCGTTGAGGCTGCCGGCATTGAGGGATTCGAAACCGATGAGGATGTTGAAACATCCTGCCTGGTTCATCTCGTGGAGCAGTTCTTCGTCTCTTGCAATTTCTATGCTCGACATGCATCCCCAGGATATGTTGAGGGGTTTGAAAGCCTGCATCATTTCATGTGCGCGCCGTTTGTTGGCTGTGAGGTTATCATCTACAAACAGGAGTTTCCTTACGGGAAGGCTTTTGATTTCGGCCACCACATTGTCGAGATCGCGGTAACGCATCTTTTGTCCGAAGAGCTTGGTCACCAGGCAGAACTCGCAGCGATAAGGGCATCCCCTGGATATCTGCATACCCACCTGGAACACTTCTTTCATATTGACCAGATCCCAGCGCGGAGGCGGTATCTGTTTGAACTCGCAGAATTCGTTGGTCTGATAGATGGGTTTTAGGGTGCCCTGCTCGAAATCCTGCAGGCATTGCTGCCACAATCCTTCGGCTTCGCCAATCACCAGTGTGTCGGCATGTTTCCGGGCCTCATCGGTCATAAACGAAACATAAGGCCCGCCGATCACTACTTTCACCCCTTTGGAGCGGTAATAGTCGCCCAGTTCGTAAGCACGCATGGCGGTGGTAGCCAGGGCCGACATACCCACGAGATCGGGCAGATCGTTGAGGTTTATGGTTTCCATCTCCTCGTCCAGTATGCTCACTTCGTATTCGGGAGGCGTGATGGCAGCCAGCATGGGCATGGACAGGGGCAGCATAAATTTCTTCTTGCCCAGCATCTTGCTTAGCTCGGTCTGTCCGTAATAGTTCACGAATCTCTGTCCGGGCAGTATAAGGAATATACGTTTCTTTTTAGTAGCAGTCATTAATTGTCATTAATGGTCATTAGT
>CAZRFL010000064.1:13717-24289 GCA_964599365.1 uncultured Bacteroidales bacterium
AAACAATTTAACCATTCCATTTTTCCAATTTTACATCTTTCCACAATCCTCTTCAATATCTCTTTATAAACTTTTCTCCGTGTATCTTCGTGTACTCTGTGTCTCCGTGGTTTTTCTTCTTAAAAATACCGCAGTGAAAACCCCGCCTGCATAAACTTGCTCACTTCGGTCACAAAACTCAGTATGAGGTCGTCCGGTTGCAGTTTTTCTTCGCGCACAATCTTATCGAGGCAGATAAACACCATGGGAGGACCCACATAACCCATATCGCTCATCTTGGAGTAAAGCGTCTCGGGGCGAATTCCCAGTTCTGCGCACTCTTCGATGATAAGTTCAGAGATATGCTTGGAAGGGAAGTTCACCTGGAAGTATTTCAAATGGCTGACGTCTATACTGTATTTTTCTATCATGCGCTTCAGCCCTTTGTAGAACACCGAGCCGTCGGCATCGTGAAAATGCAGGCGCAACTGTTCGTTGAACATCTGTGCCATATGGTGGCTACCAGTTTCGAACTCCATCTTGGGACTTTGCCAATAGGCAGGCCTTTTGTTGAGCATGGCCGAAGGTTTCAGTCCGCCAATGGATTCTATGTAGGCGCTTTCCACTAATAGTCCTTTCTTTTCATTCGTAGCCTGAAGCACCACCGCTCCGGCTCCGTCGCAAAGGAAATAGCGCAGAAACAACTCCTCTTTTTTGATGAGGGGCTGGTTGTAATAGGAGGATATAAGTTCCGAAGAAGATATACCTGAAGAAACTACCAAAGCCGTATCGTATCGTCCTGATTTGATGAAATCATAAGCTACCAGAAAAGCCTTATAAGCCGAGGTGCAGTTGGCATGTATGGATATCTCGCCGCAGGCCTCTATTCCCAATCCTTCCTGAATGCGGACACTGGCGGTAGGCATCTGATGCTGATGGGCGCTTCCGTAAGCTATAAACTGAATATCGGTGTTTTGTAATCCCGCCATGCTGATGGCTTTTTCGGCTGCTTTCACCGACATGGTCACGTTGTCGTCGGTAAAGGTTTTGGTTTCGGGATCTATGGCGTAATGATAGTAGTTGATGTCGAGCATCTCCTTCATTAGGGGCTTGATGCGTGCAAACCATTTGGCCACAGGGGCAGGTGCCTCAGTGATCTCGCCCAGGTATTTATCGGCATCCTCAAAAGGGATGGGATTTCCCGGTAAATAATGTCCGGTACCTGTGATTTTAACCTCTCTGCTACTCATCTGCATTCTCCTTTAAAAATCTTTTCACATAGTATCTCCGGCAGGAGCTATGATAGTTATGCTGTATTTCTTTTACAAAGGTAACTGCTTTTTCGATAAGTTCCTTTTTATGCACGGCGCAATCCACTACACCCAGGTCAAGGGCTTCGAAGATGTTTAGGTTGCGACCGCTGATGAGAAGTTCCATCACGTTTTTGGTGTCTACCAGTTCAGACATATAATAGCTGCCACCGCAACCGGGCATGAGGTTGAATCCAGCTTCGGGGAAACCCATCAGCACATTCTCTGTGGCCAGCCTGAAATGACAAGCCATGGCTAGTTCCATGGCAGAGCCAATGCAAACGCCTTTGATGGCTGCAACCACCGGAATCTTTGCTGTATAAAATCTTTTGAAAGTTTGACTGTTCGCAATGTAAAAATCTTCGGCCTGCATATGATCGTCAGAATCGAAGGTGAGCAGGTCGTTGACATCTGCACCTGAAGAAAAATGTCTGCCGTTGCCGGAAATGATGATGCCTTTTACGGTTTTTTTGTTCAGCAATATATCGGCCAGTTCGCGTATCTCATGAAAGAACAGACGGGTCATGCTGTTCGAAGGGGGTTGATTCAGTTCTATGAACCCTATTTCTTCATCAATGTGCCAGTCGAGGGTCTTAAACATTATTGGCTATTCCTTCTGTTAGAGCCTTCGCTGAGGGCCAGTTCGCAGAACAATCGGGTTTCTTCGTGCAGGGCTTCGTGTAGGTCGAGTTTCTTCACATTGTGAATGGCTGTCATGATAGAAGAGATCACTTTCTTCGGTTTGCTTTCCACCAAATTATTAAGGTACTGTATGGAGTATTCCAGCACATTCTCGTCAGTGGTTTCATCCACCACATGCAGGTCCCGTGCCTTTTCGGCATTGAATGTATCGCCCGAAAGCAATATGGCCAGGCTTTGAGCCGTTCCGGTCTTCTGCACCATACGATAAATGCCTCCCAAACCGGGCATAAGGTTATTGTTCACCTCGGGAAAGGCAAACAGCGACTTGACCGAGGCAAAGCGCACATGACAAGCCAAAGCGATCTCCAGTCCCCCACCCCAGCAAACGCCATTGATGGCTGCCACCACGGGCAAAGGCAGAAAGGAAATGAACTCGAGAAGGTCCTTGCCGGTCTGCATCTGTTCCGTCAGATTCTTTAGGTTCTTTGCCATAGTGAAGACAGTCGACAGATCGGCACCTGCCGAAAAGTGTCGGCCCATGCCGGTGATCACTATGCCTTTAATATCTTCCCTATCCGCAATGTCCTGCAGAAATTCGCGGCTGACAAAAGCGGGAGTCTTAATAAAATTCTGGGGAGGATTGTTCAGTTTGATAACCGCAATGCATCCTATCTTTTCAAAGGTGATGTTCTCAGGGTTTATCAATTTTTATCGGTATTGGTTAGTAAAATCTCAAACTCAGACGGTACGCTGCAAGGTACCCTTTCGCTGTTCAAGGGAATGGTTTTCACCGTAGCCACCGAAATTTTGGCTCCGCTGTCTTCGTTCACCATGCGTTGTTTAAACACGGCATAGGGCCCGTTCAGTTCCACATGGGTGGTGATCAAAATATTGTCGAAAAGGCAAGCTTCTTTGGCATAACGGATATTGATCTCCGTGACCACTAGGAATATTTTATCGTCGACCAGCTTTTTCAGCAATCCTGTCTGACGCATGATCTCCCAGCGGGCTTGCTCAAAATAGTTCAAATACACTGCATTGTTTACATGACTGTATGAATCTAGTTCATAGCCCCTGACGGTAAAACGGTATTCGAACATGGTTTAGGGTTTCATCATATTGTCGACAATCGACTTGTCTATCTGATTCCATTTAGGTTGATTGAATTTGGATCCATCCCAGGTCAGGTCGACCCTATAGAAATACTCATTCATAAATGAAAGTTTCGATTTAGAGTCGGGGTCGTGAACAATAAAAACAAGGTTTTCAGGTTGAATTGAATGTTCCCTGCAAATAATTCCAGCCAGTTGCGCACAATAGCTGGTTACAGAAGTACCCGGATTCTCGGCATAGACCTCGGTGGCAATTACTATTGTTTTATCGGTTTTTTTTACGATTTTCAGACCACATTTCGAAGGGACATCCCATTGTCCATTGAAATCAAAGATGGTGTCAAAATAAGCGGAATTGATCTCCCTGTTGAACTGTTTAATCATAGATGAAAGGCTTTAGTTCTTTATATTACGGGTTACTTGTTTTCCAAAACTGGTCCTGCTCATATCCTGTCTGACGCGCTGATAGGTGCCGTCAGCAATCTCTTTCATGATCACCTGCTGAAACAATTTGAACATCTTCTCAGTCTGTGTTTCTTCTTTGTAGAAAGTATCCCAGGCATAATGATAGAGTTCCTGCAGTTTTTCAGGGGTCATGTGCTTGGGTTGAATCACCACCTTACCGGCATTGTAGTTGTTCCAGTCGAAATCGATGATGCGGTTCTGACGCAGAATATCATCATAAGCCTTGGTATGGGGGAAAGGAGTAAGTACTGTGAATTCTGCCAGGTCGAGTTTGATCTCGAGCAGAAAATCGATGAGGCGTTTGATATCATCTTCGGTATGGTCGTCGGTGCCTAAAAGTATGGTTCCTTCTACAGCTATGCCGTGATCGTGATAACGTTTTACGCGTTCGCGTATGTAATCCGAAGTATCGAAAACTGCCTGATAAACAAACCATGCACCTGCCTGAGCAGCCAAATCCAATATTTCATCATCATCGTGAATGGGGTGAGAGCACCATTTCTTTTTGAAAGGTATCATTTCGCGGAAAAGGTCTTTTTCCCATTCCTTGTCCTGAGCCAGCGAATTGTCGACTATGAACAAACGATTGTTGTCTATGGTTGCCAACTCTTCCACCACGCGGTCGATGGGGCGCGGACGGAAACATTTTCCACCCAGATAAGCCACGGCACAGGGATAGCAATTGTATTTGCATCCGCGGGAAGCGTGGAACAGGTCGACCATGCGGACGCCTTTGTGATAGTACATGTCCTTGTTCAGAATGCTGCGGCGGGCCGGACCAATAATATTGATATCCGGCTGATCATTCATGTGGTTATATACTTTCTGCAGTTTGTTGTCTTTGAAATCCTGGAAAACTTTTTCCAGACGTCCTTCTACTTCGCCCAGGAAGATAGAATCGGCATGTTCCATGGTTTCTTCGGCGTGCAACATGGTGGAGATACCTCCGAAGATCACTTTCTTGCCCATCTTGCGATAGGTATCAGCAATCTCCCATCCGCGTTTGATCTGGCTGGTAAGCATCATAGAGATGCCTATAAAGTCAGCGTCGTCTTCGAAGTTAACGGGTTCAACGTTTTCGTCAATAAATTTTATGTCAACATATTCGGGTAAAGCAGCAGCAAACACAACGGGGCCGTGAGGAGGTAAGTTGAATATAGTCTGTCCGGCAAGTTTTTCCCATTTGGGATAGATCAGTTTAAACTTCATATTCGTATATTTAGGTTACTTACTAGGTTAGTTTTTAAGTTCTTTATTACAAGTTTCAATGCGCGATTCAATAGTCTGTTTTTCAGAAAGGAAAGGAATCTGTTTCTTGAGTGCCAGTTTGAAGTAAGTGAGTGCTTTGTTGTAATCTTTTTGCAGCAGATAATATTCTCCGGCGAGTGAATACACCTGAAAGTAATCCGGATTGGACCGGATAAAACCGGTCAGAATTGATTCGTCGAATGTGGTGTTTTTATGTTGAATATGATTCAGCAAATTCTCTCTTAACTGTTTATAAAGCGGAACACAACAATAGTACTCTTTAACTAAATTCCAATCAGGCTGCAAAGATAAGTCATTTTCGTAAATTTCTTTGCTTTTTAGCGGAGATTGCGCGGCCGCGAACACCTGATTTAAATCATAACAAACAAATTTCCCCAACTGGTAGGGCGATGTAGAAACCCATACCTGTAGCTTTTCGGGCTTGAAAATAATGGAATGATGCGCTATATACTGGTTGACGGCCATCTCGTTGGTGAAGCCAATCTTTTCGCCGTTCATTCCGTTGGGGTCGCGCAAAATGGCTGCTGAGGAATGTTCATCCAGAGGAAATTTCTGATGCAGCAGCTGCAAAGTACGCGCATAACGATAGGCCGTGGGGGTGTTCTTTTGCTGGGCCAGATTCTGTTCATCGTTCTTAAAAGCCTCGCCGCGGAAGTGATTGGTACAAACCAAATAGTTGGAGTCGGCCATCACCACATCCGACTTGTAAGGACTTTTCTCAATGATGCAGGCCTGCCAATCATTGGCTGAGCCTATCAGTAGGGATTCGGATACGAAGGTGGTGTAAGAAGCCGCTATCTTTTGGGCTTCTCTCATGGTGGAGGCGTATTGCAGAATGTGACGTGCCACCAGCGAAATGGGCGTGGCAATTTGCACCGGCACATAGGATTTGGCAGCATTGATGGTAACCGTGAGTCCTTGGGTATTCATGCCCGAAACCACGCCCGACATACCTCCCCAGGTAATCGTCATAAAGTTGTAGCCGCTGTCGGGTTTCACAAAACTTACTATTTTATCTTCGGCAAATTCATCGCCTACATAGAAATCGAAGTTGCGGCCAATGATGAGACCCGAATCGGCCGATTTGTCTTTCCAGGCAGCAAATGAGGTGCATCCCACCAGATTGTAGTTTTGCAGCATGTGCCCAATGTCGTGGGCACCATGATAGTTTAGAATGCGCTGGAATTTGCTCCCGATTTCGTTGAAGTCGTCGGAGGCCGATTGGGAAACTCCGTTGATTTCCTGCAGGTACTCAGGTTTTACGTAAGTATCAATATCGCGGTTGAAAACCGCCAGCAACAATCGCAGAAATCTAAGGTAGTTGTCGGAAGGCACCATTTTGTGTATCTGATCCACAAAGGCCCTTTCCTGTTTATAGACCAATGCGCGACTCAATCGTCCGGTGATGACCCCACGCTGATAGGCTTCGCCCTCGGTATACATTTCGTAAAGTCCGCTGCGGCTATGGTGCAACCACGATTGGCCGCAAACCCATAAGGAATCGTTCTTCTGCTCCACCCTGAATGCCGCGGTATCAGTGGCAGCATGAGGGGGCGGATCAATGGTGAGGAAATTATAGAGGCCGCCAATGGCGCAAAGCGAAAGTAAAATAACTACTACAAAAAAGATAAAGAGTATCCTTTTCATTTATCCGGCTTTGTTGATCTGATCTACCAGGTACTTCAATCCTACCAGTTCGGAACAGGTGGTTACCGAACCTATGGTGACACCCAATACTCCGTGCAATATGATGTTTTGTCCCGTAAGGAAGAGGTTGGGGATCTTGGTGCGGGCCGAGATGAGTGTTTTCAGTGGTTCGTTGCAATCTTTCAATATGCCGTAGAGCGAACCATCCACGGTGCCCGTGTAGTCGCGGTATGTGAGGGGACTGGAAGAATACACCTTTTTGATGCTGTTGCGGAATCCCGGGAAACGCTGCTCCACCAGATCGAGCAATTGCTCGGTCTTCTCCTGCTTGAACTGCTGATAGTCTTCTCCCCTTTTCTCCACGGAAGTGTGCTTCCATTGCTTCACATCATCGATGTTCATATAGGCCATGATGGTGGCGCAATCGGCATACTGCTGGTCTTGGGCCGAAGCCGGCGTGATCAACAGGAAATTATTGGGCCAGTCTTTGCCCGTATTTTCAGGGGTGATCCACACATCGTCCTTTTTATAAAAATACTCGTTGTGGTTGAGATATTCGAAGGCATTTTCTTTAAACACCACATACAGCGTGAAGTTGGAATTGGTGTTCTCCAGGTTCATGATGCGCTCACGGTAGGCTTTGCGCAGATGGTTTTCGTCTATCATTTCGAGGGTTAGGGCCGGATGTATGCTGGAGATAAAATTCTTTGCTTCCAACACCTCGCCGTTGGCAAGCTTCACACCCGTGAGTTCCCTGCCGGTGAACACAAACTGCTCCACTTTGGCGCTGGTCATCACCGTGCCGCCCATTGAGCGAATAGATGCCGCCAATAGGTCGGCTACCTGGGAACTTCCGTTGATCAACCTCCACGAACTTTCGATAAAGGAGTTGTTGACCAAGGCATGCACATACAATGGGGTTTTTTCGGGTATACCCGCATAGAGGGGGTTGGTGCCCGCCAGCACTTTCTGCAACTTCACATCCTCTGTGATGGAGCGGAAGTATTCATGGGCGTTTTCGGAGAACAACTGCAGCTCGGATATTTCGAGGTCTTTGTATTCGATGTTGTAGAGCGGAAAATGATTACAGATGTCCTGCAGCTTCTGTACGTATTTCTGTATGGTCTTGTTTTCCGAAGGGAAGAAACCGCTCATGGTTTCCACAAAGTTGTCGTGGCCCATGGCCATTTTGTATTCTACGGGATCGTTGGCAAACTTCACCACATCGAAAGCCTCGGTGTCCATGCGCTTCAGCTTGAGCTTGTCCATGAGGCCGAAGTATTTGAAATAGCGATTGAGCGATTGGCCCTCGTCAAGGCCGCCAATGTAATGTATGCCCGTATCGAACACACATTGGTTGCGGGTGAAATTCTGAAGGCAGCCACCTATCTGTTTGTGCTGTTCGAGCACGCATACCTTGAACCCTTCTTTGCTGAGTATGTATCCGCATTGCAGGCCGCTAAGGCCGCTGCCGATAATGATGACATCGTATTTTTCCATAAGTGGGGGTTTGCCTCGCTTAGTTTTTATTAGTGTGCAAAGGTAATATTTAGAAGTCAGAATTCAGAATTTAGAATGCAGAATTCAGAAGACCGAAGACATTAGAAATAAACCACGGAGACACGGAGTGCACGAAGATCCACGGAGTGTTGTTTATATTGCTCCATCCATTTTTCACGCAAAGAACGCAAAGACTTACGCAAAGGAATGCAAAGAAATTCCCATATCATAAATCATCATAAAACTAAATCATACCCATCATAATCAATCTGCGTAAATCTGCGTCTCCTCTTCCACTTTTCCATCCGCCGCGGCGGATTCCATTTATCCATTCTTCCATTCCTCTTAGATTCAAATTTTGCTTAATTTTGTATTCCTAATTTATTAAATCCGAAAGTAACATGAAAAAACTAACTTCTTTATTCGTAATCATCCTGCTGGCGATGACTACCCTGCTGAATGCCCAGGTGAAAACCACTACCACCACCACTGCCGCCAAAACCCAGGCACAGAAAAAGTTTGTGATACACACCGACTATGGCGATATGAAAGGCGTGCTCTATAACGAGACTCCCAAACACCGCGACAACTTTGTGAAGCTGGTGAATTCGGGCTATTACAACGGACTGTTGTTCCATCGCGTGATTCTGGGCTTTATGATTCAGGGCGGCGACCCCGATTCAAAAAATGCTGCTGCCGGTAAGGCACTGGGCATGGGCGGACCGGGATATACCATTCCTGCCGAGATCAACAGCAAGTTTACTCACAAACGCGGCGCTCTGGCTGCTGCACGATTGGGCGATGCACAAAACCCACAAAAAGCCTCTTCAGGTTCGCAGTTCTATATCGTGGAACCGGTAGCAGGCACTCATTTTCTGGATAACCAATATACCGTGTTTGGCGAAATCACCTCGGGTTTCGATGTGGTGACCAAAATAGCTTCTGCCGCCAAAGACAAATCGGACCGCCCGCTGAAAGATATCAAAATGACCATTAAAATGGAGTAGGAAACATTTCTTACCAAGGAAGAGAGGCGGACGGTTTGTTCGCCTTTTTTTTATTGCCACCAAGGCACGAAGACACCAAGAAACACCAAGAAAATACACCACGGAGACACGGAGAACACGAAGCTGCACGGAGAATAAGAATAAAGGAAAACAAGGTTACATCAGGGACACGCGTAGGGGCGTATTGAATACGCCCTTTTTATAAATAATGAATAATAAATGATGAAGTGGGGCGGGATAACTTCTGGATTCGACATTAATTTCACCGCAGAGACGCAGATCCGCCGCGGCGGATGCAAAGGAAGAACTGTTACACGAAGAAATTCTAAGAAATATCGCATAAAAACCGAAAAAATACAACCAACCTATACCTGGTAACATATATAGACTCTCATATTTGAGATTATTTTATTATTTCTCAAGTTCCGCTTTCAAATTATTGTTTATTAATAAGTAAACAGGCATAAAAATAAATACAGAATTAATCAAGATAAGGTTGTTTGTCGTTAGTCCGAAACGCAGAGTAGGTGCAAACAAGGTTGTTTGTCGTTAGTCTGAAACACGGAGTAGGTCCGCACAAGGTTGTTTGTTGTTAGTTTGAAACACGGAGTAGGTCCACACAAGGTTGTTTGTCCTTAGTCCGAAATGCGGAGTAGGTACAAACAAGGTTGTTTATCGTTAGTCTGAAACACGGAGTAGGTCCGCACAAGGTTGTTTGCTGTTAGTCTGAAATACGGAGTAGGGATAAACAAGTTTTTAGGGGATTTCCAACCACTACACTTCTTCCCTCTCCAACAAAAACATCATATTCGATGTCACGCTGCCTTTGTCCAGAATGCGCATACTAACCCCCATGCCTTTGCAAACCTCTTGCAGTCGGGTAGCCGAAAGGAAATGCAGTTTCATATCGTTGGTCTTGTTAAAACCTATGTGGGTAGAGAGAAACTCGGTCAGTCGGGTTTTTTTATGCTCGTGTTGCAGGTCGGCGTTGCCATCGCGCAACAGTATAAAGCCTCCGGGATTCAGGCGGCTGATGCACTTTTGCAGCAGTGCCCATTGTTTGTCTTCGGGCAGATAGTGCAGCACATCGCTCAGCAGAAACACATCCTGAGGCTCCATGTCGTAGGTGGTCACATCTCTGTGATAGAAATGCACATTGGCGGGGCGCGACATGCAATGCCTTGCCACGTCAATCTTCTCTTCGTCATAATCCACGCCGGTAATTTTTCTTTCCGGCGAAATCATCCCCAGCATCATAGACAGGTAGCCATAGCCGCAACCAATATCGAGTATACGGGCCTTGCGGGGAATGAGGTCGTTATAGATGCGGTAATTCTTCTTCTCGATGGCCAGCTTGATGCGCGTATACCATTCCGTGATAGGACCTTTATAAATAAAATTCCTGATGATGATATCGTTCAACTGATGCGGCTGCCTGTGATAATCGTTCAGCATCTGTTCATATTCCTCACGGAAATACTCCTGCACCTGTTTGCCCCTTTCGGAATAATCGTGGCCCCAGGCGGCATCGCCATAGGCTATCCTATCCAGAAACTTCACCGTGATGAGGCTCTTCTTGCCCATCAGTTCGCCCTTGGCGATATAGTTGCCCGTGCCGTGGGTCACTATGGGAAGACGGTC
>CAZRFL010000065.1:0-22898 GCA_964599365.1 uncultured Bacteroidales bacterium
AAGCCTTCTGCCCGGCAAAAAACCAGTTTGCAGTTATTTTTACCGACATCACCGAGCGCAAGCTTGCGGAAGAAGCACTCCGAACCAGCCAGACATTATTGTATGGCTTGTTCGACAATATTCCCAGTGGGGCAGCCATATATCAGGTCATCAACAAGGGTGAAAAAGGCTCGGACTACATCATCAAGTATTTCAACAAAGCCAGTCTCAAGGTCGAAAATCTAACCCTTTCGCAGGTAATTGACAAAAGTCTGTATGATCTACGTCCCAACATCGACCAATATGGCTTGATATCCGTATTCAAAAAGGTGTGGGAAACCGGCAAACCGGCATTTTTTCCAGCCAAAATATATGAAGACAAAAAATTCAGCAATTATTACGAAAACACAGTGTTTAAATTGCCTACAGGCGAAATTGTGGCTATATACACCGATGTTACCGAGCGCATGCAGGCACAGGACAAACTTGCCAATCACGCCCGTGAAATTTCTATACTAAATGAATTTTCAATCGAATTGGCAAGTTTGTCCCCCACCGACAATCTCGAAGCAGCCATAACCAAAAAGATTAAGGAAATAAGCGGTGCCGAAACATCCATATTCAATGTTTACAACCCTGCAGACCGAACCTTAACAGTCAAAGAAATTGAAATGGAACCGGGCATACTCGAAAAATCAGTGGGTTTGCTTGGCAAACAAATAAAGAAATTTCAAACCCATGTCGATGAGAAAATGTACACCGAGATGACCAAAGAAGTAATTGGTGTGCGCAAATCTCTACATGAAGTTAGCTTTGGCAACATTCCCCGTCCGGTAGCTGCAGGTTTGCAGGCCCTGCTCAAAGTCGACAGGTTTGTAGGCATTGCCTATATGGTCGAAGGGGTTCTCTATGGCACCAACATGCTGACATTGAAAAAAGGACAATCTTTGCTTTCGCGTGAGATACTCGAAAACTTTATCAATCTGGCTGCCGTATCCCTGCAACGCCGGCGTGCAGAAGATGCATTGAAAGAAAACGAAGCAAAATATCGTGCCATATTCGAAAACGTTCAGGATGTATTTTATCAGATCGATATGGATGGAACCGTGACCGAAATTAGTCCTTCTGTAGAGTATTTTTCTGAATTTACCAGGGACGAGATACTGGGTCATTCCATAAGCGATCTTTATAATGATCCTAAGGACAGAGATGTCTTTCTTGACGAATTAAAGCGAGAAGGCGAATTGAAAGATTATGAACTGAAATTGAAAACAAAATCAGGTGTCGTAAAGCATGTTTCTGTCAATGCCAGGCTAAACTATGATGTACATGGAATACCGCATCATATAGATGGGGCCATTCGTGACATAACCGAGCGAAAAGAAGTCGAGTTAGCCAAACACAAACAAGTGGAAGACCTCTTGCATTTTGGTAAATTAGCCGTCAATCGCGAAAACAAAATGATACAACTGAAAAAAGAAATCAACGATCTGCTTGAAGAATTAGGTAAACAACCGAAGTACGAAATCTTCGAGTAATACCTAACACCTATAAAAGTTTCGGCATCTGGTTCGAAGCGATGATACGGTTCTTTTCCATGTACTTGCGAATGCGTTTGATATCCATCGATTTGGTAGTGTCTTCGGCAAAAGCAGGCACTATCGCACGTAGTTTATCGTAAATGGCCCTGGTATAATCAGATAACTGATCCTGTATCTTCAGATAATCTATGGCTTGCAACAAAGTGATGAACTGTATTGCCAGAACATCATAAGTATTGCTTACCACTTTTTTGGTCAGCAGTGCCGAATTGGTTCCCATACTCACAATATCCTGATTGTCGTTATTGCACGAAATACTATGTACGTAGTTGGGGAATGATAAGGTCTGGTTTTCTGCTACAGTAGAAGTCGCAGTAAACTGCACGCCCTGCATACCGAAGTTCAAACCCAGTGTTCCTAAATTCACAAAAGGAGGCAAAAGGTCATTCAGACGCGGATTCAGTAAATAATTTAACTGACGTTCGGCAAGCATCGATAAACGGGTTACAACGGTCTTGATCTTATCCATTTCCAATGAAACATAATCGCCGTGGAAATTACCACCGTGGAAAATGTTTTCATGTTCAGGGTCAATGATAGGGTTGTCGTTAACCGAATTGAACTCAGCAATAAGTACCGTTTCGGCAAATTGCAGGGTGTCGTAAATAGGTCCTAATATCTGGGGCACACAACGCAGGGAGTAATACTCCTGAACTTTATCGGCTAGTACTTCTTCCTTGAATTCAACTCCGTAAAGGTGTTCGTGACGTTTACGTATCCTATGGCTTGTCGACAAAACGTTGCGCATAAAAGCGGCAATGGTAACCTGTCCTTTGTGGCGTTTCAGTATATTCAGTTCATGCGAATAATGATCGTCAAAAGAGCCGACTATCTCATTGATCATACAGGAAGCAACCACCGACCAGTTCAATAGGTTGTACGAATTCATCAGGTTAATCACACCGATACCGGTCATAACCGAGGTGCCGTTCATCAGCGATAAACCTTCGCGGATGTGGACTTCAGCCGGAGTGATATTTTCAGCTGCAAAAACTTCTTTGGTAGGTTTGATTTCGCCTTTGTACCAAACTTCACCTTCGCCTATCAGCATTAAAGCCAAATGAGCCAATTGAACCAAGTCTCCGCTGGCACCCACACCACCGTGCTCGGGAATTACCGGAGAAATATTCTTATTGATAAGCAAAGTAAGCAATTCAATCACTTCGGTATGTATTCCGGAATAAGCCCTGAGTTGGGTGTTCAGACGCGAAAGCATGGCTGCTTTGGCAAATTTATCAGGAATGGGATCGCCGCAACCTGAACAATGGCTGCGGATAGCGTTATATTGAAGTTGTTTGCGGTTCTCTTTCTCTATTTTATAGGGAGCCATGGGGCCGAGACCGGTATTGATACCGTAGATTACCTTGTCTTCGCTAAAGGTTTTAAGGAATTCGTGGCAATGACTAACTCTGGCAATGGTTTCATCGCTGAGTTCAATTTCTTCTTTTTGAAAAACTATGGAATAAATCTCTTCTAATGTAAGATCGTGCGAGCCTAAAGTGACCATGTGTAGTAGTTGTTTAGTGAGAAAATATAAAAACGAGTGCAAATATCGGAAAAATATCGCTGGAAAGGGATACTCTTTCGAAAGAATCCATATTGATCTTTGCTAATTAGCTTTATGATTTATACGTAAAAGCTTATCTGAGAATGGTAAGCAAGCCAGTTTTGGATTGTGGTAAAACCATCACTCCCGCATAATCATCATTATAAAATGCTACCCAGCTATAAATCCCATCAGGTAATACTCTGCCTTTATAATTGCCATCCCAGCGGTCATCCACATTGAAAGAGGTATATACCAATTCTCCCCAACGGTCGTAGAGATAAAACTTCAGTTCAGTAATGTTCAAACCGACAACAAAGAATTCATCGTTAATTCCATCTCCGTTAGGAGTGAAGCAATTGGGGACGTACAAAGCCGGCTTATCTACCACAATGGCCTCCTTAATTACAGAATCTACACAACCGAAATCATTCGAGATTCTCAACATAACATTATAAACTCCGACGGCGCCATAGGTATGAAAAGGATTGGCAATAATACTGCTGTGCGAATCGCCGAAATCCCAAAACCAATGATCAATATTGCCACTTGACCAATCCTCGAAGCGGAAAGTAGGGTTGTCAATAACGGCCACAGGGGGATAAAGTTTGAAATCTGCTTTTGGTCCGGGTATATTGTCAACATGCACTGTAGTAGAAACAACACAAAAATTGTCAGTAACAGAAATGATATAGTTCCCTTCCGTTAAATGGGACAGAAAAGGCAAATTATTGGCAGGACTCGTATCCCAGTTATAAGTATAGGGCGGATTTCCGCCGGTAGCAATCACATGGATGTATCCACTTCGTTTATTACAAGTGTCGGATTGCACATTATCAACAATGAGTATCGGTGGAGGAGTATTGGTCAAACTAGTATCAGCATAAGCTTTGCAGCCATTCGCATCCGTAAGGGTCACGGAATAATTTCCGGCATGCACTCCGGTTAGGTTTTGATTTTGCTGTGGAGGGGTCGAGTTCCAAAGATAAGTAAATGGTTGGGTTCCCCCGTTGACAGTAGTAAATATGGCGCCATCCGAGGCACTGCACATTTCATTGTGAATACTGTCGATCTGGGTCTGCGGGCCCGGAAAATCCTGAATAGTAACTGTATTGCTTGCAGTACAACCCAGATTGTCTGTTATACTTACCGAATATGAACCTGCTGATAAATTGGATAAATTAGGGGTATTTGAAACGGGTGTGGTACTCCAAACATAATTTACCGGATTGTTGCCATTGGTCACCACTGTCTGAACAGAGCCATTGTTCATATCACAGGTTTCATGGCTGATATTTGAAAAAGTAATGGTAGGATCAGGTGTACTGTTGATAGTTATAGTATCATAAACTATGAAACAATTATAAGCATCAACCACCTGAACTATATATACCCCTGCCGACAGATTGGTAAGGGTGTTGGTGTGAATTCCTGCCGGATTCAACCAATTGGTGGTATAGGGTCCGCTATGTCCGTCGGTTATGGTTAAGGTGATGCTTCCGTCGGCACCTGCACAACTTTCGTTTTGAGTTACGGCATTAATTTGAGGTGCTACTACACATGGACCATTGCAAGTATGTGGGCTAGGTGTAATAGGCCCGGTTTGCCAGGCGTTAGCCCCATCGGTTACCCTCTGAAAAGAAAGAAAACTGGCCGGCTGGCAAGCCCCTACATATTCTATTCCGGCAATATTAACCGCAGCAGCCAGATATTGGGTTCCGCTGCAAGAAGTTGATGTGACCACGTTTTCCTGATACTCACTTTGAGTAAATAAATTGGATGCAATTCCATAAGCATCCCAATATACAGCGTCAACGGGCGTTCCTGATGGACTGTACAAAGCAATCCAGCCAAATTCGTCGCGTAAGAACCAGCGGGTAGGGTCGCCGTCAAGATATTGAGTTCCGAAGGAAGTTTGTCTGTAATTGGTAAGGTTAAATTCAAGAATAGGTGTTTGAGAGTGATTGCCGCCAATGATGATAAAACCAAGAGGGGGGATGATAGTGCCAGCGGGAAAAGTAAAAGCCCCCCAATTGGGAGTAGTACCTGCCTGAAGCATATTTCCACCCAGCGTATAACAACTGATATCAATACTATTACAGGGATGTGGATTATAAAGTTCAATCCATTCCTGATTGTCTGCCGGATTTTCAGCCGTATTATATAAAGAATTGGAATTAACGCTGCTGGCGCCGGGCGGACTGGTGCAAATCTCATTGATGACAACCGACTGACAAAAGGATAGGGGCAGAAAGTAATTCTGAAAAAACAAAAAAGTAAATAACAGAGTAATTTTCTTTCCCATAAATAGGCGAATGAATATTTGCAATCTGATACAAAAATACAAAATGTCGTCCATTGATTTCATATCTCGTCACTTATTTAGATAATGAAGCATGAAAACGATGCAACTCATAAACCATTAATTAAATTCAGGAATTAAGAAAAATCCGAAAAATAATTAGTAGGTTTGTTGGAAAATAATTCGTTTGGAACTTAAGTTAGCCGGCAATCTGTTTTTATTTGTTCTATTCCTTTATGCGTCCATGGGAACTCTTTCGTCGTATGGATTGAACAAAAGCAAATGGTTGTTTTTTACCAAGCCATTCATCATGCCGGTATTGCTTTTGTTTTATTTTCTGAACTCGGATCAATATTCAGTAGTTATAATTCTTGCTTTGTTTCTGGCCTTTCTGGGCGATTTCTTTTTGATGTGGCACAAAAAGCAGTGGCCATTTTTATCCGGATTACTGTCATTTTTTGTAATGCAGATCTTATACATTGTTTTTATGTTTGGCCGCCAGATTCATATTTCAAATTTAGGTTTTGAAGCGTTGGTTATGGCGGTTGTTTATTTAATGCTGGGAGCGTTTATATTTATCTTGCTTAATCGCTTCCTGCAGAATTTAAAAATTCCGGTGATATTCTATATCCTCGCATTGCTGAGTGTTTCGTATTTTTGTTTGCTAAACGTAATGGAACATAAAACCGAAATCGCTTTTGTTCAGTATATGGGCTCCTTGCTTTTCATTATTTCAGACACCTTGCTGGCAGTGGACAATTTCAGGAAGCCCATTCGTTTTGCGGGAATTTTTATCATGTTGACATACATTGTAGCTCAAATTTTCCTTCTTTCAGGATTTATGAATACTTAAAAATATGATTGCAGAAGAATTTACACTCGTATCTGATGACAACACCAAGGTGTTCGTTTATGCATGGTTGCCCGATGAAGGCATTAAAATCAAAGGAGTTTTGCAGATCGCTCATGGAATGGCTGAGCATGCAGGGCGCTATCATGATCTGGCGAAGTATCTGACCGCTTGCGGATACGTAGTGGTTGCAAATGATCATCGCGGACATGGCAAAACAGCCGGCAATACGGTTGATACTGGATTCATCGCCAATACCAATAGCTGGAAGTCTGTTTTAAGTGATATGCACATGGTGAATCAGTATATCAGGAATAAATTTCCGGATACCAAACTAATATTGATGGGACACAGTATGGGGTCATTTTATGCCCGTGCTTATCTGGAAATATATACCGAAACCATCGATGCCATTATCATCTCGGGCACTGCCTGGCATCCTTCCTTGTTGTTGAGTTTTGGTTTGTTGGTAGCCAAACTGCAATGTGCTTTTAAAGGATTGAAGAATCGCAGCAATCTTCTGGATTCTTTATCATTCGGGGCTTTCAACAAGAAATTCGAGCCTGTGAAGACACCATTTGATTGGTTGAGCCGCGATAATCATGTCTGTGTGAAATATACTGCCGATCCTTACTGTGGCTTCGTTTGTACTTCCTCTTTTTTCAGAGAGCTATTCCGTCTGCTGAAATTCGTTCACCAAAATAAGCTCTATGGTAAAGTCGATAAAAAGTTTCCCATCCTAATCTTTTCGGGATCTATGGACCCTGTTGGGGATTTTTCGAAAGGACCCAAGACCATGTATGCCTTTTTGAAGAACAAAGGGTTTACTGATCTAACTCTTAATATTTACTCCGAAGGACGCCACGATATGCTTAACGAGATCAACCGTAAGGAGGTTTATAAGGATGTGCTTAACTGGATGGGGTAGAAAATGGAATAACGAATAGTGGATGAAAGAATGGCTAAATGGTTGAATTGCCTGATGACTCATTAAACCCAATCTACTCAACAATGACAATTAATGACTATCAATGACCATTAATGACTTAATAAACCCAATTAACCCATTTACATGATACAGGCATTGATATTCGATTGGGGAGATACCATCATGCGCGACTTCCCAGAAAAGGAAGGTCCCATGTTTCTGTGGGATCATGTGGAATGGATTCCGGGCGCGGAGAAGGCACTAAAGCAATTGCACGATAATTTTGTTATGGTGATTGCGACCAATGCCGGACAATCGGATACCAATGCCATGAAGGAAGCACTGAAAAGGGTAGGAGCCGGGCAGTATTTTCAATATTTCTTTTCTTCAAAAGACTTAAAATTCGAAAAGCCTGATGTCAGGTTTTTTAGAACTATCTGCGAGCAAATTGGTCTATTGCCTGAACATTGCGCTATGATAGGCAACCTTTATGAAAAAGATATTGTTGGAGCCAAACAATGTGGCATGTTCACGGTTTTGTTTGATGAATACAGCAGAGGAATTGATACTACTTTAGCCGATATTGTGATATCGAAGATGGAAGTTTTGCCGGAAATGTTAATCTCTTGAAGAAAAAGTATCTTGATTGATTCTGTGGCAATGCAAATTCACCGTTTGACTATTTAAATTTTCACCGGTAAAATGTAAATTCGCTGAGAGAAAATGTGGATTCGCTGAGAGAAAATGTGGATTTTCTGAGAGAAAATGTGAATTCGCTGAGAGAAAATGTGAATTTTCTGAGCGAAAATATCGATCATATTTTATAAAAAAACGCCCCAATTTACAATAAAAGGGGCGTTTTAATTATGTGATAAGAAGTCTACTTCTCGCTTATATCAGCGTATTCAGTAGTTGAGTAGGTGCCGTTCTTTAGTTTTTCGGCAACCTGTGCAAAACAATCGATAGTATAATTTACGTCTTCCATAGTATGAGTGGCCGTAGGAATCAGTCGGATCATAATGACGTCTTTGGGAACCACAGGATAAATGACCACGTTGCAGAAAATACGGTGATTTTCGCGAAGGTCGTAAATAACCTGAGTAGCTTCCTGTATAGAACCTTTTAGGAATACAGGCGTAACCGGTGATTCGGCCACTCCCATATCAAAACCTTTGGAACGCAAACCATCGCGCAAAGCATGAACAATGGTCCATAGCTTTTCGCGCAACTCGGGGCTGTTCTTAAGCAGTTCCAGACGTTTCATAGCACCAATCACCAAAGGCATGGGCATTGATTTGGCATAAACCTGCGAACGCATGTTGTAATGTAAATAGTCGATAACTTCTTTTTTAGAAGCAATAAATCCACCTATCATGGCCATTGCCTTAGCGAAAGTGGCAAAATAAACATCAACACCATCCTGAACACCCAAATGCTCGTCAGTTCCTGCACCTGTTGGTCCCATGGTTCCAAATCCGTGAGCATCGTCGACCAAAAGTCTGAAATTATATTTTTTCTTCATGGCGACTATCTGGTCCAGTTTGGCAATATCGCCAACCATTCCGTAAACACCTTCGGTGATCACCAGAATGCTGCCGCCGGTCTTTTCAACCAGTTTGGTAGCTCTTCCGAGATTCTTTTCCAGTGCTTCCATATCGCTGTGCTTATAGACAAAACGTTTTGCCAACACCATGCGCAATCCGTCGAGAATACAAGCGTGAGCTTCTGAATCGTATACAATAACATCGTGGCGATCGACCAAAGCATCGATAAGTGATACCATGCCGGGATAACCAAAATTGAGTAGATAAGCTGATTCTTTCTTTACAAACGAAGCCAAGTCGCGTTCCAATTGCTCATGATAATTGGTTTGGCCCGACATCATACGTGCTCCCATGGGACTTCCGAATCCCCATTCGGCAGCTGCTTCTGCATCGGTCTTGCGCACTTCGGGATGATCGGCCAGTCCGATATAATTATTTAAACTCCAGCAAAGATGTTCTTTGCCGCGAAACGTCATTTTGTTCGAGATCCTTCCTTCCAGCTTTGGGAAGAAAAAGTAGCCATGACCCTGTTTGTAGTATTGACCAAGTGGGCCGTAATTCTTAAGTATTTTGTCAAATAAATCCACAACTATTTGGTTTTAATGAAACATTGAATGAATAATCTGCAAAACTAATACAATTTGAACAGGGAACAATGGGTTTTTATCGAATTAACCAACACTTTTCTTAACAATGTCATAGGTAGTGTTCTGCTGATTATTTCGTATTTTTGCAAAGAATATACTATGCCCATGAAATTGAAATTACCATTAACCTTTATTCTTAGTTTGCTGCTTTCTGTGACTTTTTCACAGAATCATTTTCAGAAATTGGTGGGGACGGGTTTCCCCGGCGAGGCTCGTTCGTTTTGCACTTCTATTGATGGTAATTATGTGGCGGCTTGTGCCGGAAGTCTGATTAAGATGGATACCAATGGCTATGTAGTTTGGGTAAAGAAATATCTCACACCGGCTATTTATAACCAAAGCAAGGTGATCAGGCAAATGAACGGTGGCTATCTCGTGATCTACGACATCAAGTTTGGCGGAGTGGGAGGTAATGACATCATGGTTTTCAATACGGATTCGGCGGGACAGATTGAATGGATCAAGATCTATGGAAGCGTAGGTTATGATGTGCCTTCTGATGTTATGGAAATGAGCAATGGCGATTTCGTGATATGCGGACAGTCCAATGCCTTTGGGTCGGGTGATAAAGATTTACTGATGATGCGAATTAGCAAGGTCGGTGAGCAGTTTTGGCAAAGATCCTATGGTACTTCGTCGGATGAAGATGCGGCCGAAAAACTTATTGCGACTGCTTCGGGAAATATTGTTGTGGCAGGATGTATTTCAGACCAGTTGAGCCTGGTAGAGACCAGTTCATCCGGTGTGCATATATGGAGTAAGGCATACGGTTATGGTACTCTTTATGATTTGGTGGAAAATCCCGCCAACGGTGACCTGTTTGCTTGCGGGAAGATGGTGCCCGATATCTCAAAGTCGGGACAGAATTTGTTTGTGATGAACACCGATTCGTCGGGCAATGTGAAATGGGCAAAGATCATTGGAAATAATGCCAACGAATGCGCTTACAGTTTATCAGCCAATAGCAATTACTCACAACTTTTTTTAGCCGGTTATGAACATCCGGAATTCAAAGCCGATGTAGATGCCATAAGCCTGTGTTTAAATGCAAACAATGGTGCTATTGTATGGAGTAAAGCATACGGTACCATAAAGAATGAGCTGTTTTATGATAATCGACTGTTGAATGATAACACTTTGGTGAATGTAGGCTTCTCTGATTATTCTGATACCACTTATCATAATCTCTATATTGTCAAAACTACTGCCGACGGTGTTTCCGGTTGCAACGATGCCTCTTTTGTCCCTGCACTCGATTCTTTACTTAGCCAAGTAGACTATGCTATGCCCGTGGTTTTGGATTCCGGCGAACTGACGGTAATCACTAAATGCTATCCGCCCAGTTGGATGCCTCATGGGGAAATTACTTTATGCTCTAATAGTGGTATCGAAGATAATGAAGAAACCCAAATCCCATATCTGTATCCCAATCCTGTTTCGGGCGAGTCGCAAATACATATTGTGGCAGGAAGTTACCGGAGCTACGAGATATTTGATGTTGCCGGCCAATGCCTGATGGCCTCTGCCATAGGGAAACAAAGCAATAGCATTCGTGTGCTTGCTTCGGAATATGCCGCAGGTATTTATCTGCTGAAGCTCGAAAGGGAGAATGGCTCCTTTGCCAGCATTAAATTTGTTGTTCAGTAATAGACTATTGTAAGGAATCCTTTTTATAGGCCGATAGAATATCGCGGTCTATCATTTTGCTGAGTTTTTCGGCTCCCTTATAGTTCAGGTGGTCGTTGTCGTTGAATTCGCCAAAGTTGAAGCTGCGGTCGCTGAAGTAATCAAAGAATTTGCAGTCGTATTCTTCGCAAAGTTCATCAATGGCCTGATTGTTTTTGCGCAAGACCTCGGGCTTGGCGTATTTGTAGTAAGTTTCGTACACCGGGGGGGTGAAGAAAGCCACATCAACCTTGCGTTTATGGCATTCGATGATGAAGTTTTTCAGCAGGGTTATGTTTTCTTCAAAGCGTTTCTCTTGGCGAATCTTGTCGTGAAATTCTACACGCTTTTTTCCCGAAAGGTCGCTTATCTGAGGATTATTAGGAATGGTGTCTATCTTGATCCATCCGTTGGGACTCATATCTTTGGCCAGGTCTTCGTGAAAGCCTTCCACAGTATATTGCAGGGCATTCTGCGTTCCGTAGAGCATGATCAGACTGTAGTTTTTGGCATTCATCATCTTCAGTCCGGGGTATTTGATATCCCAAAAGTAGTAGTAGAAGCTGTCGCGCCAATCTTCCGGAAGGTCTTCCAACTGGTTCCACAGGCAGAAATAGGATATACTGATCACGACGCATTTCAGCTGCTTCATGCGGTCGATATATTTGAGGGCAAGTTGGGTGTCGTAATACAAGGACTGGCTGTTGTTGGCCACATTGAATCCCTTCAGAGAGAAATAAGCGGGGTTAACGCCATGCAAAGTTTGCGAAGAGCCGGTCACCAGCACCTCGAGGCTATCGAGTTGGCGTTCCATGAAGGCACGTTTCTTATTATAACCATTGGGGATGCCGTGCAGTTTGTATTCGATGAATCCCAAAGCCAGCAGGAGGGGCAGGATGAAGATCAAACCTTTGAGGATAAATTTTTTGCTTCCTGTTTTCATGGCTTAGAATTGGAAATAAATGAACTGTCGGTTCTCGTAAACACCAAAGAACAATATCAGGAAGAAAACCCCGTAGTAGATGCTCCAGCGGATGTAGATGGGTTTGGACCGTATCCATTCGGTCATGCTGTGGCGATTCTGGAAAATATGTATGGCCTCCATCAGCAAAATGGCGGCTACCCCGACGGCTATCTGTGCATTGGTTGAGCCCAGATCGAGCTTCAGAGGGACACGATTCATGAGGTCACTGATGTTGGAAGCCAATCCCGTGAAGGAGTTTTTTATTATATAAAAGGCATCGGTCAGGCTGTTGGCTCGGAAAAATATCCAGGCAAAGGTAGCAAGCACAAAGGTGACGAATATCTGAAGCAGATTGTTGAATCGGGGCACGCGATCTAATCCCACCATCTGCGAAAGCTTCAGACGGGGCTTTTTGGTGAGTAGCGCAAACACCAGGTAGAAGCCATGCAGGGCTCCCCAGATGATGAAGGTCCAGTTGGCGCCATGCCACAGGCCGCTGATGAGGAAAACCAGAAAGAGATTGAGATACCAGCGGGGTATGGAAACTCGGTTTCCGCCCAGCGAGATGTATAGGTAATCGCGAAACCAGGTGGAGAGCGATATGTGCCAGCGACCCCAGAACTCGTGAATGCTTTTGGAATGATAGGGGCGATCGAAGTTTTTCATCAGTTTAAATCCCATTACTTTGGCGGCCCCTATGGCCATATCGGAATAGCCCGAGAAGTCGCAGAATATCTGGAAAGAGAAGAAAACCGTAGCAATGATAAGGCTCAGACCCGTATGCTCGGTGGGGTTGTTGTAAACATTATCGACCACTGATGCCAGACGATCGGCAATGACCACTTTTTTGAATAAGCCCCACGCCATGAGCTTGAGCCCGTCGGTTACGCGCTGGTAGTCGAAATAATGCTTTTCATAAAACTGGTGAATGAGGTTTTGCGGGCGCTCAATGGGCCCCGCAACCAGCTGCGGATAGAACATCACGTAAAGTGCATAGATGCCAAAGTTGCGCTCGGCCTTCTGATGGCCGCGGTAGACTTCTATGGTGTAGCTCATGGCCTGGAAGGTGTGGAAAGACAATCCTATGGGCAATAGTATTTTGAGGGCAGGGATAGGGTTGCTCAGCGTGAAACCTTGCAGCAGCAAAGTGAGGTTGTCGTTAAGGAAATTATAGTATTTGAACACCGCCAGTACGCCAACATTGGCTATGAGGCTGGCGATGAGATACCATCGTCGGTTGCGGCCCTCGCTCTGTTCGAGCAATATTCCCGCAAAGTAATCGATTACGATGGTGAATCCCAGAATCAATATATAGACAGGCACAAAGGCCATGTAGAAATAACAACTTGCGGCCAGCAAGAGAAACCAGCGGAAACGATGAGGCAACAGGAAATAAGCAAAGGTGATGACAACAAAGAAAAGTAGAAACTGAAGAGAGTTGAAGAGCATTACTTATAGGTGTCTTTTGCTTTTTTTTATGGATTTACGCCAAAGGGCTCGCCTTGGCATGGCGAGGCAAAAATAATGCAGATTTACGACTTGACAAAGAAAAAGATAGGAAGAGGACGGAAGACTGAAGACCGAAGCCCGGAGAATGAAAAGAACCGGAGACAGGGGAAGATTAGTCCACAGTCGGCAATCTTCAGTCGGTATGCCTAGACTAATACTGTTAAGTTTCAAAAATGAAAAAAACTCAAATCACAAAAAACAAAAAACAAATAAATTTCAAAAAACAATGAAAATAAAATCTCAAACCAGTTTGAATTTTTAAACTATTGGACGTTGTAATTTTATTGTTATTTGATGTTTGCTAATTGTTATTTAAAGAATTGTGCGCAAACAAACATCATTTTAGAACATTAGATTCTATCGTGCCAAATCAGGATGGATGACTCGTATTCTATTTCAGGTGCGATCCGTCGCAGAATGGTTTGTTTGCGGTGACTTTGCAGTTGCACATATATTTGGTGCCACTTTCGGTAGCTGTGAATGCCATTGGTGTAAATGCAGTTCCGGCATGGGCACCGCTGCAAAACGGCTGTTTGGATGATAATCCACAGGCACACCAGTAGTAGGTTTGGCCTTCTTTAATTTCAACAGGGATAGGGGCGTCGCCGGCTCGTTTGGGAGTATTCATAGGTTTATGTTTTATTGATTTTATGAATCAAAGGTAAGAAAAATATCGTTAACAGAGAAATGGATATGTAAACGAAATCGAAAATACTTGTTTGATGGTGTTTAGGTCAATAATAAAGTCTGAGTTTCATTTTATTTGTCCTATACTGAAGACAAAAGGATAAAAAGCACACTTTTCATTCCATTATGAAGGGAAGTCACTATATGTGTTAGTCTTTTTGGTATATTTGTAATCGAATAAGATTATTGAAAATCGCTTCCCGATATCATTGCCCTTGCAGACAAAACATGAAATCTTTTTTTTACAACGTCTGCAACTTCAAAGGCCACAGAAAATCGATTTTTTACTACCTCTGCAGTTGCAGAACTGACAGAATGTCTTCTTTTCGTTACCTCTGCAGTTGCAGAACTGACAGAATGTCTTCTATTTGTTGCCTCTGCAATTGCAGAAGCCATGAAAAGTTAACTTTTGATAGCCTTGTAAGTTGCAGAAGCCATTTAGAACCGTTTTTCTGCCTCCTTTGAAGTTGCAGAGGATATTAAAAAACGTTTTTTCAATGAGTTACGAATTTCGACAATAAAACAATGAAACCACTTAGCCTTTAATTCAAAAGCCACCAGCTGCCAGTCACCAGCTATTCTGCCATAACCAACTTTGATCTTTCCATTATTCCATTTTTCGATACTTCCATTCTTCCCCAATCATAAAACATCATAAAGGTAAATCATATCTTCCTAATCAATCCGTGCAAATCAGCGTCTCCACATCATTCCATCCATCGTTCCATATATCCATTTATCCATCCTCACATTCTTCCAACCCTATAACAATTTAGCCATTCAACAATATTCACTCCAATTTTTCCCTACATTTGCCAAAACAAACCTCTCCAATCGCCTATGAAAACAAAAATCAGCCTGCGCAGTATAGCATTGATCATGATAGCAGTATCAACTATCCTTGCCACAAGTTGCAAACACGACGACCCCATCGATACCTCCATAAAAGGGTTCGAATTCCTGAACAAAGTGCCCGGCCTCTGGCACGGACCGGTTACGACTACGACCACGGCGGGCAATTTCAACGATTGGTATCTTGATTTTCGTCCCGTTTCGGCCACACAGGTCTCGCAGTTCTCATTGTTAGACACCAGCACGGTCAACAATATCAGTTTCTTTATTGTGAAATACAATGGACTGCTCAAACTGGCCATGCGCACCGAAGGCTGCCGCAACAACTCCTGCTGCGTGACCTACGAAGTAATGGATTCGGCCAACGATGGAGCAGGCTACTACCGTTTTGCCGATTTCGTCCGTGGCACCGGCCGCGCTTACACCGAGTTCCGGTTCACTGGCGACCAAATGGAAATGAAGACCTACACCACCAAGTTCGATTCGCTGCATCCTGCCGTACTGCACTCTACCTATACCGCCACCCTGGGCAGCCGCGATAATATAGCCGGGGCAGTTGCCCGTTTCGCCTATCCCAAGGCCGAGATGACCAAAGATTTCAGCTCTGCCTTTGGCGGAATGACCCAAAGTATCTTCTTCACTTTCGAAAACGATCCTTACAGCTCCGTCACCCAGCCTTACGTGGGAAGCACTACGGCCCACATCACCATCGATACCTCGCTCACGGTGCTCCCCACCGACGAGGTCTTCGTGATGTTCACTACACAACCTCTTTTCGATGGCAGCATCTATCATCCCGAGCGCCTGAAATATATTTCGCGCTATGTTTTCCTCTCCATAAATACCTCGCAATATAAAATCCGCAGCATGCATCCCGGCACCTACTATGTATATTCTCTCATCGATAAAGATCATGACGGGCAATACCTTACGGGAGATTATATGAACTCTGAATTCAGCAACTCATTCACCGTAGCCGAGAATGCCGATGTGGATATCAATACCAGGGTGGACTTTGTGATTCCGTAGGGGAAGAGTCGGCAATCGGCAATCGGCAGTCTGCAACCTTTAGCCGACAGTGTGCCGACTGAAGACTGCCGACTGAGGACTGAAGATTAAAATGAAAACCAAATATACGATACTACTAATAGCCGGTCTAACCTTGCTCGCTGGATGTCATTTCGACGATCGTGGCTGCCTGGTTCCCTGGTATACTGAAGGCACGGGTTATTTGTTCGAAGTGCCTGTCAGCATCTATCCCTTAAAAAGCAAACTGAAAGTAGGAGATACCCTGATACTGAAAGTCGTGATGAGCGACAGCAATTCCGACCTGCGCGAACCGGGGAAAGACAAACACTTGCTTGAGGATTTCCCTTTATATCTCGTACCGCGTATCGATAGGCTTTCGGACGATCTCCTCCACGCTCACGAATTCAATTACTATGTGGATAGTAAGGAAGAAATGGAGATCATACCCCTGAAAGAATCTTCCAAACCTGCCTCCGAAACCATAGCTGATAAGAATAGAAAATACTATTTTGCTTATTCTCCGCCCCGATACGAAATGCAATTGGCTTTTGTTCCCAAACAAAAGGGTGTATATATGATCAGCTTTAACAGTGTTTCCTATCCTAAAGGATGTTTCCCATGGTTATGCACCTATCAGACTGTAACCGCCCGTATGAAAGTGAACAACGATAAAAGCAACTATGAACTATTGCAACAGCGCACAGAGGGAACTCTCTGGCGCGTGGCCCGCGAAGACCGAGGCAAAGGCTACTCCACCATGTACACCATTTACCATGATTCGCTGCCCAATTATCAACCTCCCCGTTTGCTGGAGTTAGATTATTGTTTTGAAGTAAACTGACAGTGTGAAAGTCTCCAATCTGTGTCCAGCTATTAGAATTTAGCAAGCCACCCTTTGCCGACTGTTAAACTATTCCTTCACAAACTTCCTCACACCGCTTCGATTGCCCGAAATAAACTGGAGCATATACATGCCCGAAGCAAGTCCGCTAACATTCATATCAAAGGATATACTTCCCGCTTCAGGCGAAACAGTTTTAGTTATTACAGTAGCACCCATCATGTTCATAACATGAATCATCATAGTCTCGCTTTGAGGAGAAAATTGCAGAGTTACCTTATCTTTAGCAGGAAC
This sequence comes from uncultured Bacteroidales bacterium, assembly GCA_964599365.1. GTDB lineage: Bacteria > Bacteroidota > Bacteroidia > Bacteroidales > CAIWKO01 > CAIWKO01. Next base: position 17,239 of record CAZRFL010000065.1, read on the forward strand.
AGGGTAGAGGCTGAAAGGAAGATTGCCGGTAGATTCATTAATAGCAGAAACGATTCTCGGAGCTGAGAACTCCGATGTATTGCCGAGGGCATCGGTTGCCGTGGCAATAATATAATTACCTCCCCATATACCGGCCACCACAACCGTGTTGAAATTTCCTGCTGCGTCTGGAGTAACCGATGTTAGAAATACCTCGCCTTCATCCACAAAGTCTGACCTGAACAGCTCAATAGTAACAGACGAAGGTGAAGGTGTGTCAATGGTACCTGCAATCACGTAGTTTCCCGAAACAGAATTATAATCTGCTTGTGTGATCACTGGGTAATTCATTCCGAAGTTGGGGCCGGTATCAGCATCATTTGCATCGTTGGCATTGATTCCCGCAGGGTAGAGGTCTATGCCAAGCAGAACATTATTATGAATGCTGTTGCCAGATATGCGGTTATAGTAATCGCCTTCGGTCATCACGGTTATTCCGTTGCCGCCATTGTTGGCAATGATATTTCCTGTAGCTTGCGAGCCACCAATAAGAGTATGCTGTGGGCCTTCGCCAATCCTGATGCCATCTATCTGATTTGGAATAGCTGTTTGCCCGGTAATATCCGTACCGATAAAGTTCCGGGTAATTACATTATAGTCGGTTCCGGTGGCATGTATAACAATGCCTTGTTGCAGGTTGCCGGAAATCACATTACTGTCGACAATATTATAGCGGGGGATACCGTCTATCACCACTCCGTTTATATTGGGCAGGGCCTGCGTTCCGTTGGCTTTGGTGCCAATAAGGTTGCCCACAACGGTGTCGCTGTTGGTGCTGTTGTTGTAGATAAAAACCCCGTAGCCGCTGTTGCCCGATATCAGGTTGCCTGCTCCGCTCTTGCGGCCGCCCAAAAGATTGAACGAAGCTCCGTCATCAAACAACACTCCGTAAGTATTTGGGATGGCAATGTTTCCTGTTACATCCGTTCCTATATAATTGCCGATGATCGTATTGTTATTACATCCAGCCCCGAAAACGGGAATGCCGTAAGCTACATTACCTGAGACGAGGTTACGTCCGGCAACAGAATAACTGCCAATGATATTATATTTCGAAGTGCCTTCCACCGAAATACCGTCATAGTTGCGCAGGGCATAAGTGCCCGTGCGGTCCACGCCCACATAATTGCCTGCAACTATATTCGAATCTGCATTGGCAATGCGGATTCCTATATGGTTGTTCCCTGAAACAATGTTGTGATATGCTGCTACCGTTCCGCCAATGCTGTTATGTTTTGGTCCACCCAATATCTCTATGCCGATATTATTACCCAGGGTGTCTGAAGCATTGTAGTTCGTTCCAATATAATTCCCCCTGACCTGATTGTTTCTCGACAAGTTGCCTGCAATCTCTACTCCGTAAATAAACTTGCTAATGATAAACCCGCTGATGATGCAGTTCGATGAATTGAAAATGAACAAACCGTAATCGATGGTTCCGTTTCCAAAAAGCATGATTTCAGGTCCGTTGGGATTGGTATTGCCGTGAGTCGTTGTTTGCGTGGTGCCGTCAATAATCACGTTGCTGTTGATTATATAGGGTAGGGTGGACAATGGTGTAATGGTCCATACGCCCGTAGTTGAATTATACCCGGCATCCCCGGTTCCAATATCAAAGTTAATAAGTATAGAAGCTGCTGGAGTGTAAGCATTGGTTAGTGCCTGCCGTAAAGACCCCGGACCACTGTCCGCCGTGTTAGTAACCGTATACGTAACCGCAAAGCTTAACTTTACGAGAAGCAAGGCAATAAGTATTGAGAATGACTTTTTCATGATAACTTAAACTTATTTGGAAATGATCAGTTTGATGTTCTTCTTAAAATTCGGTCCGTTGAGTTCCATGTAATATACCCCATTCGAGTATGAGGCTGTTCGAATGGTCTTTTTTGATGCAGATGGCAATAGAGTTTCAGAGAATAAAGTCGACACCAGTCTGCCATCTATGGAATACAAGCGGGCCGTGATTAACTGAGGCTCTGTAAGCAGATATTGCAGCGAACATGATTCAGAAGCTGGATTAGGAAAGATATTGAACGAAGAGTTAGACGCTGATAGGTCTTCTATTCCCGAAACGATATCCGAATTGGGAGAGAATTCCGAAGTGTTTCCGTAAATATCCGTGGCTGTGGCCACCAGTTTTTCTCCTGCAGTAGCTCCTGTAAAGGTATTAAACCAGTGCCCTGATGCATCCACCACAGCATTTCCCAAATATTGCAGCGCTTGTCCATAGCCACCGGTATCGCCCACGCTTTTGAATATTTCAATCAGTATGCCTTGCGGGCTGATGTAATTATAGTCAATGGTTCCGTTCAGCCACAGTTTGCCGTCAGCAGGATTAAAAATAGTTGATGTAAAAACAGGACTGTTCATCGACAGGTTGGGGCCAACATCAGGATCACCGGTATCGTTGCTATTGAATCCGAAAGGAAAAATATCAATGCCGATCAATCCGTTGTGATGAATCGCATTTTGCGAAAGGGTGTTGTTGAGGGTGTTGTTGTCTGAAATTATAATACCGGCAGTATCGTTATACGCGATCATATTCAACTTAATTAGGTTAGAGGAGGCTCCCTGAACAATGGCGATTCCGGCGGCTCCATTGCCCATATCGGTAATGCCACCGGCATCGGTTCCAACATTGTTGTTCAATATCTGGTTGCTGTCGGCATGTTCGAAAAGTATTATACCCATAAATTTATTGTTCACTATGGTATTGTATGAAATAAGGTTGTTTTTTGGATTGGTGGCAATACCAATTCCGTTATAATTTCCCGGAATTGCAGGATTCACTGATCCAATCTGGTTTCCCACGATTTGATTGTGGTCGGTTCCGAAATCTGCTATCTCAATGCCATCGTAATAATTGCCGGTGATGATATTGGCTTCACCTGCTGCAGTGCCGCCAATAGTATTGTATTTGGTGCCTGCGGCTACAATTACTCCTATATAGTTCGGAATGGTGTCGCCGGCATAAGCATTTACACCCACCTTGTTCCCTTTGAATTCATTGTAATATGTGCCTGTTGTCACAAAGAAAATCCCGTAGCTTTTGTTGCCCGAAAGCACATTGTTGTTGATTTGATTATGATGAGAGCCTCCATCCACACATATTCCCGTGGCATTGGCCAGTTTGTGCATGCCTGATGCATCGGTGCCGATATAGTTGCCGGAGGTGTTGTTGTAAGAACTGTTGCCATAATAAACCAAACCATAAACACGGTTTCCTGAAATAACATTTCGTTCGGCTGGGGTACTTCCACCTACCTTGTTATATTTGGAAACAGTGTTCAATTCAATGCCGTTTCCCTGAACCACTGAATCACCATTACTGAAAAGGTTTGATCCTGTTACATCAGGACCAATGTAATTACCAATAACAGTGTTACTGTCGCTGGATTCAATATATACACCAATCTCGATATTGCCCGAAATAATATTGCGCTCGGCTGCATTGAGTCCTCCAACGGTATTGCGATTGCTCTGGGCTTTGAACATGATTCCTGTATGATTGCTCAGATAATTGCTGCCGCTGATATTGGTGCCTATATAGTTTCCGCTGATGATATTCTCACGTGTTCCATTGCCATTCAATACAATTCCCGCCTGACGGTTCCCTGAGATGATGTTTCTGGAAGCAGGAGTAGTGCCGCCAATAATAGTATTTTTTGATCCAACGAGAATAATTCCGTTTCCGTTGGGAACCGTATCATTACCGCTAATATCTATCCCAATCAGGTTACTCATTATTTGATTGCCGGCGGATGCAATATTATAGATCACAATTCCACCGCTAGTATTACCTGAAATCAGATTCCCTGCTGAAGCTCCGCCTATGGTTGTATTCGACCCATTATCGATGGCTATTCCATAATTATTAGGGACTTTCAGTGTTCCTTCAGGGTTAGTGCCGATTTTGTTACTTCTGATAATATTTCCATTGGCCACATTGATGGCAATTCCGGCGCTGGTATTTCCAGAGATAATATTATTATCAATAACGTTGTTTGTAGCGCTGTTGCCAATGCCAATGCCATACATATTGGAAGGACTGGCTGGCTGGTTGCCATTAAAATTTGTGCCGATATAACAATCGCTTATACGATTGTTTATGCCTCCGTAAAGCAATATTCCATAAGTAAATCCATAGATCCCTAGCGATTGAATCTTATTTCCAATGGAAGCTAATATGAAGGAGGAATTGAGTGTGGTGCTGCAGGTAATGAATATTTCCGGTCCGTTTGGGTTGGAATTGTATAGCAGTGTTTGCGAATTTCCGTTGATAAATGTATTACCTCCTATCATGTAGGGTAGATCGGAGGAGATTGTTATTGTGTAAACACCAGTTGTTGCATTATAATGAGGATCGGAGGGAGGTATGTTGAAAACAATAGTGTCAGCTCCTGAATGGGTATCGGCACTGCTGACTGCATTGCGCAGTGAACCTGCTCCGGAATCATTGGTTGTGCTAACAGTATAAGTTAATGCATTTAGCAATAGAGGATGAAGAATTGCAAAAAATACCAATACATTTTTAAGAGCTTTAATCCTTTTCATAAACGATGGTTTATTAATCGGGTGTGAAATTACAATAAATTTAAAGACTATTGTAATTCCACTATTATAAACCAGTAGCTTATTGGGAAACTATTGCGCTAGAATGATGGCTTTTATCTCACCCTCATTCATGTATATTCGTTTTTTCATCCTGAGGTAGGATGCGCTGGCATGAGAATGATTCATGAGAAAATTGACGAAATCAAATAATTGCCAGCCAAGCCCGTGCTTTATAGTCCTGATATCGGTAGCCCCTTCGAACTTTCTTCGGTAGGAAGGGAATAGGTATCCAATTCCATTGCCAATAATCCTAAAAGCACTTTTGTGCGAATAATCAAGGATATGCGCCAATTCGTGGCCTATGATGCCCACTTGCTGGTCATAGTTCAGAGAACTTAAATAAATTCCGTTAAAATCCGGTCGATTATTAATGTACACCTTGTAGACCCTGTTGGACCGTCGTGTGAACAAAAATTTAGATGGCCGTGTGGCCATCGTGGTTTTCAATGGTTTTAGCTTGAATTCTATCTTGGTTTGTTGCAACTCGGGGTAGTGAGAGGCCGCCGTATAGAAAGGCAGAGAGTATTCTTCAGGGATATTCGTGCAAAAAGGAAACGATCTTTTTAATGAGTCTGTTTTAGTGGAATAGTAAATACTATCGCCAGCGTTTAGAAAGTGCGTAGTTTGCCCGAATGTATTAACATTAGGGAATGAAAAAATAATAGACCAGAAGAAAAAAAGAGGGATGATTTTGATAGTTCCTCTGGGCTTACAATTCAAGTGCTTTAACAATAACTTTGTCGTTCAACAGAGCTTCAAGCTTGAGCTTAACTGCTTTTAAAGCGCCTTTTTTTGCAGCTTTTTCGGGGTTCCAGAAACTTCCTCCATATGCTTCTGCATTGGCTTTAACACTGGTTTCAGCAATTGTTTCGCCTTTTTCGTTCATTACATATAAATTCAACAGGCAAAACAGATCGGCTTTCATATAGGTGTCGGTCTTCCATTCGCGGATATCCATGTAAATGGAACGAGGTGCTCCTGTTTTTAAAAGCTCAGAATAAACGTCT
>CAZRFL010000065.1:22908-24032 GCA_964599365.1 uncultured Bacteroidales bacterium
GCCTTTTCCATAGCCTGCTTTATGATGCCAAGAAAATCATCAGCCAGAGGCTTGTCTGATTTTGTGGTGATATCGTAAGGTATGCCAACACCTGAGCGCATACTCCCAATAAACGTAGCACTTTTACTGGCGTTTACCACATAATGTCTTTGATCGTGAACTGCTATGGCAATAGGATTATTGCTTTTTATCTGAGTAGAAATTACCACTTCGTGGTAAGGATGTTTGTTTCCGAATGCGAACATGCTATAAAGTATTTAAAATTAATGATAATGAGTCGCTAAATTAATTAAAATCTTCTATTGTGAAGTTTATTTAAGATTTTTTTGGGAAATATTAAGCATGGTTATTCCTTGTTTTTCGTAAGGAGTTTATGGAGGGATTATGTTGTATTAAGTGGTTTTCTTCTCCGACTATAGAGTGCCAATAGAAACAAAATAAGTGAAATTAGCCTCTTAGGATATTTTAGAATGTTGGATAAAAATTGATTGATAGAGCATTTTTAAAATTAAAAGGTTCCGTACTGATTTTACTAACTCTAATCAATACGGAACCGATCGAAAGCATAACTTTGGTTATACTTTAATGACAATCATTTCGAATTGCTATTGTTTCAGAATTCTGAAATCATGCTTTTCGTTGCTAATGATTGTAGATAGCATATACATCCCCTTCGAGAGGTCCGATGCCTTAATATTTATGGTACTATTGCCTGCACTTATTGTTTCCGTATTTTTCATCACTGCTCTGCCATTCATGTCGTAAAGTATCCATTGGCATTGAGATTCTTCGGCTGCATTTATGTCAAGATTAATCTGTTCCATGAATGGATTGGGATAGATGTTCATATTGATGGATGATCCGCTATTGTTTTCTACGCCAGCAAGGTTTTGTACAGGAGGATTGTTTCGTCCTATTTTCTGTTCTTTGCTGATTCCCCACAGATTGCTGCCTATATAAACCTTAAGTCTGATAAAATAATCCTGACCCGGCAGTATAGGTGTAATAGTGGCACTGTTAGAGTTGGAGTAAGCGGAACTAATCCAATTTGGGGTTCCTGGCAATGTATATTCAACAGCATAAGTGGTTGCCCAGGGAGCCAGAGATACCCAACCAATTTCCAT